>CAYFGU010000001.1:0-152971 GCA_964343115.1 uncultured Desulfurococcales archaeon
CGGACAGGGCGTGGGAGTGGCTCAGCAAGAGGCTGGCGGAGGGCCCGGACAGGAAGACGGTAAAGGTGTTTGAGAGGGGCGGCAAGCTCGTAGCGCAGGTAGTGCTCCATAAGAGGGCCGAGGTTCAGGCGCCGAGAGACCCGCTCCTAGTGGTAGTAGACGTCAACAGCTCACATTGGGTCGTAGTGCACTACTGGGACGGGAAGCTGATAAAGACGGAAAAGTACAGGCCGCCGAACAGGGGCGCGAGGTGGGCTAGCGCCAGGAGGCTAATGGAGGTCAGGGACAACCTCCACAATCAAGGTTGCATAGCGCAGGCCCAGGTAAACAAGTACTCGGCCTTAATTAGGGAGACCTTGGGCGGGAGCGCGAGGGGCTGGGCCCAGCAGGCCGCAGACAGGATAGTTACGAGGATAAGGCGGATAGCCAGGAGGCACGGCAAGGAGCCCCTAGTTCTAATCGACGCGCCAGACCACGAAAGCCTGAGGGGGACGAGCCTGCAGAGGACCCTGCTGTCCTTCACGAAGTACCTGGAGAACCTGTTGTCGTGGTACGGGGTCTACTGGGAGGAGAGGAGGCTCTACAGCACGGTCTGCCCCGTGTGCGGGGGCAAGCTCAAGCTAAAGAGGGCGACAAAGCGCGCGAGGATAATGGAGTGCCCGAGGTGCGGGTTCAGCGAGGAGAGGGACGCCATACCGTTGTACTGGGCCATCAAACTTATGCCCCGCCCCTAGGAGGGGCGAGGCCTGTCGTTCATTTTGTCACGCTCCTAACGGCGGGCCTGTCCGTCCTGGCCAGCCCCCTCCTCCTGAGCTCCCTGAAGCTCTTGGCCCTCCTGACGGCGTCCCTGTAGCACCCCTTGATGACCCTGGTCGGCAGCCACGGGTACTGCTCCCTGAACCTGCGGTAGAACACCCTGTGCAGCGTGCCCTGGGAGGCCTTGTGCTCGACGGCGTACTCGACCATCTCCTGGAGCATCCTCCTGTACGCCTCCTCAACCTCCCTGAGGGCCGCCCTGGCAGGCCTGTTCGCGTAGGCCTCAACAGCTACGGTTCTCTCAGCCCTCTTTAACACACTTTCTAGCACACGAGACCGCCTCCTCAAACCTCCTGCTCCTCTTGCCGTACATCCTGGCGGCGAAGGACGCCACAATCTCCATGAAGTCCTCTACGAGCTCCTGCAGGTAGTCCCTCGGCTCCTCCTGGGACGCCACAAATAGTTCTACGCCCAGGGCGCTGAACAGCTCCCTGAGGTACTCGAACCCGAACCTCGCCAGCCTGTCCCTGGACGCGACGACTACGGCGTCTATCTCCCTCCTCCTGGCCATCTCTATGAGCTTCCTTAGCCCCCTCCTGTCCTCGTCCAGCCCGCTCGCGACGTCCGTGACGACGACGTACTCCGCGCCCGGGAGGTTCCTGCTCACCCAGAGCTTGAGGGCATCGGCCTGCCTGTCTAGGTCGTTCCCCTGCGCGCCGCTGGAGACCCTGGCATATATCGCCACACGCCTAACCCTCTGGACGCCCTTGAGGACCCTCTCGACCTCGCTATATGGTATCCTCCACCTACCATTAACGTCGTAGGCGACGACCCTGCCGCTCTTAATCCACTTAATCACGATAACCCTAGACACGCCGAGCAGCTTGGCGAACTCGCTCGTACTAAGGCCTCGGCCTCCGTGGTGACCGTGGTCAGGGCCCCTATGAAGTACGCCCACGCCAGCAGGTAGTTGCTGATAACGCCGTGGGTGTAGTGGTTGTACCTTGCTAGGGAGCCGCTGAACGGGAAGAGGCCTCCCAGCTCGGCGAAGCTGAGCGTCATAACCATGAAGAGCACGCCCGCCAGGACCCACGAGAGTATCGAGGTGGGCCCCATCGCGGACGCGGCGCCGAGCGTCGACAGCAGCCAGGCCGAGCCGATCATGCCGGTTATTCCCAACATGAACACGTCAAGGAGCGTGAGGGCCCTCCTCAGCCTAGGGCCCTCCTCACCAGCCAGCTCGCCCTGCGCAATTACGGACACCTGACGTCGGTAATGACTGAGGATCAGTTAAAAACTTTTTGACCTATATGATTTTTATATTACCTTTCATATTTTATCTCTTTTTAATTCTGCATAGGACCTACTTCCACAGCTTTTCCCCTTGCTGCCACAAGGCAATCGGCCCAGGCCCCTTTGCTGCGGAACGGGGCTGCCAACTGCCTGTGAACTTCCACACCGGCCCCGCCCTAGCCTAAGCGTGGCCCACGCCCTGCAGGTAGGCAACCGGTCGCCTGCCCTATGAGGACTATTGCAAAGGCGGCGAAGTCCAAGCGCCCAGGCCGGGCTGAGGAGCGGCCCCGCAGGCGTCCCTCGTTCAGCCCCTTCTACCGCCGGTTCAGGCTTGCTTTACGCCAACGTTCACGGCCGAGCCACAGCTGACGTCCTTGGCTTCGATGGCAACGGCCCCTGCGGGGGTGACGGAGCCAAGTGACCGCAGGTACTCAAGCCTGAGCCCCTGGCCCTCAGGGCCTGCGTATAGCACGTAGTCGTAGTAGTTGACCAGCGGCGCCTCCCACACCCTCTCCCTATGTGCGGCGTAGAGGTGTACGGTCGTTATCCCCATGGAGGCCCTTCTGTTCAGTACCCTGTATATCACACCCATGTAGTCCGACCTCTCCAGGAACTCGGCCAAAACGTTCATGCCCTCAACCACGACTAGGTCTGGCTTAAAGCTCGTGTCGTTGAGGTATGTTTCCAGCTCGGCCTCACCAGCGGTCAGGGAGCTGGCGTCAAAGGACTCGACCGTGAGGCTGTCGGGCACCTGCCCTAGACACTCCTCGACGGCGTGCCTGAGAGTGCGCTGCCCGTGTATGTAAGAGGAGTACCTGACCCTAAGCCCTGCCCTCAGGGCAGGCGCCACTACCATGGCCACGTCGAACCACAGGGGGTCCACTGAGGGGTCGTGTGCTATGAGGACCCCAGCCCCCTCGGGAACCTGGAGGCCGAGGAGGTTGATTGTCCTCCTGGGCCTCACAGCGCTCGGGAGCGAGGAGATGCTGAGCGGGGCCGGGAAGGCGACGCCCCTGTCAGTTATGGCTATGGGCATCCTCGCCAGCCTAACGCTGAACCCCCTCATCTTCCTCACCTCCGCGTACCTCTCCATCTTGCCCCTGGCGAGGCGGTACTTCATGACTATGACCCCGTCGGCTATGAACTCCTCTGGGCCGAGGCCCGCTCGGTCCGACCCTATCGGCAGCTCTGCTATGAGCACTGTGGTCACGCCCCTCCTCTTGAGACCGGCGTAGAGGGCGCTGTGCAGCACCTCCCTGGCCCTGGGCGCGTCGCCCGCGAGCTGGGATATGGCCGTGACGCTGTCGACCACCAGCCTCGAGGCGACCATGGAGTCCACCTGCGCCAGCACGTCCTGGACTAGGTCAGAGAGGGCGTCCGGACTGGCCACGTTGAGGGCCTCGTAGTACCTGAAGAGGCCCTCTGACTCGTAGGGCCTGAAGTCCATGCCGAGCCTCAGGGAGTTCCTGTAGAACTCGTCCCTGGGCTCGACGAAGGAGACGTAGAGGGCCCTCTCCCCCTCCCTCAGGCCCTCATACACGAACTGGGAGGCGAAGGTGGTCTTGCCGGAGCCAGGGTAGCCGGCCACGAGGATCACGTAGCCCCTCGGGACCTCCCCCAGCTCCTCGTCGAGGCCGGGCACGCCCAGCCTGTGGGCCTGTCTGTTCTGGGCCAATGCCTCAAGTGCCCAAAGAAGCGCCTGCCGTCCTTACAAATAAGTGTTACAGTCGCGTCTAGCAGCCTGGCCCATTTACATCTAGTCGATGCGCGAAGGTATTACGCTGGGTACACCTGATCTTTCTAGATAATGATGCGAGAGTCAGTATAAGTAATAATATTTGACGTGCCGCCTAAAATGCACGACCTAAAGGCGGTGCAACCCTGATGCCCCCCTCACCCCCGAGGGGACTCGACGAGGCCCTACGGGCCGCCGAAGCCGCCCTCAGGTCCACAGTCATAGGCCTCCTCTCCAGCCTGAACGCCAGGTCCTACGCCACGTTCGGCAAGTCGTTCCTTGAGACCCTCGTGACAGACCCCGTAGGCGCGTACAGGGAGGCCCTGAACGTGGCCCCGCAGGGCCACGTTGAGGCGGCCATAAAGATTGTACTGAGGGCCCTCGGGGCCGAGCCCCAGGAGGTGGTTGAGGTTATCGATGCCCTTAGGAGGGGCGACGGGGGTCCCCTACTGAGGGCAATGCGGAAAGGCGCCAGGTGAAGCGCCTGCCCGGCAACACCCCTCCTTGGGAGAGCTGTGTCACAGGCCTATCGAGGAACGGACGTCAACGACGAAGCTAAGGGCCTCAGGTCCCCAGCGGCTCTTCAGCTAAACGCCCAGCGGCTCAGCGACGCCCAGGACCCTGGGCCTCGGGGGCCTGACGTTGACGTCTATCAGCACGTACCTGTCGGCCCTCGGCAGAGGCCTCGAGACCCTGAAGACAGCCCTGTCGCCCTCTGTCGACACCACCGTCGCTGGGGCCACTACGCCTAGGGCGGCCAGGTGGTACTGTCTGCCCGGCCTCACCTCCTCCCCCCAAGGGTGCCTGGCGACCCGGGCCTCTAGCTCTACCAATACCTGGCCCGTCTCCCTGACGAGGAGGTACGCGCCCTCGACATCATCGAGGGAAGCCCCCTTGAGGGCGAGCCCGACCCTTACGTCAGGGCCCGCCTCATCGACGGACTCGTCGAGGACCTCGACGCTCTTAACGGTCACGGCTCTCATGGAGGGCACCGCCATCAGCTCGTCGTGGACCCCGACGCGGCCGAGCTTGCTGAAGCCCAGCATAACGAGCCCCACGCCCCTGACGTTGAAGGCCCTGTCGACAACCACTATCCCGTCGCCGCTCGCCTCAGCTGGTCCAAGCCCTGAGACGACCCCATCGCATGAGCCGCTGGGCCCTACGCTGAATCCCTCAAGGCCAGGGGACCTGAGGACCGCTGACACCTTCTCCGGGACGGGCGACTCGACTGCCCTGACCTGGAGGGGGGCGCTTGATAATAGGAGCATGAGCTCCCCGTCCCTCCAGTCTAGGTCGTAGCCGCTGACAAGGCAGGCGGCCCTCGCGACGGTTACGGCGGACGCCGCTTCAAGGACGGTCTGGGGGTACGTGGTGGGGACAAGGAAGGTCATGACGTGGTTTCCCTTGAGCTTCCTGTAATACATTGATATGGGGCCCCTGTCCTCAAGTTTGCCAAGGGAGGCCGCCCTCCCCGACGCGGCCTCGGCCTCCCTGGACGCCAGGGCAACGATGGAGCCGCTGAACCTCGCAGCCAACACGGCAGCCTTGGCAGCGTGAAACCGAAGGGGAAGATAAAAGGCTTTAGGAGGGCAGCTCAGGCAACAATGTACGCCAGAGAGAGCGTTATTGCAAGGGCCCCAAGGAGGTAGTTTATCACGTAGGCCCTCCTCGTCCTGGCCAGCCTCAGCAGGAGGTCAATGGTGAGCATGCCGACCAGGAAAGCCACGACAATGGATATGGCCAGCCCTGAGGCGCCTATGAGGCTCATGACGTCGCCAATGGAGCCCCCCGAGGCCAGGACGGTGAGACCGAAGGCCCCGAGGGCGGCGGGTATGTAGAGGAGGTAGGAGAACCTGAAGGCGTCCTCAGGCCTGTAGCCAAGGATCAGCATGGTGGACACTGTCATGCCTGACCTGCTAACCCCTGGCAGGGCGGCGAGCCCCTGCATGACGCCGACTATTATCACGTCCCTTAGGCTGAGGTCCCTCCCCGCCTTCACCCTCGTGCGGCCCCTCGAGTACTGAATGTAGAGGCCGTCGGCCACTAGGACGAGGCCCAGCGCAAGCATGGGGATGCCGAGGTTGTAGGCCCCCTGAAGGACCCTCTCCGATATGTAGTATAGGGGGGCGCCTACCAGGCCCGTGAAGACCGTCGCGAGGGCCACGTAGGCCAGGGTCCTCAGGTCCCTAGTCAGGATCCTCACTACGTCCCTCCAGAAGTAGACTGTAGCCGAGAAGACCGTGCCTATCTCCATGAACAGCCCGAAGGCGTAGGCTACTGACAGGTTTATGTGGAGGAGGAACGTGGACACCAGGATTATCTGGGTCTTGCTGCTAATCGGCAGCCACTCTGTGACCCCCTGGACCACCCCGAGCGAGACGGGCGAGGCCACGTCGGCGAGCCAGCCGCTCAAGCGCATGTCCCCCCTCGTTGCCCTATCAGGGATTTAAACGCCGACGCGGGTCCGAGGACGCCCACCTGATCCCGTGGCCGCAGGGGGGAGGGACCGAGTTAAGGTGCTCGAGGTGGCCAGGGACGCCAGATGACCTGACCACCTCCCTGTAGACGAGGGCCGAGGGCCTCCAGTAGAGCGCTTTGGTGCTGTAGTCAACCCTGAGGAGGCCAAACCTCATAGTGAAGCCTGACGCCCACTCGTAGTTGTCCGCGAGGGACCAGTGCATGTAGGCCCTTACGTCAGCCCCTTCCCCGAGCGCCCTGGCGACCTGGGCTAAGTGGGAGACTATGTAGTAGGGCCTCAGGCAGTCCCAGTCATCAGCCACCCCGTTCTCGGTCACGTAGATGGGCAGGCGGTAGCGGCGCCAGTACTTGACTATCACGTCATAGACCCCCTCAGGCCAGAACTCCCAGCCGAAGTCGCTGCAGGGCCTCACCGCGGGGCTCACCCCGTTCCTTTCGCAGGCGTGCCCGTACCCGCTGACGGCCGAGTATACTCCCTTATGCCCGTCGTACCTCACTACGGTCCTCGTGTAGTAGTTAACGCCGACCCAGTCGAGCCTCCCCTCCATGTCGTCCCTGTGACCCGTCTGGTCCCACCTTGAGACCTCGCCCCTGGCCACGGCGTCCATGAAGTCCCACCTCTCCCTGGCCTCAGCCAGCTCGACGGCCCGTGAGTCAGCCTCGGTGAGGGGAGTGTATGACGTGTTGGCGTAGATTATGCCTATGGGCTTCCTAGAGAAGAGCCTCAGAGCGTCGTAGGCCCTGGCGTGAGCCTGGGCCAGGTTGAACAGGGCCCTCTCGGCGAGCCTCAGGTCAAGGTAGCCTGGGGGGAAGCCCGACTTGACGCCAGCGTACCCCGCCCAGGCGACCACATTAGGCTCGTTCATGGTGCTCCAGGCGTCAACGAGGTCGTCGAGCCTCGACGCCACGAAGGCCGCGAAGCGGGCGAACTCGAAGACCGTTCTGGTTGAGAGCCAGCCTGTAGGGCCGGTGAGGTCACCCCTCCTAACCCTTATGGGGTCGTGGAGCCACAGGGGTAGAGGCCAGTGGTAGAGGTTCAGGAAGAGGGATATGCCACGGGACCTGAGGTCGGTGAACATCTCCCTGTAGTGCCGGAGGGCCTCCACGTTGACGTAGTCCTCCAGCTCCCTTAGGTCGCCCTCCGATATCGGGACCTCCCTCACGGACCTCGCGTCGACTGACCAGCCCCTCGGTGGGGGAGGCTGCCTAGGGAAGAGCCTGGACCACGAGATGCCTATCCTGGCGACCCTTAGCCCCATGGTCTCGGCGGCGTCGTGGAACCACCTATAGTTGCCCCAGTACCCTGGCCCATCCTCAGGCAGGTCGCCGCTTACGAGGCCCGCCGTTACGTTATCAGTGTCGTGGACCCAGACCCACCAGTCTGAGCTAGGGTCCTCGGAGCCTGGCAGGCCCATCTCGGACTGGAAGTCTGACTGGGACCAGCCGAAGAGAAAGCCCCTAGGGAAGGATATCAAGGTCTCACGCGGAGTGCCTGGGCCCGGCTCGTATTATATTATGTTATGCGTCCTGTGTGGATATAGGGGCCCTAACGGCAAGGCTGCGACCCTCTCACCTAGGGAGTACGCCGAGGCGCCTCGCGTCCGTCATGTAAGACCTGCCTGGTCACCTGGCGGGCGGCAATGTGGTCCTAAATGTAAGGGGTTTCTGTCCATCAATATCACGGGGCCCTACTTGAAGGGGCAACGAGGGCGCAAACGTAGTACATACAGTTACGTCAGGCGTTTTTTAATTTTCCCACTATAATAAGTCCTTGGTGTTATATGGTGTCTGAGGGCTTCGGCTCCAAGCCAATTCTCATCCCTCCCCAGGTCTCGTACCTGATGAGAAAGGCAGAGGCGGACCCGGTGAAGTTCTGGGACGAGGTTGCGAGGGAGGAGACAAACCTCATCTACTGGAGGAGACTCTGGGGCAAGACCTTTGAGTGGAACGGCAAGGAGCCCTACAGGTGGTTCGTAGGCGGGATAACTAACGCCGAGTTCAGCCACGTGGACTTCCAGGTCCAGAAGGGGTACGGCAACAAGGCGATATACATCTATGAGAACGCTGAGCTGGGCGAGACCAGGGCCTACATGTTCTACCAGTACCTTGACATGGTCAGGAGGTACGCCGCCGCCATGAGGGCCCTGGGAGTGGGCAAGGGGGACAGGGTACTCCTATACATGCCGACCCGCGTTGAGGCCATAGCGGTCCTACATGCAGCCGCTAGGATAGGGGCCATAGCGTCCTCGGTCTACGCGGGCTTCTCGGCTGGAAGCCTGAGGGACAGGATAGTTCTGACGGGCGCCAAGGTCATCTTCACCCAGGACTACAACATGAGGAGGGGCAAGGTGATAGAGCTCAAGTCGATAGTTGACGAGGCCCTGAGGGGGATCGACCGGTCCCCGGTGAGGAACGTTGTTGTCTTCAGGTCGGAGTACGCTGAGAAGGAGCCCCCCATGGCCAGGGACAGGGACGTCTACTTCGACGAGTTCCTAGGCATGTCGAGGGGCGGATCCGACGAGGTTGAGTGGGTCGAGTCCAACGAACCCCTCCTCATAACCCCAACCTCCGGCACCACCGCCAAGCCGAAGCCCGTCGTCCACAAGCACGGTCCGTTCCAGGTCCATGTTGTCACCATGGGCAGGTGGGTCTATGACCTGGGCCCTGACGACACCTGGTTCATCACGAGCGACGTGGGCTGGCAGGCGGGCGTGAGCTACATGGTCTGGGGCGTGCCGATATTCGGCGCCACCAGCGTCGTCTACGACGGCACACCTGACTACCCGAGGCCGGACATGTGGTGGGAGGTCATAGAGAGGGACAGGGTGACGAAGCTCTGGATATCGCCGACCGGGATAAGGCTGCTCAGCAAGTACGGGACCTCCTACGCCAAGAGACACGACCTCTCCACCCTCAAGGTGGTCTTCAGCGCAGGGGAGCCCTTGAACCCTGAGCCCCTCAGGTGGCTCATGAACGAGGTACTCGACGGGAGGGTGCCTGTAATTGACCACTACTGGCAGACGGAGACCGGGGGCCCTGTCGTTGGCAACCCCTACGGCATCCAGATGATGCCGATAAAGCCCGGCAGCGCAGGCATACCTCTCCCCGGCATACTCGGCTACGTGGCCAGTGAGGAGACGGGACAGCCCGCCAAGCCTGGCGAGAAGGGCGTGTTCGTGATAAAGCACCCGTTCCCCGGCTACACCTCAGAGCTCTGGCAGGACTACAACTGGTACCTGTCGTCCTACTGGAACGCCAGGCCCCAGCTCAGGGGCGTCATATACACGGGCGACGCGGCCATGGTTGACGAGGACGGCTACATATGGTTCCTCGGCAGGGCTGACGACGTGATAAAGATATCCGCTCACCGCATAGGGACCTTCGAGCTGGAGAGCGCCCTCGTCTCACACCCAGCCGTTGCCGAGGCTGCCGTGATAGGCGTGCCGGACCCGACGAGGGGCCAGGTGGCCGTAGGCTTCGTGGTCCTCAAGGAGGGCTACCGGCCAAGCGAGGAGCTCAAGAAGGAGCTAATAGAGCACGTCAGGAACGTCTACGGGCCCATAGCTGTCTTCAAGACCATAGAGGTCGTCAAGGCCCTGCCCAAGACGAGGAGCGGGAAAATAATGAGGAGGGTGATAAGGGCCGTCTACCTCAACGAGCCCCTCGGCGACCTCTCCACGCTCGAGGACGAGGCTGAGGTTAGCGAGATAAGGAGGGCCATAGAGCAGTTCAAGGCTTCCATGGAGAGGGCCGGCCCAGAGGGCTCCAAGTAAAGAATTTTAAAATGATTAAAAAAGTCGGAGACTCTCGCTTAGCGGGCCTATGGAACGGGCAGCCCGACGGCTCCCGCGTAGGCCAGGATGAGGAACAAGAAACAGTATATTGTGGAGAGCAAGCCTGCCGCGAAGGCGTAGCTCTGTCTCCCAGTGTAGCCATAGAGGGACAACGTAATGATCAGAAGGGCTGTATCCCTCTTTCATGCCAGTAGGGCCCCCTTTACGTTCGTTCACCTGTAGGCCGGCCCTGGCTGAAACGCCTATAGGCCTCGTGAGCGCCAGCTGAAGTCGAGGCCTCGGGGCGACGGGGCGGCCATGGATGGGAGGGCATTGCCGTTGCCCTCGACGGAGCCCCGTGCGGCGCGGGCTAGGCCGGTAAGCCTTAGCCTAGGGCCAAGCCCCTGCGCCCGACCATGAACGAACGAAAAGTGATTAGAGTGAAGACGTAGGGACAAACGGCAGAGGAGTCCTAGGGCCAATGAGACGATGACGAGCCAGTGCATGTACGTGTAGGCCATGAAGAAGACGAAGAGTGTGCCGGTGAACCAGAGGGCTGCTGTATCATGTAGAGGTTGTGCCGCTTATTATCAGGGCTATCGGTATCATCCAGGGGAGGGGGACGAACGCGGCAGCAACCGTTGCCTGGAAGACGGACCCGTCGGCTATAACGTAGGCCAGCGCCAAGGACTTCATTATGGCGCCGGCCAGTATCATGACCCCGAAGTCCCTGGGGGTAATGCGCAGCTATTTAATTTAAATAATTGACAAAAACATTAGGAGGTTATGAAGGGACCTCGAGAGTCACTTCTCCTTGCCGAGGAGCCTCTTGAGGCCTTTGCCCGCCTTGTCTAGGGCCTCCTTTCCGGTCTCCGCGGCCTCCTTGGCGGCCGCCTTGCCGAGGTCAGCGGTGGCCTTGGCGGCCTCCTTACCCTTCTCCTTCAGCTCATCCCCTCCCACAGCTCTTCCCACAGAGCGCCCCTAGAAAGCCCGCTTTATCCTTTTATTACATATAGAGGTGGGCTAGGCCCCCACGAGCCTTGAGTACCTCCTGATGAGCTCATCCCTGTCGTAGACGTTCACGTGGTCGAACACCGTGCCGGAGGCCTCCTTGAGCCTCATTACCTCAACAAGGCGCCTGTACCTGCCCCCGGCAAGCCCGTTGGCTATCAGCGCCGCCCCCTCCGCGGCCTCCTTGGCGACCCTCCCTGAAGGCCTAAGGCGCTCTACCTTGACGCTGCCACCGAGGCCCGAGAGCGGGGCCGAGAGGGCCGCCCTAAGGTCCTCAAGGAACGCGGGCTCCCTGGAGAACCTCCCGCTCACGTAGATCGCCTGGGGGGTAGTTGAGGCGAGGAGGGCCAGGGCGTCCTTGGCGGCGAACTCTACGAGGGCCCTATAGGCCTCTCCGCCGAAGGCCACGAAGTCGGAGGTCGAGGACCTGAAGGGGTCTAGGCCTGAGAGCGAGGCCGCCCCTCCCCTGAAGAGGGCCTCCTTGGTTATCCTTGAGACGTTGGACACGGCGTAGGCTACCTCGCCGTCCAGGCAGCCCGACCCGAGGTAGCCTGGGAAGCCGGCCGTCCCGGCAACGCCGTCGACGACCTGGCCTGACCTAACGGCCATGGCGGACGTGTAGGCGAAGCCCACCTCAACGACTATTATGTCGACCTGCCCGTAGTCGATGCCTCGCTCCTCGGCGTGCCTGGCTATCGCAAGGGCCGCGCTGTAGACCTTGTCGGAGGTGCCCATGTCGACCCTGTTCAGCTTCCTGTACCTGGGCACCGTGGGAAGCTGAACGACGCCCGGGGTGAAGTAGGTGATCTCACCAAGAAGCGGGTCATCCCTTATCATCCTCAGGAGCCTCCTGAGGCCGAGGATCCTGTGCCCCCTGGCGGCGTCCTCCTCGGATATGAAGGTGGCCAGGGCTATCTCCTCGTCCGTGGCCTCCCTGGCCCTCGTCAGCGGCACCCCGTACCCGCTTGAGGCGACCACAGCGTCTACCCTGTGGGCCCTGGCCAGCTCCCTCAGCCTTCTCAGGACTGACGAGGGGTCCCTGACCATCTCCTCCCTGGGTATGGACTCGTCCGCGAACGCCTCGCCGGTCTCGTCGTCGAAGCCGAATATGTCGTAGCTCCTGGTGCCTGAGTCCGTCCCTAGGGCCCTAGTCAACCACGGCCACCCCGGCGCCCACGTTGCTGGCCCTGGTTATGAAGACGTCCCCTCCCCCCTGCCCCCTCAGGAGCTCCCTCAGCTCCGAGGCGGCCCTCTCGGCCTCTACATCGTCGTCTGTCACGCCGTAGAACGCCGGGCCCCAGGATGACTGGGCGACCCCCTGGACGCGCCTCAGCAGAAGCTCGACCCCCCTCTCGACAAGGGGGCAGCAGTAGGCCCCTCCCTGGTAGCCTGCCCAGACCTGGCCCAGGGACCTGTTGAACTCCGTCAAGGCCGCCCCGAACTCTGTCAGGTCGCGCTCGACGAAGGCCGGGAGCATCCTCACCAGGACGAGCCTGGAGAGCCTGGAGGCGAGGCCGCAGTCCTCCCTCACCTCCGCCAGGGCCCTGCCCTCGGCCCTCTCCCTGAACGCCTGCAGGCCTGGCAGGGGGGAGCGCGGGAGAGCGACCACGAAGAGCCAGCCCTCTGGCACCTCGCCCCTGAATATCAGGGGCGGCACCTCCCTCTCGGCCATGTCCTTCCTGAACCCGCCCTCCACCAGGAAGCCCCCGTGCTTGACAGCGTAGAGGCCCAGGGCCGTCAAGAGCCCCCTCCTGGCCGCCAGGGCGAAGTCCTCCAGCCTCAGCCCGAGGCCGTAGAGCTCTGAGACGCCCAGGGCCACAGCGAGCTGAACCCCCGTCACGTAGCCGAGGCCTGAGTACGGCGGGTAGCCCCTCTCTACCACGACCCTCGCCCCCCTCACGCCGAACCTGTCCCTGAGCACCTCGAGGGCCCTCAGGGCGTAGGGGTCCTCAGCCCTGGGGCGGTCGGACTCCTCGACCCTCACCTCGATGCCTGGGTCCCTCACGGCGAAGCCCACGGTCCCGTAGAGCCTGCCCATGTCGCCGCAGAGGTCAAGGTTGCCCGCGTGAAGGTGCGCGGGCGCGACGACCCTTACGTACCTCAAGCCTGCCCCTCGGGGCCAGGGGACGCCTGGATAAAGCGTCGACGGTCCTCCCCTAGACGTGCCCTACCTTAAGGTTACCCATAGTTCAGCCACTGGGAAAGCTTAAAGCTTAGCCTAGCCCCGTGGGGCTCAGGTCGAATACTATGTCGAGGGTCCTCTCGTGGGTCCTGCTCTCCTTGATGTTGCTCTCGCTCCTGGCCCCGTCGATCAGCGCCACTGCCAGGGCCTCCTCGCTCCAGCCCCCAGGCCAGTCGCAGGCCGCCCTGCCAGGCTTCAGGTACGCCGGCCAGGTCAGCGGCGACACGCCCGTGGTAGGGGTCATCTACGTGCCCCTAAGGAACCTTGACCTCTTATACTACTACGCCCAGGCCGTTGACACGCCGGGCTCGCCGCTCTACCACCACTTCCTAACAAGGCAGCAGGTACAGGAGCTCTTCTACCCTACGCCCCAGTTCGAGCAAGCCCTAAGCTACGTCCAGTCCCATGGCCTCAGGGTGCTGTTCACGGCCGCAGACTCGATGATAGTGTTCCAGGGCTCGGCCTCGCAGGTCGAGAGGTCCCTTAACGTCACTATAGGCCTCTTCACTAACGGCACGGCCTCCTACTACGCCGTGACCTCAGTGAGGGGCTGGCTTGACGTCTACGCCTCTAACGCGACGGCCCTCCTCTACAGGAGGTTCCAGGTGACCCTGGGGCAGATCCCCAGGCCCAACACAAGCGAGGTCTACAGCGGGATTGAGGCCTACCCGCTGACCCAGGTAGTTAACGCCTACAACGTCTCGCCCCTGTACTCCCAGGGCTACTACGGCCAGGGCGTGAGCGTTGGCGTACTCGACTTCTACGGCGACCCGACCGTGGCGCAGGACCTCGCCTACTATGACCAGCTCCTCGGCCTGCCGCCCGCGAACCTGACCATAGTCCCCATAGGGCCCTATGACCCCAACCTGGGGCTCCTAACTGGGTGGAGCTACGAGATAGAGCTTGACGTGGAGTCCGTGCAGACGGCGGCTCCCAGGGCCCACATAGTGCTCTACGTGGCTAACGGGGCCCTCCCTCTCGCCCCGGTCATAGCCTACATAGACAACCAGGACGCCGTCTCAATAGTGACGCAGAGCTTCGGCATGGACGAGTCCTCGTTCTCCTGGTACGGGGCAGGGTTCTTCTACTATAACGTCTACCTCACCGACGTCTACTACGCGCTCGGGTCGGCCGAGGGAATAACGTTCCTGGCGTCAAGCGGCGACGGGGGCGGCATGGGCTACAGCGCCGGCCCGGTTGGAGGGGCTAGCTACCCAGCCTCGTCCCCGTGGGTCCTCTCAATTGGAGGCACCACAACCTACGTCAGCGGCAACGAGGCCCTCCAGACGGCCTGGTCGGCGGCCGGCTTCGTGCCCTATATGTACAACTTCGGCGGGTCCACGGGCGGCTACAGCGACGTTGAGCCAATGCCGTGGTGGCAGGGGGGTGTAGTGCCCCAGCCGCCCCAGGGCTTCCCCTACGGCAGAGCGACGCCCGACGTGTCCGCTAACGCCAACATATTCCCCGGGATAATCCAGGTGACGCAGGACAATGTGACCATAATAGACGGAGGCACCTCCGAGGCCTCGCCCCTCACGGCAGGGCTCCTAGCCCTCGTGGAGTCTAGGCTGGGGCAAAGGCTTGGACTCCTCGCCCCGACCCTCTACTGGCTGTACGGGCACGGCGGGTCCTCGGCCTTCGAGCCCATAACTTTCGGCTACAACATACCGTGGACCATAAACGGAGCCGGCTACAACCTCGTCACGGGCCTCGGCGCCGTCAACGCTGGCGAGCTGGCCCATGAGCTCCTCACAGCCCTCCCTGCTGTGCTGGGTCTCTCAGTGGAGGTCTCGGTCAACTCCTCGTCCTCGATGCTCCTGCCTGGCCAGACTTACGTGGTGGAGGCCAACGTGACCTACCCTAACGGGACCAAGGTCATGTCAGGCAGCCTAACTGTTGAGCTGGAGACGGTCTACGGGCCGGCTCTCACCGCCAACATGAGGTACAATTCTACCCTCGGCCTCTGGGTCGCCACCTTCACGGCCCCGTCTAACGCAAGCGGGATCGCCTTCGTCCTAGTTAAGGGTTCCTCAGGAAAGTACTCAGGGGTCTCATTTACCGAGGTCTACCTAGGCTACTTCGCCACCGTCCTCTACCCATGGCCTGACGTGCCTTGGGACCCAGGGCTCGGTCTGCCCGTCGAAATCGATGTTACCCTGCTCAACGGCACTGCCGTCAGCGTCTCGCAGGTCCCTGTTACCATCGAGACCTACGACCTGCTCACCAACACCTACAGCGTCGCGTACTCGAACCCCTCGTTCCCTGTAGGGCAGGGCGTCACTCTGTACCTGAACAACCTGAGCCCGGGCTATGCCCTCCTAGTTGTAGGGGGGCCTGCCTACGCCTTCGTGCCCTTCTACTCCGGGTCAGGCCTCCAGGACTTCATACTCCTGCCCGAGGACTTCGGGATGCCGGGCGTCGTCTCCCCAGGCCAGTACATGTTCATAGAGGGCTACGTGATGCCGCCCGTCCAGACGTATAGCTACACTTCGTACAGCACAGGCTACTCAGTAGCCAACAACGTTGAGGTCGCGTCCAACGTGACCGCCCTGCTGGTGGCCCCAAACGGCACGGTGATTTCCTCAACGGGTGTCCTCCTGAACTCCCTCGTGTCGCCGCCAGTCTACGAGGGCTTCCTCGAGGTGCCTCCCAGCGCTAGGCCCGGCTACTACAGGGTCCTGCTAGTGGCCAACTACAGCTCGTTCACGCTGGGCGTAAACATAGTGGGGGTCGGGCTCGACATGGTGTACGTGGCGGAGCCCCTGAGCGTTGTCGCCTGGACCGTGCCATCGTACCCGGCCCAGGGCCAGCCTGTG
Source organism: uncultured Desulfurococcales archaeon (assembly GCA_964343115.1). Lineage (GTDB taxonomy): Archaea > Thermoproteota > Thermoprotei_A > Sulfolobales > Acidilobaceae > Acidilobus. The sequence goes on from CAYFGU010000001.1 coordinate 16,045, forward strand.
ACCATATACGCCAACATAACGTATGAGAACGGCACCCCAGTGAGGTTCGGCGACTTCTCAGCCACCCTGGTGCCTGAGGCCGACTACCAGGCCTACTGGCAGTACGCGCTGCAGCTGTTCAGCAATGTGTTACTCTACTACAACTCGACCCTCGGCCTCTGGGTAGGCCAGGCCACGCTCCCGTCACCCTACTCGCCCGGCTACACGACGTTCAACGGCCTCTACGCCGGTGAGCCCTGGGTAGCGGTGATCTCCGGCACCGGCGCCTTTAACCCGATAGGCGTGGGAGGCTACAACCTTGTCATCCCTGAGACCAAGTACGTCTTCTACGCCGGCGTCCTGACGCCGGGCTCCTTCTACCCGTACGACGCCGTGTTCTACGACGTGAACATCACTGGCTTCGCGGGCCCGATAGAGGGCTCGGCGTTCGAGGGCTACACCTACCTTATTGGGTCTAACGTGACCCTCGTCGGAGACAACGTAACGGGCACCCTTTATGTGGTGGACTCCAACGTGACCCTCGTGAGGTCAACCGCCAGAAACGTCGTGTTGGTCAACGGCACGCTGAACCTGTTCATAGATGACGTGGTCAGCTCTGTGTCCGGGAAGGGCAAGGTCCTCTACATCGTACCGACTGAGGTCTACCTGATAAACAGCTCGCTCGCCAAGGCCGTCTCGGCGCTCTCTAACTTAACGCGCTTAGAGGAGCAGGTCAACGAGACCTACGAAATGTACTTACGCCTGAGCTCGTATCTAGCCGGCAACGTGAGCCTTCTCGAGGCGAGGGTATCCCAGCTTAACTCCACGGTCTTGCGTTACTACAAGCTGGCTGCTGAGAACATTAGCTCGCTGCGGCTGAGCGTCTCGGCCCTCAGCTCTAACGTGACAGGTCTCAGCGACCTGTTAGGCAGGGATTACTCGTCGCTCCTGTCCCTGATATCGAACGTTAACTCAACGCTCGTCAGCGAAGTCTCACAGATGAACTCATACCTAAGCTCTAACGTGACCGCCCTCAGCGGGCGCCTGGAGGACCTGGCCTCATCAATAAAGTCCGTGAACTCCACCCTGGAGGGCGAGATCTCAAACCTCGGCCTGGAGCTCTCAGGGGTCAACTCCACGCTATCAACAGAGGTCAGCGAGCTCAGGACGAACCTTAACAGCGTGGACTCCTCGCTCAGCTCCTACATAGGCAGGGTCAGCTCGCAGGTACAGCAGATCAACGCGACCTACAGCGGCCTGTACGCAGGCCTCAGGGGGTCCCTTGAGTCCCTCCAGGTCCAGGTGTCTAACCTGAGCACTCAGGTGAGCCAGGTCAGGACAGGCCTCTCGACGAAGGCCAACGCCTCACTGGCCGACCTGGGCTCAGGCGTTGGCGGGCTAGCGCTCGTTGTAGCGGCCGTGGCGGTTGCCCTCGTCGTGAGGCGCAGGTGAGCCCGCCAGGGGCCTCCTCCCCCAATCACAAGGCTTTTTCGGGTTCTTAGATGTCCCAGGAAAAGTCACCTGTAGCTCACCCTAAGCGTTTAGCGGTATTCAAGTGGCATACAGCGGGTGCAGGGCCCCGGGCCCCTGCGCGAGGATATCCTTGATCTCACGTGGAGGGGCGAGACCAACCTAGGGTTGCGGGAGGGGCTCGCGGTGCTATAGCCTGCTATAGCCCCGAGGCTTAGGCAGCCACCTAGACAAGGTTGCCTTGAGGGCAAAACCGGAAAAAGGCAAAAGGCGCGTGAAACGCTTGGGCCTTCAGCTCACAGTAACGTTGAGCGTGAACGTGTAGACAGGGTTTGGGCCCGCATAGAGAGTTGCGTACACGGTGTAGTTGCCGGGCTGAAGCGTAAAGGAGACCGGCGAGTACTGGCCGAAGGTGGTGTTGCTGTAGCCTATCCCAGTCACGTTGATCAGCCACTCCCCCTTCGGGGGGGTCAGATAGAGTGTGAGGGTGTTCCCGTTGACCACGTAGGTCACATTTGGCTGCCAGAGGAACTCCTCTAAGTTCTGGCCCTGTGTCTGGTTAACGAGCCCTGTCTGGTTGTTGTAGTACTCCTGGATGCCGTAGTACTGGTTCACGGTCTCCCCCGTGACGCCGCCCTGGAAGCTGCTCGGCTGCAGGCTGAGGGCGTCAGGCACGCTGTACCACTTGCCGTTGTACTGATAGTAAAGGGCCATGGTGGCGTTCCAGCCGGTCACGTTGAGCTGCGAGGCCCCGCCGGCGCCGCAGACGACCCACTGGGTCACGAAGGGCGCTGTGGCGTACGCGCCCGTGAGGCCCGTCAGGAAGCCGGTGATGTTAGTGGGCACGAGCACCGTTATCGTGTCGTAGTGGATCCACCCTGAGTCGTAGGTAGAGTTTACGAACCTGTAGTACATGAACACCGTCGGGTACCCGCTGGCCGACAGGTTTATCGTCATGAGCGCGTAGAGGTAGAACGGCGTGCCGGTTATATAGTACCTGGGAGCCACGTCGTAGTAAAAGACCTGCCCGCTGGCTGTCGAGAAGTTCCCGTATCCAGTTACGAGGCTCTGGTTCAGGCTCGAGCCGGATGACGTGCTGTTCCAGATGTTGTCAACGACGCTTACGTTGTACACACCGTTCTGATATATGACAAGGAATACGTTCTGAGCCCAGAGCGTCATGCCGCCTGACGCGTTGAAGTTCGAGTTGAGCTGAACGCTGTAGGCCGGCTGATTTATGGGTGGACCGGAGTAGAAGCTGCCGCTGTAGAACGCGAAGTAGCCCATGAGCGCCGAGACCGTGTAGTTGTAGTAAACTGCAGCTCCGTTAATGACAGCCGTGCCGTTGTCGTTTATCCCGACCGCGGCGCTCTGCCCCGTCTGTTCGGGGATCAGGATCACTGAGCTGGGCCGCCACCCCGGGCCGTCGGGCGAAGCTGAGATGGAACGGGGCGACAACGAGGCCAAGAGCAGGAGTGAGAGGAGCAGGGCAGGGAGCGTTAGCCCCCTCACGCTCATAGAACCCACCTACTGAGAACTCTAAAACGATGGGCGATATTTAAAAATTAACCACGCCAGCAGGAAGTCGAAACGCCTAAGGGCTGAGTCGCGGGGCTGCCTGCCTACGCGATCTTTGTGTGCCTAGACGTTGAAACGTTCTTAGAAGACAGGACCTTTCGAGTCAAGTACTTACAACTTCAGGTCAACTTAAACCTTCGATGAGAGCTGATAATTTTTAAATACCTCTTTACATCGATTAACAATGTATCGGGATTAAAGATGCGTACCGACAGGGCGGCCGCCTACGCCGTGCTTGTAGCTGCCGTAGTACTCGCCTTCGTCTTCTACCCGTTCATGTCAAGGGTGAACAGCGTGGTCTCGACCAACGAGTCGTCCCTCCTGCCCAAGAACGTTGAGAGCGTAGAGACCATGAACGTCGTAGAGAGGGAGATCAACTCCAGCCAGGAGAAGCTAATATACCTGGTCGCAGGCGTCCCGGTCAACCTCAGCACCTTCTACAGGCTGAACGGCACGGTGACGCTGGGCGTCAGCTGGCTGTCGGTGGCTGAGGGCGCGTACACCGACGTAGAGAACGAATCCAAGGCCCTGCTGAACGTCAGCCTCTCCGCGTCAAGGGGCCTTGAGGCCCTGTGGGAGACCGTGCTCAACGCCAGCGCGAAGCTCAGCGGCCTGGGGGCCCAGGCCTCAGCCCTCTCCTCGCTGCTCAGGGAGGCTGACTACGCCTACTCCAGGTACTACTCGCTAGGCGCTAACCTGACCGCGCTCCTCCCCAGGGCCCTGGGGCAGCTAGAGCGCTACGGGGGCGTCGTTGAGAACCTGTCGGAGGCCTACGGCGTGACCTACTTCAACGTACTCAGGGCTGAGTACGCCCTCTACAACCTGACTGACGCCTACCAGACAGGCAATCTGACCCAGCAGGACGTTGAGGAGGTCATAGGGGCCTGCCCCGCAGTAGGGGTTGCCCCGCCCCCCAGCCCACAGCTAGTCGAGGTCCTATTCGCCTACGTGGTCAGGAGCGGAGGGCCCAGCGCGTTCACGCCCCAGCTTGCCAACAACTTCACATACGGCGTGCTGTCCTACCAGCTGAACGCCACCGGCGTCTTTTTGGCCCTTGAGCTGCTCGGCTCCTACTCAAAGGAGTTCGGGAACCTCACGGGCAGGTACCCGGTAGCTGGGCTGATGAACAACCTCACGGTCCCTAACCAGTACAGGCTCTACCAGATCATTGTAAAGATGTCGAACACCTCCGGCGTCGCTGTCTTCGAGAGCCTCCTCTCCTCGCTCCCCCTCACCGGGCAGGCGAGGCAGCTAGTCTACGAGATAGGTCTCAGGTACGCTGCCTCCGGCTTCAACAACAGCGAGCTGCCGTCTATAGCGGTCAACGTGACGGCCCAGGCCCTTGAGCCCTACATACCTTGGCAGGCAGCCTACGGAATCGCTAGGGCAGCCGTTGGCAACTCCTTCAACGAGAGCGTCGCTGCCTTCCTGGCGACGGAGACTGTCTTGGAGGAGCTCCCGCAGCAGTACGCCAACTACTCCCCGCTCCTGGAGGGCCGCCTGCCGGCCGCCCTGCTGGCGTACGACCCAGGGGCCTCCATGGAGATCTACTACAACGTCACCTTGGCTGACGAGGCCGCCGCGTATATCTTATCTCAGGCCCTCAACGTGAGCCAGGACCTCGTCATGGGGCTGCTGACGGGCCGCGAGACGCCCTACGGTGCCGCGCTAGCGCTCGTGAACGGGAGCCTGCCCGTCCGCGGCAGGGCCCTGCTGGAGGTCATATCTTCGGAGCCACCCATCTACAACTACAGCGCCTTCATTGAGCTCCTGCCAGGCATGCTTAGCAGGGCTCTCGCGGCCCTCGGCGTGCCAGCCAACTTGACCGAGGTCCTCGTGGGGCCGACCCTCCGCGTCCTCTCCGACCCCTCGGCCTACCCCGTCGAGCTGACCTACCTTACCCAGTCGCTCTTCAACGCGACCTTTGACACAGTAATTGGAAGGCTCAGGGGCACGCTTGTCCAGAACGACCTAAAGGGCTTCGCGGTCTTCGTCGCAAAGAACCTGGGCTACCCCGAGGCCCTTGGCTATCAGAGGGGCCTCGAGCAGTCGCTGAGGCAGGCCGGGTACTCGAACGCGAGCGTCATGATGACCGGCACCCTCGCCCTGGACTACGAGCTGTCTAACTCGTCGCTGTCGAGCATATCGAGGAGCGACCTGATAAGCACGGTCCTGGTTGTCATAATACTGGCGATCGTACTTGAGGCTCTCGCGGCGGTTGTGGTGCCCTTCATAGGCGTCGGAATAGGTCTCGTGGTCTCCCTTGGGGTCGCCTACCTCCTTGCCAGCCACGGCATCGTGTCGTTGAACTCTATAAGCAGGACCATAATGTACGAGGTAGGGCTCGGCCTCGGGATAGACTATGCGAGCCTCATATCGAGGAGGTTCAGGGAGGAGCTAGGCAGGCTCGGCGACCCCCGCCGGGCCGCGTGGGAGGCCGTGAAGAGGAGCTGGAGGGCCGTCGTCACGGGGGCCCTCACGGCCACGATCGGCTTCGGGTCCATGGCTATAGCGACTAACTTCCCGTTCCTGGTCAGCCTAGGCGAGGCCGCGCCGATATCGATATTGATAACGATGGCGGTAAGCCTCACCGTGATACCTGCCCTGCTTTCCGTCATAGGCGGGAGCAGGGCCCTCTGGTGGCCCTCGAGGCCAAGCTCAGGCCCCTCTGCTGGGGCCCCCAGGAGGTCCGCCTCCCTCATGAGGAGGTCAGGGCTCGCCCTCGCCCTAATAGCCGTGCTGCTGGTCCCCGCGGCATTCGCGTACTTCACCTTCAGGGGCAGCTATGACTTCACCCTCATGATGCCCCAGGGGGCCGGGGCCGTCAGGGCCCTGCACTACCTCTCCAACAACTACGCGGCCGGCCTCATGTACCCCGACTACGTTGTGGCGCCAAACGTGTCCGTGCTGCAGCAGGTGAACAGGACGATAGCCGGCCTGGGCTGCGTCCAGTCGACCCAGCTCATAAAGGCCCCCGAGCCTGTTCTTCAGGTCACGCTCTCGGTCTACCCGCTCGGCTCGCAGGCCATCAGCTGTACCCAGGCCATAAGGGAGGCCGCAAAGGCTGTCTCCAGCTCAGCCCTGGTAGGCGGGGAGGCCGCCATTAACCTCGACCTACAGCAGATAGTTTATCACGACTTCTACCACCTTGTGTACCCGATAGCGATCGCACTCATGTTCATTGTCCTGCTCGCCTTCTTCGAGAGCGTTCCCATGGCCCTCACCGCGCTGGCCAGCGTGGCCTTCTCCGCGATATTCGGCACCGCCCTCGCGGTGGAGGCGTACAGGCTCGTCGGCGTGGGGCTGCCGTGGTACCTGCCGATCGTAGTGTTCACGGCTATATTAGGCGTGGGCATGGACTACAACAGCTTCATGCTCAACAGGGTGAGGGAGGAGGCCGAGAGGGCTGATGTCAAGGAGGCGGTGGCCACGGCCGTAAGCAGGGTCGGCCCGCTGGTTGTTGGCCTCTCCACCATAATGGCCGGGGCCTTCTCAGGTCTCGTGATAGCCTTCTCGGCCCCTGGGTTCAGGGGCATGGGCCTCGCCCTGGCGGCCGGAGTCCTGTTCGCGGGCCTCATGGCCTCCCTTCTCTTCACGCCGGCCGTGATATACCTGCTCGGCGAGAGGGCCTGGTGGCCCTCAAGGCCGAGGCGCAGCGCGCCTGCGACGAGCGGGTGAAGCCCAGAGCGGACCCCAGGCCTCAGCTAACCCTTAAGCCCCCAGGCTGGTTCCCTAAATGGGGCCACGCTTGCCCAAAATTCCATCCGAGTGCCTTGACGCCTGGACCAGGAAGGCCACATACCTCCTCATGAGGGAGGCTGAATCCCTGGTCAAGTCAGGGAGGATGGAGGCCGCCCTTGACCTGCTCCTCCGCTCCTACCTCCCCCTAACTGGCAGCTCCACGGCGTGGGTCTGGCGCGGCAACGCCTTCATCTACTACGACAGCGTCGTCACGTCGAGGTTCCACTCAGTGTCGTTTCCCGCGCTCGCCGAGACCCTCAGCGGTCTCGGCTTCAGGTTCGGCGTGGTGGTACAGCACGTGAGAGGCTATGAGGAGTCCCTCAGCGCGGCCGAGAGGGTCCTCCCCACCGCCGGGCCCCAGTGTCTCAAGGCGGTATACCTGTCCCACAGGGTCAGGGGCCTGGTCCCCGCCTCAAGCCTAGGCGGGCAGGTCAGGATTGACTGGGCAAGGGGCGAGATAACGGTGGCCGACGAGAACGGGGTGAGGCTGTTCTCGTACACCTTCAGCTATGATGAGGGGCTGGCGGGGAGGGCCTGGCCTAGGCCTGGGCAGGGCGTCGATGTCTGGCCCCTCGCCGCCGAGCCCCCGTTCAACGAGGGCCAGGCGGCCGCCGTCCTACTCCAGTGCCTGCTCAGGGAGCCCCTCTGGAGGGGAACATGCGACATGCCTGCTCTCTTGTAGAAGGGCCGTGAGCGTGCCCGGGGCAAAGAAATATTTAGCCTTGACGACGTCAGGGCCCTCGGGCGCTGAGGGTGGCGAGGAGAAGGAGGAAGAGAATTAAGCAAGTGAAGAGGGTCCGCCGCCCCGCTAGGTACTTCCAGTGCCCGCGCTGCGGGGCTATGACCCTCACGATAGAGTTCAAGAAGCTGGACAGCGCGGACAGGAAGCTCGCCATAGCGAGGTGCGGGACCTGTCACCTCTACTGCGAGCTGGAGGTTCCGTCGGCCTTCGACAGGATAGACGTCTACAACAGGATATCAGACCTGGCCTATGAGAACAGGCTGGACGAGTGCTCGAAGCCTCACGAGGAGCTGCCTGAGGGAGGCGAGGAGGAGGGGTACGGGGAGGGGCCTGAGGAGGAGGGCGAGGCCTGAAACGCTTATATTAAGTCTAACGCAGCCCTCAATTAAGCTCGCCGAGGAAGGAGAGCTTGAAGGTCGGCAACGTGTTCGCGAGGCTGCTGGCTGAGCGCTCCAGGAGGAAGCTGCACTTCACGCTGATAGACCCGGAGAAGTCGACGCCTGAGGAGGCCGAGAGGATAGCAAAGCTTGCGAGGGAGGCCGACTCCTCCGCGATACTTGTAGGGGGCTCCCTGGGCGTCTTCGAGCCTACTCTCTCCGACGTGATCAGGGCCTCTAAGTCCTCCGGCCTACCCGTGATCCTGTTCCCTGGAAACATAAACGGCCTGAGCCCTGCAGCCGACGCAGTCTTCTTCATGAGCCTTGTGAACAGTGACGACCCCTATTACATAACGGGCGTGCAGGCCCAGGCCGCCATGATAGTGCTCCGGATGAAGCTGGAGGTCATACCTACGGCCTACATCATAGTGGGGCACGGCGGGGCCGCAGGCTATGTGGGGAGGGCGAGGCCTATACCCTACGACAGGCCTGACATCGTGGCGGCGTACTCGCTCGCGAGCGCCATGATGGGGGCCAAGGTGATATACCTTGAGGCGGGGAGCGGGGCGCCGAGGCCCATCCCCCCTGAGGCGATAAGCGCCTCCAGGAGGGCCCTTGACGAGTTCGGCTTCGACGGCCTCCTCGTTGTCGGGGGCGGCATAAACGGCCCCGAGGAGGCACTTAGGGCCGTGGAGGCCGGGGCTGACGGGATAGTAAACGGCACAATAGTTGAGAGGTCCCCGACCCAGCTGAGGGAGATAGTGAGCGCCATCAGGGCTGGGAGCACCCGAGCCTAGACAGCTCCTTCCCGTACTTAGCGGCAAGGGCCCGCTCCGCGTCCACCCTGACCAGGTTGGCTATGCTCAGGGCCCACGCAATGACGTCAGCGAGCTCCTCGGCCACGTTGCCTTCGTCCCCCTTCAGGAGCGCCTCGCCCAGCTCGCCGACCTCCTCGACGAACCAGGCGAACGTCTGAAACAGCCCCCTCTGGCTGTCCCTCTCCAGGTAAGCTGCCCTCATGGCCTCCTGGACGCACCTGAGCTCCATTACGCCCCACCCGAAAGCCAAATTAGCCCGGGGTCGATATTAAGGCCGAGGGCTGACCTTGAGCGAGAGGTCGGGCAAGAGGACGAGGGCCAGGAAGAAGAAGGAGGCCGCCCCCTTCACGGCCGCCGGCCTCGTCGCGTTCTACGAGAACTATAGGGGCAAGGTCGAGATATCCCCCACGACCCTCCTGATAATATCGGCCGCGGTTGCGGCGGCCGCCATCGTAGCTAGGGCCCTTGTGCACTAGCGCCCGCTAGGAGCCTCCTCAGGGTCCTGCTCCTGCCCTGGCCCATGACCTCGGCCACTATGTCTGCCAGCTGGGCGGGGTCCTCGACCGCTACCTCCAGGTGGGGGGCCAGACCCCTGAGCACAAGCCTGAGGCCGTAAACGTGCTTGCAGGCGAGGGCCTCCTCCTCGGAGAGGAACCTCAGCTGGAACGAGGCGCAGCTGCAGTAAACGGGCTCCTCGGCCCTCCTAGGCCCCCCAGGAGGCCTTGACGTGACGAGCAAGTGGTCCTGGTTAGGCCCCATGTAGACCCACAGCTCAAGGGAGCCTGACCTGACCCTGACGAACCTTGAGAGGAGGGCGGCCTCTACTGCCTCGCGGGCAACCTCGGGCGACGGCCTCTCGACCTCAAGGGGTGAGGTGATGGCCAGGGCTACGTCATAGATGGGGGGCCTTCGCTGTCCTCCTGAACCTGTAGACCTCATACCTGCAGCCCTTGGCGCTGCCTACAACAACGTAGTCTGCGTAGCCCAAAAATATTCCAGTCTCGACGACGCCGGGGATGCCCCTCAGGAGCCTGTCCACGGCGGCCGGGTCCTCCAGGGGGCCCGTCTCAACGTCGACTATGAACCCCCTCCAGTCGCTGACGAGGGGACCCAGCTTCCCCTGAGCCTGTCTCGGGCTGGCCCTGAAGCCAAGCGACCTGAGGGCCTCCATAACATAGGGGTACGCCTCGGGGACCACCTCTATAGGGACCGGCCCCTTCTCGCCGAGCCTGGAGACGAGCTTTTCCTCGCCAACGACGTATATGTTAACCCTGCTGAAGTAGGAGAGCACCTTCTCGCCGAGCAGCGCCCCTCCCCTACCCTTTATCATGTCCCCCGCGGGGGACACCTCGTCCGCCCCGTCGACGTAGACGTCGAGGACCGGCCTGGTCCCTGGGAACGAGATCACGTCGACCCCGACGGAGGCAAGCTCCGCCGCCGTGAAGGAGCTCGCGCCCACCACCCTGTAGGACCTGAGCTGCCCAGCGGCCCTCCTTATGAAGGCCCCAACCGTGCTTCCTGCGCCTACCCCTACGAGCGCGCCCCCAGCAGCGACGCCCTTCAGCAGCTCAAGCGCCCCCTCAGCGGCCAGCTGCTTGGGCTCACAGCTCAAAGGCCCGCACCGATTAGCCCTTTAGCCTCGACCTTAAAGAGCAGGTTGGGTTGGCCTTGAGGTTCGCGGACGCGCACGCTCATGTCAACCCGGTTAAGGGTCTGAGGCCGTCAGAGCTCGCGGCCAGGTTCGCCAGGGCCGGAGGCTGGTTCATGGCGCTTGTGTCCCTCTCCCCCTGGGACTACGACATAGACCTCAGCGACCCCAGGGCGGCCTATGAGGCTGCCCTAAGGGCCCACGAGTCAGCCTGCAGGGAGGCGAGGGATGCGGGGCTCAGGGTCGCGTGCATAGCTGGCTTTCACCCCTCTGACGTCGACAGGCTAGTCGACGCTGGCGTTAAGGCCAACGATGTGCTTGAGCTGGGGCTCAGCGTGGTCGGCCAGGTCGTCTCCCTCTGCCGCGAGGGCAGGATGGACGGGGTCGGCGAGGTGGGTAGGCAGCACTATAGGACGGGCGCGGACAGGGCCCTCGTGTCCGAGCTGATACTTGAGGAGGCTGCGCTGAGGGCCCAGGAGGAGGGCTGCGTCCTACACATGCACCTGGAGGACGTGGGCCCTGAGACCGTCGCCCTAACGCACAGGGCCCTCTCGAGGGTCGGGGTGAGGCCGTCCCCTAGGATAGTGTTCCACCACGCGAAGCCAAGTATGGTCGACGCCTCCCTATCGCTCGGCTACTCCGTGACGGTGCCAGGAAGGCCCCAGGTGATCGCGGAGGCGGCGAGGCGCGCGAGGGGCTTCATGGTCGAGAGTGACTTCCCGGGCGCCGAGTCGCCCAGGGCCGTCGCGCCGTGGGACCTCCCCTCCGCGGAGACGGAGGCCCTAGGGGATGACGAGGAGGCGTTGGGGTCGATCAACTTGGACTCAGTGACCAGAGCCTACGGCGTAGAGCCCCCCTAGGCGAAGTCCACGACCTCCAGGGCCTCCCTCCTCTCCAGCCTCCTCACGGTCAGGTACCTGTAGGACACCTGTTGGAGGAACGCGTTGTGGCCCTGTATCATGACGGAGTGGAGCCTAGCGTTCGCGGCCTTAAGCATCCTCTGAAGTACCTCAGGGCTGAGCCTGTCCTCGCCGTCCGTTATCAGCACGACGTCGCTGAGCCTCTCCCTTCCCCCAAGCTTTAGCTTATCTATGTCCTCCGTAGCCGCTGACACGGCCCTTGTTATGTCTGTCCCCCCTCCGGCCCTGACCCTCGCCAGGTATGAGAGCACCCTGAGCACGTCGTTGGGCCTGGAGCCCCCCCTCACCATCATGGGGCTGTACGGGATGGAGTCGAAGAACCTGGCCACGAACGTGCGGCCCTCATCAACGGCCTTCTTGAAGAGGGCCACAGCGACGGCCCTGGCCCAGTCTATCTTGGACCCGACCATGCTGCCGCTCTTGTCAAGGAGGACGTAGATGGGCCCCCTCGTGGCGGGGAGCTCCTTCTCGTAGAGCAGCAGCCTCCCGTTGGCAAGGTCAGCGTAGAAGAGGTCGTCGGGAAGAGCGAGCTGGCTGAAGTGGACCCTCTCCAGGTCCCCGCCGTACTCTATGCCGGCCATCCAGCCCCTCGAGTACTTGGTGGAGCTGCGTCCCCTCGCGGCGGGGAGCTTCAGCCCCTCTATCCTCTCCAGTATTCTGGCGACGTCAGTCTCCCTCGCCAGCCTCAGGACGAGCTCAGCCGAGCTCTCGAGGGAGAAGACGCTCCCCCTCCCGGCCCCGAGCCGCTCCGCGGCCATCTTTATCTTCTTGGCCATCTCGGCGTCCTTCATGGCGGCCTCGGCGGCCTTCTGGGCGGCCTCCTTTATGTCAGGTGGGCCTGCCTCAGGGCCCTGCCTCTCCTCCTGCTGCTCCCTCTCCCCCCTTCCCCCCTGACCGCCCTCTGGCGGCGGGAGGAGCCTGTTGAGCCTCTCTAGGAAGGAGGCGGCCGCCACCACGCTGGTCAGGTTGTCGGCCGTCGTGTAGACCTTTGCCTTCCAGAGCCCCTCGCTCTTGACCATTGTGGAGACCACGGCCCTCCTCGTGGCCATCTCCTCGTCGTCGGAGTCCACCTGCTCCGGGACGAAGGGTACGGGAAGGTAATAGGTGTAGAACACGTCAAGGGCCATGAGAGGGGTGAGCCTTGAGTCCAGCTCGCGCTCCGCTATCCTCTTAGCCACTGTTAGTACCTTCTCCCCCCTGTACATCCTTATCTCGTCAACTGCCCCGACCTCAGGGTGTACGCTTACAGGCGTCCTCCTCTTCTCCCTCCCCTGGCCCTCGCTCAAACCCCAACCCTCACATGTTGAGCTTGACCATTATCTCCTGCGTCAGGTTCTCTATGAGCTCGTTGACCTCCTCCGCCTTCCTCCTCACCTCGTCGTCCTCAACGTCCTGGACCAGGTTCTGTATCTTCCCCTTGGCCACCTTGAGGTTCTTATAGATGTCCAGGAGCCTCGGGTCGAACGCCTCGAGCTGGCTCACCGACTTCTCGGCCGCCTTGACGTTTGAGGCTATCTCCTCGAGCTCCCTCAGGATCCTCTCCTTCGTCTTCAGCTCCTCCACCAGGATCGTGTTGACCTTGTCGAAGTCGTCCACGTCCCTGGGGACCGTGTACTTGAGCACGACAAGGTCTGACTCCGTGGCCTGCAGCCTCCCGTGGAGTATGGCGTGGGCCGCCACTGCCTTGAGTATCTTCCCCTTCCTCCTGTCGCTTATGTGCAGCTCCTTCTCGTTCATTATCATGAAGAGCCTGAGGAGCTTGCTTTTAACCTGGGACAGGTCGGTCTTGAAGGTGAGCTCGTTGAGGGCCCTGAGGTCCTCCATCCCCATTATCTTGGGGGGCCTCGTGAAGGCACCCATCTCGAGCCTCCAGGAGGCCTCAAGGAGGCTGTCCCAGAGCTCCTCGTCGAGGGGCTTGACGCTCTGCCTGAAGAGGAACCTGTCGTAGAGGGCCTCCAGCTCGGGCTCCTCGGGCACCCTGTTGGATGCCCCCACCAGCGTCCACAGGGGCACCCTTATCTCGGTGTAGCCGTCGTAGAGGACTCTCTCCTGCATTATGCTCAGTATGCTGTTCAGCACGGCGCTGTTGGCGTTGAATATCTCATCAAGGAAGGCTATCTCGGCCTCCGGCAGCTTCCCCGTCGTAATCCTCTTGTAGACACCCTGTCTCAGGGCCTTTATGTCAAGTGGGCCGAAAAGCTCGCTGGGCTCCGTGAACTTTGTGAGGAGGTACTTGAAGAACCTTACGTCTAGTAGGTCGGCTGACCTCCTCGCCATAGCGCTCTTGGCGGTCCCCGGCTCTCCTATCAGGACCACGTGCTCGCCCGTGATCAGGGCGAGCGTCATTACTAGGGCCTCCTCGTGCCTGCCCACGAAGGGGCTCTCGAGCTCAGCGAGGAACCTGGACGCGAGCTTCATCAGCTCCTCGGGCGACCTCTGGCTTGACACCCTGTCGAGCACCGCTTCTGTTTGGTAGGAGGCCCGTTGGAGCTCAAAACCTTATGCACCTACGGGGGAGGCCTAGGATAGGCCTGCGCCCCTGACCTCAACAATGAATGGCCCCCCCTCAGAGCCGCTCAGGAGCTTCACCTGGGCCTCAGGGAGGATCAGCCCCAGCAGCTTAACCATCGTGAGGGCGTGGGACGTGAGCCTAGCGCCCCCCAGCCTAGTCACGCCGGAGGCGAGGGCGGCGTAGATCAGGAGCATGTCTGAGGCGTGCCTGTCCAGGGCCATGCCCGTTGACAGGTCCTCGAGGAGCGATCGCGCGGCTTCCCTCCCGACCTCCTCGGCCGGTTTTCCTCTCTCGCCAAGGGAGTCGCCCCCTAGCACTGACCTCTCCGTAGTCGCCCAGAGGACCATTCCGCTGCCCGGGCCAAGGTGAGGGTCCTTGCCAGGCTCATAGTACTCTACATCAACCTTCACGGGCACCCCAAGAGCCCGAAGGACCTCCTCGGCCGCCCTTGCCTGCCTGAATGCCACGTGTGAGGGGAGCCTGACGCAGTGGCTCAGCCCTCCAACCCTGAGCGCCTTTCCAGAGCTGACGAGCTCGATCGGCCTCAACCTTACAGGTCCCTCCTTTGAGACGACGACATCCCCGCCTCCCCTGGGGTAGTGGCCGCGCCTGAGTAGCTCTATCGAGAGCTCGAGACCCATCCTCGCAAGCAGCTGCCTAAGCACGAACCTCACGTAGTCTATCGGCGGCGCCTTCGGCACGTCGGTGCCGCCTATAACCCTCACCTTCACTGGGCCGTCGGCGACGGCCATGACTGGCATAACTGCCTGCAGGAGAAGGGTGACGCTGCCCGCGGTGCCTATGTCGAATGTGAACTCGCCTCCCCTGACCCTGCCCGGGTAGAAAGTGAGTTCGGTCGAGCCGAGCCTTGCCCCCTCGACCCTGGCCCCCGACAGCTCGGCCAGGGCCCTGACTGAGGCCAGGTGCTGGCGCTGGAGCCCCGGCCTTGACCTCCTGGCCCTTACGTTGAACACCCTGACGGGCCTGCCCGTTATGGCCGATATGGCGAGGGCTGCCCTCAGCAGCTGCCCTCCGCCCTCCCCCATGCTGCCGTCTACCTGTACCGGCTCCATGGCGCCCTAGTCGGTGGAGGAGGAGGTTTAGGTGCGTTCTGTCGGGCTGCCTTACCTCCTGGCCTCCTGCCTCACGAGCGGTAGGCCCCTCTCAAGGAGCTCTATCCACTGCCACACCTCGTCTATCTCCTGCTGCAGGCCCTTCAGCTTCTCCGGGTCCTTAAGCACTGTCTGGAACCTGCCCTGGAGCTTCAGGTACTCGACGAGCGGCACCCTCTTCTTCGGGTCCCTGTACATGCCGCTGTAGGGGCTCAGCCTGAACCTCCCGCTCTCGTACTCGAAGAGGGGGAAGGCCCCCGTCTGGACGGCCAGCTGCGCCACCTTGACCGTTAGGGCCGGGTCGAACCTCCACCCAACTGGGCAGGGGGCGTGGAGGTGTATGTACTTGAAGCCCCTTATGGACGCCGCCTTCCTCAGCTTCTCTATGAAGTCCTGGGGGTAACCGACGGTGGCCGTGGCAACGTAAGGCACCCCGTGGGCCATGACTATAAACGGCAGCGGCTTCTTCTTCTCGGTCTTGCCGGTCCAGGTTGTCGTGGTCCAGGCCCCGAAGGGGGTGAGGCCGCTCCTCTGTATGCCTGTGTTCATGTAGGCCTCGTTGTCGACGCATATGTATATTATGTCGTCGTTCCTTTCGGCGGCCCCGCTCAGGGCCTGTATCCCTATGTCAGCGGTGCCGCCGTCGCCGGCCCACACCACGACCTTATAGTCCTTCCCAGCCATCTCAAAGGCCGCCGACATGCCAGCCGCCGCGCTCGCGGCAGAGGCGAAGACTATGTTGAGTATCGGGAAGTTTATCCCGCTCCTGGGCGCTATGCCCTGTATCACGCTGCTGCAGCCCGCGGGTATGACCAGGACGACGTTGTCGCCGAGTGCCATCTTAACGTACCTTAGGCCCATGGTCTCGGGGCAGCCGGGGCAGGCGGCGTTCCCCGGCATGTTGTACCTCCTCCTCGGCAGGTCCGCCAGCCTTATGGGCATCAGGCGACCACCTCCTTGACAAGCCTCGCGTACTTCCTGGGCAGCAGCCACCTCTGCGGCTCGTAGACTCTTCCCTTCTCCTCTACCCTGGACACGAAGTCCCTAACCTCGTCAGCGAAGTCGGAGGGCCTCACGTCAACTCCCCCCAGGCCAGCCACCACGCCCCTTATGGATGTGGACCCGTAGAGGGTCGCGGCGGTGTCAGCGAACAGCTGGCCGTAGCTGCCGAAGGACACGCTCCTGTCGAATACTATGACGCCCTTCATGGTGGAGAGCCTCTCCCTTATTAGCTCCTCAGGCCACGGCCTCACGAACCTGACCCTCGCAACCCCTACCCTTATCCCCTCGCTCCTGAGATCCTGGGCGGCCTTCTTGGCGTCGCCGGCCCAGCTGCCCGTAATCACGACAGCGTAGTCAGCGCCGTCGCAGAGGTAGCACTCGAGGAGGCCGCCATAGGACCTCCCGAAGGCCTTGCCGTACTCGGCGTCAACCTCGCCTATGACCCTCTTGGCCGCCTGCATGGCGGCATGTATGGAGTACCTCATCATGTAGTAGTCCTCGTCGTTCGCTATGTTGCCCATGACGACGTTGCTCTCCGGCGTTATCACGTAGGGCTGCCTCCTGGGCGGGAGCCAGGAGTCCACGTCCTCCTGGGACGGTATGTCGACGGGGGCGACGGTGTGCGACAGTATGAATGCGTCGAGGGAGACCATCATGGGCAGGTAGACCCTCGGGTCCTCGCTTATCTTGAACGCCTGGAGCGTCAGGTCAAAGGCCTCCTGGTTCTCCTGGGCAACCGATATTATCCACCCAGTGTCCCTCTGGTCCATGGTGTCGCTGTGCTCGTTGTGTATGTTCCAAGGCGGCCCTATGGCCCTGGAGACGACGGCCATGACGACAGGGACCCTCGCCCCTGACGTCCACCAGAGCACCTCGTGCATGTAGAGCAGGCCGTGGCTTGAGGTCGCCGTGAAGGCCCTGACGCCGCCTGCGGCCGCGCCTAGGGTGGCCGCCATGGCGGAGTGCTCGCTCTCTACCCTTACCATCTTGGCCTCCAGCTCCCCCTTCTCTACCATCTCGGCGAGCCTCTCAACGATCGTGGTCTGGGGCGTTATGGGGTACGCTGCTATCACCTTGACCCTGGCCAGCTTGACCGCCTCAGCGACGGCGTGGTTACCGGTGAGGGCCCTCTGGGTCATCCCTCCCCACCCACCGCCTCAGGCACCATCTCTATCGCGTGGGTCGGGCAGACGTCTGCGCAGATGCCGCACCCCTTGCAGTAGTCGTAGTCAACGTAGACGTAGTCGTCCTCCCTCCTCAATATGGTGTCCTCCGGGCAGTAGAGCCAGCAGAAGAGGCACTTTATGCACTTATCGAGGCGCACGACGGGCCTCTCGGTCCTCCAGAGGCCCGTCTTCCCCGAGGAGCCGGGCTCGGGGTATGATATTGGCGCCGCCCAAAACGTCTTGGGCTCCTCAACCACCGCGGACTGGGAGGTGCGAGCCAAGCTATCCCCCACATGTACCCGTAGTTGGATACCGAACGCCACCTTAAATAGTGTTTATATGTACCGTCTAGGCTTATCTTGTTAAGCCCACACCTAACAAGGTTTCGTCTCGTTAAATGACCTGACGGCAGCCTCCCCGTTGGCCCTGGCAAGCGATGGCGAGGCGAAGTACTCGGATATGGCCTTGACGGTCGAGTCTATGCTTACGATGCCCGTGGCCCTGCTAAGCGCGCCGAGCATGGCCGTGTTCACGGTGGGCCACCCGCTCACGACAAGGTTCAGCTCCTTGGCTATCCTGGTGGCGTCGACGCAGTGCGTCCTGAAGCCAGGGAAGGGGCTCTGGTTAACCGGGGAGTTTATCACGATGGTCCCCCCGGGCTTCAGGCCGTAGGTCACGTCAACGATCTTTATCAGCTCGTAGTCCAGTACGACCACCACGTCAGGGTTCACGACGCTGGAGTGGACCTGGATAGGCTCATCGGAGACCCTGGCGTAGACCTCGACTGGGGCGCCTCTCCTCTCGGCCCCGAAGTTAGGGATCGCCTGGGCCCACTTCCCCTCGAGGAGGGCAGCCCTGGCCAGTATGGTGGCGGCCGTGACCGCCCCCTGTCCTCCCCTGCCGTGGAACCTCAGCTCCAGGTACAAGGGCTCCCCCAGGTAGCTGCGCGGAGGGCGATAATATACGCTGAGCGACGTTAGGCGGTGGGCTCCAGGGGAAACCGAGGGGTCCTTTTAAGCCAGGGACCCCCAGCAGCCGCACACCCCTCAGGTTCCTCTGCGCTCCCAGTCCGCCGGGGATGGGGCGATATCTCATGAATAGTTGTAATTATTATAATTACTAATATTTAAACATGTTATTTGGACGAAAAGCACGTTGTACAAACAGACCTGACGTAGACCGTGACGTCAGGCCCTCCGGCAGGTCCCTGGGCGCGCCTGACCTCCAGGAGAAGTCAAGGGGTGCCCCGACAGTGTAGCTGGTGGGATCCATAGGAAGCAGGGGGGCGTTAACCGGGGGGTTGTCCGAGGCCCCCGTAGACCCTGAGAACCTGGGCGACCTCAAGCGACATAGGTAGGCCCTGGAGCTCAGGCAGGGGAAGCCCGGCCGGGGTCAGGTGCCTGAGCCTGCCCTGCCTTGGCAGGTAGGTCCCTGGCATCAGGGCCCTGGGAAGCTCAACCTCGACGGCGGCCCCCTCAGGGGCCCTTAGGCCGCACCTCGGGCACCGGAAGCCCTTGCCCCTGCCAGCCCTCTCCATCGTGGACCCGTCCCTGGGGCACCTCGGGGGGAGCCTCAGGCTTGCCCTGGAGACCCTGAGCACCCTCATCAGCTCCGCTGCCAGAACCACATCGTCCCGGCCCGCGCCGGGCCTCACCCCGCCCCCGACCTCGACCTCGTCGCCGGGGGCCAGCAACCTGGCCGCCCTCTGAAGGGGGCCCGTCTCCCTGAAGAAGGCCACCACGACGTTGCCATAGGGGGTCGAGACCTCAACGAAGACGTGGCCCCCTGGGCCGACCTCTGGGCGCGATGAGACAACGCCCCTCACCAGGACCGACCTGTAAGGGGCGGGCCTCGCCTCCCTCAGGTGGAGCCCCGTGTGCTGGTTAGACCTGTAGAGGACGGCGAAGTGGGGCCTCTCGCACAGGGCCTCGGCGAAGCGCCAGAGCTCCCCAGGTTCGAGGCCCCTGAACCCAGCCAGGACGGGGTCCGGCCCCGAGGGAGCCGCGGCGACAACGCCTAACTCAAGGTCAACGTTGTTGATGGTAAAGGAAGAGGAGGACTCGGCCCTGAAGGCCTCGGGGAAGCTCACGCACCTCTCGGTCCCCCAGAGCTCCGGCTGCCTGTAGAAGGTGAGCTCGAAGGTGTAGGGGTCGCCTGGCGCTAGGGCGGCCAGGGCCGCCGCGGCCCCTATCACGCCCCTGCCTCCCCTGTGCGTGGCCCCTGCCCCAGAGAGGGCCCTGAGGGCGACGTCCTGGGTCACAACGTCGCTTAGGGCCTGGGCGTAGAGGCCCCTGAGGCGCTGGTTTGACCAGACAGGGCCCTCAGCGACAACGACGCCAGGGGACTTCCCAGGGAGCGGTGGCCGTGGGGTGGTGTACTCCTGAGCCAGCTGCCAGGCCAGCTCTAGGAGGTCGCCTGGGTCACCGTCATAGAGGAGCCTGAGGGCCGTGGCCCCGTTACCCCTCGTCTTCCAGGGTATGTTGGGATTGAGCCTGACCAGGAGAGGGTAGTCGGCGAGCCTGGCCCTTCCGCGGAGCTCGCTTAGCAGGACCCCGGTCAGGTGGGTGGTGCAGCCCCCGTACTGGCTGTCAGTGTCGTCAATAGCTACTGTGACCAGCCTGCCCTCGCCCATCCCGGCGTCGGGACCGACGACTTCCGATGGTTAAAAGGGCTTCAGGCGGGCCGATAAAGGGTCCTTAGCTGGGCCTCCCAAAAGAGTTTTTACTTAATTAAGTTAAATTTCATGGTGATAGGAGTATGTTCACTTATAAGGTCTGAAGGGGGATCGCGCAAACGTGGGAGAGTTGGAGCGCTCCCCTAGGTCTGGGTTCCCCTGGGCCACCTTCACTGCCCTATCCCTGGGCATGATAGTGTACGGCCTGGCAGAGAGCTACGGCCCAGTCAGCGACGCCAGCGGCGTCGTGCCCTCACGCTACCAGTGGCTCGGCTACAGCCTCCCCTACATATTCGGGGGCCTCGGTGCGCTGCTGGCCGGCTACCTGACCGACAGGGCCGGCAGGAGGAGCGCCTTCCTTATAACGAGCGGGCTGATAATCATAGGCCTCCTCCTGTACATACCCCTCTACGTGAATGTCTTCTCGACTAGCTCTCCTGCGGGCCTGACCCTGATGATAGTGTCCATGGCCCTCGTCGGCATGGCAGCCATAGGCCTTGAGACCCCTGTCCTGGTCGCCATAGCGGAGAGCGTGAGCCCTGAGCACAGGAGCAGGCTGCTTGTCCTCGCCCCTAACTTCGGGAACCTGGGCGTCGCCCTCGCCTTCGTGCCCCTGCTCCTCCACGCATCAAGCGCGCAGACGGAGACGGCGCTGCTCCTCATGTACATAGCCCCCGTAGCGGCCCTCGTTATAGCCTGGCTCAAGGCGTCGGAGAGCCTGCCGTGGATGGCCATTAAGAAGGGCGTCATGAAGGTCGATGAGGCCTGGAAGAGCGTCGAGGGCGGCCAGGCGCAGCCGGTCGAGCCAACGGTCGGAATGTGGGGAAGGATAGCCACCCTCCTCGTCCTTGGCATATCCCAGGACGTGGCCTTCGTGTATATAACATACGGCGTGACCTACGCGTTCTTCGGCAACGCCAGCCTTTTCGGCCTGCCCTCCTACACGATAGTGCCCATGGTGGGCGGGTTCCTCATGACGGCCGTTGGCGTGCTGGCCGGCCTATACGTGACCAACAGGATTGAGAGGAGGTCCTTCGCGGTCCTATCCTTCTCCCTTCAGGCAGTCCTGTGGGCCCTCCTCGCGGTGTTCTCGTACGCGTCGGGCTTCAGCCTGACGGCCCTCGTCTTCGCCCTCTTCGCGCTGAACTTCATACCGCTCGAGCTCACCTGGGCCTCCAGGGCCCTCCTCGAGCCCGAGCTCTTCCCAACGAACGTCAGGGGCACCTACGTCTCCGCGATCAGGGCGGCCGTCTGGATAGTGACGGGGGCTATAACCGGGCTCCTGACATACCTCCCATCGCTAGCGAACAGCTTCCTCGCCTCAGCCGTCACGGTGGGCGCCATAGCGGCCGTCGGGGCGGGCGCCTCGGCGGTCTGGTGGGCCGTGGGCTTTGAGACCGGCGGTAGGAGCCTGCTGGGGCTGGACCTGCATCACATGGGGGTGCCAGTGCAGCCTACGGGAAAGGAGAAGGGTACCTAAAGGACAGCAAAGGCTTTTAAAATAAATCTTTCTATTTTATTTACTTCTTCTCCTCACCCACGACAATAACGCTCGTTAGCGTGCTCTTTACCCCGTCAAGCTTCCTTATCTTGTCAGTGATGAGGGTCCTCAGCTTCTCCATGTTCTCGGCCTCCACGAAGACCACGAGGTCGTGGATGCCGTACACCATGTAGACCTTCTTGACCTCGTCGATCTTCAGGAGCTGGTTGAATATGTCGTTCTCCTTCCCCACGTCAGTGTTGATCATAACAATGGCCTGGGCCGTCAAGGGCTCTCCCAGGAGGATATAGGCCTACAGGTCGTTTTTAACCTTTTAGCTGGGGGGATCATGGTTTACCTCATATGTTGGCGCGCAAAGGTTTATAGAGTCCTTGAGGGCCAAATATGGCCACGGGGCCCGTAGCTCAGCAAGGTAGAGCGCCCGGCTCATAACCGGGCGGTCGGGGGTTCGAATCCCCCCGGGCCCACGCGCTTCTAGGGCTGCAGGGCGTTTTAGGTGGCGGGGGCGCGCAGGGGGCGCAGCGGTGAGGAGGGTGGAGCGACTCTGAAGGCGTGATGAGCGACTTTCCTCTGAGCTGCGCTTTAAAGGTTAAGGAAAAACTTTAAAAGTACTGTATACAGTCTGTCCCCAAGTAAGGGGGAAAGCATGAACGTACCTAGAAGGGTCGACACCGCCTTCATCGGGGGCGGGGGCGCGTCATACCCTGGCGCCTTCGAGCTCGCGAGGGCCGGCCAGGCAGTGCTGATGGTTGACGAGAAGGGGAACCTAGGAGGCGACTGCCTCTACGCGGGCTGCATACCGTCGAAGGCCGTCAGGACCAGGATCCTCGACTACACCTCCACCACGAACAAGGTGGACCCTGAGGAGGTCTGGCGCGCCGCCGTTGAGCTGAAGGAGTGGGTCCAGGACATAAGGTACGAGCAGCACATGGAGGAGATCAAGGAGCACGAGCCCAACCTGACCTTCGTCAAGGGCTGGGCCACCGTGGAGGGGCCCAACAGGGTCCGGGTGTCCACGGAGGAGGGGGAGTTCGAGGTTGAGACCAGGAACCTCGTAATAGGGGCCGGTGCCGAGAACGTGGTCCTTAACATACCAGGGAAGGAGTTCACGATAAGCAGCGACCACCTCTTCGCCTACAGGAAGGCCATGAGGAAGCCCCCGAGGTCGCTCGTGATAATAGGGGGAGGCTACATAGGGGTTGAGGTCGCGGACATGCTCTCGAGGATAGGCGTCCACGTCGCCATTGTCGAGATGATGGACAGGCTGCTGCCCAACATGCCGCCGGACGTCTCCAAGGCGGCCCTGCAGAGGATGCAGGAGGCAGGCGTCGAGGTTCACCTCGGCTTCTCGGCGGCTGGCATAGACAGGAGGGGGGAGAGCAAGGTCCTGAGGGCCAGGTCTAAGGACGGCAGGGAGCTCGAGCTCGAGGCCGAGGAGGTACTCATGGCTGTCGGCAGGAGGCCGAGGACCAAGGGCTACGGCCTGGAGGCCCTCCAGGCCCAGGGGCTTGAGCTCGACAGGGGGGCCATAAAGGTCACCCCGGGGATGAAGACCACGCTGCCTAACGTCTACGCGACCGGCGACGTTACGGGGAGGGCGATGCTCTTCCACGCGGCCGTCAAGGAGAGCATAGTGGCGGCCAAGAACATACTCGCAGGCGGAAGGGAGGTCTACAGGTTCAACTACCACTCCGTCCCGTACACGGTATTCACCTACCCCGAGATCGCGGTCGTCGGCTACTCAGAGGAAGAGCTGCAGGCGAGCGGCGTGCCCTACGAGGTGGTTCTCTACAGGCTGGCCGG
This sequence comes from uncultured Desulfurococcales archaeon, assembly GCA_964343115.1. Lineage (GTDB taxonomy): Archaea > Thermoproteota > Thermoprotei_A > Sulfolobales > Acidilobaceae > Acidilobus. The sequence continues at coordinate 39,088 of CAYFGU010000001.1, forward strand.
CGACGCCCAGTCCCAGATAGTTGGCCATAGGGAGGGCTGGATGAAGATACTGCTAGAGAGGGAGAGCCTGAGGGTCCTCGGCTTCCAGGCGTACGCCCACAACGCGGCCGACCTCAGCGCCGTCTTTGCGGTCGCCATCGAGAACAACCTGTCGGCCAAGAACCTGGCCTGGGTCCCAGGCCCTCACCCGCTGACGTTCGAGGCCATAAACTACGCCATGAGGCCCTACTTCTGAGGGCCCAGGTGCGACGGCCCGAACCTGACCGGGAGCAGGTCCCTCAGCCTCCAGGTCCTGCTCCCTCCCTCCAGAGAGACAGAGTATATCACCGTCTCGTCGTCGCCGAACTCTGATATCACCTGGAGGCATGCGCCGCAGGGAGGGGCCGGCTCGCCCCTCTCGGTCAGGACTAGCACCTCCCTTATCGACCTCTCCCCTGCGGCCACCGCGCTGAATACAGCGACCCTCTCCGCGCACACGGTTAGGCCGTAGCTCGCGTTCTCGACGTTAACCCCCCGGTAAACCCTGCCCGAGGAGGCCCTCACGGCCGCGGCCACCCTATACTTGGAGTACGGGGCGTAGGCGTTGCCGATGACATCCCTGGCGGCCTCAAGCAGGTCCCGCGGTGCCTCAGGCGCCTCCATGTCCGGTCAGGCCTCAGGTCGCTGAGGTCCTATTAAGGGGTCTCTCCTATAAAGTTCAATATAGTTTATAGCAAGCTCTTTAGAGGGCTATATATGCTGTAGATTTGCTTAAATAGGCTCTGTAGAAACAGAGCCCGGGTCACAGGATGTCACAGGTTAGGGCCAGGAGTCCCTTCGAGGGTCTCGAGGTTGACAGGCTGACGGCGGGGCACCTCAAGGTAATATTGATGTCGGGCATGGGTTTCTTCACGGACGCCTATGACCTCTTCAACATATCTGTCATATTGATAGTCCTCGGTAGCCTCTGGAAGCTGGGCACGGCCCAGGCTAGCGTCCTGGCCTCGGCATCCCTCTGGGCTACCATGGCTGGCCAGCTTATCTTCGGCAGGCTGCTCGACCTCCTGGGCAGGAAGAGGATCTACGGGATAGAGGCCGCGATACTCAGCGCCGGCGCCCTGGCGAGCGCCTTCGCGGCTAACTTCACCCAGCTTTTGGCAGCAAGGGTCGTGATGGGGCTCGGGATAGGCGGCGACTACCCGGCCTCGTCAACCATAGCCAGCGAGTACGCGCCTACCAAGAACAGGGGGAGGATGGTCGCCCTGGTCTTCTCCATGCAGGGCCTTGGCATAGCCACGGCCGTGCTTGTAGGGCTCGCCTCTACGGCCTACCTGCCCGCAGACCTGGCCTGGAGGGCGATAGCGGCCGTCGGCGCCATACCTCCGCTTGCCGTGATTTACTGGAGGAGGCACATACCAGAGACGCCGAGGTACGCCCTCCTCGTCAAGGGCAACAGGCGGGAGGCCGAGCACGGCATAAGGCTAGTAGCCTCCGGGAGTGACGGCGGGCTGCGCGAGGAAGCCAGGGCAGCGGACTGGGGCGTAACGGACTTCCTAAGAACGTTCTGGGTCACGCTCATAGGCACCGCCGTCCCCTGGCTCCTCATGGACATAGCCCTGTACGGGACGGGCATATTCTCGGGCGCCATAACGTCGACGATGGTCCCCGGCAAGACGCTCTTCGACCAGGTGCTCAGGTCAGGCACGCCTCTCCTTATAGGAATACCCGGGTACTTCATAGCTGCCTGGCTCGTTGACAGCGCTGGCAGGAAGCCCCTTCAGATCACGGGCTTCGGGGTCCTCTCAGCCATCTACGCCTTGCTAGGGCTATCTTACGCCGGCCTTCTAAGCCTGGGGGGCGCGATCGAGTACGTCCTCTTCGGCCTGACCTTCACTTTCCTTAACCTTGGGCCCAACACGACGACCTTCATAATACCGGCCGAGGTCTACCCGGTCAAGTACAGGTCGACAGGCCACGGCATAAGCGCGGCCGCTGGCAAGCTTGGGGCTGCGATATCAACCATGGTCCTCCCGTTCATAAAGGCCGGCTACGGCCTCCCCGTTCTCTTCTGGATGCTTGCGATGGTAGGGCTGCTTGGCCTAGGGGTCACAGTAGCCTTCACGCCGGAACCCAAGGGCCTGACCCTTGAGGAGGCCAGCAAGGAGGTCATAGTCGTCAGGGGCCCTCAGCCTGTTAAGGCGCCCCTTGTCGAGGGCTAGGCCGCCCTAAGCCCCCCGCGCGGCACCTCCTCGGCTTTCTGAACCTCGGCGGCCCTGAGGCTGCGCAGGACCCTCAGCGCCCCCTTCCTCGAAAGGAACCTGTTGTTGTTGCCGCAGTAGGGCGAGAAGACGCACTTGGGGCAGCCGTCCTCGCACGTGCAGGAGCCCACTATGGACTCAGCCATGACCTGGACCTCCTCAAGCCTCTCGAAGACGAGCCTGGAGGCCCCGTTGCCGCCGACGTGCGAGTCGTAGATAACTATGTGGCCGGTCGGGTAGCTGACCCCGCTTAGGTCTGTGTCGCTGGCCCCGACGACGGGCCTGGAGGCCGATATAAGGACGTGCTCTAGGGCGTGGTACGCGCTGAGGCCCTGCTCAACGGTGTCAAAGTCCAGAAGTGGGTACTTCAACATGACGCCCTTGGTCCAGTAGTCCCATGTCAGGGGTCTCTCGTAGTAGACCTCTGAGACAAGGCCCCCCGAGAGCTCCTCCCTTATTACGTAGCCCTTCACGCTGACGACAACGTGTACGTCGCCGTAGACGAGCCTGACCGGGCCAGCGAGCCTCGACTCCTCGCCCGACACCTCGGCTACGTCTATGTCGTAGAGGGGCTTTGTGTAGAAGGAGACGCTCTCTGGCAGGGGGGCGAGGTCGACCCTCAGGCCGTCCAGGTTAAAGGACGTCGACAGGTAGACCTTGCCGCCGTGGTAGTATACGGCGCCTGGGTGTAGGTCGTACAATGCCATGGGCATCTCCCTCTCCCCTATGCGGCGGCTTTTGTGGTAGAGTCTCGCCATCGGGCCAGTGCTGCGCAGCCCCCTGCCCTCGAGATACTGAGAGGCCTGCCTTGGGGCTACGAATAGCCTGTCCCCTAGGGCCCTGACCACGCCCGCCCTGGCTAGGTCATCTAGTACGGCCGAGAGCTGGGGAGGGAGCTCATTGACCCTCAGGGACCCCCTCTGAAGGGCCAGGGCCGCCAGGTGGAGCCTCGCGATCTCCCTGTTCGAGGGCTCTACGTAGCCGGGGTCCGGGGGCCTGTTGAAGAACTCGGCCGGCCTGGAGGCGTAGTAGGCCTCGATCGGGTCGTCACCGAGGAGCGTGGCTATGACGCCAGGCCTCCCCCTCCTCCCAGCCCTGCCGGCCCTCTGGAGGTAGCTTGAGAAGCTCTTGGGAAGGGACGCCATCACTACAGCATCCAGGTCCCCTATGTCGATGCCCAGCTCGAGGGTCGAAGTCGCTACCACGGCCCTGAGCCTGCCCTCGGCGAAGTCCCTCTCGACCTCCTTCCTGTGCTCGGCCGGCAGCCCAGCCCGGTGGACGCCTACCTCAACGTTGAAGGAGCGCTTGGCTATTCGGGCCACCAGCTCGGCCATCTGCTGGGAGTCGGTGAAGGCGAGGACCTTGAGGTCAGCCTTAGCGAGCGCTGACGTCAGGTATGAGGTGAACGTCCACCTGCTGTTGTTGCCGTAGTCCACGAAGAGGTGCGCGGCCGAGCCCCTCCTCCTCCTGGGCCCCCTCACCACCGAGACCTCCCTTGAGAAGAGCTGCGAGCCGAGCTGCTCGGGGTTACCTATGGTCGCCCCTGAGCCGACTAGCTGGACGCCGGACCCGACGACGTCCTGAAGCCTATAGAGGAGCCACTTGACGTGTGAGCCGAAGACGCCCTGGTACACGTGTAGCTCGTCGAGCACCAAGAGCTGGGCCGTACTGACGAGGTCCCTGAAGTCCTTAGAGAGGGCGAGACCGACGTGGAGCATGTCGGGGTTCGTTATAAGGACGGCGGGCGGGTTCTCGTAGATTCTCCTCCTCTCGTCTCTGGGCGTGTCGCCGTCTAGCACGGCATACGAGACCCCAGTGCCGGAGATCAGGGAGGAGAGCCTCCTGGCCTGGTCCCTCGCCAGGGCCTTGGTGGGGTAGACCAGTATGGAGCTGACCTCGCCGCTTGCCCTCAGGCCCCTCTTGAGGAGGGGGATAAGGAAGGCCTCCGTCTTCCCGGTACCGGTGCCTGCGACCAGAACTACGTCCTTGCCGCCCTCGATCAGCTTTATCGCCTCCCACTGGAACCCATACAGCCTCTCGATACCCCTGGACCTCAGGGCGTCCCTGAGGGCTGGGGGGACGTCGACCTCTTCTATGGAGGGGCCAGGGGAGGGGTCTCCCTGTACCTCGTCCTGCTCATATATTACCTTGCCGCCCTTAGCGGAGACCGCCCGCCTAACCCTGTCCGCCAGCTCCTCCAGGCCTTCCATAGTTCTTGCGCCTCACGTACGGCCCCAGGCCAAGGACCTCGACGGCCCTGTCAACAGCCCACGAGAGCTCGGGCGAGCCCCTGGAGAGCCTCACCTTTAGCCTCTCGTACTTGACCCGCAGGCGCTCGGCCCCGCTGTCGTCGTAGACCGCCAGGAACCCCTTTACCCTCCTCCTTGGGCCCATGGTTAGGGTCACGAGGACCGCGAGCTCGCCCCTGCCGAGGCTAACGGAGGCAACCCCCGCCTCCCCCCTGCTGTACGTGCCCTTACCGGGTCTCGTCGGCCTAGATATCACGTCCTGGCGGGCCCCGCCGAGGACGACGATTATTGATCTCCTGGCGTGAAGGCCACTCCTGCTCCTAGTCAGCTCAACAGGCAGCTGGATCTCCATTTATTGGCCCACCGCCCAGCTGTGGTGCAGAGGCCGGAGGCTTCAAATATTGACCTCTGAGGTCGAGGTGGTAGGCCTCGGCGTCGCTGGCTCCGTGGCAGCCCTAAGGCTGGCAGAGGAGGGGTTCAAGGTGACGGCCTATGACCCCCTCCCCAGGTACGAGAAGCCCTGCGGGGAGCAGGTAACGCTTGAGCCTCAGGTAGAGGAGATAGTCAGGGAGGCCGGCGTAATAAAGACCGTCGTGAGGAGGGTCGGGGTGCTTATAGACGGGGTCCCATTGACCGAGGTCGAGCTGAAGGGCTCACCGAAGTGGGCTATCATAGACAAGCCCCGGCTGGTCTCAGCGCTCAGGGAGGAGGCGGTTGGACTGGGGGTTTCCCTGGTGCGGTCGGCCTGGAGGGAGAGGGCTGGCAACGTCGTCGTGGACGCCAGGGGGCCCTATGGTGTTGAGGCCGAGAGCTCGATACTAGCCGTGAGGGTCATAGCTAGGGTGAGGGGGTGGGACCCTGAGGCCGCCTGGCTCGACTTCAGGCCCTCGTCAGGCGGGCTCCTCTGGGTCTTCCCCTACGACTCAGGCGGGCGTATGGTAAACGCGGGCCTGGGCTTCATGGGGGCTAGGGACGTGATCCTTCTCAGGTCGCTCCTGGACAGGTACCTCAGGGAGAGGGTGGGCCCCACGGAGGTGGTAGACTTCAGGGGGGCTCCGATAGCGGTCTTCGCGAGGCCCACGCTCTTTGGGGGCCGCTCCTTCAGGGTCGGAGAGGCCGCTGGCCTAGTGATGGCCTGGAGCGGCGAGGGCAACAGGCCAGCAATACTCTCGTCAATGGCTTTAGCTAGGGCCCTTGCCGAGGCGGGGACTGACGACATGACCAGGGCCAGGGCCCTCTACTCCGACAGCTTGTCATCGCTTGTGAGGATGGCCGCTGTCTCGAGGGCCCTGACCCTGCTGGCCATCTCCTACAGGTCGTCTTCTGACCTTATGAGGGGGATGCCGAGATGGTTTTGGCAGCTTTACGTCAGGCAGGAGCTCACGCCAAATGATGTAATCAGGGCCCTTGCTGAGGGCCTTAGGGGCGCGACCTCCCCCTTCTGGGCCCGGTGAGGACTTGGGGGGCCTTGAGCCCAGATGACCAGGGCTAGGACCAGGCTGAGGGCCTACACCGCTTTTATTCGACCTCATGGTCTCCCCGCAGGGGGAGCGACTTGGTAACGGTTCTGACGGGCCCGGACGAGACCTCAAGGACGTTCGCCGCCTCCCTGTCCTCCTCTCTTGGGGCAAGGCTCTGCGAGCCTCAGTACAAGGCCTTCCCTGACGGGGAGGGTTACGTCAGGCTCACCTGCAACGTGAAGGGGGAGCAGGTCGTCGTGGTTAAGACTATGTACCCTGACCAGGACAGGTCCTTGGTCACCTCGATCCTGATAGCCGACGCCCTGAGGGAGGCGGGGTCGATGGCCTCCGTGCTCGTCGCGCCTTACATGGCCTACGCCAGGCAGGACAGGGCCTTCCTCGAGGGCGAGGCCGTCAGCATAAGGGCCGTTATGAGGGCCCTGTGGGCAGCTGGGTACTCGTCCCTGGTCACCGTTGAGATTCACAAAGAGGATAGCCTCAGGCACTTCCCTGGGCAGGCCCTGAGCGTGCGCCCGTTCCCCTATATGGCAAGGTTAATCGGGCTCAGGGGCGACGTCGTGGTGCTCTCGCCTGACCTGGGGGCCCTTCCCAGGGCGAGGGACCTTGCGGCGGAGCTAGGCGTTGGCTATGACTACATTGAGAAGCAGAGGGACAGGGTGACAGGCGAGGTCACCATGAGGCCAAAGGAGATAAACGTATCGGGAAGGAGGGTCGTGATAGTGGACGACATAATAAGCACGGGTACCACCGTAGCTAAGGCGGCTCAGATGCTGAGGTCCCTAGGCGCGACCGACGTGGAGGTAATGGTCGCCCACGCGCTCCTGGCCCCAGGCGCGGAGGTCAGGCTCCGCGAGGCCGGGCTGAGGGTTGTACATGCCGCCAACACGACGCCGGCGTCCTCGTCCATGGTCTCCCAGATCGACGTGGCCCCTCTGGTGGCCCAGAGGCTCAGGGACCTGCTTCCCCGCCTCACCCCCTGATCTCAAGCAGGGCCTCAGCGTCCTCGGAGACCCTCCAGTCGTCCCCGACCCCAACTATGACTAGCTCCCCCGCGACCCTGGCCCCCGCCTTCCTCACGAGCTCGACGAGGGCCCTCATGGTATGACCATGTATGCTGAAGTCGTCAACGAGGAGTACCTTGGAGTCTCGGGGCAGCTCCCTCTTGGTGACGTAGAAGACTGTGTACGTGGCTGGCCCCGCCAGCGAGACCGCCTCGAGCACGGGCCCCTCGCTTGGCGGTCTCTGCTTCCTCGCGACAACGATGGGTCTCCCCGAGGCCATGCCTATGGCGGTGGCTAAGCTTATGCCGCCAGCCTCCGGCGTCAGGACCCTGTCGAAGTTGCCTTGGAAGCGCCTGACGGCGTACTCGGAGACAAGCGTCAGCGCGTGGGGGTCGAGCGTGACGCCAGCTATGTCGTAGAAGCCCCCGTAGACCCTCACCGCCTTGGCGACCATGGACGTCAACAGGTCCCTGGAGAGGAGGCCGTCTATGATGGCCTTCGCGTTGCCCTCTGAGGGCAGCGTGGAGCCCGTCGCGTACCTGGAGAGAGTTGGGGCCGGCATGCCAAGGGCCTGAGAGAGCTCGGTCAGCGAGAAGAACTTCCTCGCGGCCCTCAGGAGCTGCACTGCCCTGAACCTCTCCTCAGGCGGAGCAGGCCCGCGCGCCATCCGACTTCGCGCTCCTAACGAGGCAGAGAGCTTAAAGGCCTCCACAAAACGCTGGGGAGAGGACCAAGCTGGGGGTCGGCTTGTACGCGGAGTACACTATACATGAGTGGGTCGGCGTGAGGCCTGACCTGGCGCTGAGCGGTGACCTGAACAAGGCAGTCCTTGACTCTCTCAGGGAAGAGCTTGAGGGGCAGGTCGACGAGACCCTTGGCATAATAGTTGGTGTCATGGACGCTGAGGTCCAGGGAGACGGCTTCGTTCTTCCAAACGACCCACAGATTTACTTCCCCGTCAGGTACAGGGTGCTGGCCTACGAGCCCCTACTGCAGGAGGTCAGCATGGGGGTCGTCAGGGAGGCCAGGGAGTTCGGCGTCTTCGTCAGCCTGGGCCCGACCGACGGCTTCGTCCACAGGAGCCAGATCATGGACGAGGACGTGGACTTCGAGCAGGAGACCAGGTCGTTCAAGGGGAGGGAGAGCGGGAGGGTCATTGAGATAGGTGACGTGGTGAGGGTCAGGGTCACTCAGGTCAGCAGGGCCTCTAGGAGGCTGGCAGCGCTCAGGATAGGGCTGACCATGAGGCAGCCCTACCTAGGCAAGGAGGATTGGTACAGGGGCAAGGAGGACAAGGGTGGCGCGTGATGGGCTCTGAGCAGCCTGCGCAGGAGGGCCTGGTCGACTACTCAGAGTTCGCCAGGCTTGACCTGAGGGTTGGCAAGGTGGTCTCGGCCGAGCCGGTACCCAACAGCAGGAAGCTGATCAAGCTGACCGTCGATATAGGCTCCGAGAAGAGGCAGATACTGGCTGGCCTGCAGAAGTGGTACAGGCCAGAGGACCTGGTAGGCAAGTACGTGGTAGTCGTCACGAACCTCAAGCCCAAGCAGATGGCGGGGCTGGTCAGCCAGGGCATGCTCCTGGCCGCCCCTTGCGGCGACTCCGAGAAGCCTGTCATCCTAACCGTGGCAGAGCCCGTCCCCCTTGGGGCCAAGGTCTGCTAAAGCCCTTTACCTCTGAGGTCGACCTAGGTCCTGGGCCCAGCAGTGAAGAGGGTTTTAAGAGGTGACCGCCTTGTCCAGGGATGATCTAGAACCCACGCAGGGAGCTGGGCCCTGCCTTGACGAGCTTTTCCCCTCGGTTGACCGAGACGACGTGGCTGAGCTGTTCTCTACCCTTTACAACAGCGAGCATAACCTTGTAGAGGTGTTGCTGTACCAAGACGAGCAGGGCAGGCTCCAGGTGTACGCGAGGTGCTTTGTATCCATGAGGTGCCTTGAGGTACGGGAGGTAGTGGCTGAGACCTGTGGGCGCGACGTCTCCCTGTCGCCCTTCGAGTGGCCAGAGGTCGACAAGGTCGAGGTGGTGGGCGAGTGCCTCAGGCTCGCGTCAAGACCTGATCCACCTCTTAAGGCCCGGAGGCTCCTCAAACTCCTAGGCGTGGGGGAGCCCAGGCAGGTCCTGGGCTACAGGCCCGCTGAGGATGAGCAGCTTGACGTCTGAGCCCCGCTTCAGGGTCAGGGGGTGGCTGAGCGACGAGGAGTTCAGGGAGCTCTTGGAGTTCTCCAGGTACGTGGGCAGGGATCAGGGCACCTCGATATTCGAGCTAGATGAGAAGAGGCTTGCCCAGTCGGCCCTTGGGCCAGCAGACGTACTTAAGGCATTAGAGGGCCTGAAAAGCAAGGTCGTGCCCGAGGACTATGAGGCCATCAAGAGGTACCTTGACGAGAGGGGGGCAGTAGAGGTTGCCGTCAGGGACGGCCGCCTCGTAATAAGCTCGAGGGCGCTCCTGAAGCCCGTCCTCCAGGGCCTGGGCAAGCCAGGCCTGAAGTACGACTCTGCCTCCAGGTCGTTCACCGCGCCTCCATACCTGTACGCCGACGTGGTCAGGCTCCTGAGCTCGAGGGGGCTGCTGGTCAAGGACAGCGTCGGCCTGCTGGAGGGCGGCAAACTACCGAGGGAGGTGAGGTTCACTGGGCAGCTCAGGCCCTATCAGCAGGAGGCGCTCGAGGCGTGGGAGAGGAACCAGCACAGGGGCGTCATAGTTTTGCCGACGGGGGCTGGCAAGACCGTAGTCGCGGTGGCGGCTCTGGCGAGGCTAAGCGTTAGGACCCTCATAATAGCCTACACCAAGGAGCACGTTAGGCAGTGGCACGACGCAGTGGTCAGGTTCACCGACGCTGCTGGCCTACTAGGGGTTTACTACGGTGACGAGAAGAAGCTCTCGTACATAACAGTCACGACCTACCAGACGGCCTGGAGGTACGTTGACAGGCTGGCAGGCATGTTCCCCCTGCTGATAATAGACGAGGCCCATCACCTACCAGCTGACAAGTTCAAGCTTATAGCGCTCAGGATGCCGGCCCCGTTCCGCATGGCGCTCTCGGCCACGGCCGTCAGGGAGGACGGGAGGCACGAGGAGATATTCCCACTAGTAGGCGGCATTGTCTACCAGAAGGGGGCGGCCGAGCTGATGGAGCAGGGCTACCTCGCGCCATTCATAATTAAGAGGGTGACCGTGAAGCTCAGGCCCGAGGAGCAGAAGGCCTACGAGGAGCTGAGGAGGAAGTACCAGGCCCTCGCCTTGGGCAGAACCTTCGAGGAGGTCCTGGAGGCCGCCAAGAGAGGCGAGCCGAGGGCCGTGGAGGCGTTGAGGGTAAGGGCCCAGATGCAGTCGGTGATCCAGGAGAGCCAGAGCAAGCTAGACAAGGTGGTAGAGATAGCTAGGGAGGAGCTAAACAGGGGCTCTAAGATCATAGTGTTCACCCAGTTCAAGAGGCAGGCCGAGGAGCTGGCCCGCAGGCTCGGCGCCCTCCTCCTGCACGGTGAGCTTGACAAGGACGAAAGGGCCAGGGCCCTGGAGACTTTCAAGAAGGCTAGCTCGGGCGTCCTGGTCGTCACGACGGTAGGCGATGAGGGGCTCGACATACCTGACGCAAACGTGGGCATACTTGTCTCTGGCACTGGCTCCAGGAGGCAGTTCGTGCAGAGGCTGGGCAGACTACTGAGGCCCGGAGCGGGGAAAACCGCGGTGCTATATGAGGTCGTGGCGAGCGGGACTAGCGAGGTGGTCCAGTCAAGAAAGAGGAGGGAGGCCCTAGAGTAGAGGGGCCCTCAGGCCCTCGAGAGGGCCTCCTGGACCAGCTTTGGTACCTCGTATGGGGTGCGGGCGACCCTTATGCCGGCGTCCTCGAGCGCTGCGACCTTGTCCTTGTAGGCGCCAGTGCCAAGCATTATTATCGCGCCTGCGTGGCCCATCCTCTTCCCCTCAGGAGCGGTCCTGCCCGCCACGAAGGCCACTACCGGCTTCCTTATCTTGCCCTGCTTTACCATGAGCGCGACCCTCTCCTCGGCGTCACCGCCTATCTCGCCTATCATGACGATGGCCTTGGTCTGCGGGTCCCTCTCGAACATCTCGGCGACCTCAGGGAACGTCAGGCCCGTTATTGGGTCGCCGCCTACACCGATTACCGTCGACTGCCCCAGCCCGGCCTTGGTCAGGAAGTAGCTTATCTCGTACGTCAGGGTTCCGCTCCTCGACATTACGCCGACCGGGCCTGGTGTGAAGATGTGGCCCGGCATGATGCCTACCTTAGCCTTACCTGGCGTTATTATGCCTGGACAGTTAGGCCCTATTATGACCGACCCCTTCTCCTTGGAGTAGTTGACGAAGCTCAGGGCGTCGTGGACAGGTATGTGCTCAGTTATCACGACGATGACCTTGATCCCCGCGTCAACAGCCTCATAGACGGCGTCAGCCGCGAACCTGGCGGGCACGAAGATTATCGAGGTGTTGGCTTCAGGGTGCTCCTTGACGGCCTCCGCCATGGTGTCGTAGACTGGGACGCCCTCAACTGTGCTGCCTCCCCTGCCTGGGGTGACGCCAGCAATTACCTTGGTCCCGTACTGGAGCATCAGCTTAGCGTGGAATGAGCCCTCCTTGCCTGTGATCCCCTGTACGATCACCCTCGTCCTCTCATCGACAAGTATCCCCATGGTCTCACCCTCACAGCTTCTGGAGCGCCGCCAGCGCGTCCAGCGGGTCGGTGTACGGCTCTATGCCGACCTCCTTAAGTATCTGCCTGCCGAGCTCCTCGTTGGTGCCCGTCAGCCTGATCACGAGCGGCTTAGCCCTGCCGCCGAGCTCCTTGAGCGCCATAACGACGCCCCTAGCTACCTCGTCTGCCCTCGTGATGCCCCCGAATATGTTAAGGAACACCTTCTTCACCTTTGGGTCGCTCATGACGAACTCTAGGGCCTCCTTAACGTGCTCGGCCTCTGCGCCGCCACCCACGTCGAGGAAGTCCGCAGGCCTCATGCCGAACTCGTAGACGAGGTCCATGGTGGTCATGGTCAGCCCAGCGCCGTTGCCGATGACACCTACGTCCCCGTCGAGCTCAACGTAGGCAAGGTCCTTGTCCCTGGCCGCTATCTCCCTCTCCGTCAGCTCCCCGAGCCTCTCCTTCTCAGTCGCCTGGTACTCGGGGTGCCTGTATAGACTGTTGTCGTCAATTATCACCCTCACGTCAAGGGGCAGCACCCTGTCGGGCAGCAGGGCCAATGGGTTGCTCTCGGCAAGCTCAGCGTCGTAGTCTGTGAAGACTCTGTAAAGCGTCGTGAGGAAGGACTCGAAGCTGCCGAGCTGCTTACCGTTCAGGCCGAGCTGCTTGCCAAGGAGCCTGGCCTCGTAGCCCCTGAGGCCCCTGACGGGGTCAACGTAGTACCTTATTATGGCCTCGGGGTGCTGCTTGGCTATCTCCTCGAGGTCCATGCCTCCGTACTTGCTGACTAGGATGAGCGGTCTCCTCTCGGCCCTGTCTATGACGATGCCTGCGTAGAGCTCCGTGTCGTGCTTTATAGCCTGCTCTATCAGCAGTATTGAGGGCCTAATCCCCTTGATAGGCGTCTTGAACATGGCCTGAGCTATGCCCACGGCCTCTTCGACGCTGTTGGCCAGCTTCACTCCCCCGGCCTTGCCCCTGCCGGCGACCAGGACCTGGGCCTTTACGACCAGGGGCGGTTGGAGGCCGGCGGACTCTATGGCCTTCTTTACGTCTTCTCCCTCCTTGACGACAACCCCGCGGGGCGTCTCGAAGCCGTACTTCCTCACTATCTCCTTGGCCTCGTACTCGAACAGCTTCAACCTAGACCGCCCAGCCCCAGCTATCTGAAATGATTAATAAGCTGTCCATGAGGGGCTACAGATGCCGGCCTAAGCACATGTACCTGGTCAGGAGACCAAGGCTAGGAAGGAGGAGGCTAGGGGAGCCGGTAGTAACCTTCAGCTACCCCTGGCCTCAGGGCGTCAGGCACCTCTATGTAGTGTCGGAGTTCACGGCATTCTTCCCCGGGAGGGTCGAGCTTACCCGCCTCGGGGAGAGGGGCCTGGCCTCGGTGAGGCTCAGGGAGGGGGTGTATAGGTACTTCTACGCGGACAGCCTCTACCGCCCCTACGAGGACTTCGAGTCCTCGCCTCGGGAGGAGCTTGAGGTCTGGAAGTTCAGGGTTATGGCGGCAGTGCTAGACGTTGGGGTCGGCGAGCTGAGGAAGGCAGCCTCGGAAGGGGGCACCCACTGGGACCTGGTTCTACATGACGAGAACTGGCCGAGCTACTACTCCGGCTACGGGGGGGTTAGGCTAGCCAGGCTCTTCACGGTGAAGGACGAGTTTGACGAGGTGTACTTGCAGGCCCTCACTGAGGAGGGCTGGAGGGAGTACCCGGGAAGCCTCGTTGAAAGGGACGCCTACAGGGACTACTTCGAGGTCAAGGTCCCAAGGCCGGACGTGAGGGCATATAGATTCAAACTGACCGAGGGGAGGAGGTCATACCTGTTCGGGTTCGACGGCCAGGGCAGCGAGAGGCCGTGGGTGCCGCCTGGGATAAGTGACGAGGTCCCCTGGTTTGTGGGGACATCATACTATCTGGTCTTCGTGGACAGCTTCTCAAGCTCAAGAGGCCCCCTGAGGGCGGCCGGGGGAAGGCCAAGGGAGAGGCTGGGAGGGGACCTAAGAGGGCTTGCCAACAGGCTCAGCTACTTAAAGGAGCTCGGGGTCAGGGCGATATACCTGACGCCCATATACAGGTCCGGCTCGTACCACAGGTATGACGTAATAGACCAGACAGCCGTTGACGAGGACCTGGGCGGCGACGAGGCGTTCAACGAACTGATATCAAGGGCGCACTCTGATGGGCTCAGGGTGATCCTGGACGTAGTGGTACACCACACCTCCCCCTGCGCAGCTGAGTTCCTGAAGGCCTTGGACCGCGGCGTGGCCTCGGAGACCTGGAACTGGTACAGGTTCCTTGAAGACGACCCAGCGGAGGTGAGGGAGGCCGTGAGGCGCGCCATAGGCGACTATATAGATAGGGGGTGTAAGGGGAGGCCATCGCCGCCAAGGGGGACCAGGCCTCCTTATGAGACATTCGCTGGCGTCTGGTCGATGCCGAAGCTCAACCATGGAAGCCGCGAAGTTCTGAGGAGGCTTTGCGACGTGCTTAGGCACTGGGCCGGCAGGGGCGTCGACGGCTTCAGGGTCGACGTAGCCCATGGCGTCCCGGACGGGTTCCTGCGGTCCCTCTTCTCATGCGCTGAGGAGGGAGTGGAGAGGCCCTTCATAATGGAGGTGATGGGGCCTGCCAGCGTCTACCCAATGGGCGAGGTGGGCAACTCGGCCATGAACTACGAGGCCTACGGCGTCATATTAGACTTCCTTAGGGGCAGGATATCCGCCTGTGAGGCCGCTTCCAGGCTCAACCTTGAGTACCTTAGGCTCCCGCTGAAGGTCGCTAACTCCATGTACAACCTGGTCGGCAGTCACGACACCCCCCGCATCGCCGACCAGCTGGGCAGCGCAACCCTCGTGGAGAGGGCCTTCGCCTTAGAGACGTATATGTTTGGCTCGCCCAGCGTCTACTACGGCGACGAGGTTGGGATGAGGGGAGGGCAGGACCCAGACAACAGGCTCCCCATGCCTTGGGACGAAGGCTCCTGGGACCTTGAGCTCAGGGGGGTTGTCTCTAGACTGCTCGAGCTTAAGTCCTCGCTCACCCCCCTAAGGCTAGGGACCTTCCGCGCCTCATGCCTTGGCGAGGACGCCTTCAAGGTCCTCCGCGAGTGGGGCGACGAGCTCGTGGTTGCCCTGGTGAGTAGGGCCAGGACATACGTCGGTGATGAGATTAGGTCCATCAGGGGCCCCAACTGCGACGTGCTACTGTCGAGGGGGCTTGAGGGGGACTACCTGGACGGACACATCCTCGCGGCCTGCAAGGGGACTAATGCTAAAATTCCTGGTTGACGGTCAGCCAGAGGTGCCACGCGTGGACAAGGACTTGATCGTCTCAGTCACGCCTGAGATAGCTTTGGACGAGCTGTACACGTACGCGGGGGGGCTGGGCGTCCTAGAGGGGGACAAGTTCTACGCGGCCGCCAGGCGCGGGCTGAGGTACTACGTCCTGACCCTGCTCTACCGTCGCGGCTACGTTTCATACAGCTTCGACGAGTCTGGCAACCCTCAGCCGAGGCCCCAGGAGCACCCCTTCAGGCTTGAGGACGTCCTGAGCCCGGAGCCTACCATGACGGTCAGCGTCCGCGGCGAGGGCGTGGTGGTTAGGCCTTGGGTGTATGAGAGGGGGAAGTCGAGGGTCGTGTTCTTTGAGGCTGAGTGCCCCACTTGGGCAAGGGGTCTCAGCGAGAGGACGTACATAGAGGGGTCCTACGAGGAGAACATATACAAATACGTCCTGCTTGCCAAGGCATCGGCCGCGTACCTAAGGGATTACGTAGGCCTTGAGAGGGTCAGGAACATAGACCTGCAGGAGGCCTACACGGTCCTCGTGATGCTGGCCTTGCCGGAGTTCGACAACTTCCGTTTCACTACGCATACCCCAGGGCCATGGGGGCATCCCACCTTCCCAACGCAGGTGCTGGCAGAGGAGTTCAACTTCGGGCACCCGCAGCCCTTCGTGACCCTCACTGAGATTGGGATGATGAGGGCTAAGTCGACGTTCGCCGTCTCCGCCAAGCACGAGGAGATAACCAAGAGGACTTTCCCCAAGTACGCCTCAGTCATAGGTCATGTCACGAACGGCGTTGACCTCGACCGGTGGGTCCACCCCTCCATAAGGTCCCTGGTTGCGTCGAAGGGCCTTGACTCTGTAACAGAGGACGAGCTCTGGAAGGCGCACCTCCAGGCCAAGAGGGACCTGCTTAATATGGTCAGGGCCTACAAGGACGTTGATGAGTCCTTCATGGAGAAGCCGGTGGTCGTCTGGCTCAGGCGCAACACCAGGTACAAGAGACCATACTTCATTATCAGGTACATACAGGAGAACGAGCCAAAGGACGTCCTCTTCGTGGTAGGCGGCAAGGCCCACCCACGCGACGCTGACGGGGTCTCCTACATGAAGGCCTTCCACAGGCTGGCTAAGGTCTACCCCAACGTGGTACACGTGCCGGACTACGACGTCCCCAAGGCCAAGGTACTTCAGCCAGGCGCCGACGTACAGACCTTCACGCCATTCTCTGGCTGGGAGGCCAGCGGCACCAGCTTCATGAAGTCCCTGGCCAACGGAGTTCCCGTAGTGTCGTCCAGGGACGGCGCAGCCGTTGAGATAGTTCAGCACGGCGTCAACGGCTGGCTCTTTGGCGAGGACCTCAGGGAGCTGGTGAACATATATGTGGACCCCGAGGCCTCGGAGATCGACGAAAAGGACTACTCGGAGTTCTCAAAGTTCCTGACGGAGGCTATCAACTTGTACGCCTCGGACGAGTACAAGCGCATGTCGCTTAACGCCATCAAGACTTCTTACAGGTTCGTCGACATAAACAGGGTGCTAGAGGCTCTTTACCTCCAGCCCCCTAAGGCTGAGGGAGCCCAAGGATCGACCTCACCCTCTCAGCCAGGGTCCTAGCAGCGTCGAAGAAGCTAGGCCCGTAGTGGGCGAGGCTGTCGTACTCCATTATGACGACCTTGCCCTCCCTTAGGGCCCTGAGAGAGCCGAGCCCCCTTGCCTCGAACCTCCTCCTCACGCTCTCAGGCGTGGCCTTCTCACCCAGCTTCTGCTCGTACACAACTACGTCCGGGTCGTAGGCCTGTATCTCAGCTGGTTCTGGGTTTATGACGTACGGCTCCCTCCTCCCCTCAAAGGCGTGCGAGGCCCCCATAAACCTCAGGGCGTCACCTATGTAGCTGTGGGCCCCGACGCTGACGGGGCCCCCGAGGTCTATCTCATAGTACAGCCTGACGCCCCTCATGACGCCCCTCAGCGACGCTAGCTTGTCGAGCTCAGAGGAGGCGAGCTCCCTTGCCTTCTCGACCTCCCCTACCACTATGCCTATTACTACGATGCTGTCCAGGATGCCGTACACGGTGACCGGTAGGGGTATGGGGTACACTACGTAGCCCTTCGACTCAAGCTCCGCTATCCTCTCCCTCTGGGCTCCTGTGGTGACCAGTATCAGGTCAGGCCTGAGCTTTTCCAGCAGGTTGTAGTTCACGTTGAGGTACGCCCCAACCCTCGGCTTCCTTGAGACCTCAGGTGGTTTGTCGCAGAAGAAGCTGACACCTGCGACCCTGTCCTCAAGGCCGAGCAGGTAGAGGGTCTCAGTTATGGCCGGCGCAAGGCTGACTATCCTTTGAGGCGTGTCAGGCACCTCGACGCTCTTGCCTAGGACCTCGGAGTAAAGCCTCAAGCGGCGCCTGCCTGTTCGCCCTCATCAATTCCACCGCCTAAAATATGCGTGCGTCTGTTTTTGTACTTTGGTAACTATAAAAACCTTGGAAAGGACGTTATGGCCGGTGCCTGGGCTTGGGAGGGCTCTTCAACGACGACGAAGTCAGGCGTATCGAGGAGGCCGCCAAGAGGTGGGAGAAGGAGACCCTTCCGCAGTGGCTTCAGAGGCTCCCTGAGAGGCAGGAGGAGTTCACCACGCTGAGCGACATACCAGTGAGGAGGGTCTACACCCCGGCCGACCTGAGGGGTTTCGACTACTTCGAGAAGCTAGGCATGCCGGGCGAGTACCCGTTCACCAGGGGCATACACGCGACCATGTACAGGGCCAGGCTCTGGACCATGAGGATGTTCAGCGGGTACGGAGGGCCTGAGGAGACCAACAGGAGGCTTAAGTTCCTCATAGAGCACGGGGAGACCGGGCTCAGCCTCGCCTTTGACTACCCGACCCTGGTCGGCATAGACCCTGACGACCCAATGGCCGAGGGGGAGGTAGGGATAGTCGGCGTCAGCGTCCCGACAGTTGTAGACATGGAGGTGATATTCGACGGAATCGACATGAGCAAGGTCACGACGAACATGACAATAAATCCGCCAGCCCCCGTCCTGCTAAGCTTCTACGTTGCCGTTGCGGAGAAGCAGGGCGTCCCGTACACCCAGATAGGGGGGACGACCCAGAATGACCCCCTGAAGGAGTTCATCGCGCAGAAGAGCTATGTCTTCCCGCCCGAGCCGGCCGTGAAGGTCGCAATGGACGTGATCGAGTGGAGCGTCAAGAACGTACCCCAATGGAACCCAATTAGCATCAGCGGGTACCACATAAGGGAGGCCGGGTCCACCGCGGTCCAGGAGCTCGCCTTCACCCTCGCGGACGGCATTGAGTACGTCAGGCAGCTGAAGGGCAGAGGGCTTGACGTCGACGAGTTTGCCCCGAGGCTCAGCTTCTTCTTCGACGCGCACATCAACTTCTTCGAGGAGATAGCCAAGTTCAGGGCGGCCAGAAGGATGTGGGCCAAAGTAATGAGGGACTGGTTCGGGGCCAAGAAGCCCAGGAGCTGGTGGCTGAGGTTCCACACTCAGACCGCGGGCGTGTCCCTGACAGCCCAGCAGCCCTGGAACAACATAGTGAGGACAACCATAGAGGCCCTGGCCGCCGTCCTAGGGGGCACCCAGAGCCTCCACACCAACAGCTTCGACGAACCCTTCAGGGTCCCGAGCGAGTTCGCCGCAAAGATAGCGCTGAGGACCCAGCAGATAATAGCCTACGAGACAGGCGTCGCCGACACCATAGACCCACTGGCAGGGAGCTACTACGTTGAGTGGCTAACGGATGAGATGGAGGAGAGGGCCTGGAAGTACATCGAAAGGATAGAGAGGATGGGCGGCATGCTTGAGGCGGTTAAGAAGGGGTTCCCGCAGAGGGAGGTCGCGGACGCGGCCTACAAGTTCCAGAAGGACGTTGAGGAGGGGAGGAAGTTCATAGTTGGCGTCAACGTGTTCGCCGAGAACGAGGTGGAGGACGTCAGGAAGGTCCCGTTGCTGGAGTTCGACCAGGCCGAGATAGAGAGGAGACAGAAGCAGAGGGTAGCCCAGATCAGGTCATCGAGGGACAACGAGAGGTGGAGCAGGGCCCTTAACGAGCTCAGGAAGGCCGCTGAGAAGGGCGAGAACATCATGCCTTACGTGCTGCAGGCCGCCAAGGCCAAGGCCACCCTCGGCGAGATAATGGGTGCGCTCAAGGAGGTGTACGGGGTCTATGTCGAGCCCCCAATCTACTGAGGAGAGGCCGTTTAAGGTGATAGTTGCTAAGCTGGGCCTCGACGGCCATGACAGGGGCGCCAAGGTTATAGCTAGGGCCCTTAAGGACGAGGGGTTCGAGGTGGTCTATACAGGCATAAGGCAGACGCCCGAGCAGGTGGCGAGAGCCGCCGTCGAGGAGGACGCCGACGTAATAGGCGTTAGCATACTGAGCGGTGCGCACATACATCACGTTAAGGCGCTCATGGAGAAGCTGAGGGAGCTAGGCGCCGAAGACATACCTGTCGTGGTCGGCGGCACTATACCAATAGTGGACGTTGACAGGCTTAAGGAGCTTGGAGTGAAGGACGTCTTCCTTCCAGGCGAGAGCCTCAGGCGTATAGCCGAGGTTGTTAGGAAGCTTGCTGAGGAGAGGAGGGTCGCAAGGAGGTCTTGAGGTGTGAGCATGTCCGTCGACGTATCAGACCTGTTCAAGCAGGCCCTGGCCGGTAACCTGAGGGCCACAGGGAGGCTCCTATCGCTGCTCGAGAACCCCTACAAGGTTCCACCGGAGCTCTTTGATGAGCTCGCCTCCAGGGGCGGCAGGTCGCACGTCCTCGGCGTCACCGGCATACCAGGCGCTGGCAAGAGCACGCTCATATCGAGGCTCATCAAGAGCTACAGGTCCAAGGGCCTAAGGGTCGCAGTCATAGCCATAGACCCAAGCTCGCCTCTCACCGGGGGCGCGCTTCTCGGCGACAGGCTGAGGATGCAGGAGGACGCCATGGACACAGGGGTATTTATAAGGAGCGTCTCGACAAGAGGGCTGAAGGGCGGCCTAAGCCTCGCCGCCCTGGCCATGATAGAGGCCTTCGACGCCCTCGGCTACGATAAGATAATCGTTGAGACGGTCGGCGTCGGTCAGGCAGAGGTAGACGTGATGAACGCCGTCCACACGGTAGTAGTGGTCACAATGCCTGGTGTGGGCGATGAGATTCAGGCCCTCAAGGCTGGCGTCATGGAGATAGGGGACATATACGTGCTCAACAAGAGCGACCTGCCTGACTCCCAGAAGGCCTTCGAGTACCTCTCCTTCGCACTAGATAAGGGTGAGCTGGGGGCCCAGGACTCTCAGTGGAGGCCCAGGCTCATCAAGACCAGCGCGGTCATGGGGTCGGGGATAGAGGACCTTCTCAACGCTATAGGTGAGCACTATGACTACCTTGTCAAGTCCGGCAGGGCTTCGAGCAAGCTGGTCTCCAGGAGGGTCACCCTCGTCAGGCTGATGGCCGAGAGGCTGCTGGCGGAGGGGGTTGAGCAGGCCCTGTCCAAGATGGAGAGGAGAGTCCTTGAAAGCGTGTCGAGACCTAAGGGTGTCCTCACAATCGCTGAAGCCCTCGCACGAGAGGCCTGTAAAAACGTATAGGCCTGCTGTAGGTGTTGGTAGTCCTAGTCCCTACGAGGGCGTTCAGGGCGGCGTGGGTTTCCGGTCAAGGTGACCTAGGGACCGACCTTATTATGCCTGCCCTGAAGAGCGCGTTAACGACCTCAACGAACACATCGTCCGCCGCGTCCAGGTACCTCATTAACTGGGTCACGTCAGAGGCCCTCATCACTAGCGGCTCTAGGCCTCCTACTCTCCTGTAGAGGGCCAGAAAGCCCTCCCCCAGCACATCCCTGGGAACCGTCAGGAGAAGGGACTTAAGGGAACTTACGTAATTCATTACGCTCCTCTGTAGGGCCCTGAAGTCATAGGCGCCCACGACACCCTTTGGCACCTCACCCCTAACCCTGGCCACGTACGAGAGCCTCTCCTCCACCACTGTGTGTACGTAAGACTCGCTCAACATGCGCCCCCTCCTCACCTTGACGTAGAAGGAAATTAGCTGAGGAGGGTCCGTGTTACGGGCGGCCGGGGGAGACTTCCCAGCGCTTAAAAAGCCCTGCCAACGCTACAGACCTAGGAACCCGGGATGAGCTCCAAGGAGGAGGCGCAGGGGTCGGTTACTGAGGAGATAGGATTCCCAGCTGAAGTCATTCAGATACTCGGCCGCACCGGCGTCTCGGGCGAGGTGACCCAGGTGAGGGTCAGGATACTCGAGGGTAAGGACAGAGGGAGGATTATAACGAGGAACGTAATGGGGGCCGTGAGGGTCGGTGACATAATAATCCTTAGGGAGACTGAGAGGGAGGCCAGGAAGCTTTCAAAGAAGAGGTGAATTCTTGTCATACGTTCAGCTGCTCCTGGTCGTGGCGGTAAGCGCAACAGTGTCAGCAGCTGTCTCTGTGATACTGTCGTATAGCCTCCTCACAAGGTCCAGGCGGGCCGATGAAGGGCTCCTGTGGTCTGCACCTAAGGCAAGGCCGAGGAGGAGGTACCTGGTCTTCGAGGTGGGCACGGCCTCGGACGTGAGCGAGGAGGAGGTCAGGGCCGCAATAGAGGAGTCCTTCAGGAGGCTCTTCGGGGAGGCGGGCGCGGCAGACGCGGGCGTCAAGCTGATAATGTATGACAGGGTGAGGAGGAGAGGCGTTGTAAGGGTCAGGTCCAATGGCCTCCAGAGGCTCCTGGCAGCCCTTGGCACCGTGAGGAGGATCGGTCAGGCAGATGTCGTTATAGTCCCCCTGAGGACGGCGGGGACCATAAGGAAGGCCAGGAAGTACGTCTACCAGTGAGCTTAACCTCGCGCGCCGGCCGCCACTATCTTTATGACGTCGTTGTCCTGAAGTCTGTAGCTTGCGCCGACCCTCTGCTTTGTCTTCGCGTTGACGGCGTAGAGGAAGGTGTCGCCGAGCTCAGTATGCACCCTGTAGGCCAGCTCCCTGGCCGTCGTGCCGCTCGGGACCAGGAGCACGTCAGGGAGCACGCGGCCCTGCCTGTCGGTGTACCTGTTGAAGTCCTCAACGGGGTAAACTGCTATCAGCTTCAGTACGTCAAATAGGGCGGCGTTGATGGACTGGACAACGCCCGTTCCCCTGAACCTCTCCATGAGGTCCCTGATCATGTCAAGCGCCCTCTGAGCCCTCGCGTCCTGCGGTCTCAGGAGGAGCTTGAACTCAGGGTCGCCCGGGACGTACGAGATCA
Organism: uncultured Desulfurococcales archaeon; assembly: GCA_964343115.1. Lineage (GTDB taxonomy): Archaea > Thermoproteota > Thermoprotei_A > Sulfolobales > Acidilobaceae > Acidilobus. The sequence goes on from CAYFGU010000001.1 coordinate 61,265, forward strand.
CGCCCTGCTTAGCAAGCCTCTTCAGTATGGTTTCGGCCAGGGAGCTCGTAGGGATCACCGGGGTCCCAGGGAACGACGAGGCCAGCCTCTCAACGTTCCGCTCGGACCCAGGTACGTCGACCTTGTTGGCCACTATGACCATTGGCTTCGTCATACGCCTCAGCTCCTTGACAAGCCTGAGCAGGTCATCGTCGCCGAGCTTGGGGAGCTCAGTCCCGCTGATCCTGAGCGACCCGAGGGCCTGCTCAACCTGCCCCCGGGTTATGCCGAAGCCTGAGACCCTCTGGGCGAACGCCTCAAGCGGGTCCTTCACAGCGCCCATCTGGACGAGTCTCGTGAACCTATCCCAGTCTGACCTTATGGACTGGTACATCCACAGGTCTATCTCCTCAACTACGAACTTTACCTCCTCCACGGGGTCATAGGTCCCTGGCTCTACGGGCACCCCCTCCTCGTTGGTTGAGCCGCTGGCGTCAACTACTAGGAGGAAGATGTCAGACCTCCTAAGGTCGTCAAGGAACTTGTTGCCGAGCCCTCTCCCCTGATGGGCCCCGGGTATAAGGCCGGCCACGTCCATCAGCTTGACAGGTATGAGCCTGTTGCCCATGATGCAGACGCTGTTGACAGGGTCGCACCTAGGTAGGCCCAGGTCAACGTGAGCGCACCTCTTCCTGGCGTAGCCAACCCCCACGTTGGGCTCTATTGTGACGAAGGGCCTGTTCTCGATAGGGACGGGTAAGTCTGTTGCTGCCGAGAAGAACGTTGACTTACCTACGTTTGTCTTGCCGACGACGCCTATTAGCACGTTAGTGGGCTCCAGGGCCCTCACCTCCAGCGGTCTCCGGCTTCGACCCCTGTCCCCCGTCACTCTCGGAGGGCTTGGCCTTGCCTGTTTGGGACTTCTCAAGCTCGCTGAGCCTTGAGAGCGCCCTCTGGGCAGCCTCGTAGACGGGCGGGCACGAGTCCCTGTAGGAGTCAACGACGGACGACAGCATGCCTCTCAGAACTCCCGTAAGGAACTCGAGGGCCTCTTGATCGTCCCTGAGCTCAGCGAGGACGCCCCTCACGACCTCGTCCCACTCAGGTCCGCCAAGGTATGAGGCCAGCTTCTCTGGCTGGCCCCCATATGCTGAGAAGTTGTAGGAGACCTCAGCTGACGCCAACCTCCTCTTGATCTCGCCGAGGAGACCAGCTATCCTAGCCCTGAGCTGCCTTACTTCATGCGCATTCTTGCCCTTAATCTGCGGGGCCTGGCCTAGGTCCAGCTTGACTAAGGCCTCAGCGATGCTAGGCATCGCGATGTGCCTCAGGAAGTCCTTCTTAGGCCTACAGGTGCTAGCCAACCTTACCCACGAAAGGACACTGTTCCGCGGGTTTAAAGTAGACATTGCAATAGGCCAATGCGAGCTATAAAATAACCCACGGACTTTGAACCTTGAGGCAGAAAGTTTGGGAGAGCAGGGAGGGTCAGCCTCGCGCAGGCTCTCGGCACTAGCCTTCGTTGTCGGCCTTGCCGTGGTAGCCCTGGCCTCTGTCCACGTTGCCTTGGTTACCTCATGGTACGCCTCCCACGTGAGCGGCGGGGGCTACGACAACGCGTATATAAGCGACGAGATATACTATGTCGATGCGGCAAGGAGGATACTCGTCTACGTGTTTGGTTACAGAGGTCAGCTCTTCAACTACAGCGGCGACACGCAGCCCAGCTACTACAACTTTGAGCACCCGCCCCTCGGGAAGTACATAATCGCGGCCGCCATGGCCCTCCTCGGTGACAAGCCCTTCAACTGGCGGGTGCCTAGCATCGTAATGGCCTCACTAATACCAATTATACTATATATAGGGCTCGCGTGGGGGCGGGGGCCTAGGTGGGCCCTAATAGGGGCCGCGGCGGGGGTCCTCGCTTCAGCCGACCACATACTGATAGCGATGGGATCCGTGGCCCTCCTTGATATATACGCAGCCTTCTTCATAAGCCTCGCCGTAGTGTCGGCCTTTAGGGAGAGGTTCCTACTGTCCTCAGTCTTTGAGGGGCTTGCCTGGGCTTCCAAGGAGACGGCGCTCCCGGGCCTCCTCGCGATATGGATCCTAGTAGCTCTGAGGAACCCGCCCAAGAAGGCCCTGAGGCTAGTCGCCCTGACAACAGTGATAGCCGTTGGCGTCTTCCTCATAGCGTACGTCCCCCTGTTCCTGCACTTTGGCGTGATGTACGTAATACATCAGACCCTTGGAGGCTACAAGTGGGACCTTGAGAGCAGGCCACCAGGACCCCCCACGAGCACGCCGAGCGGCTGGTTCTTCAACATAGACCCCTTCGTCCTCTCTTACTCACCCCTGCTCATGGCCTCTGTCACCGAGGCCTTCGAGGCGCCCTCGATGATCGCGGCCCTCGCGATATTCGTCGTCGGTGTCCTCTCTAACAGGGGGCTCCTGAGGGCGGGAGACGTGTTCTTTGTGGCCGAGTTCGTCGGGCTCTGGCTTGTCTACATGGCGGGTAACCGCACGCTCTACAGCTTCTACGCCGTCATCTTCACCCCAATATCCGCTGTCGTCATGGCTGAGGTCCTTGACATTGTACTAAATAAACTTAAAGTATAAAATATTTCTAATTAAAATTAAATCAACTTTGATTCTATATAGGGCCAGGATCACAGTTTATATACTCTCTAGCGGGAAATAGATACTAAGAGGCGAGGTACGGTGGTAAACCCCAGCGCGATCAAGAGAGAGCCGCTGATAGAGAGGGTCAGGGAGAGGATACTTGAGGAGTACGAGGGGCTGAGGACGAGACTGGTCGACGAGACAGGCCTTCTCGTCACGACAGCCCTCGACGACTCTGACGTCGAGAGGCTAGTCATGATAGCCCTTGAGGAGGCCAAGTCCCCTGTGAGCTGGAGGGAGCTCAAGGCAATATTCCAGGGGGTCGTTGGCGAGGACAGACTGAGGAGGATACTTAGCGGGCTGAAGGCTAGGAACGTCGTGGCCGAGCTCACCCATACCAGGTACAGCCTGCCCAAGTACGTTCCTGAGCCTGAGCTAAACAAGGTAAAGAACCCAGTCGTGTTCAGGCAGCTGTCAGACCAGTCCTCAGAGAACGATACCCTTAACTGACGGCGCACCCCCTCCTCCGGAAGCGTCGGCCCCGTTGGACCTCTGCGAGATATGCCACGTTAACGAGGCTGCCTACACCTGCAGGCTCTGCAAGAGGAGGGTATGCAGGGAGCACTTTGACGAGACCAAGGGTCTGTGCAAGGTCTGCAGCGCGTCGCTCTGCCAGATATGTGGGGCCAGGCTTGCCATAACCTTCTGCCCCGTCTGCGGTAGGCTGGTCTGCTATGAGGACAGTGTCCAGGTTGACAACGTGAGGAGGGTTTGCAGGGAGTGCTTCCAAAAGGGCCTCAGGTGGCCCTTCGGGCCCTCAGGGGCCGAGGTATACGTCAGCGGGGCGGTCAGGCTGGCCCGCAGGGTCGTGGCTGTGGGAGAAGGTGGAGGTTAGAGATATAGTTAAAGCCTCCCACTCCCTCCTACGTGCGTGGGGGCAATAAATTAATGCCCACAGACGATGTCAAGGTGCTGATACACCTCGAGAACATGAAGGTAAACGTTGACGGAAGGGTTTATGAGAACCCCCACGTGATAGTCGTCGGTGCATCCCAGCTATCCGGTGAGGTGGCTCCAGGCGCGGTCAGGCTTGACGCGAGGTTCGATGGGTATCCCAAGGTAGAGCTAGCCGAGGACGCGTTGAAGATAAGCTCCGGAGGCGACTTCATGGCCGACGTGGCGGGGACCGGCGTCCTCGGGGTAACAGAGCAGGAGGAGGGCTACGTTATAGAGGGCTCTAGGGTGACAGTGAGGTTCGAGGTTGACGAGCAGGCGGAGAAGGTCGCGGTGAAGGTGCCCAGGGTGGGCGTCATAAAGTCCGAGAGGCTCGTCCTGGGGCTTGAGGGCGAGGCGTCCATAAACCTGATGCTTAGCCCCTTCGTTATAGGCGCCCTAACAATAGGCGGCCCAGTTAAGCTCAAGGTAACAGTCTCAGCCGACAAGGTCAGTCTCTCGACTGGCGAGGGTCAGGGCGAGAGGAAGGAAGTTCAGCTCCAGAGGGCCGCGGCCGAGAGGGCTAGCTCCTGAAGGCCCTCTGGGTCGCTGAGACGAACTCGGCCTTCTTGAGGACCCTCTCAGCGGCCTCCTCGTCAGTTCCCCCTATCACGTACAGGCCTCTGGGGGAGTAGAGTACGTCCTCACACCCACCTATGTCAGTGGTCACCTTTATCACGAGATCGTCGGAGAACTTGCCATCGAAGAAGGCGATGAGGAGCCCCCCGCCACAGCACTCCAGATAGCTCTCAAGGCACTGCCCGAGCTCATGGGGCGTGGAGGCCCTGAAGCCCTTGGACCTAAGGATGTCAACTATAGCCTTAGCCCTCGTCCTCTTCTGGCTCCTCAGGGAGCTCAACCTCCACGTTCACCTCCTCGACGGGCAGTTTCTTGGAGCTGACGCACTTAGGGGGCTCGCCGCCCTCAACCTCCACGTTCAGGCCGTACCTTAGTATTATGTCGCACAGGGCGTCCCAAGGGACGACCGCCTTCTGTCCCAGCTCGGTCTCAACGAAGGCCAGACCCCCTCTCCTGACTACCTTTGCCCTCAAGCCCCTACACCCAGGCTGTCTACGAGCACTTATACACCTCCCTCTCCTCGACGTCTCTGTGTACCACGCAGCCGGGATAGATGACCGCGTATGAGCCAACCTTGACCCCAGGCATAAGCGACACGTTAATGCCTGTCTGGGAGTACCCGCCCATTATCGCCCCTAGCTTAGTCAGCCCCGTGTCAACCCTCTCACCCTTTACGTTGACCTTTATGCTCCTGTGGTCGAACCTGAGGTTGGCTGTTATGGTGCCAGCGCCGAGGTTTACGCGCTCACCTATAACGCTGTCCCCCACGTAGTTGAAGTGAGGCGCCTTGGCCCCCTCCATGAGAACCGACGCCTTGACCTCTACGGCGTAGCCTACCTTAGAACCGCTGAGCAGCACAGTCTCCGGCCTTATGTGGGACGATGGGCCGACCTTGACCCCTGGGCCGATGTACACGGGCCCCTCTATCACTGTGTAGGGGCCGACCTCTGCCCCCTCCTCGACTATAACTTCCCCCTCAACGACGGCGGTGCTGTGGACCTCGCCCCTCACCCCCGTCCTGCCCTGGGCAAGGGCGTCCCTCAGCGCGAGCCTGTTGGCGAGCAGATAGTCCCATGGCCTGCCCACGTCCAGCCAGTCCCCTGGCCCTATCCTTGCGACGCTCACGTCGGCTAACCCTGCAAGCTCGTTAAGGGCGTCGGTGACCTCGATCTCGCCCCTCGGCGAGGGCCTGACCTTCTTGAGGAGCTCAAGGAAGTCGTAGTCTACCGCGAGGGCCCCTGAGTAGACAAGGTTAGAGCTTACCTTGTCCTTGGGCGGCTTCTCAACGATGTTCACTAGTTTGTCGCCGCTGACAGTGACGACGCCGTAGTTCCAGGGCTCGGCAGCCTCTGCAGTCAGGACGGAGTAGGGTCTCATCCTGGAGATAACGTCATAGGCCTTGCCTGTCAGGAGCAGGTCGGAGTAGACGACCAGGTACTCGGCCGGGCCTGAGACCTCCATGGCAACCCTAACAGCGTCGCCTGTCCCCCTCTCCTCGCCCTGGTCGACGACCGTGACCCTGCCTTTATAGCACCGTTTGACGACATCCTCTATCATCTCCTTCATATAGGACACCACGACCACGAGCTCGCCGGGCTGTAGCCTTGAAGTGAGCTCCCTCACGTGCCTACAAATTAGGGGCTCGTCGAGGATGGGTAGGAGCGGCTTCGGTCTGGTCTCGGTAAGCGGCCTCATCCTGACGCCCTTGCCGGCGGCCAGGAGGACCAGCCTTAGGTCCTTCATCAGCTCTCCCTGGCCCTTATCGTCCAGGGCTGGGCCTCGGTATTAAGCTCGACAACGCCCATCCTCTCAAGGGTTAGGGCGTACCCAAGGAGGCTCCGGGCCCCGATCCACTTTGCGAACGGGTTCTCAGAGCCGTACAGGGCGTCTAGGTAGGAGGCAAGCGGCCTCCACTCCCTGCTGAGCATCGACATAAGCCTGGCAATCCTCCTCAGCTTCCCCGTCACGGTCTCCGATGCCCACTCGGCGACGTAGCCCCTGTCAACGTCCCTCCCGTGACCGGGGTGAGCGACGGTCCAGGCGGGGTCCGAGAGGAGACCCAGGAGCGAGCTGATGTAGTCCTCGAGGTCAAGTATTGATAGGCCTGAGTCAGGGTTAACGTGGTCGCCCACGAAGGCGTGCCCGCCAACTAGGTAGCAAACGTGGTCGTCGGTGTGGCCTGGGCACTCAACGACCCTAACAAGGCCTGTCTGCACGGGCTCACAGTCATAGACTGAGGCCAGTCTTCCCTCGGCCCTGAAGTAGCTGATGACCTCCTTGGTCCTCGAGAGGCTCAGCTCAAGGAGAGGCCTCAGCTGGCTGGGGACCTCGCCGAAGGCCCTGAGCACGGCCGCCGAGCCCTCATACCTTGGCGTCGCGCCTCTTAGGTAGTCCAGGGTCCTGGGCGAGGCGCACACAAGGCCCCTGTACCTGGCGCGGGCTAAGCCCAGGGCGTGGTCCCAGTGCCAGTGAGTTAGGAGGGCGTAGGGGGCCCTAAGCGCCTCCTCGGGCGGCTCTTGGACGCCGCCGTCAACGAGGAACAGGGCGTCATCGGACTGAACTAAGTAGCTGTTAGCGGGCCTGTCCAGGGGCTCAGCCCATGTACTGAACCTCTTTACATTCACAGTTAGCGTCTTGGACGCCTCGGGGTTCAGTCCAGGGGGGCCTATAGTTCTTGCTGCCCAGCGGCTTAAGGTCCTATCCGTGGAACACCCTCAAAACCTCAGCAGAACTTTAATAGCCATCAAGGTTTCACAGCCCGGGAGGCGTCCATGATCGAGAGGACGCTAGTGCTCGTCAAGCCTGACGGGGTACGAAGGGGCCTCATAGGGGAGGTCATATCAAGGTTTGAGAGGAAGGGCTTCAGGATAGTCGCTATGAAGATGCTTAAGATGACAAATGAGCAGGCGGCCCAGTTCTACTCAGTTCACGCAGATAAGCCGTTCTACAAGGACTTGGTGAAGTTCATGACGAGCGGCCCCATAGTCGCCATGATAATAGAGGGGGAGTCAGCGATCTCCGTGGTCAGGAACATGATAGGCTCGACGGACGGGCGGAAGGCGGCCCCAGGGACGATAAGGGGGGACTTCTCTCTGTCCGTCCAGGAGAACGTGGTCCATGCGAGCGACTCCCCTGAGAGCTACGAGAGGGAGTACAGGGTGATCTTCTCCCCTGAGGACTTCGTCAGCTACTGAGCGCCCTTAGAGAGCGCAGCCTCGAGCCTGTTGAGAACTATTGAGTACTCCTTGAGGCCAAGCTTCCTCTTCAGCTCGGCTATCTCCTTGAGGGTTAGGAGCTCGTCGTCTGACAGGTAGCCCCTGAACTCCGTCAGGAGCTTTATTGCGTGGTCCGAGGGCACGTCGGTGTATACTACCTCGCCCTCGTCGACGTGCCTGCCAACCATGATTTTCCCCTCTATTGACACGGCGACCTTAGCCCCAGTCCTTGCCATGTCAAGGGTCTTGTCCCTGTCCTTTATGGCCATGATCCTGCCAAGCTCCCTTCCCTTCTCGGTTATCAACGGGTAGCCAGGCCTGATCACGCCACCCAGGACCTCTACGCCAACTATGGCCGGGTCGCTCCTCCTGAAGACGTAGCCTGGGAGCACGACGAACTTGCCGGGCCTAACGAGCTGGTTGAGCCTGGCGGCCACCTCCTCCTCCTTGAGCCTCTGCCTCCACTCCACGTACTGGTCAAGGAGGTGGTATATGATGTTGTCCTGGAAGACCCTGACCCCCAGCGCGGCCGCCTCCTGCTCGGCCTCCGGCAGGACCTTCACGTTGAACGCGAGCACAGCGCCGAGGCTCCTGTCCTTCTTGCCGCTGAACGCGGCCTCCACGACGTCGTTCTTGCTCACAACGCCCACGTCAGCCAGCCTGACCGGGATCCCCTGCCTCCTAAGGGCCTCAAGGAGCGCCTCGAGGGTCCCAAGGGTGTCGGCCTTCACGACGACGCCCACGTTCTCCGTCTTGAATATAAGCTCCGTGACCTCGCTCCTGAGGGAGTCCGCGAGCCTCTTGGCCTCCTCCTCGTCCCTGGCGACAACTATTGACGAGCCTGCGAGAGCCTCCTCAAGACCTGAGGCCGCGATCCTGACCCCGGCCGCTGCGTGGACCTCGTCAACGTTGACGAACCTGACGCCCTTGGCCCTCATGTCACTGAGCGGCGCGGGCAGCAGAAGGGACCTGACGGTCGTTATTATGGGGCCCGACTTCCCGTTGAGGACGACCAGGTCGCCGACCCTGAGCACGCCGTCGTAAATTATGGCGTCTACTACGGTACCGAGGCCGGGTATCTCCTTCACCTCCAGCACAGACCCCTTGGCCGGCCCCTCGGCAAACTGCAGCCTCCTCCTGAGGTACTGCTGTGCTAGGCCTGCCAGGACGGCGAGCAGGTCAGCTATGCCCTCGCCCGTCTTGGCAGACACTGGGACCACGGCTACGGTCCTAGTGAAGTCCTTGACCCTTGTGAACAGGTCTGCGCTGAAGCCCTGCTCTGACAGGCTGAGGACGACCTTGCCGTATATGGCCTCCTCAAGCTCTTTCTTCGCCTGCTCGCCCTGGAGCCTGTATGACTCTATGAATGGCATGTCGGGGTGAGGCTCCCATCCTGGCAGCCTGTCTATTTTGTTGGCCGCCACAAGGAAGGGCACCTTCCTTGACTTGAGCAGGTCGAGGCTCTCATACGTCTGGTTCTGGAAGCCCTTAGTTACGTCGACGACCAGTATTGCGAAGTCGGCGACGCTCCCGCCCCTCTTCCTAAGGTTCGAGAAAAGCTCGTGGCCGGGCGTGTCTATGAAGAGGAGCCCTGGTATCGTGAGCTTGACCGGTATAACCTTCTTCAGGGGCTCGGCTATCTTCTCTATCACGTCCGAGGGGACTATGCTGGCCCCTATGTGCTGGGTTATGCCGCCTGCCTCCTTGGCCGCGACTGCAGTGCTCCTTATCTTGTCGAGCAACGAGGTCTTGCCGTGGTCCACGTGGCCTAGCACGACCACTATGGGCTGGCGAAGCCTCGGCTGTCCGGCCGACGCTGTCGACATATGCCGCCTCCCGGGCCTTAAGGGGGCTCTGGCCGTTAAGAACCGATTGTCCCTACGCCTTCACTCCAATCACCTTTTGTTCATTCATGGTCAGGCGCAGGAGCTTGGACTACTGCGACGGCCAACTCCACGGCCACGGTAATCAGGACCAGAGCGGCTACCGTCAGCGACGCTGAGGCCTACGGCGTGCCGGGGGCCCCGGTCCTCGCAGTGCTGCTGGCGCGGGGGCGGCGAGGCGCCCAGGGTTAACGGCTTTGGCCGCCCTTGGGCTGCTGACGGCGGCTGTTAGCCAACACGGCGCTCTAGCCGAAGACGCTCTTGTTCACCATCTTTATGAGCCTCACTTAGTTGTCGCACTTGGCCTCAGGCCTGCTGAGGTCCCACCGCTGCGAGGGACTCGAGGACCTCACGAGGCGGCGTGAGGACCTTCACCTTGGCTATCTCAACCTTCCTTATCGAGCACAGCTTGCGGACCCGGGCCGTTATCTCCTGAGCTAGGCTGCCCTCCTGGTCGCTGAAGACCGCTGCCCTAACGAACTCGTCAAATGACATCTGCGGGACCTTGGTGTCGAGTATCTCCCTCATGACTGACCTGACGGTGCGGGCCTGGCTGGTCCTACACCTGAACTGGGTCCACGTGACGGCCGTCACCCTTGCTGTGACCCCGTCCTTTGTGGACACCTTGTAGATAATGGACACCTTGCTGCTCTTCCTCCTGGTCAGGCTCCTGAGGTAGTCCCTCATCATCTCAACGCCCTTAACGTAAGTGAGGGCCGTGCCCCCCTCGACCTTGTATACCTGGAACTTGAGCTTAGTGTTAACGTGAGTCAGGTCGCCTGTTATGTCGTAGAGGGTTATCTCAACAGTTCTCTTGAGGAGCTGGGCTGGGTCAAGGGCTGGCACGCTCGCTATGCTGACCTTGCCAAAGACCTCGGGAGCTAGCACGTCGTACCACTTCTTCAGCTTCCAGGCCTCCTTCACTGCTCCCCTCGGCTTAGGCATCGGTATTGCCGCACCCAGACCACCCTTCGCAGGTCACGTTATAAAGGTAACTCTTCATGAGGTTAACTAAGGCCTCTCGCGACTGACGCGCCGCAGCTAGCTGAATAAGGGCTTGAGATACGGGGCGCCCGGGTGACAACGTGGATGACAAGCCTGCCTCTTCTAGGGAAGGGGAGGAGGTCAGATCTGTTTTGGCGTACTATTGGCGAGGATTAGCCTTTAAAACCTCCTTAATGAAACAAGCGGCGGTGCCTGGCATTGCACAAGAAGAGCCGAAAGGGCCAGTCGCACTCGACAAGGCCAGCTCACCCCAAGCCTCCCTCGTGGCTGAGCCTTGCACCTGAAGAGATAGAGACCGTGATAGTCCAGCTAGCTCAGAAGGGCTACACGCCCAGCCAGATAGGCCTGATACTCAGGGACCAGTTCGGGGTGCCCCTCGTCAAGCCGATCCTTGGCAAAGGCATAACGCAGGTACTTGAAGAGAAGGGGCTGGCGCCTAAGATACCCGAGGACCTGTTTAACCTGATCAAGAGGGCCGTTAACCTGCGCCGTCACCTGCAGGAGCACCCAAAGGACACGGACAGCGTGAGGGGTCTCGTCCTGGTCGAGTCCAAGATAAGGAGGCTCGTGAGATACTACAAGGAGGTCGGGAAGCTCCCGCAGGACTGGGAATACGACCCCGAGAAGGCCAGGCTCCTCGTAGCAGGCGCTGGTTAGGGCCGCGTGCCCTAATTTAGGTGCACGGCCAGAGTCGCCTGGAGGGCCGCGGTGCTCAACGTAAGGGTCGAGCCGGGACAGAACCTGGAAAAGGGCCTCTCAGCCTCTGTCTCCGCCATGAAGTCGTTCTTGAAGCGCGCAGAGGAGTTGGGCTTCTCCAGGATATCTGCCTACCCCTCCTCCGAAAGCCTGGCGGCCGCCCTCCTTCTGTTCTCCTACCTTACCAGGAGGGGCTACACGGCCGCCCTGTCAATATCTGTCAGACCCCCCGCCCTGGTCGACGAACCAACCGTGCTGTTGGGCTTCAGCTCGCTCGGCTTCACGAACGAGACCGACAGGGAGACGCTCATAGCCATAGCGACTTCCATCAACGAGCCCCCGCCTCTGAACGCCACATACATAAGCGTCGACGGCAGCATCGGGGCGGCGCTTGCCATGATCCTCAGGTCAGTCAATGAGAGGCCCCTTGAGCCTGAACTTAAGGTGCTCGCCCTGGCCTCGTCTTACGGAAGCAGGTACGTAGACAAGATAGGCAAGATGATGGGTCTGGACAAGATATACGTTGACACGCTATTTGACGACAGCGCGGTCTCCCTCAACATAGTGACGTACGTGAAGTCGTACAGGCCCCATATGCTGGACCTCTGCGGCTCGCTGAGCATAACCCTTGACCCGTTCTTCCCAGGGCTAACAGGAGACAGGGAGGGGTGTCTTAGGCAGGCCGCTGAGGTGGGTCTCGGGCCCCTCGTCAACAAGAGGGCGAGCGAGGTCAGCGAGGCCGAGGCCACCACGATAGCGAGGGCCGTTATTAACATGCTGCGGGGCAGGGTGAGGAGGCAGTATGAGGCCCCCGACTACGTTGGGGGCGTTTACGTCGCCTCCGAGAGGCTCGCCATAGTTGACCCGAGGGAGGCTAAAGGCCTTATGGAGTTCTCCCTCGACGTTGGGGGACTTGGGCTCGCAGCCGCCCTCTTCTCGGCGTTCGAGGAGGAGTACCCGCAGGCCGTCGCGACGCTGCCCAGAGTCGCGAGCAGGCTCTCCGAGCTTGTCAGTGAGCCCAGGCTATCCGAGGAGGGGGCCTTCCTCGGGACCAAGGTCTATAAGGTCAGGTCTGACCTCAGGCCCCCCCTCTACCTGCTCTGGCGGGCCCTCAGGCTCACAGGGCTAGTCCAGGACAACGCCCTCCTGGCCCACGAGGACCAGCGGGGGCTGAGGATATCGCTTCTCCAGGCCAGCGAGGTGCTGGGGGCGGCGAGCCTAGCTAGACTGGCCTCCGAGGAGGGCGTCGAGCTGGAGGGCTGTTCCGCGTGGCTGAGGAAGAGAAGTGCCTAGTGGAGATCGAGGTTGAGGCCGAGGACCCTAAGACCGCGGGGGCAATCGCTAGGTCGCTCAACGTCGACAATCTGAGCTCTCCTCCCGGAGTCAGCGTCCTCTGCAGCGCGAGCGGCAGCAGGATACTCTGCGAGGTAAAGGTGGAGGGCTGTGAGGACCCTAGGAGGATCCTGACCGCCAGGAACACTGTCGACGACCTGTTGTTGGACCTAAGGGCTGCCCTGTCGTCAATAAGGACCCTCAAGGGGTCCGGTCGTGACTGAGGTCAACACTTAATACGGCTTCCTCTCACGTAGAGACGAGAGGATGCTGTTTGAAGAAGCTGATATACGTGGTCCTGGACGGGGCGGCCGACGGCCTGAAGCCCCCCAAGAGCTCCCTCGGCTCAGCCAATAAACCGAACATAGACTCGCTGGCCTCCTCCGCCGTCTGCGGCCTCGTGTACACAGTGGGCCGGGGCATAGCGCCAGAGAGCGACGAGGCGGTCATCAGTATACTCGGCTACGACCCGGAAAGGTACTACACCGGCAGGGGGCCTCTGGAGGCGCTCGGGGCCGGGGTTGACTTCAGGGAGGGACAGGTAGCCCTCAGGGCTAACTTCGCCACAGTCGACCCCAAGACCAGGAGGATCGTTGACAGGAGGGCGGGCCGTGGCGTGACCCGGGAGGAGGCCGTTGAGCTCGCCAGGTCCCTCGACCACATGAGGCTTGACGGCGGTCTCGGGGAGGCCAGGTTCGTCCCGACAGTAGGTCACAGGGCGGTGTTGGTGCTGTCCCACGTAAGGGTGAGGCTCAGCGCCGAGATATCTAACACGGACCCGGCCTACGAGAAGGCCGGCCTCATGAGCAAGGCCAAGGCTTCGTTCGAGCCCTTTGTGCAGCTGAGCAGGCCCCTGAGGGAGGGCGACCCAGGGGCCGCGAAGGCTGCTGAGCTCCTTAACGAGTTCACCCTCAGGGCGATAGAGGTCCTCAGCTCGCACCCTGTCAACGCCGCGAGGCAGTCGAGGGGCCAGCTGCCTGCCAACGCCGTGCTCGCTAGAGACGCAGGGGACAGGCTGCCGCAGGCCCCGCCAATATCGCAGCTCTTCGGGCTCAGGTTCGCCAGCGTGACGGAGATGCCGGTAGAGAGGGGGATAGCCAGGGCCCTTGGGCTCACCGACCTTCACTACGAGGTTGAGGGCAAGGCGAAGGAGGAGATTCTAAGGGAGGAGGCCGATCTAGTGGTGGACAACATAGGAATGTACGACGCCTTCTACGTACATCTTAAGGGGCCTGACGAGCCAGGCCACGACGGTGACTTCGAGGGTAAGGTCAGGGCTATAGAGCTCATAGACAGGTACTTCTTCTCCAGGCTGCTCTCGAGGGTTAACCTGGAGGAGGCCCTCCTCATAGTCACTTCTGACCACGCGACCCCGTGGTACATGAAGAGCCACAGCGACGACCCGGTGCCGATAATGTTCTCTTCCCCAGGCATCGGCAGGGGTCCAGGCAGGTTCGATGAGGCGTCATGCTCCGGGGGCCCGCTAGGGGTCCTCGAGAGAGGCACTCAGATACTGCCCACAGCCCTCAGGTTCTTGGGGCAGAGGACCAAGCTGGGCCGAGCGGTCCCATCATAACTTAAAAACTTGCTGACTTTGCACGACTGGCGCAAAGGGAGAAGGGAGTGCCGGGAAGGGAGGAGAGGCCACCGCTAAGGATAGTTATATCAGACCCGAAGGGTGGCAAGGTACAGCTGAAGGTCAAGGTCAAGGGCGTCGAGGACGAGAGCCTTGAGTACAAGGACACGATGAAGAAGACCAAGGAGCAGGAGAGGATCGAGCTGCCCCTCGCCAAGATCTCGCCCTCGGCCTATGAGAAGCTTTCCCTCTCCCCGGTCGGCGTGGTCACGCTGACCGTGGTCCAGGAGGGCTCAAAGATAAACGTCCCCCTTAAGGTGACGCCCGATCAGTCCGTGCCTGAGGGGGAGGTGTGGGTGCATAGCAAGCTCCTTGCTGAGATTTCTGGCGGCCAGGAGGTCGAGGGCGTGATATACAAGGCCAAGGCCTGGCAGATAGCGGTCAGCGAGGAGACGGCAATCAGGCTCGCCGGGCTTCAGATAGGCGACGAGTTCGACGGCATAATAGTCGGGCTGCCAGGGGTCACCCTCAAGGTGACAGGCGGCACGGACGCCTCCGGCTTCCCCATGCACCCTGGAGTGCCCGGCTCCGTGAGGAGGAAGATCCTCCTGAGCGGTCCGCCGGGGTTCCACCCGGAGAAGGAGGGGGAGAGGAGGAAGAAGACCGTCAGGGGAAATAGGATACCAGACCCAAGGGCCGAGAGGCGCAAGACGGCCCTGGCCCAGCTCAACGTGGTCATAACCTACCCTGAGGTTAAGGAGCCCCAGGCCACGGCCTCCTAGCTAATTTAAATGGCTCGTGCCCGGTCCTGGGCGGGGGAAGCATTGGGTTCAGCCGAGACGCCGTCTGAGAGGGTCCAGCCAGAGGTCAACATAGGCGTTGTAGGGCACGTCGACCACGGCAAGACCACACTGGTCCAGGCCCTCACAGGCGTCTGGACCATGAGGCACAGCGAGGAGATAAAGAGGGGGATGACAATAAAGCTGGGCTATGCAGACGGGGAGGTCTGGGAGTGCGGGGGGTGTGGCTTCCCCGACAGGTATTCACCTGAGCCGGTCTGCGAGTGCAACCCAGGTAGCAGGCCTAGGCTCGTGAGGAGGCTTTCCTTTGTTGACGCACCTGGGCACGAGATACTGATGGCCACCATGCTATCGGGCGCGGCCCTGATGGACGGCGCCATACTGGTCGTGGCCGCCAACGAGCCTGCGCCGCAGCCCCAGACAAAGGAGCACTTCCTGGCCCTGACAATACTTGGAATCAAGAACCTCATAGTAGTCCAAAACAAGATAGACGTTGTGAGCCCTGAGAGGGCCAGGGAGAGCTACAGGGAGATCAGGAAGTTCCTCGAGGGAACGTGGGCTGAGGACGCGCCGGTAATACCCGTCAGCGCCCTGAAGAGGGTGAACGTGGACGCCCTCATCGCCGCGATTGAGAAGCTCGTACCTACCCCCGCGAGGGATCTCTCCAGGCCGCCGCTTATGTACGTTATAAGGAGCTTTGACGTTAACAGGCCAGGGACGAGGCCTGACGAGCTGGTCGGGGGCGTCATAGGGGGTTCCATACTGGCGGGCAGGATTAGGGTCGGGGACGAGATAGAGATAAGGCCTGGGATACAGGTGAAGGAGGGTGGTAAGACCAGGTACAAGCCGCTCCTCACCAATGTGACCAGTCTTAGGTTCGGCAAGTACGAGGTTGAGGAGGCCAAGCCAGGCGGCCTCGTCGCGGTCGGCACTAAGCTCGACCCCTCCCTGGCCAAGGCTGACAACCTGGCGGGTAACGTAGCTGGCCACCCCGACAACATGCCTGAGGCCGTGGAGGAGCTCTCGATAGAGTACAACCTGTTCGAGACGGTGGTGGGGGCTAAGGAGACCGTGAGGGTCGAGCCGCTCAGCAAGGGCGAGATGCTCCTCCTAGCAGTAGGGCCTGCCCTGACGATGGGTGACGTGGCCGCAGTCTCCAAGGGGAGGGCAGAGCTGAGGCTGAGAAGGCCCGTTGTCGCGTGGGACAACATGAGGGTCGCTATAAGCAGGCGCGTTGGCGGCAGGTGGAGGCTTATAGGCTGGGGGATAGTGAAGGAGTGAGGCTGACCCTCCTCCTAGACACAAACTTCCTGCTCATGATGGCAAGGGGTCTCGTAGCGCCGTCATTAATAGGCGACGCGCTCAAGGTTAGCTACACGCTGGCCACCAGCAGCGCCGTCGTTGAGGAGCTTGAGAGGCTCGCAAGCAGGGGTGACCTGAGGGCAAGGGAGGCCTCTTTCGCCCTATCCCTACTGGAGAGGCTTGGAGTCATGGTGATAAGGTCTGCCGAGAGAAGCGCTGACAAGTCCCTCGTCGATATCGCGACGAGGCTCAAGGGGGAGGGAGCCCGCGTCGCGGTTGCCACGAGTGACAGGGAGCTGCGTAGGAGGCTAAGGGAGGCTGGGGTTGCTACGCTGTACTATAGGGAGGAGGGCTCTATAGTAGAGCTTGAGTGGGAGCCGCTCTAGCGACCTCGTCTTAACGAATTTAATTCTCCCGGCCCCCTACTTCAGCCGGTGCCGCCGTAGCTCAGCGGGAGAGCGCCCGGCTGAAGACCGGGTGGTCGGGGGTTCAAGTCCCCCCGGCGGCACCACCTCCAGGGGTGTCTTGCTTGACCTTGGCGTTGATACTTGCGGGAGGTTATGGCAAGAGGCTTAGGCCTCTCACCGAGGACAGGCCAAAGCCGCTCGTCGAGGTTGCTGGCAGGCCCATACTCATGTGGCAGATAGAGTGGCTTAAGAAACACGGCATAACGGACTTCGTTGTGCTCGCTGGCTACAGGAAGGAGAGGATCATAGAGACTCTGGGGAGCGGCTCGAAGCTCGGCATCTCAGTAACGTACGTCGTTGAGGACGAGCCCTTGGGAACCGGGGGCGCCGTCAGGAACGCGAGGCTGACCTTCGCGGGCAGGGACTCCTTCCTTGTAGTGAACGGCGACATAATAACGAACATAGACCCCAAGGCCCTGCTTAAGGCCCTTGAGACCACTGGTGCCCTCGCCGCCATAGCGCTTGTTCAGCTGCGGAGCCCATACGGCATAGTTGAGATAGGCGAGGATGGCAGGGTGAGGAACTTCAGGGAGAAGCCGATATTGGAAGGCTACTGGATAAACGCTGGCGTATACGCCCTCAGGCCTGAGATAGAGGAGTACCTGCCGGAGAAGGGCGACCTTGAGACGTACACGTTCCCTTCACTGGCTAAGGAGGGCAAGCTCGTCGCGATCACCTTTGACCTTAACAGGTACTACTGGAGGAGCATAGACACCTACAAGGACTTGGAGGAGGTCAGCTCAGACATTGAGAGGCACGGCGGCCTGCTCTAGTCTCACAGTCTAGCCGGACCCGCTCTGCTCCCCGTACTCACCCATCTCGTCAAGCACGAGCTCGTAGTAGTCCTCCTTGGCCTGCTCGAGCTCCTCCTTGCTCTCCTCCGTGTTCACCTTTACCTCCTTGCTGACGACCTTGGTCGTCAGGACCTTCTGACTTGACCTCGTAGTCGCCGCGTACTCCTTCGCGGACTTCGTGTCAAGCTCCATCTCGTAACCGCACTTGGTGCACCTGAGGACAACGGTCCCGTCCTTTCTCTTCACTGGAACCATGACGCCCCCGCAGACGGGACAGAACTTCAATGCCTGCACCCTGCCTTCTCTGGGCATTAGAAGGTTTGACCGGCTGGGCCTAATAATACTTTGCTAAGTCCTTCCTCGCGGGGCCTCACTCAAATCAAGGGCAGCGGCCCAGCTGACTTGCCGCGGAACTCGCCCACCACGTCGATCTTGGCCCCACACCTGGGGCACCTGCTGTCCTTTGTCAGCCTCCACCTAGTTACGTAGAAGCCGTATCTCTCTATGACCGGGTAGCCGCATTTAGGGCAGTAAGTGTGCTCCAGCGGGTGACCCGGTACGTTGCCTATGAAGACGTACTTCAGGCCCTCCTCCTTGGCTGCCTTAGCAAGCCTCTCGAGGGCCTTCACGGGGGTGCTCTCTAGGTCAAGCAGCTTGTATTGAGGGTAGAACCTGAGCAGGTGGAAGGGGACGTGGTCGCCCAGGTTCTCGACTATCCACCTGGCAAGCCTCCTGACGTCACTCTCGTTGTCACCATATTTAGGTATCACGAGGTTCGTGATCTCGATCCAGATGCCCTTCTCCTTCATGGCCTTGAGGGTCTCGAAGATGGGCTCTGGGTCAGGTACGGCCATGAGCCTCCTGTAGACGTCCTTGTTGCCGGCCCCCTTGAAGTCAACAGTTGCCGCGTCCAGGTAGGGGGCTATATCGTCAACGGCCTCCGGCGTCATGTAGCCGTTCGTCACCATCGTGTTGAACAGGCCCTCCCTCTTGGCCAGGGCCGCGGTGTCGTACATGAACTCGTACATTATGGTGGGCTCATTGTAGGTGTAGGATATGCCGTCAGCCCCAACGTCCTTGGCGTCCCTGACAACCTGCTCGGGGGTGCGCACCTCCCCGTACAGGCCCCTCTCCAGCCTGCTCTGACTTATCTCCCAGTTCTGGCAGAACTGGCAGAAGAAGTTACACCCGACTGTCGAGACGCTGAGCACAGAGCTGCCTGGGTAGAAGTGGTTGAGGGGCTTCTTCTCAATAGGGTCCAGGTTGTAGGCTGTTAGAAGGCCGTAAACGTAAGTGTAGAGCCTCCCGTCCTCGTTCTTCCTAACCCCGCAGACACCCCACCGCCCTGGGGCTATCAAGCACCTCCTGTGGCACAGGTCGCAGCGTACCCAGCCCGGCTTCTCCTTCAGGGGGGCCCAGAACTTAGCCTCGCGGACGTAGTAGGGCCTCACGGTCTCGGTGGTCAAATTCTCATCACCGCCCTCGGGTCATACCACCTGGTCTGGCCGCCTGATAGCAACACTACGCGCTCGGCGGTTTTCTTTGCTACTAAATGCACGAACGGCAGGGGGGTGCCGCACCTCCAACAGGTGGAGTTCGGGCCGAGCTCCAGGCTCCTCAGAGTGCCGCCCTCCCTATAAGCTATTGGGCTGCCGCACCTGGGACAGTATGTTATCAGCTCGCTGTAGAGAGGCACGTGAACATAAGTGAAGGGGTTGACACGCTTAAGCCTCTCATACATGTCCTTAACTGGCCCACCCCCCCTGTGCTCCAGTACGAACACGTGGAGGGGTACCCCGTGATACGACGTGACGTAGGCGAGCCCTAGGACGCCCTCGGCCACGGGCTCCCTGAGGTAGCCCACCACCTCAACCCACGTCCCCTGTGACCTAAGCCTGGAGAGGGCCCTGTCTATCTCTGGGCCAGGCACGTCGAAGGAGCTGTCGCAGGTGCCTAGGGCGTCATAGACTAGGAAGTCTAGCCCGGATGGCAGGTCACCAACGTTTGTTCTGGCGCCCGTCACGAGGCCGAGCCTCCTGAGTTCTGCTGTGAAATAGCCTAGCGAGCTGGCCCTGAAGGACTCGACTATCACACCGTCGACGCCCCACGCCTTGGCTAGCTCAGCCACCTGTCTCGGTTTAACCCACTTGAGCGGCGGGCCGGCCAGCGAAGGCCCATATATGTCAAAGACCTCGAAGTTATCACAGCCCGATAACCCAGCGTGTGCACCCGCGGTGGAGTAGGCTACGACCCTCAGAACGCTTCCGCCCGAGAGGGTGTGGAATAGTGGGAGGGCTTCAGCGGTCGAGTAGCCTATAGATATGACCCCAATAGAACTCAAGGCCTTCATCTCGGTCTCAGTAGACCCCAACCTCCCGCAGGGCCTCCAGTAGCTTACTGCCTAGACTCCATGAGCTGGCAAGCCTCTCGAGCTCTCTCATGGACGTCCTCTCTATCTCGTCTACTGGTAGGCCCAGGGACCTGTAGTACCTGCTCGCCAGTATGGTAGCTGCGAGGTCAGCGGCCCGCGCAACGAGCGCCTCGTCGGATTTCGACTCATAGAACTCCCTTACAAGGGACCTAACAAGGCCGCTTACCTCAAGCTCGTCGAGCGCCCTGAGCTCGGCGGACCTCTTGGCTTCATCGATGCCAGAGACCTTGGCTATGTCACCCACTCTCGCCTCTGCTATATCATGGACTAGCGCGATAGCTGCGGCCCTATATGGGTCAGCCCCAAGCCTCTGAGCTAGCTCAAGGGCCAGGACGGCGGCCGCGAAGGAGTGCGAGGAGACGGTCTCAGCCATTGAGGGCGGTACGCCCCTAAGCATCCACCCGGTCCTGGCCAGGGACCGGGCCGAGTTAATTAGGTCGAAAAGCCTCAAGGGCTTCACCTCTCAAGGTATATCGCTGGCTTCCCAGGGAGGGCCTGCTCCCTCCTGGGGGCCCTTGAGCCCTCCTCGAGCTCTACCTTGACAGGTAACCCCAGCTCCCTAGAAAGGAAGTCCGTGGCCTCTGCGAGGGACTTGAGCTCAAGGTCCCTTGATACAAGGAGGCTGACCACCTCTGGGAACTTGAGCACGGCCTGAGTGACCCTGGCCACCTGTTCTCTAGGCACACCGTAGTCCTTAGAGAGGACCTCCCTTACGGCATCCCTGAGCTGGACGCCCCTCGACATAAGTGATGCGATGTCGGAGATGACGGAGTACTTCCACTCGGCCGCAACTACGACCGTCACCGACCTAGCCCCCCTGAGCAAGGCCATGACCTCCTTGATGTCGGCCAGGACCCTCTCGACTATTGCCTCGCCCTTCTCCACGTCAGGCCTAATCCTGCTATGGTCGGGTGTCGGCCACTTCTGCGTCACCACGAAGCCCTCCTTGCCTATCCTGTGCCAGACCTCCTCTGCGACGTGAGGGGAGAACGGGGACATCATTATTGTGAGGTACTCAACGAACTTCCTCGTGAGGGCCCTGTTGGGGGTGCCAGCCCGCCTGAGGTACCACCTGAAGGAGTTCTGGAGGCCGTAGAACAGCTTGACGAAGGCTGACTTAAGCCTCATGTTCTCCATATCCTCGGTCACCTCCTTGACAACGCTGTTCAGCCTGCTCTCGAACCAGAGGTCTATAGCCATCCACTCGTCCCTGCCCTTGTCGTATACCTGCACCGCGGTGTCAAGCCAGTTAAGGAGGTCAGTTGCGGCGGTCACGAGGTCGCTGAGATTGAAGTTGGCGTCGTCGACGCCAGGATCCGCGCCCGCCAGGACCTCAGCGACCCTAGTTGCGTCGGCCCCAGCGGTCTCGAGCACCTCCCTCAGCGTTATGAAGTTGCCCTTAGACTTGCTCATCTTCTCCCCGTTTATCAGGACCCACCCATTGATCCCAATCCCCCTCGGCCACTTGTCCTCGTCAAAGATGGCGGCGTGGTGGAAAATGAAGAAAAGGAGGTGGTTCTGCACCAGGTCCTTGCCGCTGACCCTAAGGTCAACGGGGTACCAGTAGTTGAACTCGCGCCTGGCGGCCTCCAGGGTTGCCTTGTCTATACCGGTCAGCTTAGAGACCTGTTCAGGGTCACCTCGTCCAAGGAACACGTAGTCAAAGAACTCGGGGCTGAGCTTTGACGGGTCAACCTTACCTTGGATTAGGTGGGATATCGTGTAGTAGGCCATGTATATGGTTGAGTCGCTGAGGCTCTCTATCACCCACTCAGGGTCCCAAGGCAACGGGGTGCCGAGCTCGTTCCTGTGCGTGAAGGCCCAGTCCTTGAGCCACTCAACGAGCTTTGAGAACTCCTCCTTCATCTCCGGCGGATAGAAGTTCATGCCGTCAACGACCCTCCTGGCCCTCTCCTTCCAGGCCGGGTCACTGTAGGTCAGGAACCACTGGTCCTCAACGAACTTAACATGCGTCCTGGCGCCGCACCTGCAGTAGACCTTTGACGGGAGGGTGTAGACCTTGAGGGCCGCCCCCAGCCTCTCTAGCTCCTCGACAACGAGCGGCCTTGCCTCAAGCACCTTCCTGCCCGAGTACTTTCCGGTCTGCTCGTTCATGACGCCTAGGTAGTACTCCCTCGAGTACAGCTCCTTGGTCGCCTTGTCGAGCGCCTCTTCGTCGTCTTGGCTCCTCGCCCCGAACCTCTTGGCTACAAACTCCGCAGGCACCCCCTTCAGGCCCTCGGTGACTATTATGACCTTTGGCCTGAGCCTGGCGAGCAGACCCTCGTCAACCCCAAGTCGCCTAAGCGATGAGGGATCCCTCCTCAGGTCCTCAAGGGCCATGTAGTCAAAGGGCGCATGCGCGGGCACGCTCATCACGATGCCCGTGCCCTCGTCAGGCTTGACGAAGGAGGCTGGCAGGACAGGGACCTCATCCCCTGTGAGAGGGTTTACTACGAGCCTGCCTATGATGTCCCTGCCGCTCATTGAGCCTAGCACCTTGACCTCGTGCTTCTGATCTGAGAGCTCCTCGGCCATGTAGTCATTGATGACAACCCTCCTCCCGTCAAGGAGGGCGATCCTGTAGACGCTGTCGGGTCTAACCCAGACGTTTGTCACCCCGAATATCGTCTCGGGCCTGTAAGTCAGGGCTGGCAGGTAGAGGTCCTCGCCCTTGACCCTGAACAGTATTATGGTTGCCTCCACGGGCCCTATGCCGACGTACTCGTCCGGCCTGTCGTGGTCCCCGACTACCTTCCTCTCCTTAGGACACCATACAACGGGGTGGCTGCCCTTCCTCACGTAGCCGAGGTCCCTGAGCCTCAGGTACTGCCACTCAACGAACTTGCTGAAGTAGGGGTTCAAGCTCGTCGTGAAGAACTTCCTCCTCCAGTCTATGCTCATCCCGTACCTCCTTAGATCTCGCTCCCACTCCGAGGTGAATCGCCTGACCCACTCGGTTGGGTCCCTGAACCTGGGGATGTCCTCCTCTGGGATTCCCATGGCCCTGAGGTCAGCGCGTATCTTCTCGTCCCCTTCGGAGAGCCTCCTGGCCGCCGCCACTATGGGGCCCCCGGTCGCGTGCCAGCCCTGGGGGAAGAGGACGTTGAAGCCCCTCAGCCTCTTGTACCTGGCAGCTATGTCTACCCTAAGTATCGTGAACGCGCTCCCTATATGTGGTAGGCCGTTCATGTAGGGGAAGGGGAAGGTGATGAAGAACTTAGGCCTACCAGGGGCCGCGTCAGCCTCATATACATGTGCCTCCTCCCATGCCTCCTGCCACCTGGACTCTATCTCCTTCAGCCTCTCGGCGCCGGCCTTCCTGAGGCCATCTACAACGCTGCTTGGAAGCGGCAATGTGGGCCCTCCACTCTCGCCGGCTCGCTCTGGGGTGCCAAGTTAAATCCCTTAGGAGGTCGAAGGACTTGCAGCCCAGGGCTTAAATCCTCTGACCGGCAAGCCCGTCCTGGTGCGGGTCGTGGGGTCAGAGGAGAGGTCAGAGGTCGTGAGGACAATCAGCGCCGAGGGCAGAGTGGGAAAGGCCATGAAGAACGTGGCCATGATCAGCCTGAAGCCTGAGGACTTCTCTAGCCCTGTAGCGTTCCAGATGGCGCTGTCGAGGCTGTACGAGTCCGTCATGAAGATGTTTGAGTCGGGGGGCCCAAAGCAGACCTACGTGGTAGAGGTCAGGTTCACGGACGACCTTGGCAACCCGGTCAGCTTCGCCATTGACCTGGGGGAGTCCGTGCCCCCGTTCTCAAGCGAGAAGGTCAGGGTCGAGGTCACCGTCAGGGTCTATGAGGACCAGTGAGACCCAGGCCTTAAAGCCCCCCTTGGTCCCTGACGAAAGGGGCTGGATGATGAGTAGAACCCGGACTGCCAAGGGTAGCCCCTGTGAGGAGTCCTAGTCCAGCTGACCGCTAGAACTTCCGGTGGACAGCCCTGTCAACACCCTGTAGGGGGATATCAGGGGTAAGCCCCCTCCGGCACCCTTGAACCCGATTTATGCGAGGTCCCGAAGAAGCATCCGGTGCTGTTCAGCTTGTCAGTCGACGAGAGCGCCGAGGCCCGGGCTGGAGTAATAGGCCTAGTCCCCAGTAGCGAGGGCCTGGGTGAGCTGGCCGACGAGGTCGCGAGGCTTCTTTTCATAGCGGGCTCAAAGAGGGGAGACGTAGCTGTTCAGCTGTCGCTCCTTGCATCCATGATATTCGACGAGCTGATCGACAGGTCTGGTCTTCGCGAGCACGCCGACGGCGTAGCGCTCTACGTGGGTTACCCCATGACTGATGCGGCTGACCTCGTTGACTGCATGGGGGACGTCAGGGTCGGAAGGCTTCTCGCAGGTGCTGCAAGGGCCCTGATCACAGGGACCCTCGAGGCTGACAGGAGGGACCTGGAGCTCTTCGCTGACTGCCTTGGGTGGCTCGTGGCCCCTGACAAGCTACCCGACGACGTGAGTAGGGGGGCCGCGATACTCGTGTCGTTCACAGGCGCCCTTAACAGGTGGCTTGAGGACCTAGCCCACGAGCGCTAAGGTTTTACGCAGTTTTTGAAAACAGAGGCCATTCGAATAACCAAATGTTATAGAAAAATCGTTCCATCCAATATCCTTTTATAACAGATCCCTCCATTAAAACGATAGGTGCCCGCTCTTTGGACGTCTGGTCCCAGCTCGTGAGCTATGGCGACTGGGGCGTCAGGGCTCTCTCAATAATTGGTATTGGCATCCACTGGGGCATTCTTCAGTACGTACTCGGCCTCCCATTCATGGCCTTCATAGCTGAGCTAATCTACCTAAAGACAAAGGACAACGACTGGATGAGGATAGCCAAGGTCCTGATCAAGGGAACCGCCATAGTGTTCGCCATAGGGGCGGCGACAGGCACGCTCGTGGAGTTCGGCCTCATAACAGTCTGGCCCAGGGTGCTAGCAGCCGTCGGCAAGTGGCTCTACTTCCCGATGTACGCCGAGGTCTTCGCCTTCATAATGGAGGTCCTGGTGATCTACATGCTCTGGTACGGCTGGGACAGGCTGTCGCCCGCGGCGAGGCTCGTCCTCACGTTCTTCGCCTTCATAGGCCCGTGGTACTCTGGGGCCATGATAGTGGCTGCCAACTCATACATGCAGGTGCCGACCGGCCTGGTCCCTGACTACAACCCGTACACGGGCCAGTGGCTATACGCCCAGGGCTACCCCAAGATACTCGTTGCGATACCTACCTCGATAGCCTCGCTCCTTAACGTGACCACGCTTCAGTCCCTAGGCGTTCAGATAAAGGGCACGACCAGCAGCGCCGTCCTGGCGTACGTGCCCGTGAGCATAGTTGACAGGCTAGTGTACGAGTCGTTCTCGGGGTACACGCTCAACCAGAGCGTCCTTAGGCTCGTCCTCAAGTCCGGGGCCCTCAATGACCCAGGCCTAGCGTCAACCCCCGTCCTTACAGTTCTCAACTCTATCCTCGACTCGACCGTCAGCTACTACGGGATCTACACTTACCTCTTCCGGTCACCGGACTACATCCCCTCCCTCATGCACTCGATAGGGGCGGGCCTCGTAGTCTCTGGCTTCACGTCAATGGCGGCGTTCGGCACGAGGCTCATGAAGACCAGGGACGAGAGGTACAGGAAGTACCTTGAGAAGGCCTTCAAGTTCGCCGTGGTCTTCTCCCTGGTGGCTATTGCCTACGAGGGGCTTGTGGCGGGGCACGAGATGGGTGTAACCGTCGCTAAGTACCAGCCTGAGAAGTTCGCGGCCATCGAGGGGCTCGGTGCGCCGGGCTTCACGTCAATAGCCGAGATCTTCCACACGGCGCCTATAGAGAAGCTGTTGGCCTACGGGACCCTCAGCGCCCAGCTGCCGGTCTACGGGCAGATACCCTCAGGGTGGGGCAACATATCGAGCAGCCTCGGCGTCCCTGGGACGTCGACGTACCTGCCGCCCCTGATAGTTGACTATACTTACTACGCGATGGTCATAATAGGGGTGGCACTGGGCCTCTACGCCCTGATTCTCACGGGGTACATAGCTTTCGGCAGGACTACAAGGATCCACAGGCCCTGGATGTACCTTCTAATTCCCGCAGCGGCCTTAGCCCAGTTCGCGAGCTACATGGGCTGGGCCACAAGAGAGATTGGCAGGCTGCCGTGGGTCGTCTACGGGGTTATGACGCTGAGCGACACCGTGACGGTGAACCAGCCCCCGGCCTGGGGCGTCGTCCTCTACGCGGTCTTCTACTTGGCTATCGGGGTCGCCCTGATCTATGTAGTCTACAGGTTCCTCTGGGTCCCGTCCAGGGCCGAGGTCCTTGAGCCCGTCTAGGGGGTGGGAAGATGACATTCTACAGTTCAGTGTTCTGGCTCGCCTTCAACTTCGGGATCCACATAGTCATGGTGAACCTCGTAATAGGCCTCGCTGTCATAGTTCCGCTCCTGAAGTACCTTGGGAGCAGGAGGGGGGACCAGCTGACTGTTGAGATGTCCAGGAGGCTCCTCAAGTTTTACGCCGTCACGTATGCGGTGGCTGGCGTCTTCGGCACGGCCTTCACTGTTTTCCTGTTCTCATATTACCCCTTCGCGACCCTTCTACTCGGTACCATAGCCATAATCCCGTTCGCAATAGCCATAGCCTTCGTCGCCCTCAACTTCTTCTCACTGGTAGCCTACTGGTACGGCTGGGACAGGTGGAGCTCCAAGGCGCACAACCTAGTGGGGATACTCCTGGCCGCGTCTGCCGTCATGATACCGTTCGGCTTCAGGGGCGTCTTCGCGTTCCTCAACGAGCCCGTTGGCCTCGAGTTCACGCCTAGCGGGCCGACCCTCAACGCGGTGCAGGCCTACTCAAACCCAACCTTCTGGCCGCTTTACCTATCCAGCGTGGTCGGAGCCCTCACTGCCACAATGATAGCCATCATGGCCGGGTTCGGCATAGCGTATCTCAGGGACCCGGACTCGGAGAGGCCCTACTTCGAGGCATCAATCAGGAAGTTCCTCCTGCCCTCGCTGATAGGTCTCCTCCTGACGGCCCTCCTCATGTTCTCCTACCTCGTCTCGTTGATAGGGGTGCCCTACAAGTTCAACAGCATAATGGAGGGCTTCGGCGTGACCCTCGGGGACACCGGTTCGTACAACTTCACATGGATATTCGTCCTGCACCTGACCATGGTCGCCATCCAGTTCCTGGCGGTCCTCTACATAGTGTACGCGCTGTTGAGGGGCTCGCTGGCTAGCAGGGGGACGGCGATCGCAGCCGCCATAGGCGGCGCCGCCGCCCTTGGCGGGATAGAGGTCGGCGAGATGCTTAACGCCTTCTCCCAGTTCCCGAGGTTCATTGCGTCGCTCACTAGGCAGCAGGCGCTCTCACTGCCTCAGCCCTACGGCCAGCTGCTGGCGGCCTACAACAACTTGACCAACTACAACCACCTGGCGGCGGCCTCCTTCGCCCAGTTCTTTACGTCATTCATGATGGCGGTAATGATCGTGGTCCTTATAGCCTTCATTTACGTGATATTCTTCAAGGGGAGGACCTAAGTTAGGTCTCCCTAACGTCCGTGGCGCTTTTCTTCCCAAAACCCTTGAAAGGCACTAGGAATGCTTAATAGGGTGTATCGGATAACCGATAAGCGGTCAGGCATGGGGGAAGGCGGGCTCGGTAGGGCCACGAGGCTGCTCACGGTAACGATAGCGTCGGCCGCCGTCGCCTCGGTCGCCAACCTTGTAGGCGGCATCGTATTTGACAGCAGGATCCTCGTGCTGAACGGCCTGACCTGCGTAGCGAACCTGGTCACAGCCGTGGTGGGCGCTAGGTATTACCTGAGGTCCCTCCAGCCCCCTGACTCGGACCACCCGCTAGGGCACGCCGGCTACGGCTTCAGCTCGGCAGTCTTCACCCTGCTCGTGTACGCGTTCGTGCTCGGGCTTGGAATAGACGAGGTACTCAACCCAACCCCCTACAGGGTGTCCGGGCTTGCCTGGTCCGTGCCAGTAGCCGTCGCCCTCCTCTACACGGGGTCCGTGCTGGCGAGCAGGGGCGTGGGCGGGTCCGCGAGGGTCTACTCTGAAGTCACCACGAGCGAGATAGCTGAGAGCCTGGCGGCCCTTGTCGTCACAGCGCTGGCCCACTCCTACGGTTACATGATAGACAGGCTCGGCGCGCTTGCAGTCCTGGCCTACCTGGCATACCAGGTCGCCAGCAACGCAAGAGGCGTCCTGTACGAGCTGTCCCTGCCCTCGCCCCCACAGTCCCTGGTCGACTCCCTGAGGGGCGACCTGGAGTCCATGGGGTTCGAGGTTAAGGACATCAGGCTCAGGTCAATAGCTGGCTCACAGGTGGCAGGCTACGCGGTGATATTGGTCCCGCCCTATGAGAGCGTTGAGGAGGCCCATAGGAAGGCCGACCAGCTCGAGAGGTTCGCAAGGTCCAAGTACAACGTTGACCTCGTGGTCCACGTTGAGCCTAAGGCCCTGAAGGAAACGCTTAATAGGTGAGGGACCTTAAGCGACACGGGAGGCCAAGATGCCTAAGGAGATGACCTGCGCGTTCTGCGGCAGGCCGATAGAGCCAGGGACCGGTAGGATGTACGTAACCGAGAGGGGCGAGGTCCTCTGGTTCTGCAGCAGCAAGTGCTATAAGAACGCCATAGTTCTGAGGAGGAACCCGAGGAAGCTGAAGTGGGCCAGGCCCTGGCTCATGAGGGCCCTGGCCTAACGTCTCAGGATATGTGTTTAAAAGAGGCCCTCGCCTCACTCACCGGGGTAGCATAGATATGGCGATGGCAGCGCCTCCGTCTGCATACGACAGGGCCATCACGATATTCTCGCCTGACGGCGAGCTGTACCAGGTTAGGTACGCCTTTGAGGCCGTGAGGAAGGGTTGGACGAGCCTTGGGATACTTACCACTGGCGGCGTCGTACTGGCGGCGGAGAAGAGGAAGACAATGCCTCTCCTCGACCTAGACGGCATTGAGAAGATATACAAGGTGGACGACCACATAGGAGTTACCTTTGCTGGCATGGGGAGCGATGGCCGTGTCCTGATCGACTACGCGAGGCTGGTCACCGTTAGGCACAGGCTCACCTATGGCGAGGCCCCGTCGACAGAGTACGTCGCCAAGGCGGTCGCTGACGTAAAGCAGCTCTACACGCAGCACGGTGGCGTGAGGCCCTTCGGGGTAGCCCTGATATTCGGTGGCGTAGACCCCGACGGGACGCCGAGGCTTTACAGAACCGAGCCGGGAGGACAGTACTTCAGCTACTACGCCGTTGCAATTGGGCTGGGAGGCGACGCTGCGAACAACTACCTTGAGAAGGCTTACAGGAAGGAAATGAGCCTTGAGGACGCCATAAAGGCGTCGATAGTCGCGCTCTTTAAGGGCAGGCTCGCGTCCAGCGACGAGAAGAAGGACGAGCTGCTCGCCTCCTTCGACAGGTATGTCGAGATAGCGTACATTGACGTGAAGGAGAAGATGTTCACAAAGATAAAGCCTGACGTGATAAGGTCCTACATGAGCGAGGTAAAGGGGGAGCTGGCATAGGGGGCTAGTTCAACAAATAAACTTGGCCTGACATAGGCTCCGAGGGGCGGGGTCTTGCCTAAGAAGCAGGAGTTCGTTGTAGCCTGGATCGAGTTGAAGGGCCAGAGGTTCGAGATCCTTGTGAAGCCCGAGGAGGCCTTCAAGTATAAGGAGGGGGAGAAGGTGCCAATATCAGAGGTCCTCTGGTCAGACACCGTGTACAAGGACGTCAGGAAGGGCCTCAAGGCGAGCCCTGACGCGATAAGGAAGGCCTTCGGCACCGAGGACGTGAACGCCATAGCTGAGAGGATACTGAAGGAGGGGCAGATACAGATGACTGAGGAGGAGAGGAAAAGGGTCATCGAGATGAAGAGGAGACAGGTCATAACGTACATAGCGAGGAACGCCGTGGACCCTAAGACGGGGGCCCCCATACCAGAGACGAGGATAGAGTCGCTCTTAGAGCAGCTGAGGATAGGGGTTGACCCCTTCCGTCCAGTCGAGGCCCAGGCCCTTGAGGCTATAAAGAAGATAGCCACCGTCATACCAATCAAGGTCGCCAGGGCCCTAGTGGAGGTTACGATCCCAGCCGCTTACGCTGGCAGGGCCATAGGCGAGATAAAGAGGCTGGGAGAAGTCAAGAAGACCGCGTGGCTCGATGATGGCAGCCTGAAGGCTGAGCTCGAGATACCAGCGGGGATGCAGCTGGAGGTTATAGATAAAATCCAGAGCCTAGCGAAGGGCCAGGCCCAGGTCAATGTGAAGGTGACCGCTGCTTGAGCGCCTCGAAGGCGGAGGCCCCGAAGAGGTACATCGTGCTGCCCGGCGAGGTTATAGAGGGCCTTGAAGATAACGAGAACATATACGCTTACCAGCAGGGAGGCCAGAGGAGGGCCGCCGTAGTAGGCCTTGTCGACGCCGGCCAGGAGGGCGTAAGCTACATACCACTTAAGGGGTTCTACTTCCCGAGGGTCGGCGACGTTGTGATAGGCCTTGTTACATCCCATGGAGCGGCCAACTGGTTCCTTGACATAAACTCTCCGTACCTCGGCGTGCTCAGCACTCAGGACTTCTTCGGGTCCAGGCAGGGCGGCCAGGTCCCCGAGGACCCTTTCTCCTACCTTAGGATAGGGGACTATGTTAAGGCCAAGATAGTAGCCTTCGACAGGACCAGGGACCCCCTGCTCACGGTCCAGGAGAAGGGGCTGGGGCGTATTGTGGAGGGGACTATAGTAACGGTAAGGCCAGTCAAGGTCCCGCGCATAATCGGCAAGAAGGGGTCCATGCTCGAGGTCCTAAAGAGCTCAACGGGCTGCGACTTCTTCGTGGCCGTTAACGGAAGGGTTCACATAACGTGCCCGAACGAGGTCCTGCAGGAGATAGCTATAATGGCCATTGAGATGATAGACGAGCAGTCCCACGTGGCCGGCCTTACCAGGAGGGTTAAGGACTTTATAGAAGAGGAGCGCAAGGTGCGGGGTGTCTAAGGTGAAGCAGAGGCCTGAGAGGTTCTTCGACGAGACAGGAAGGAGACTGGACGGCAGGCTTCCTGACGAGATGAGGCCCGTCGACGTTAAGGTCGGGGTGCTATCTAACGCCGACGGGTCCGCCCTGGTTAGCTACGGCAAGACCAAGGTCATAGCGGCCGTCTACGGCCCCAGGGAGCCGCCCCAGAGGTACACGCTTCTCCCGGACAGGGCGTCGCTCTTCGTCAGGTACCACATGGCGCCCTTCTCGACCGAGGAGAGGAAGAACCCCGCGCCGACTAGGAGGGAGATAGAGCTCTCTAAGGTGATCAGGGAGTCGCTTGAGCCGGTCGTGCTAACGGAGCTCTTCCCGAGGACCGCAATAGAGGTGTACGTGGAGGTCCTGCAGTCCGACGGGGGCACCAGGACAGCCAGCATAACGGCCGCGTCAGTCGCTCTCGCCGACGCTGGCATACCAATGAGGGCGCTAGTGGGAGGCGTCGCAGTCGGAAAGGTCGACGGCGTCGTAGTCCTCGACCTTAACGAGCCTGAGGACAACTTTGGCGAGGCCGACATGCCTATAGCGGCTGCCCCGGACCTCGGGCTAGTAACGCTGTTCCAGCTTAACGGCGTAATGACTCTCGAGGAGGTCCAGAGGGGGGTGGATATGGCCTTGAAGGCTATAACGTCGATTGTTGAGAAGGAGAAGCAGGCGCTCAAGGCGTCTATAGAGGAGGTGGAGGCGGAGTGAGCTATACCCCCTACAGGCTGCCTGTGGTCTCGAGGATCAAGAGCGAGAGCCTCCTGAACATGCTGAAGAGGGGCGTGAGGTCGGATCAGAGGGACCTCGTCAGCCCAAGGAATATATCAGTAGAGGTCGGCGTCATCGACAAGGCGAACGGGTCAGCCCTGGTTAAGCTCGGCAAGACACAGGTCATAGTGGGCGTTAAGATCGAGCTTGCGAAGCCCTTCCCTGACGTGCCCGACGAGGGTGTTCTCCAGGTGAACTCCGAGCTTGTCCCCATGGCGTCACCGGTGTTCGAACCTGGCCCACCTGATGAGAACGCGATCGAGCTGGCAAGAGTCGTGGACAGGAGCCTAAGGGATCCCAGGGTGATTGACCTCAAGTCCCTAGTTATTAGGCCCGGGGACAAGGTGTGGGCCGTGTGGATAGACATATACGTGCTTGACTACGACGGCAACTACTTCGACGCGAGCATGCTCGGGACCATGGCGGCCCTTATGAACACGAGGCTCCCGGAGTACGAGGAGACGGAGTCCGGGGACATAGTAATTCACAGGGACAGGCTGGTGGCCCCCCTCAAGCTTAACAAGAGGGTTGTCCTCGTCACCTCTGCGAAGATCGGTGACTACATAGTTATAGACCCCAACCTGGACGAGGAGCTGGTCGCCAGCTCAAGGCTTGTCCTGGCCTTCGACGAGGAGGGGACCCTCGTTGGGGCGCAGAAGAGCGGCATGGGTGCCTACACGAGGGACGAGCTGTTGAGGGCGTTAGAGCTGTCTAGGAGGGCCTCACAGGTGTACTTTAAATTGCTGGACCAGGCCCTGGGCCTAGGCAAGCAGGCTGGGTCGCAGGGGTGACCTCCGGTGGTGTACAGCCACACCAAGGTGGTGGGCATAGCTGGCAGGTATGGGGCTAGGTACGGCTCCACTCTGAGGAAGAGGGTCAAGTCCGTGCTTGAGAAGAGGTACGCGCCTCACCAGTGCCCGTTCTGCGGAAGCGTTGGCACCGTCAAGAGGGAGTCAACGGGGGTGTGGAGGTGCGTCAAGTGTAACCGCGTCTGGGCAGGCGGTGCATACGTGCCCAGGACGGAGCTGGCCACCTACCTGCCCAGCTACTTCTCGACGTCCGCCTAAAGGGGAAGGTCTCTTTGTCCAGGCATGAGGGGATCCCCCTAAGGCTCCTGAGGCAGCTAGGCGGCGGGACCAGGAGGCCTTCGCTTCTCGTAACGACAAGCCACAGACCCAGCAGGAGGACCAGGTCTTTCGTGAGGGAGCTGGAGGGCGTGCTAGAGGGGGCCGTCAGGCTAACCCGCGGCCACCTCTCTATCAGGGACCTCGACTCGATAGCCAGGGAAATTGGGGTCTCAAGGGTGCTGGTCGTGTCTGACAGGAGCGGCAACCCAGGCCTAGTCGTAGGCTATGCCCCCAGTGAGGGGGGGCTAGCCGAGGTAGGGAGGGTGAGGCTGCTCGGCGTCACGCTCGCGAGGGAGATCCGGTCGAGGGCCCGCGTAAGGTGCAGCGGCGTCTACCCCGCTGACGCCTCATCGAAGGAGGCTGCCGAGCTCCTCGCCAGGTTGATGGGCCTGCCACTCCTGGGCGAGCCGAAGGGCGGCTACCTAGAGGTAAGGAGCGAGGGGGACCTGTTCATTGTAGTGCCCAGGTCGGGGAAGGCCTTCTCGGGCCCTGTCATGAGGGTGAGGGCTGCCCTCGTTGGCCGCCAGGGCAACGGTTAGGGTCTGCGCTGGCGACTATGCGTCCCCGCTGGCTAGCGCGCTGAGGGCCGAGGCCTCCCAGCCCAGGCAGCCCTCCAAGGGGTCAGTAGAGGTGACTATAGAGGGCGGGTGCCTCGTGCTGTCGATAAGCGCTAATGACCTCGGGGACCTCAGGGCGCTGCTGAACTCCTACATGTACCTGCTGCACGCGGCATACAGCAGCCTAAGGGTGCTCAGGGGCTAGGCCATGGAGTCCAGTACCTCAAGCCACCACTTAATCTCGTCAAGAGGTATGGGCGTTCTGCCCGACGGGCCCTCTACGTAGGCCTCCTCAGGCTTAAGCTCGCCCCCCTCCCCAACACTCAGAAGAACGACCACGGACCTGGTCTCCTCCCCCTCCCCCTCTACGGAGGCAGCCTCAAGGGCTGAGGGCGCCCTGGCCCTGAGCTCAACGGTGTCGTCCCTTACTATGACTGAGTACATCGGGTTACCCCCGAGCACGCTGAGGAGCTTCTCCAGCTTCAACGCCCTTCATCGCCGACGCGCATGGATAAGTTAAAAACCCTTTGAGCTCGTGTGGCGGCAGAGGGTTAGGCAAGGATGGCGCACGGACTCTACCATTACATTGCCGAGGCCTGGAAGAGACCCTACGAGGGCGACCACGGGGCGCTTATGAAGCAGAGGCTGATAGAGTGGAGGAAGCAGCCTGCCGTCGTGAGGGTCGACAAGCCCCTCAGGCTAGACAGGGCAAGGGCGCTCGGCTACAAGGACAAGCAGGGAGTCATAGTAGTGAGGGTGAGGGTCAGGAAGGGAGGGCAGAGGAAGCCAAGGCCTAGGTCCGGGAGGAGACCCAAGAGGATGGGTGTCGAGGGCTACGCCCTCGCCAAGGGCCTACAGGTTGTCGCGGAGGAGAGGGCCCAGAGGGCCTACAGGAACCTGGTTGTGCTGGGCAGCTACTACGTGGGAGAGGACGGCCAGTACAAGTGGTACGAGGTAATAATGGTCGATCCAAACGCCCCCACTATAAGGAGCGACCCGCAGCTCAGGTGGGTGGCGGAGAGCGCTAGCGCTAAGGGCAGGCCCTTCCGCGGGCTAACATCGGCTGGGAAGAGGGCTAGGGGCCTGCTGAGCTCGCGCGGCCTCAAGGGGACCCACCTGCGCAAGTGGAAGAGGAAGCAGGCCGAGAGGCTTGAAAGGAGGAGGCACGAGGCCAGCGCAGGCGCGAGACCCATAGAGCCCAAGGACGAGAAGTGACTGGGCGGGAAGAGGTTTTGTCCGTCCGCTCACTTGAGGCCAGGGCGTTCTCACACGCGACCGAGGACAAGTCAAAGGTACTCATGGCGCTCAGGAACGTAGTTGGGGATGCGCAGGTCGTCGAGGAGGACCTAAGGGGGTACTTCGGAAACCCAATAATAGTCCTGACAGCGTCCTGTGGGCCTGAGAGGGCTGAGGGAGTTCTAGAGAGGGTACTAAACGGTCTCCCAGAGCCTGACAGGAAGTTCCTCCTCTCGACGCTTGACGAGAGGCTTTCGAAGGACGGGGCGCTTCACCTAAGGCTTAACAAGCAGAAGGCCCTGATGGGGAGGTTCGTCCTGAGCGACTCTGACGACGTGATCAAGCTGACCGTCAGGTTCTCGTCGGGCAGGAGGGGCGCGGAGGAGTACATAAGGTCAAGGCTCTCCGTGAGACAGGGATGACAGGGCCCTGGCTCGTTGACATGTCAGTGGAGCCAGAAGACGACCGCCAGCTGCTCAGGATCGTTGAGCTCGCGAGGAGCATGGGCTTTGCTGGCCTTGGGTTAGAGCTAAAGTCCTGTGAATCGTTAGGGAGGCCCTCAAGTAGGCTGGGAGTCACCACATACCCCAGGGTCACGTTTGAGGCCAGGGGGAAGGCTGAGCTGTCCCAGGCTATCTCAAGGGCCCCGGCCAGCGTCATAGTATCAGTAGCGCCGGTAGGACTTGAGGCCTTCAGGTACGCGGCCAGGTCCAGGAGGGTGGACGTTATCCGCGTCAACCCTAGGCAAGGCATACTGCCTGACAGGTCTACGCTTAACCTCTTCAGGGCAAGGGAGGGGGGAGCCCTCGAGGTCCCCTTGAGGCCCCTCCTCTATGGTGAGTGGGGGCTCAGGGACTTAAGGGAGGTTGTAGTAAGGGCCTGGACGAGGGGCCTGAGGCTAGCAATAGTCAGCGGGGCGCGAAGGGCCGAGGAGCTCTGGCACCCCTCCCACATAGTAGGCCTCTTGGGCTCGCTGGGTCTCCCGCCGGCTCTTGGGCTCCTAGGGCTCACGAGCGCCCCGGGCTTCGTAATCTCACGCAGGGGGCTCCCCTCCCCTGAGGGGGTCCTCGGTCAGGGACCTTGACGCGAAGAGCAGGCAGCTCTGTATCTTAGGCCTCTCGATGAGCTCAGGGCACCTGCTTATGACGAACGCGATCTTGCCCTCAAGGTAGTCCTGCAGAGGGGCTGGCTCCTCCGCCTGGGAGTTGTTCATAAGTACGCAGCTGGGGCCCGCGTACCTGAACATCTGTGGGTGGACCCTAACAAGCTCGCTCCACACGAGCCATGCAACGCGCCTTATCTCCCACTGGGCATGTGTGCACATCCTAAGCGGCAGGAAGGCCTGCATGAGCTCCCTGGCGTTCATAGTGAAGGTTATCTTGGTCCTCACGGCCATCGGTATCATGAACCTGGCGTCCTCACGCGGCGCCCCCCTTGAGAGCAGCTCGTAGTAGCCCGAGGTGGCCTTTAGGAGGCCCCTCGCATACGCCTCGGCCCTACCCTCGTCGACGGCTACAGTGGGTGGTATGACGTAGCTTACCCACGCCGTCTTGACTAGGTCAGGGCCCGTTAGCCTGTCGGCAGCCTCCCTGAGGGCCTGGGCGTAGCAGGAGTACGCCTCCCTCGCCTTCTCCCCCCTCGGCCTGCCTGGGCAGTCAAGGCCGACCAGCCTGGCCGACTCTAGGGCCGTCTCCCTGAGGTAGGCCTCGGTGTACCTCATGCTCTGCTGCGTGTAGCTGGCTATCCTATGCCTGACGAGCTGGTGGGTGCAGACCCTGGAGCAGCCCTCCGCTATGAAGGTGTAGCTTGCGTGCTCCCACGGGCTCAGGTGCCCCCTCTTGAGGGTCTCACGTATCCAGAGCTCTATCTCGTCATCGCTTATGGACAGGAGGTCAGTTGACCCCTTCCGGGAGACGCTCATCTTCGAGGCTGCGGCAACGACCCTAGGGGCGTCAGCGGCGTACTGTACAAGCCTCACCGTGATCCCAAGGCCTAGCTGCGTCAACACCCCGCCTGGCTTCAACAGCCCCCACGTGTCAGCTGAAGGGGCGAGGCCTAAAAGGAGGGGGCCTAGCGCGGCTATCCCTGAGACCTGTTGACACCTATTACGTCAACCACCATGGAGTAAAGTTGGGGGTCCTTCTCCTTAAGCCTCTCCAGGGTCCACGGCCTCCACCTCCCTGACTTGACCTTAGACACCACGTTCCTTATCCACGACTCGTAGACCTTGGTGCAGTTGCCGTAGTTTCTGCAGCTCCTCTGGATGAAGTCCGATATCTCGGCCGCGGCCTCCTTCTCGTCTAGGCCCTTGACGTTTACCAGGTACCTAGAGATCACATAGAGTATTAGCCTGTGCCTCCCGTCTGGTACCCCCTTCTCAAGGAGTCTCTCGACCCACTCGTAGTTGCCCCCAGGCCTCCGCTGGGGCAGTGAGCATAGGGAGGCGTCAGGGCACATGGCCTTAAGCAGCTCGCCGGCGGCTCTCTCGCAGCTGAGCTCATCAGTACAGAGACCTAGGGCCTTCTCGAACTCTATGGCCATATGCCCTAGCGGCTTTTGGCGTGGAACCCTTATTAACCCAATCAGGCTTCAGACCTCGGGTAGCCGGGTCGTCTAGCGGCCCAGGATGCGGGGCTCTGGACGGGAGGCCGCTAGACAGGCGGGAGACCGGGAGAGCCCCCGTGACCGGGGTTCGAATCCCCGCCCGGCTACCACATTAACGCTTGTAACCACTTTATTTAGCTGGGAGTAACGGTTACTCAAGGTGCGCGGGTTGCCATTTGACATAGCGAAGCTGCAGGTGTTCGGCAACAGCAATGTGGGCGTTTACATCTACGCCAACGACAGGTTCGCCCTAGTCCCGCCGGGCCTCGCGCCCAAGGACGTTGAGACCATATCCAAGATCCTCCAGGTTGAGGTCTATGAGACCACAATAATGGGCACTAGGCTGCTCGGCGTCCTGGTGGCGGGTAACAACAGCGCGCTGTTAGTTCCCGAGTCCGCTGCGCAGGACGAGCTGAGGAGGCTCAAGGATTACCTTGGCGACTTCAACGTTGTGGTCTTGAGGAGCAGGAGCAACGCCCTCGGAAACCTGGTGGTCGCGAACAGCCACGGGGCGCTCGTCTACCCTAACCTTGAAGATGATGCCGTGAAGGTCCTGAGGGACTACCTAGGGGTAGAGGTTGTGAAGAGATCTATCGGAGGGATTAGCACGGTGGGGGCGGTTGTGGCGGTGACGGATGTAGGGGGGCTCGTTCACCCAGACGCCACAGACGAGGAGGTGGAGTTCCTCAAGGACCTATTCAAGGTCCCCTTCAGGACAGGGACTGTGAACTTCGGGGTGTCCTTCGTGAGGACAGGTCTCGTCGTAAACAGCAAGGGGGCCATAGTGGGGAACAACACGAGCGGGCCCGAGATAGCGAGGATACAGATGACCTTTACAGGCCTCTAGGAGGCCTCTAGGAGGAGGCCCCCTTCTTAGCCCCCTCCTCGGCGAGCCTTCCCGGCGGTAGCTTATCCCTGGCGAGTGACACTATCGCCTTGTTTGACCCCTCCTCGCTCACGAGGGTGACGAGTACCCTGACCCTCCTCGGAGGCTTCTCTACGCCCCTGCTCCATATGTAGTTGTTCACGTCGTTGAGGATCACTACTGACTCAGGGGGGACCTTAACGTGCCTAGAGACGAACTCCCTGAGTAGGTCGACGGCTCTCTTAGCCCTATTTGTGCGCCTACCATAGTAAACCCTGCCAAGGTTGACAACGTAGACCGCCTTCTCGCCGGGCTGCATGCAGCCTCACCTCACACCTTCAGCTTGACCTGCCTCCAGTGCCTCCTCTTAGGGTTGAACGTGAACTTCCTCAGCGTCTTAACTATGACCCACGCAGGTACGGACTGGTTGCTCTTGAAAGCCCTGGCAAGCCTGAGCTTGCGGGCCAGCGGCTTATGCCTGGACACTCGCACCACCTCACTTGTGCTTGAACCTAATCTCGAACTCTCTCCGCGAGCGGCTATCCAGTTGCATTAAAATGTTTTTCACGGTCTCGTCGTCAACCGGGGGGCTGAGTCTCCCTGACTGAACCAGGGTTATTATGGTCTGTATCGCTGCCCCAGCTAGCTCAGGCCTGACGAGCCTCAGGTTCGTTATCCTGTTCATGGCGTCAGGCTCCAGTATGGTCCTGAGGATCGCCATCAGCTCCGCCTCCCTGCGGGCCTGCTCCTCCTGAGCCCTCCTCTCCTCTGCCTGCTGGCGTAGCTCCTGCAGCTTCCTCCTCTTTAGCTCCTCAAGCTCTTCGTCGTACTCGTCCGTGGAGTCGTCGTAGGCGCTCATGGCGGACCCTAACCTCTTGGACCTGTAGGGCTAATAAAACATCTTAAAAGCTGATCGCTTGATCTGAAGGGGGCGCGGGTTTGAGGCTCTTCATAGCGGTCGACATAGACGACCCCGGGATGGTCGAGAGGCTGAGGGATCTTGAGGAAGAGCTGAGGGCCTTGAGGGTCCAGATGAAGCTCGTGGAGCCCGAGAACTTCCACGTGACTATAAGGTTCATAGGGGAGGTGCCTGACTACGTAGCTGGCGAGATCAGGGGGAAGGTGCTCCCAAGCCTTAGGTTCAGGCCGTTCAAGCTCAGGCTAGCTGGCGTCGGGGCCTTCCCCAGCCCTTCCAGCGCCCGTGTCGTGTGGGTAGGGATAGTGGAGGGATTTGATGAGCTTAAGGCGATCAGGGAGCAGGTAGACAGGGGTCTCAGGGACCTAGGCCTTAGGCTTGAGGAAGAGGAGTTCGCCCCGCACATAACCCTGGCGAGGCTCAAGGAGAGGGGGTCACCGGCGGTAGCGAAGTTCATCATGGAAAGGTCGAGCTACGAGGTCGGGGAGATGGAGGTGAGGGCCGTTAGGCTGAAGAAGAGCAATCTTACCCCCAGGGGGCCCATCTACGAGACCCTGGCGGAGGCAAGGGTCTGATGGAGTGTTCGAAGAGGGACGAGATAGAGGAAGAAGTCCTTAGGGCCGTAAGACCAACGAGCTTCCAGCTGAGGTCCCTCGGCAGGGTGTACGATCTTATCAGGTCGGCGCTTGATAGGACCCTCTCGTCCCGAGGTCTTAAGTACGTCATAGAGGCCGAGGGCAGCTACGCTAAGGGAACCCTGCTGAGGGACAGGTGGGAGATGGACGTTTTCGTCCTGTTCAAGGAGGTTAACGAGGACTGGGTTCTCAAGGAGTCTCTCGGGGTTATCAGCGATGGGCTCTCAGGGCTCCCTACAATAAGGAAGTACAGCGAGCACCCGTACTTGACAGTCTCCCTCATGGGGATAGAGGTCGACGTGGTGCCCGCGACCTACTCTGATACGCCGTCCTTAGGTCTCGGCGTCGGCAGGACGCCCTTTCACACCAGGTTCGTGAAGTCGAGACTGACTGACTGCCAGGCTGACGACGTCAGGCTACTGAAGTCTTTCCTTAAGGGCATTAATGCGTATGGCGCCGAGGTGCAGGTTGGGGGCTTCTCAGGCTACATGGCAGAGCTCCTCGTGCTGACCTACGGCTCCTTCAGGGGCGCACTAAAGGCCATGAGCTCGTGGCGTCCTCGCACTTTCATAGACCCGAGCGGGAAAGGGTCTAGAAGCGAGCTGGAGGAAAGGTACCCCGACAGTCCCCTTATAGTCGTGGACCCCGTGGACCCGAGGCGCAACGCAGCCGCGGCCGTCACGCCTGAGAAGCTCTCGCTCGCCGTGCTCGCAGCGAAGCTATACCTCGAGAGGCCCTCCAGGTCATTCTTTCACGTCTTTTCGGACTTAGTTGAGCTGAGAGTAAAGCCTCCGCTCCTCCTCATCACGTGCAGGGGGGACTACTTCCTTCACCCCCCTGAGGCCGTCTGGGGTAAGCTTGCAAGGCTCTCGAGGGAGCTGAGGAGCGAGCTCGAGAACGCGGGCTTCACGACGCTTAGGGCCAGCTACTTCACCGACGAGGGGTCAGTCTCCGCAATAGGGGTCGCGCTAGCCAGCGGCACCCTCATAGGGCTTGAGGTCCTTGAGGGCCCCGACGCGTGGGCCGACGTCAGTAACATAAGGGCCTTCATAGCAAGGAGGCTTGAGGAAGGGGGCCTCTGGGCGGGCCAGAGGCTCTACGGCTTCAGACGCTGGAGGAGGCCAGAGGCCCTAAGGGTGGCTGAGGGGTGGCTCTCCCAGAGGGTGCATGAGCTGGGGCAGACGTGCGCTGCCATCGCTCTCGAAGGCGAGGGCGGCCCCCTCCCCCAGCTCCCCAGGCCTGTGAGGGATTGGGTTTGGAGGGAGTTTTACACAGTCCCGTCATGGCTAGCTGGCCGCTGAGCTCCCCTCAGGCGGCGGCTGCGTTCTGCTATCCGCCCCATGCGGGCTGCGACCCTTTCAGGGTAGCGGCCCAGCTCGAGGACGCAGGGGTCTGCTGCATCCTCGGCTTTGGTAGAGTTGAGCTTACCCTCGGAGGGGTAAGGGTGAGGCTCCTCGGTAAGGGGCACTCGAGCGTCGTTGTCGCAGGCCAGCTAGAGCGGGGCGGACTTGTTGCCGTCAAGGTCAGAAGGACCGACAGCAAGAGGGAGAGCCTGGAGGACGAGGGCAGGCTCCTAGAGGAGGCCAGCAGGGCGGGGGCGTCTCCCCGTCCGATCCGCTACTCACGCGATGTGATAGTGATGCAGTTTGTCAGCGAGGCCAGCCTCCAGAGGGTACTCTCAGAGGCCCCGGCCCACCTAGTATCAATGGTGCTGCTAGAGGCCATTAGGGCCGCCAGGGCCCTGGATACTGCCTATATCCTTCACGAGGAGCTGCACAGGCCCCTACGCAACATCTTCTATCCCTACTGGCCACAGGGCCTCAGGGCCCTGATACTCGACCTGGAGTCTGCGGCGAGAGGGTGCGGGAACGTCAACAAGGTTGTTAGCTTCCTCCTTGGGAGGGGTCTGCTTGCCGACAAGGGCGACTTAAGGCCGCTACTGAGGGATTACAGGGAAGGAAAATGCCCGAGGGACCTTTATGTGAGAATCGAGGAGACCGCTAAGGGCTCGCTAAGCATCAAGGCCCTCGCTGGAGACCTGCTGCGTTGACGGGCTGGCTATTTGGGGTAGGCCTACCACGCTGACCCTCTCGGACCTCAGGACAAGCCTGAACCTGTCCTCGACGAAGAGCCTCTCGAACTCGTCGGCGGGGAAGAACCTGAGCTGCGACGGCCTCATCGAGAGCTTGGCGCCACAGACGGGGCAGGTCATATCGTCATAGCCGCCGAGCACCTTCTTAGGAACTGGGGGACCGTTGAACTTGTTCTTGTCAGTTCTGTCGCCGATGGCGTACCTGTACAGTACAGCGCCGCACCTGCGGCACCTAATGACTATTCTGCCTACGTCATACGAGTTGTTGGACAACGCGGGCACCAGGTATTACCATAGCAGCATAGCCATATAATAGGGGAACCCGGCCATTGTTCGCTGACCTTGGTGAAGTGGCCTGGGAGTTGCCAAGGTTAGCGCGAGTT
The DNA here is from genome assembly GCA_964343115.1 of uncultured Desulfurococcales archaeon. Classification (GTDB taxonomy): domain Archaea; phylum Thermoproteota; class Thermoprotei_A; order Sulfolobales; family Acidilobaceae; genus Acidilobus. Next base: position 103,139 of record CAYFGU010000001.1, read on the forward strand.
GAAATGCGCCAAATCGCTTTGCCTGAACCTGGGCTGAAAGGGTGGTAATACCAAAGTAAACCTCTTAACTGGTAAGGCTGGCTGAGACTGAACAGCGTTCGTTCCTGGTATAACGCTTTAAAGTCAGGCTCACGGACCCGTAGAAGCCGGTGGGGCCGTCGTCTAGCCTGGTAGGATGCCAGCCTGGGGAACGGACCCCCATGCCAGGCCGTCCGGATCGCTGGTGGTCCGGGGTTCAAATCCCCGCGGCCCCACCACGCTTATAATTTCCTGGGCTTGGATGCGACCTGGTGCGGTTCATGGAGAGGCCCAAGGTGAAGCTGGGCGACCGTGAGCTTGAGCTAACCGATGAGGTGCTCGAGATACTAAGGAAGTACGTAAAGACCAACATGACACTGGAGCAGCTCGCCTCCGAGCTTGGCCTCAACGGGTGGGAGGAGGCCTACGAGCTGGTGAAGGCCGTGCCAGCCTGGCTACTGAGGACCTACACTTACGTTATAAGGGCAGAGCAGGCCCCCTCAGGCGCTTCCTAGGGCTCCCTCCAAGGCTCGGGCACCAGCCTCAGGAGCCTTGTCTGGGCCTCCCTGGAAATAGCCTCGTCGATGACGACCAGCGAGGCGCCCCTGTCAGGGATGCCATAAATAACGAGCGACCCCGGGGGCGCGCACATGAGCGCTGCGAGCGCCAACATGTCCTCCTCTCCGGAGACCGCTATGAGGTAGGAGCCGCTTCTCAAGGCCGAGCAGACGGCCTCTATGGCCTCAGGGGTGAGACCGCCTGGCGGGTTGCTCACTTGGACCTTTGTATAGGACCCCTCAACGACAGTGGGGTAGGGCGCCGGGCTGCCCAGAGCCTGCCTTCTAGTCCTTCCGTCTACCACGATAACGTCAGGCCGCCTCCCGGACCTCAGGCAGTACTCGGTCACTACGTCACCTACGCACACGAGCTTAGGCCAGGCAGAGCTGCCTACGGATGGCGGCAGCTCTCCGGATATCAGTACGCCCCTTGGCCAGGAGAAGTCATCCCTGTCCTTTGGGCTTAGTCTGAACTGGAGTCCGGCCTTGGCTTCACTTGACAATGTAGCTCCCGGCGACCTTAATTGCGAAGGCCCCCTTGTTGTTAAATTTGAGCTTCCTGGCTAGCTCTGAGTTGTCAAGAACTATGAGGACGCCCTCCCAGTCGTCAACGAACGTGGTCCCCCCGCACACGGGGCAGACGTTGGCGTCCTTAGGAACTAGCGCCCCACAGCTCTTGCAGGCCTTCAGCGAGACCCGCCGCGTTGGAGCCTTTGCGGGCAACCGAGCTCCTCTGGCCCGTCTTGCACCCGGAATTATTAAACGTGTTCCCCGCAAGGGGACAAACGGGACGTCAGCGTGTGCGCCAGTTAAGGTGTGTAGCTATATTTTTAACAGGGCGAAAAGTAAATTATTTCTTTGCAGAGGTATACGCTTATATAATTTATACTCCCAGGAAAAGGCTAACGTGAGTGAGCGACTTGCCCAAGAAGGTGTTTGACGAGGAAGAGGGCGAGGAGGAAGAGGAGGAGTTCGAGGAGGAAGAGGAGGGCGAGGAAGAGGAGGGCTTTGAGGGCGAGGAGGAGTTCGAGGAGGAAGAAGGCTTCGAGGAAGAGGGCGAGGAGGAAGAGGAGGAGTTCGAGGAGGAAGGCGAAGAGGAGTTCTGAACACAAAATACGTCTTTTGCACGCAAGAACTGTTTTAAACGTCTTTTGAAGTCCTAGCTAGCGCCAGGAGAGAGTAAAGGACTATGGAGGATCCCAGCTCTCATCAGGGGAAAGCCGAGCTGGGCCATGAGAGGGCAGGCCTAATTGCACCCCCTCTAGCTAGTGGCGACGGTAACATAAAGTTCGTCCTCTTTAAGGTCCTCAACGCGCTAAAGCACTTCTACTCCTTCAAGGAGCTTGAGGAAAGACTTGGCGTGTCGGCCCAGATACTCTGGAGGTACGTCTCCCTCAGGAGCGTGCCAGAGAGGTCAACGGCGGAGAGGCTCCTACAGAAGATAGTGGGCGAGGGCCTCATAGACGACGCGCTAAAGAGGGCCCTCGGCAACGGTGACGAGCTGTGGCAGGTCCTGAGCAGCCCAGGAGTTATGGCGCTCGCCGAGCTCAAGATCCTTGAGTCCCTTAAGGACGACAAGGTGAACGTAGTGGTAACAGGCCCAGACGGCTACTCCGCCGCCTTTGGGGCCGTGGTCGCGGACGCCATGCACGCCAGGCTGTGCGTCGGCAGCAGGTCACCGTACTCAAGGCATATAATAGCTAAGCACTACAAGGTCTCCCAGGAGTACTATGACACCCTGATGTTCCCCAGGGAGTGCATTCCAAGGAAGGGCAGGGTCCTCGTCGTGCTTGTTGATGGTAGCAAGACATCACAGCTCTCAGCGATACTTGACATACTAAGGGCGAGGCAAGCCTCCTTGGCGGGGGTCTTCGTGATCATTGGCCTTGAGCCTAGGCTTCAGGAGCTCATAAAGGCCAAGGCTGGGTCTGAGGTCAAGGTGCTTGCCCTCAATAGCTCATACGTTGACCAGAGCAGGCCCTCCCAGGAGGAGAGGCAGGTCGGCCACGTAAGGTGATGCGGCAAGCTGCTCCAGCATTCAGGGCTTATGGCACACTAGGCCCTTATGGACCATCCGGCAGCCTGCGTCAACGGGACCGCGTTCTGGAACACTTAAATCCGCCCTGACGGCCTTATATAAAGTTGGACTGAGGGCTGTTAGATGCCAACTGGTACAGCTTTTGGTCAGGCTAAGGTCACGCTCGTCTCCATTCGTTCCATGTCCGTCTCAGAGGTAAGCGATAAGGGCTCACGACTGGCCAAGGTGCCAGGCGACGCGAAGGTAGCTGACGTCAGGAGGCTCATGAGGGAGAAGGGCTACAGGACTGTTGCCGTAGTAGACAGCGAGGGTGGCGAGAGGTTCATCGGTGTCGTCACGAGGGGAGACGTGCTCATGGTCTCATCATCGAAGAGCGAGGCTACCGCGTCCTCGCTTGCCAGCGTGCCGCCCGTGATCCTTGGGCCCGGTACGAGGCTCTCGGAGGCGCTTAACCTAATGCTGAAGGAGGACGTCTGGGAGGCCCCTATTGTAAGCTCAGGGGCCTTCTCGGGGTTCCTCGGAGTAGGTGACGTAATAAGGGTCCTACTCGAGAGGGCCCAGGAGGTCCTTGAGGGGGGCCTAGTCAGGGACTACATGACTCCAAACCCCGTTGCCGTCTTGGCGGACGACTTCGTGGCTAGGATATGGAGGAGGATGGTAGAGCTCAGGTATGCTGGGCTGCCTGTTGTAGAAGAAGGCGGCAGGCTCGTCGGCATGATAACACAGTACGACCTCCTAGTTAAGGGCTTCACAAGGATCCACCTGGAGAGCGAGTCGGGGGCGTCAAGGGGGCCTAGGGTGAGGGAGGCTATGACCAGGGCTGTGAGGTTCGTAACCCCCTGGTCCACGCTAGCCGACGCCGCGAGGCTGATGGTTGGCAACGGGTTCGGGAGGATACCAGTCGTTGATGATCCTAGGGGCATGAAGCTCGTGGGGGTCATAGACAGGGAGGACGTAATTAAGGTCCTAGGTGAGCTGCCATGAGCAGGGAGGTCCAGAGAAGGCCTAGGATATCGACCTCGGCAAGACTTGTGAGCAATGTCTCAGTTAAGAGAAGCGAGGGCTACCGGTACCCTCGCGCTGACGCTGAGCCCAACTGGAGCCAGAGGGTCAAGGAAAGGGAGGGCGAGATAATGCAGGTCGCCACCAGGCCAGCGATAACGATCACGGCCACGAACTCCATAATGAGCGCCGTGGAGTCCATGTACAAGAACAGGGTCCGGGGGCTCGTCGTTGTTGACTCCAGGGGGATCCTGAGGGGGACTGTGACTGCAACGGACGTCATAAACTACCTCGGGGGCGGCTACCTCTACAATATAGTTCAGGAGCGCCACAGGGGGGATTTCTACAGCGCGCTGAACTCCGAGAGCGTCGAGTCCATAATGAACCCTACCCCAATCTACGTTCTGAACACTGCTAAGGTAAGCGAGGCCTTGAGGGTCATGGTCCTAAACGGGGTCGGGCTACTACCAGTTGTTGACAAGAGTGGGACCCCCCAAGGCGTTGTGACAGAGCACGACATGGTGAGGCACCTCCTAAATGTAGAGGTTGGTGTCAAGGTTGCCGAGATAATGACCTCAAGTCTCGTAATAGCCTACAGCGATGACAGCCTGAGGAGGGTGTTCCAGCTCATGTCGATCTACGGTTTCAGAAGGCTCCCAATAGTTTCAAGGGAGGAGGGCGCTATAGTAGGCATAGTGAGCGCCATAGACGTAATGTCCTTTTTAGGGTCGCATGAAGTCTTCCGCAGGCTCACGTCGCGTAGCGTGGAGGAGATGCTCTCCGTCAAGGCCTCTGAGATAATGACGAAGGAGGTCTACACAGTCGACGAGAGCGAGGACGTGGGGGTAGCCGCGTCTCTGATGAACAAGTACAACACCAACAGCCTTATAGTCGTCGACAGCGCTGGGGAGGCCAAGGGGATAGTGACCGAGAGGGACGTCCTGATGGCCCTCGCCCTAAGGTGACTGGTATGCCGCCCAGGGTCTCGAGCTACATGTCGTCACCTGTGTACGTGGTGAGGCCCACCGACACGCTCGCCTACGCGAGGAACCTGATGTTCAGGATGGACATAGGAAGGCTTGTGGTAGTTGACCAGCAAGAGAGGCCCGTTGGGATAATAACAAACTCTGACATAATAGACGCCGTCATGGGCATAAACTTCAACAAGACACTCGACGAGATAAAGGTCGTGGAGGCCATGACAAAGGAGCTGGTGACCATAGACCCTACTAAGTCCATCAAGACGGCGGCCCACCTGATGGTCAAGCACAAGGTAGGCGGACTCCCCGTGACCGGCAAGGAGGGGAAGCTGATCGGCATCATAACCAGGACTGACCTGCTCAGGGCGTTTGGGGACAAGTACGTAGAGGAGCTCAAGGTGGCTGACATCATGAGGGCAGACTTCCCCAGGGCCAGGCCGACCCACTCGATATTCTACGTTCTAAGGCTACTGGAGGCGGACCCCATTAGGAAGGTCGTTGTGGTAGACGAGGAGGACAGGCCGCTGGGGGTGATAGCAGAAAAGGACGTGGCCCTCGCGTACGTACCTTCATTCTTACTGAGGGCAAGGGGGAAGGACAGGTACCTGAGGATGAAGGTAGTAGACCCGCTCAAGGACAAGATAGTGAGCCTCAGGAACTACCTCGTCCCGGTCGCAGAGGACTTGATGACGAGGGACCCCGTGACGGTGTCGCCCAACGAGGACGCCGCGGATGCTGCTAAGACTATGGTGAGGGAGAGGATAGGGTGCCTCCCCGTAGTAGGTGAGGATGGCAGGCTGGTTGGGCTTGTCACCAAGCACGACTACGTGCTGCTGCTCTCCAAGGGGGCTTAGTCGACGAGCCTTTTAGCGAAGGACAGGGGGTCCACCCTCTCCAGGTCATCATAGCCCTGTCCTGTCCCCAGGAACATGATGGGCTTCCTGATGGCAGCTGCGACAGAGACGACGGTCCCGCCCTTTGCGTCGGCGTCTACCTTGGTCACTATGATCGAGTCAACTCCTACGCTCTCGTCGAACGTCCTTGCCTGCTCGACTGCATCGCTCCCTGTAAGGGAGTCAACAATTAGTATCTTTACGTCAGGTCTTGCGACCCTCACTATCTTCTTAAGCTCGTTCATAAGGTCAACGTCCGCATGCATCCTGCCTGCGGTGTCCAACAGGACCGCGCAGACGCCCCTCCTCGCAGCCATGGTGATGGCGTTATAGGCAACGCTGGCCGGGTCAGACCCATAAGGGGCTCCTAGGAAGGGGACCCCTAGCCTCTCGGCGTGGATCCTCAGCTGCTCCTGGGCCCCAGCCCTGAAGGTGTCCGCGGCGGCTATCAGGACCGGGACACCGCGGTCCTTGAGGTACTTCGCGACCTTAGCTATGGTGGTAGTCTTGCCGACCCCATTTACGCCGAAGAAGGCTATTACGTAGGGCCTGCCCACGGAGCACTTTTCCTTGGCTCCCTCAACCAGGTCTGGCGCGGTCCCGCCCAGGGTCTCGGCTATCGCCTTAGCCACGGCCTCCCTGGCTATAGAGTTCGCGTCGGCGCCCCTCGGCACCCTTGAGCCAACAAGGGCCCTCTTGACGCTGTCGGCTATCCCAAGCGCCACGTCGTAGGCGACGCCTGCCTCAGCCAGGCTAAGGGTCAGCTCCTCAAGAGGTTCCTCAAGGTCTTCGGGCTTCAGCTCCCTTGTCTCAATCTTCTCCCTCACGCTGGAGGCGAAGCTGCTCAGGGCCTGCCTGAGCCTCTCAAACAACCCTACTTACCCTTGGCCTGCTGACCTGCCTGGGCGGCTGCCACTGCCTGCTGTATGACCGCCTCGTACTGACCCTGTAGCCTCTCTACCTCGCTTAGCCTGCGCGCTACCTCGTCAATGGCCCTGCTCACCTCGCTCTCCTGCTCGCTGAGGAGCCTCAGCCCATCAGAGACGTCAACCTTAGCGTACACGTCCGCCCCCAGGTGAACTATAACTTTATCCCTGGACTGAGGCTTGGCCTCCACAAAGGCAACGTAGCCTGTCGAAAGCGGGAATAATACCGGGGAGTCAGGGCTGGACTTAACTATGGCATCGATGCCCTCCTTGGCCCTACTAATTAGGTCCTTCTCAGCGACCAGTTGGTTTAGGAGGTCCCTTAGCCTCGCGGCCTCTGCCCTTATTATGTCAAGCTGCGCCACGAGCTCGTCAAGGGTCACTACCCTCCTCTCGCCCTGCTGGGACACTCACATCACCCTCGTCATCTGCGAGAGGGCCTTGACCCTCACGTCGTCAACCTCGTCGGGGCTCAGGGCGGTCACTGAGGCGACCCTGATGTGCCTCCTCTTCAGCTTATGGCGGCTCCCGAGAACGGAGAAGGCCTTCTCCAAGGCGTCGGACTCCTTCAGCGCCCTCACGTATATCGTGAACTTCCGCCACTCCGGGAAGCTGTCGTGGGACAGCATCATCTCCCCGGTTACCTTGAAGACCTTTATCTCGCCCTGCAAGGTGCTTCCCGCCCCCAGCTCCGCCAATGCCGGACTTTAAATTTATAAAGTCAGGTTCGAGGACCTGGCTGAGGTAACGAGGATGCCGAAGAAGCGCGAGAGCAGGGGGAGGAGGAAAGGCGACAAGGGAAAGGCAAGGATGATACAGTGTGATAACTGCGGCAGGCTCGTCCCAGAGGACAAGGCGATATGTGTCACGCGGACCTACAGCCCCGTGGACCCTCAGCTGGCGGCGGAGCTCGAGAAGAAGGGCGCCATAATACCGAGGTACCCTGTCACCAAGTGCTACTGCATCAGCTGCGCGATACACTACGGCCTCGTCAAGATCAGGCCTGAGGAGGAGCGCAAGCCCAGGGTCAACATAATTTAGCCGGCTATGAAGGGGCCTGGGCTGAGGCCATTCAAGGTCTCGTCCCCGCTGGTAGTGCACATAGAGGGAGGGCTGGGGACTGTCCTGCTCCTAGCCCTTAAGTCACCCAGGGTATACGTCAGCTACCCCCCTAGGGAGGGCGAGCAGCCTGGCGAGGCAAGCTCCGGCTGCGGTAGGTTCAGGTACTCCTACACGTACGATGTCCCGGAAGTCCTCGCTGACTCCCCCGGGCTCAGCGTGTACGCCGACCTAGCATCTGCGTTGTCAGCTGCCCTGGTAGCCCAGAGGCTCTGCGTCGGCTCAACTTCGATATCGGAGGCCTTAGAGGGCTCTAGGTTACCCAGGGACGTGGAGGCCCTAGCCTACGCCATCTCTCTAGGCGGCGCTGTGCTTGCGAGGAGGAGCGGCGCAGCAACTGTGTTCCTGGGAAGGTGGCAGGTCCCGAACAGCCTCAGGGTCATAATGGGCGGTGGACCCCATGAGGGCGCCGTGGTGGACGTGACCGACCTCCTGCCCAGGGCGCTCCGCCCGGGCAAGGAGGGCGAGGTCCTGTGCAGGTGCAGAGACCCCAGGCTCAGGGTATGGGTTGAGGTAGTACGGGGAACCCCTAAGGGGGAAGGCTTCATAACCGAGGTAGACAACGAGGGGTCCGTGGCCCATGTGGGCTAGGCTTAGGCCGCCTTTATCTTGGCCAGCTCCTTCCTCTTGGGCCTCAGGTCTGTGCTGTGGCACCTCCTGCACTTCTTAGCCCCTAGAGGGTTGTGGGCGCCACACCTGCGGCAGATCAGCACGTTGAACACCCTCTCCTGGACTATCCTCACGAGCTCTGGATCGGTCACCGGCAATGTTGGCCCCTACGACGCCTAAGTTGCCTTCCCTTAAAAACGTTCTTGAAGCTGTTTATAATAGAAAACGCTTTTAAGTAGGTTCGTTTCACGTCCATTCTGGTGGTAAAATGGCTGCGGTCTCTGGAAGGCTGTCCGTGGGGGAGGAGGCGTACCTGAGGGCGCTGACCGGCAGGCTGGTTGGGAGGGAGCTCTTCAAGGGGTACAACAAGGTCGCCATAATAACGTACCCTGACAGGATCTGTGAGTCGGTGTCTGCGGCCGCATCCGTCGCCTTCCTGGAGAGGTTCGGCTACGGCCCTGGCAAGGTCATGATATTCGACTATCAGCCTGACACCAAGGCCCTGGTTGACAAGGTCGTCTCCTGGGGCCCCGAGGCCATCTATATAGCCTTCGGGGGCGAGCAGAAGATGGCCGACGTCAACGACATGACGATTAAGCTGCTCAGGTCCCTCTCAGACAGCGGCTTCAAGGGGGCCCTGCTTATTCACGTCAGGACCTGGCTGGCCACAAAGCAGTTCTCAACTATCACGTCCGATTCCAAGCTGAGGGCATACCTCAGGTCACTCAAGGAGATAAGGCTATTCACTGCTGACGCCAACGCCAAGAAGTTCTACTTTAACGTAGTCAAGGTTAACGAGGACGGCACGGTGTCCCTGGCCAAGTATGGCGAGGAGGACATAACCGACGAGCACGCGCAGCTGCTGAAGCTGTCGCTGCCGCCAGGCTGAAAAATGAATTGAGCGCTTAGTCTTGGTTAGCGGGAGTTAGGAAATTAGGTCTCGGGCCCAATTTTTGTTGGGTCATGAGCTTCAGGAGCCTGTGGATCTGGAAGTACCTAAAGGACGACCTGCCGTGGTACTACGAGGTAACTAACAACGAGAAGCCGGCCAAGTTCCTAATAGCTGACAGGGTTCCAGTAGACTTCTCAGACGCCGACGGCCTTGGAACGCTCTGGTCCAAGTTCGACAAGGCCGAGTCGGACTTCCTCAGGCTCTGGTCCGAAGTTAGGTACGAAGATGAGGACGTCACCAGGCTGGACACGCCTCAGAGGTCGCTCCTAGACCTCCTCTCAGCCATAGCGAGGAGGACCCTGGAGAGGTGCACCTTCTGCGAGTGGAAGTGCAAGGTAGACAGGACCAGGCCAAGGCTGCTCGGGGCGTGCATGCTTGACTCGACCACGAGGGTAGCCTCGTTCTTCCACCACCACGGGGAGGAGCTGGTCTTCAGAGGCGTCCTGGGCTCAGGGACAGTTTTCTTCACTTCGTGCAACATGCGCTGCGCCTTTTGTCAGAATAGCGACATAAGTAGGGACCGCTACAACGGGGCCGTCTTCACCCCTAATGACCTGGCCTTTGCGATGGTAAAGCTCAGGCTTGAGGGCGCGCACAACATAAACCTGGTGGGAGGGGAGCCGACCCCTCACATCCACACGATCGTCGACGCCCTGAGGGTCGTCGCGAGGCAGGGGTTGGAAGTTAAGCCAGACAGCTGGGAGTCCGTTGCAGCGGCGACGGCCGACCCCATCATCTACCCTATGTCCCCTTCTTGGGCAACGTACAAAGGGCTTGTGAACCTTCCCATACTCTGGAACAGCAACTTCTACATGACGGCAGAGTTCACAAGGTTCCTGAGGGTAATAGTTGATATCTGGCTGCCTGACTTCAAGTTCGGCAATGACCGGTGCGCGATAAGGTTGTCCAGGACGCCATTCTACCTCAGGACAGTTACAAGGAACCTCAGGCTCGTCAGCGACTGGGGAGAGGACATGATAATAAGGCACCTCGTCATGCCTAACCACGTTGAGTGCGACACTAAGCCGGTCCTTGAATGGATAGCTAAGAACACCCCCCGTGTGTGGGTGAACATAATGGACCAGTACAGGCCCGAGGCCTTCGCTGATCCAGGGTCGCCCCAGTACGACCCTAAGTACGCCGATATAGCAAGGAGGCCGACCGAAAGCGAGATAAGGGAGGCCTACGATTACGCGAGGTCGCTGGGCCTCAAGTTCGACTTGGTAAGCCTTGAGAAGCTCTACAGGTAGGGCCGGTGGTGGGCCCGGGGGGATTTGAACCCCCGACCGCCCGGTCTCTGACAGGTCCTGGCCGATATCAGCCGGGCGCTCCACCGAGCTGAGCTACGGGCCCTTCTGGCGCTGAGGACTAGCCTAAGGATATAAAACTTCAACGTTACGAGCCTAGGCTACAGGGCATGGACATGGGAGTGAGGGCAGAGGAGGGACCAGCCTCCGACATAGATAGGGCCGTTAGGGAGGCCGACGAGCTCTTGAGGCGGATCGACTCTGCAAGGGAGGAGGCGGCCAGGGTCAGCAGGGACGTCATAAGGTACAGCGGCTACAGCATAACCTACCTACACAAGGGAGACTTTGAGGGCGCTGCTAGGGCCCTTGGGGAGTGCGAGTCGCTCGCGAGAAGGCTCATCGAGGTGGTATCCCCGTATCCCGAGCTCGCCTTCTCAGGTCTCGTCCACAACGCGATCAGTGAGTACGTTGAGGCCAAGGTGTTCTTCTCGATAGTGACCCAGAACAGGGTCCCATCCTTCAGGGACCTCGGCGTTCACCCCGTCCCCTACCTTCAGGGTTTAGCTGACGTTGTAGGCGAGCTGAGGCGCCACGCCCTCGACAGCGTCGGCAGGGGGGACCTTAGGGAGGCCTGGAGGTCCCTCTCGGTAATGGAGGCGATCTATGGGGCGCTGAAGGGTCTTGACTACCCAGACGCCGTCCTCCCCAACGTCAGGCACAAGGTCGACGTGGCGAGGGCCCTCGTCGACTCCACCAAGGCCCTTCTCGTTGACGTGGAGTCCAGGGAGAAGCTCGTAAGGCTTCTGTCGAGCGGGCAAGGCTAGGCTGGCCAGGAGCGGCAGACGTCCTTATACCCTTTGGCCACAACAGTATAGCAGGGCCAATGACCGGCTCTGCAGAGCTACCGCTTCACGACGGACACGTGCCGCCTGGCCTGCTGAGGGTAATGAGGGAGCTCTCCCGCGCCATAGTAGGCGTTATAATAGAGGAGAAAGGGCCTTCACAGCTTGTCAGGGCCCTCGCAGACCCTGTGTGGTTTCAGGCATTCAACAACGTTATAGGTATGGACTGGGATAGCAGCGGTAGCACTACAGTCGTCCTCTCGCTACTAAAGGAGATAAGCTGGACGAGCGAACTCGGCTTCCTCGTTTTCGGGGGGAAGGGCAGGAGGATGCTCCAGGTAAAAAACGAGGTAGAGGAGGCCGGGAGAAGGTACGGCCTGGACCCGGGGAGGCTCTTCAGGTTCAGCAAGGTGTCCGCTAGGGCCGCCTCTGCCTTCCTCCAGGACGGGTACGAGACCTACTTCCACGCGCTAGTAGTATCTGAGGAAGGAGAGGCCGTCGTGGTCCAGCAGGGGATGAACCTCGAGGCGCGCATGGCAAGGAGGTACCATGTAGACAGGGACTCGCTGGAGGAGCCCTTCAGCGGGGTCGCTGGCGTAAGGGGGCAGGTAACGCTTAACGCAACGGCCAGGGAGAGCGGGCAAGCGAGGAGGGCATACCTTGACATAATTGCCGAGGGTAAGGACAGGTTCCTGAGGCTCCTCGCTGAGGCCAACGCCGCAATAGGTGCGCCCTCCCTCCTTAAGTATGTGGAGGGCGGCGCGCGGGCAGCGCCTCCGCGGGCCTACTATAGGCCCGTGATCCCATCCAGGCAGACCCTCAGGATGCTTGACGAGCTCTTCAGAAGCCAGCCGAGCTCGGAGGCCGAGCTTGCCGTAGTCCCTGGCCTAGGGCCAAAGGTGGTCAGGGCCCTGGCCCTGGTGGCGGACGTGATATACTCCGTGCCGACCTCCTGCAGGGACCCGGTGACCGTCTCCCTGGACCCGTTCGCTTACGCCTATGCCGTAGGGGGCAAGGACGGCGTCCCGTACCCGTACGACAGGGAGACAGCGCTGAAGGTCATAGAGTACCTCAGGCAGGCGCTCGAGGAGGCTAGGGTCGGCAGCGCGGCTAAGGCGGCTGCGCTGGCCAGGCTAAGGGCCTTGGCCGCCAGGTTAGGTGAGAGGGCTTGAGGATACTCCATCTGAGCGACGTCCACTGTGACGGCGAGTCCATGTCCAGGGTGCTCTCCGCGGAGGTCTTTGACCTTCTTGTGGTAAGTGGGGACTTCGAGTGTCTCGAGGTCCTGGACCTGCTGGAGGGGGTCAAAGGAGGCGTCGTCGCCGTCACTGGGAACATGGACGACGTCTCAATAAGGAGGAGGCTTCAGTCAATGGATGTCCTTGTCGACGGCAGGGTCCGCCAGATGATGGGCCTAAGGGTAGGCGGAGTTGGCGGGGTAGACCCGAGGGCCGACATGGTAAGCCTAAGGTCTGACCTGAAGGGCCAGACTGGACTTGACGTCCTTGTCACGCATCACCCCCCGAAGGGGGTCCTTGACAGGACACTCCTAGGGGTGAGGATAGGCATTCCTGCGATAAGGGACCTTGCGCTGTCCATAAGGCCACGGCTACATCTGTTCGGCCACGTGCACGAGTCGCCGGGCAGCGAGGTCTATGACGGAGTGCTAGCCGTTAACCCAGGCCCTGCCTTCCAGGGCAGGTACGCCGTGGTCGAGCTCAGCGAGAGGGGTGTGAGTGTCGAGCTGAAGAGGGTCTGAGGAGGGCCTAGAGGCCAAGGTACCTCACCTCGACGGTCCTGGACCTTGGCCCGTCCATCTCGATCAGGAGGACCCTCTGCCAGGTCCCAAGCTTTAGCCTGCCCATCTCAACTGGCAGGCAAAAGGACTGCCCAACGAACACAGACGTGAGGTGCGCGTGCGCGTTGTCGTCCACAAGGTTATGCCTCCACGGGCCGTTGGGGTCAAAGAGCCTCTTGGCGGCGTCCACTATGTCCTGCATGAGGCCGGGCTCAGCCTCATTGACTGTAAGTGAAGCCGTGGTGTGGGGGACGCTTAATAGCGCTATCCCCTCGCTAGCCTTTACGGAGAAGAGGACCTGCTGCACCTTGTCGGTCACGTCAATCACTTCAAACCTGCCTGAGGTCCTTACGGTGAAAGAGCCTCGCTCGACCCTCACGCTCCCACCAAACATAATTACGGCTGAGGGAGTTAATTGGGAACCGAGGGCCTTGATGAGACCGTATACCATAGTGTTCTCAACGGAGACGGTTGACGGCAGGATCGCGGACCCAATGGGCTTCTCAAGGCTTAGCTGCCAGGAGGACTTTGAGCTACTTCACGAGATGAGGGGGTGGGCAGACGCTGTCATGGTTGGCGCGAGGACTGTGATCATAGATAACCCTTCTCTCACAGTCAGGCAGGCCGTTGGCAGAAGCCCGCTGAGGGTCGTCCTGGATGGCGAGCTAAGGGTCCCGCCAGACGCGAGGGTGTTCGAGGTCCCTGTGAGGTCAGTGATAATAACGAGGCGAGGGCACGCAGAGGAGAGGCTGGCGGCCTACCGGAAGAGGGGCGTCAAGGTTATCGAAGCCGGCTCAGGAACAGGCGTCGACCTCGTTGAGGCCATGGAGTCCCTTAGCAGGGACCTCGGCGTCAGGAGGCTCCTTGTGGAGGGGGGCGGGTCCACTACGTACGGCATGCTCAGGGAGGGACTTGTGGACGAGCTTTGGGTCACGGTGGCCCCCTTCGTCTTCGGAGCTGGCACGCCCTTGGTCGGCGGGCAGCCCCAGGAGGGTCTGAGGGTCAGGCTTTACCTGAACTCCTTTGTCGTGCTGTGCGGCGGCTGGGTCAACCTCAGGTACACGGTGATGGACAGAAGGCCGCTAGAGGGTCCTGTCAGAATATGAACCCCTTGTACGCCTCCAGATACAGCGGGTCCTTCCTTATCCTGAGAATGTACTTTGACCTGTCATACTTCTCCCCGGGGTTGAACGCCTTTACGGAGTCCCTGGGGAGCTCAGCCTTCTTGTACTTGGCCTGTATGTAGTCCCTGTAGATGCTCTCAAGAACGTTGAAGGTGCAGAACGGGACGACCCTGCCGTCAGGCAGAGTGTAATGTATGTTACACCGCCTGACCCTCTCAACGTCATAATTGTAAAGGTCCATGAAGTGCATCATGCCTATGAACAGCATCTTGTAGTGAAGCTCCCCTAAGGCCTCATAGTTCCTCCTTATTAGCACGCTCCTCAGCATCTTGGAGAAGCTGAGCTCCTTCGGCATCCTATCCTCGTCGACGAACTTCCTAAGGTCTATGAGGCCCTTTAGCAGGGCAAGCTTCTTGAGCCTGGAGTCCTCTACGTTGAACCTCTGCTCGTCCAGGTACTCTATGAACCCCTCCACGTCAAAGAAGTCGCCCAGCGGCACGAACCTCGTTGGCATGCCGTCGCTTCCCCTCTCTATGAAGACGTAGTTAGCCGCCCCGCACATAGGGTGGTTGGCCATGCAGAACTGCTCGCCACCCACAGCGGCCTCGACGAACTTGGCGAACTTGGCCGCCACGGGTATTGGGTACCACGTGTTCCTGCTTACCTGGCCCTGCGTCTGCTCCTCTATGCCCTTGATAGCGTCAGCTATGGTCACCCTCATCTTCTCCCTCTCGCTCTTCTTAAGCTGTCCTGTCAGGCTGACTGGCTGGAAGTTCACAGCCCTCACTATGTCCATGTTCTTCCCGGCGAACTTCAGTATAAGGCCCATCTCGTTGAAGTTCATGTTCTTTATTAGGGTGGGGACGAGGACAACGCTTGTCATGTTGGCCTTCCTGAAGACCTCAAAGATGTATGGTATCTCCCAGTGGTTCTTCGGGTTAGCCTTTGGCGTGACCCCGTCAAAGCTGAGGTAGACAGTGTTTACGCCCGCCTCCCTCAGCTCCCTAGCGTACCTTATGGCGGACTCAGGGTCGTTGAAGTACATCTCTGCAAACCTTATCCCCTCCGTGTTGAGTTGTATGTGACGCACCCCCTCCTCCCTGAGCATCCTAACTATGTCAACAAGGTCGTCACGCATCGTGGGCTCCCCGCCCGTCAGCTGGACGGCCAGCGTCATCCCCTGCCTCTTGACCTGCCTAATCTGGTACCTAAGCAGCTCTATGCTAGGCTCGTAGACGTAACCGGCCCTCTCCGCGTAGAAGAAGCAGTAGTAGCAGCTCATGTTACACCGGTTCGTCACCACTAAGTTCACGAGGGCCGTGTGGTTCTCATGCATGGAGCAGAGACCACAGTTGAACGGGCAAGGGGCCGTCAGCTGAACGTAGGCCTTGACCTTCCCAGGTCCCTTTCCGGTCTCCTCGTACTTCATCATCTTGAAGTAGAGGTCAGCGTCCCCGTAGTACAGCTCCTCGAACTCGCCGTGCTCAGGGCAGACCTTCCTTATGTAGACCTTGCCGTCCCTTTCAAGGACCCTCGCCGGGAGGAGCCTCATGCAGACAGGACAAAGGCTAGTGGTGTAGCTTAGGTGTCTCTCACCCTCCCGGAGCGGAGGGATCGGCCCCCCGATAGGTATCTTCCTCTCGGCTATCTCGACGTAGGTCTTGTTGCCCTCCCTGACAAGTCTTGCAGGCGACGGAAGTATCGAGGGGGCCTGCGCGTCATACTTCGCGACCTGGGTCACGGCCAACGGCCTAAACCTCCTATGTCTTCTAATCTTCTCCCTTTTATAAGCGTGAGCAAGTATATAGCTGTTCACCCTTCATGGGTGCGCTATGGCTGGTAAAGGCGGCCAGGGCAAGGCTTACTATATTAAGGCCCAGCGCTTGGCCCCTTCGAGGAGCGCAGGGTGTCAAGTGGCAACTCGTGGCGCGACCTGGCCCACGCGCTGGAGGACAGGGCTTCATTCCTCGAGAAGGTCCTGAAGGAGTTCATAGTAGACGTGACCTCTTCAAACATCCAGGACCTGATCGGGAGGAACAGGGTCCTTTTCCTTTACTTCACGGCTGAGTGGTGCGGCCCGTGCGTCAACTTCTTCAAGACTTACAAGGAGGTTGCCATAGAGAACCTCGTGCCAGGCGTGGTGTATGGGAAGGTTGACGTTGACGCGGCCTACAGCATAGCTGACAAGTACAGGGTCAGGCACATACCCTCGATACTGGTAATCGTGGACGGCAAGGTGATGGACTCAGTAGTAGGCTCCGTCTCTAAGGCTGAGCTGGAGAGGAAGGTAAAGGCTTACGTAGCCATAGCCAAGGGCCAGGCGCCGCAGGCGCAGCCCTCAGGCGGAGGTCATGACGAGTCGCCTAGCGGGACACAAGGTCAATAGCCTCCTCTACGTCGGCTATCTTGACCTCAGCCCTCGTTGCAGACCCTGAGGCGATCTCCTTGACCGACTTAACTATCTCAAGCAGCCTCGCTGGCGTCAGGGCCTGCATGTAGGCCCTGACCTTAAACTCTGTCCCGCTGGGTCTCAGGAGCAGCCAGGATTTGTCGTCAGCCTGGAGCCTCACGCCGTCAAGGTCAAGCCTCGCAGCCACCTTTGAGGGCCTAAGCGCCTTCTCAAGCTCCGAGACCATCTCCTTGTACAGGGCCTCCCTCTCCCGCGGTCCCCCCACGACGAAGGATAGCCTGGCGCTTGGGTAGCTGGGAAGCTTGGAAATAGCCTCATGGAAGGTGTTTCCCCTCGACATCACCTCGTCTACGATAACAAGGGCCTGATAGATGCCGTCAGGCCAGGGTCCCCACCTCGGCTCTATGTACTTCCAGGGCTCTGCTGCCATAAGGGCGTCCGAGGTGGAGGCTAGGTACTCGTGCAGCCTGCCCAGCGGCGCCCTGAGAAGTTTGCCGTTCCCCCTCTCAACTACCTCCTCAACCTCGTAACCGACATCGACGGAAACTATGACGGTGCCCTTGTGATCCCTAAGGGCTCTCTCCGCAAGGAGAGCTATTATCAGGTCCTGCTTGACAAAGCCGTATCCCTTGAGAACCACGGCGAGCCTGTCGGCGTCACCGTCGTGCGCTAGGAGCGCCTCGGCCCCTGTCGCATCAAGAACAGGCATGAGGGACTGTAGCACGTCGGGTCTCGGCTCGGGAAGCCGCCCAGGGAACGTGCCGTCCAGGTTGCAGTTAACCGTCACGACCTTTCCGATACCCGCCTTCCTGAGCATCCTCGGCGTCACTATGCTGGCGGCGCCGTTAGCGCAGTCAACAACTAGGCGAGGCCTTTCATGTCTCCTCCACGTAGAAGGGTCCACGCTCTGCACAGCCTCGTTCACGTAGGCCTCAACCGCGGAGGGTTCAAGGGTGTAGGAGCCTGCCTTGTTCCACTCGACCTCCTGTACTGTGCCGAGGGACCTCTCTATCTCCTGCTCCTCCGACCTAAAGAGCTCCATCCCGTTCGTCTTGAACAGCTTGATCCCGTTGTCTGTGGGCGGGTTGTGGCTGGCTGATATGGAGGCGCCAAGGCTTGACTTAGACCTCTTTACCTCATGGGCCACGACGGGTAGCGGCGCCTCCCCGATAAGGATGACGTCAAGGCCGCCGGCCATGAAGCCTGCAGCGGCAGCGAACGACAGGAGCTGGCTGGTAAGTCGGGGGTCGTAGCCGATCACGGCGCTCCCCGTGTTTTTTGCAACTACACCTGCCGCCGTCAGGGCTATGTCATAGACAAGCCTTGGATTTATGCGGGATGGGTAGGGGCCACGGGCTCCTGCTGTTCCGAAAAGGGTCAGGCAGCTTCCCCAATTACATGTTTCAGACCAAGTTATATAGTTAAGGGTGGCATCTAGCTAGGGCCTGCCCAGAGGGACTGCTGGGCACTTGGCCAGCCCCAGGAGGTCACCTATCACCTTAGGCTTTATACATACGACCCCCGTGTCCTCATCGACCTCTATGGTGAACTCGTCCCCCCACCTTTCTATTATGTGCTTCTTTACGTAGAGGTTAACAGGAAGCGTGTAGTACTCATATTCGTAGACCTTAGACCCAACCTCCTTCCTCCCTTTGATACCTCTGGCCCTAACGTTCCTGACCTTCAACCCCTGTCCCTGTTCAAGTTAGAGAAAGGCATAAGGGTTAAATAGGTTGACACCGTGAGCGTAAGGGCCTCGGGAGGTCCATGCCCAGGATCATGGTTCTCGCGGCCAGGAAGCTTATTTTTCCGCTACACCGTCGTTAATGGGGCCTACACACGATGAGAGACCCTAAGATATACGCGGCCAGCAGGGACGAGATACTTAACGGGGACGCCACTGACATCTACTTCAAGAGGACTCAGGAGGCCCTACGGGCCGCTGGACTCGAGAACGTCAGGGTTAGGATGGAGGTTCACCTCTACGGCAGCCCACCAGGCGGGGACTGGGCCGTCTACGCTGGGCTAGAGGAGGCCCTCGCCATAATGAGGGGCAAGCCCTTCACCGTTTACTCGCTGCCCGAGGGGACTCTCTTCAGGAGCAAGACGCCTCTGATGCTCATAGAGGCGCCGTACGTTGAGTTCGCACCCTTCGAGGCCGCCATACTTGGCGTGCTGAGGTTCGAGAGCAGCATAGCGACTAAGGCGGCAAGGGTCAGGATAGCGGCAGGTGACAAGCTCCTGCTGTTCTTTGGTCTAAGGGCCCTTCACCCTGCAGTCTTCCCGGCCGCTGACAGGGCCGCCTACATAGGGGGCGCGGACTCCGTTAGCGGGGTCCTGTCAGAGAAGTACCTCGGCCTCAAGCCTCAGGGAACCATGCCTCACGCCTTCATAATAACCGTCGGTGACCAGAGGAGGGCCTGGAGGCTCTTCGCTGAGACCTTTGGGGGAAAGGTCAACGTGACGGCGCTCGCCGACACTTTCAACGACGAGAGGAATGAAGCCCTCATGGCGGCGCAGGAGCTCGGTCAGAGGCTCTGGGGTGTGAGGCTTGACACCCCCTCCAGCAGAAGAGGTAGCATGAGGGACATAGTTGAGGAGGTCAGGTGGACGCTTGACCTTCACGGCTATAAGAATGTTAAGATAATAGTTAGCGGAGGGCTGGACGAGGAGGAGATACAGTCCCTGCGCGATATAGTTGATGGCTTCGGCGTCGGCACCTCGATTGCGATGCCGCGCAGCGTTGACCTGAGCATGGACATAGTTGAGGTCAACAGGGGGTCTGGCTGGGAGCCGATATCTAAGAGGGGCAAAATGCCCGGGGCTAAGAGCGTCTACAGCTGTGGCGCGCTGAGGCACCTGACTGTCCCATGGGGGTCAGAACTTCCCTCCTGCCCTGACGGCCGCAGGCCGGAGCAGATAATGGTCAAGTACATGGAGAACGGGGAGCTAGTCCGTGACCTGCCCTCCCTTGACGATGTAAGGTCCTACGTGCTCTCGCAGCTCAGGGAGCTAGGCCTGCTCAAGTGAGCCGTCTTGTTTAGGAGGGGCGGGCCAGCGAGGGTCTCTGCGGCGAGGTCGGTCCTCTACGGCCTCTCCCTCGTGCTCAACATAGGGGTTAGCGTCATACTTGCCAGGAGGCTTGTGGCAGAGGACTACGCGGCATACCAGTTCGCTACCAAGAGGATAATTCAGTACGTGACGGTCCCGGTCTCCTTCTTTGGGCTTTGGTCGTACAGATACCTGGTCGCCAGGAAGAGGGGCGCCATGGGGGCTCTGCTCATACTGCTTGCCGTGAGCGCACTGATATCAATACCCCTTGGCTTCTATCTAGAGCTTTACGAGTCAAGGGTTGGCTACGGGCCAGCCGCCCTCGCCAGCGTTGTCCTCATCACCATGAACATCTACTTCACCGTCACTTCAGCGCTGGACGCGCTCAGGCCGCTGAGGAGGGCGCTTCTCTCGGTCACCTATAGGCTCCTCTACTTCAGCGCGATCTTTGGGACGCTGTACCTGATGGAGCCAAGCCTGCAGCACGCCTTCCTGGGAACGATACTTGCCACCCTCGCGGGCGCGGCCGTCGGAGCGTACTGGCTAGGCGACGTGGTGGACAGAGGGTACTTCGAGGAAGGCTACAGGACGTTGAAGGAGTGGGCAAGGACCTCAAAGCCTCTTCTCATAAGCTTCGTGGTAGGCTTCCTCGCCTCGCTCGACGCGGCGCTCGCCTACCCTATCGCCGGTGACAGGGTTGTCGCTGCCTTCTTCGTCGTGGCGGCGGTCGCAACCCTTGTGAGGGAGGCCGCCAACAACGGCCTATCCTACCTGCACCAATATGTCCTAAGGACCGGTGACGTTGCAGGCGCCGCGAGGGCCGTGTACGTTGTGACGGCAGCCGCAGTCCCGTTCTTCGTGTACGCGGCCGTCAACCCTGTTTACGTGATTTACGTCTTCAACCCGGTTTACAAGTGGGCCGCCACGGCTATGAGGGCCTTCATGGCCATAGCTATCGTTGAGGTCGTGAACGCTGGCCTGACCAACATGGCCTATGGTTCTGTGAGGGACGTCGGCCCGGAGTCCGTGCCGGCGTTCACGAGGATCAGCGTGCTTACGTCTCTACCCTCAGCGATATACCTTGGCGCGCTGGTTTCGGCCATGTATGCGTTCAGGCCCTATGGGGCCTGGGGGATGCTCATAGGTTGGGCCGTGGCTTACGGTCTGAGGTTCGCGCTCTCCGCGGTCCTCGCCTACTTCAAGCTGGTCCCTGAGGAGGGGAGGGCGGCGCTGAGAGGGCGGGCATTAAGGCTGATCGTCGAGATAGCCCTCTCGGCGGCGCTCGCAGTCCTAATAGCGCCTTGGAGCCCGCCAAAGAAGGGCCTGCTGGCCTCAATCGAGGTGCTTGGGGTCCCGGGCGCCGTCTACCTTGCTGCATACTTCGGCGTCCTGATCGCCCTGGATAGGGAGATCAGGTCGTCAATTGCGTCGCTTATAAAAGGCATATCCTCCTGGGCCGGCTGAGAGGCGGGACCCCGGATGCGTGAGGACACGGAGATCGTAAGGGCTCAGTATATGGCTGACCGTTTCTCTCCCGTCGTTCCGCCCATTTACCTCAGCGCGGCCTTCGGCTACGTCAGCGATGAAGAGGCGACCAGGGATGACAGGGGCGAGGTGGTCAGGTACACGAGGGAGGGCAATCCTACCCTCAGGCCACTTGAGAGGGCCGTGGCCTCTCTTGAGGCAGCGGAAGACGCGCTGGCTTTCAGCTCGGGCATGAGCTCCATAGTGACCGCCCTGATCACCTTAGTCAGGAGAGGGTCAAGGGTTCTGACGCTCAGGGAGCTGTATGGGGCCTCGCTTGAGGTGATCAACGACCTGACCTCGCTTGTGGGGGGCAGCGTTAAGGCCGTCTATCCAGACGCCGAGAGCGTCGTCGAGGAGCTTAAGGGAGGCAGGTACGACATAGTATTCGTTGAGGTTATGACGAACCCCACTCTCAAGGTGATAGACCTGCGCGAGGTCGGGAAGGCTTCCAGGGAGAGCGGGGCTAAGCTGATAGTCGATAACACCTTCACAACACCCCTCCTCGTGAGGCCGATCAGGCTAGGGGCGGACATAGTTGTGCACAGCAGCACGAAATACCTGTCAGGCCACAACGACGTAACTGGAGGCATCGCCGCCTCGTCAGGGGACGAGCTCAAGGCCATGTGGGAGTGGAGAAGGAAGCTGGGCACTATACAACCTCCTTTTGAGGCCTACCTCACGTACAGGGGGCTTAAGACCCTGACGCTCAGGTTCGAGAGGCAGAGCAGGGTTGCCCAGGCCTTAGCAGAGTTCCTCAGGGAGAACAGCAGCGTGAGGTCTGTTCACTACCCTGGCCTCCCCGACGACCCTAGCCATGCCGTTGCCGAGAGGCTCTTCGAGAGGAGGCTATATGGGGGAGTCTTATCCTTCAGCGTCAAGGGAGGTCTCGAGGAGGCCAGGAAGTTCCTCAGGTCATTGCGGCTAGCTAGGCCTGCACCCAGCCTGGGAGGCACCGAGACCTTGGTCACGATACCGGCCCTCACGGCCTCCAGTCACATACCTCCCAGTGACCGGAGGGAGCTGGGTATCGAGGACTCGCTGATAAGGGTCTCCGTTGGTCTCGAGGACCCTGACGACCTAATAGAGGACTTCTCAAGGGCCCTCTCCTCTATACGTTAGGCTTCCCAATAATACTTCTCCTGCTTATAGAGAGAGCGGGGGATCGCTTGATCGAGAGGCTCTCAACCGGCGTCCCCGGCGTGGACAAGATGCTGGCCGGCGGCATACCTAGGGGGTTCTTCGTCGCTGTAGTCGGGGAGCCAGGGACCGGGAAGACGGTGTTCTCGCTTCACTTCGCCTGGCAGGGCGTGAGGGAGGGCGACCGGGTGATCTACGTCACTACTGAGGAGAGCAGGGAGAGCATCATAAGGCAGGCCGAGATGTTCGGCATGAAGCTTGGCGAAGCCGTAGATCAGGGCAGGGCCATAATAATTGACGCGCTCCTCAAGTCCCAGGGCGACGAGTGGTCCATAGAGGAGGTTGACGTAGAGGCGCTAGTGAACAAGGTCATAGAGGCAAAGAAGAGGCTCGGCTATGGCAGGTCAAGGCTCGTGATAGACAGCATGAGCACGTTCTGGCTCGACAAGCCCGTCATGGCGAGGAAGTACAGCTACGCGGTCAAGAGGGTCCTCTACAAGTGGGACTTCACCGTCCTTATGACGAGCCAGTACGCCATAACGACTTCGAGCGCCTTCGGGTGGGGCCTTGAGCACGTGGCTGACGGCATTATAAGGTTCGGGAGAAGGCTCGTGAACGGGGAGCTCAGGAGGTACGTCCTGGTAGAGAAGATGAGGCAGACGCCTCACGATCTGAGGGTCCACTACATAGATATAGTTGACGGCAGGGGTCTTGTTATAATGGGGCCTGCCGACTTCGGGCGCGAGGACCTCACGCTTCCCGAGGAGATCAGGAGGAAGATAAGGGATTCAACAAGGGAGCCGCGCCCCTGAGCTTGGCCCTCTCCGTCGGGGGTATGCTTAAAAATTCCCCTGAGGCCTGGGGTCCCGGTGAATACGTAATGCCCAGGAACATAGTGGTCAGAGACCTTACACAGCCGCCCGTCGAGCAAACACAGGTTGAGCTCGTCGAGAGGAAGGGACTTGGCCACCCTGACTACATAAGCGACGCGGTCGCGGAGGAGGCGAGCAGGCAGCTGAGCATGTACTACAGGGAGAGATTTGGGGCCATAATGCACCACAACCTTGACAAGGTGCTCCTTGTAGGCGGCCAGGCCAACCCCAGGTGGGGAGGAGGCGACGTCCTTCACCCCATATACATAATAGTATCTGGCAGGGCCACGACCGAGATCAGGACATCGTCCGGCATTGAGGAGATACCCGTCGGCAGGATTGTGCTGAAGGCCGTCAAGGACTGGATCAAGAGGAACCTGAGGTTCCTCGACCCTGAGACCCACGTTGTGGTGGACTACAAGATTGGTAAGGGCAGCGCGGACCTGAGGGGGATCTTTGAGTCAAGGACGGGGTCCCACAGGGCTAACGACACAAGCTTCGGAGCAGGCTTCGCGCCCCTGACCACGCTTGAGAGGCTTGTATTCGAGACGGAGCGCACCCTAAACAGCCCTGAGTTCAAGTCCAAAGTCCCCGCGTCCGGCGAGGACGTTAAGGTCATGGGTCTCAGGACTGGCAAGACCATCGACCTGACAATAGCCAATGCTATCGTGAGTAGGTTCGTGAAGGACAAGGAGGAATACATGAGCGTGAAGGAGGAGATTAAGGAGAGGATTTTAGACCTGGCGTCCCGCATAGCCCCAGACTACGACGTGAGGGTATACGTGAACAACGGCGACATACCTGAGGAGGAGGTGTTCTACATAACGGTGACGGGCACCAGCGCCGAGCACGGAGACGACGGTGCTACGGGAAGGGGGAACAGGGTAAATGGGTTGATAACGCCAATGAGGCCTATGAGCCTTGAGGCGGCCGCCGGGAAGAACCCCGTGAACCACATAGGGAAGATCTACAACGTGGCCGCCACTGAGCTAGCGCAGGTGATCTACGCAAAGGTGCCCAACATAAAGGAAGTCTATGTCAGGCTCCTGGGACAAATAGGAAGGCCTATCGATGACCCGCTAATCGCTGACGTCTCGCTTATAATGGAGGACGGCGTCAGGCTTACTGACAACACGAGGAGGGAGGTCTCCTCAATAGTCGACGAGTACATATCACGGTTGTCGGAGCTGACTGAGAAGTTCGTGAGGGGCGCCGTGCAGCTCTTCTGAGCTCAGGCCCTAGCGCCCTGGACGCGTCGTAACCCCCCTGAGCCGGATGCCCTTGAGGTCCTGTACTCCTCTATCAGCCTGAGCAGCGCCTCGTTATGGCTCTTGGCCCTAAGCTCCCTCGCCAGCTCGTCGGCATCCTTTAGGGCCCTTGACTCGACGAGGAAGAAGTCGTCAACAGGGACTGTCCTGTACCCCTCAACGGGTAGGACGGGGACCCCCCTCGACTTAAGGGCGTCAGCCAGCGGGGAGTTCACGTCATTGAGGAGCACGGCCGCCCCAGCCCTGACGAGGCGCTCCACTGCTTCGTTCTCGAACTGGGAACCACTGTCGACCAACACTAGCTCGCCCCTCCTCAGATCTCCCATCTGGGCCTCTGACCTCCTAAGCTCCTGAACCCTCAGGGCGGGCAGCCTCCTTACGACAACAAACCCCCCGTCCCTTACTAGGAGGAGCGCCTTCCTGAGCCCCTCGAGGCTCTCCTCAAGGGACTTGACCCTTCCCTGGGCCTCGGCCAGAAGCGCCTTTGCCCTCTCGGAGTCGGCCCTAAGCCTCGCGATCTCAGGGTCCCTCAGGAGCTCGGCCCTAAGCCTCCTTCTCATGGCTTCAAGGCCCCTCTCGGCGTCGTCAAGCCTAGCCCTCAGCTCCTGAACCTGCCTCTCAAGCGCTATCTTCTGTGCCTCGAGCAGCTCAACCCTCGAGTCGTCGCAGGCCCTGGATTGGCTCGGCCTTTCTAACTGCTGGGAGACCTGCCTTGGGGGCTGGCCAATGAGCCTGTCGATCTGCCTCTCCACGGCGTCAGCCAGGGCGACCCCCCTGATTATGTCGGCCATCACCTCCTCAGCGTCAATATCAATGTCTATGGATGACACGTAGCTCTCGACCTGGGCAAGCTTGGACTTGAACTCGAGGAAGGCCTTGAAGGCGGCCGCAAGCGCGTCCCTCTCATGAGGGGTCCTGGGCCTGTTCTCGGCGCCCTCGGTGGCCCTAGCCGAGAGCTCCTCCTTCTCAACAACGGCTAGGTCGTAGTCTGGCGTGTATAGCTGAGCCCCGAGCTGGGCTGCAAGCTTCCTGACAAGCTCGGGGGGCTCCTTAACGTCGGTCGCGACAAGTATTGGCCTCCCAAGCCTAGAAACGATGCTTATGATCTCCCCCCTGTCCACCTCCTTATAGCTGCCCAGGTGGAGAACTCTGCCCTCGACATCGATGACGGCCAGGCCGGCCGTCATCCCTGCGTCGATGCCGACTATTACGGGCCTGAGGCTCAGGGTCTCCCTGCCCTCACCGAAGGCGAGCTCCCCCTCATACTTCGTCTCGACCTTAACGATGTAGTCAAGGCCCCTGTGAGGCCTCACAAGGCCAACGAGCCTCTCCCTGGGCGCGTAGACGATGAAGGTGGCGGCCTCAAGCCCTCCCTCGCCGGACCTATAGTACACGTCGTAGTCTATGTTGGCCTTCTCAAGCCGCTCCCTTATCTTCTCGGCAGCCATCTTGACGGAGGCCCTGACCCTCCTCTGGTATCTGGACTGGCTCCACCCTCCGCCGCTGCCCCCGTGACCCCTTGACACGTAGACGTACGTCTTCTCCCTCGTGAAACCTACCCTCTGACCCTTGCCCATGGCGGCGATGGCGGCCGCTACGAAGGCGGTCCTAGCAGGGCTGGGCTTCTGGGGGCCTACCTCAAGGCCGGCCCTCCTGGCCGCCTCCCTGAGGTCTATGAAGCCCTCCTCCGAGGACGTGACCTGCACCAGCTGGGTCCCAGGAGGCAGGAGCGAGAGTAACCGGGCTAGGCCCTCCGTCGAACCCCCTGGGGCGAGCTCAAAGACGTTATCTGAAGCTATCGCCTGAGGCCTCCTCTCCCACGCCAGCCTTATAACGCCAGCCAGCGTGACGCCCTGGGCCTTCGCGACAAGCCTAAGGTCCTTGTCTATCACTACGACCGAGTACCTCGCCTTCTCACTAGCCTCAGGGCTCCCGGACTCGATGTCAACGCCCATGTAAAGGGCGGGGGCCGAGGACATTAGCTTACCCTTCCTCCCTCACGGCCCTCAGCAGGTCCTCTGAGGTGAGGTTCAGGCCGAGGCTTTTATTAAAATATGTGGCTATTTTCTCGACGTCCCTTGCGAGCGTCTCAATCGCGCCCGGTTCTGAGGCGCTGACGTACTGAGGCCAGTCTATGACGTAACCCCTTGGCCGGCCGACCTCCCTCACTACGAGCACATTGTAGGGGCTCAGGTCCCCGTGCACGATACCGGCCACCTTGAAGGCTAGCCTTATCGTCATCACAACGTCACTTAGTACTCCGCTGGCGTCATCTGGTGTTAGGTCCCTTGCCCTAACCAACTCGATGCCGTCGATGTACTCGGTCGCGACCGCGTGGAGCGCCCTGTCTAGGGGCCTAGGTACAAGCCCCCCCGCGCGCCTAACGCTGACGAGGGCGTTGAACTCCCTCCTCGCCGCCTCAACCGAGACCTCAAGCCACAGGGACCTCCCAGCTAGGCTCCGGTACCTTCGGCTCCTGGCCAGAGCCCGGAAGGACCTAGTACCCTCCCTGTGGAGCTTCAGCGCGATAGGCGATCCGGCTGGCGTCCAGGCAAGGTATACCTCGCTTTCCTTTCCGACCCCCAGGACGTCACCTATCCTCGCTAAGACGCCCCTCCTCGTAAGCTGTGCGACCGCAAGGACGTCGAGCCCCCTGTACGTTAACTGGTACATGTACTCTGGGCCCCTATACGACCTCACGAGGCCTAGCTCGAGCAGCCTCGGCAGCCTCTCCTCAAGCTCAGAGGTCTGCCCGTAGGCCCCCTCGAGGACGCTCAGCGGCACCGCGGCGAAGCTTCCGTGAAGCCTGTAGAGGGCGTTGAGCACCTTAACATCGTTCGAGGTTACTGCGCTAACCCTGTCCGCAAGCGAGAGCATGGCAATTACTATTTACTCCTTTTGAGGGTCTTATGAATTAGTCGGAGCCTCTTTTAGGTTTTAGCATTTGGGCATCACTTTAGGAGGATACAAAGATATATTAACTCTGCACAATTAATTGCAAAAGAGGACTAAAAGGGGAGGGAAGAATTAGTATGGAGGAGAGCATACCTACTAAGGAGGGGATTTACCCTAGAGGAGATACTCTTTACGCTGTAGGGCCGCGTGCCATAGCTAAGGTGTCCTCAGCGCTCGCCAGCGAGAGCAGGGCCAAGATACTAGCGATTCTCCAGAAGGGCCCCACAGACCTTGAGGACATAGCGACAATGGTAAACCAGAGCAAGGCCAACGTGAGCAGCCAGATAAGGAAGCTGGAGGAGGCCGGCATCGTCAAGTCGCGCTACGTCCCAGGCCAGAGGGGCATCAAGAAGGTGGTTGAGCTGACAGTCCATAGGATCGTCCTGATGATCTCACCTATGGGTCCTGAGGGGGCAGAGCAGCAAGCCAGAGGGAACAGCTAACCTGCGCCAGCAGGTAATGTGCCTGATCAACGATCAGGTTTTAACCTCATCAATCTCTGCCAAGTAGCTGGTCAGGTCCTCGTTCCTGATAACAGAGACATCCCTCCTCGAGACGTTCACGAGCATAAGACCTGTGAACCTGCACTCCCTCACGTTCTTAAGGGTCTCCTCAGCCCACCTCTCCCCGAAGAACCGTTCCACAAGCTTGGACGCTGTCATCACAGCAGCGTCCTCCGGAGACCTAACTAGGAGGCTCGGCAGGGGTGGCCTTACGTAGGACGGTGTAGCTATGAAGAACTCGTCCGCCAGACACCCATACTTTACCGTTTTAACTATGGCCCTAGCCAGCATGTACACCTCTGCCTCCGATATGAACATGGGGGGGACGTAGCCTGTCTCTACCTCAACGATGATGTTCCTTACCCCGTCAGACGCGAAGACGTCGGCGTAGTGGATCCCGTCCACGTTGTGCTCTAGGCTTACCTCGAAGCCTAGCCGGCGAAGCCATGAAGCAACGATCCTTTGAATCATCGCGTGAAACCTGGAGACCCCCGCTAACCTGGCCTCCTCGCCGTCCTCAGGGCGACGCTCCTCAAGCTCCTTTGCCTGGAGCTGGCTTACCGACTTGACCCCCTTAACGCTGACGCCTTCAGCGTATATTACCTGAACCAACATGGGCTTCCGAAGGCCGATGGTGAGAGGGTCCGCCAGGGTACTACCTGATGGTCACATTAAGGAGGGCACCCTCCCCTTGGCCCTGTAGTTCGCGGTCAGGGCCGCGACTATTGCCATAACTATCGAGGTAAAGGAACCTATATAGAATATCATGTTGAACGCCTGAGGCCCTCCCTCAGCATAGAACGTTGTCCCGAGACCGGGCACGAGGTACTCGACGTAAGCCCTGTAGTCTGTCAGAAGCGTGGCGGCCAGGACGGGTCCTACAGAGGCGCCGAGGAAGCGGACCATTGTGTTGAATCCAAGCCCGACGCTGACGCTGTCCGGGGGCATGGAGACTGCGACCATGTTGACGATCGGTATCATTATCGAGACTATCCCGACTCCCGTTATGAACGAGTCTAGTACGAGGGCCGTCGTGGTGGCCCTGTCAACCGTGAACAGGTAGAAGCCTAGGGCCGATACAAGGGAGCCGTAGATGAGCACAGGCTTGGGGCCTATTGAGGAGGTCGCGGACCCCACAAGCGGGGCTATGAACACCATGGCCAGCGTGGCCGGGAGTAGCGTTATCGCAGCGCTTATCACGGACAGCCCGAGGCCGTAGGGGGGAGCCTCCTCGGAGAAGTAGATGACGCCCATGAACAGGAGGAACATCGCAAGCCCCGACAGCAGGCCTACAACGTTCGCCACCATAACGTTCCTCCTCTTAAGCAGATCAAACCTGATTATCACGTTGGTCGACCTTGACCCGTACCCTATGAAGCCGCCGAAAAGGGCGAAGCCGAGGAGCAGGAGTGCGATCTGATCAGTTGTCAGCCACCCCCTATAGGGGGCCTCAGTAAGGTAGACCAGGACCGAGGCCGTGGCGCTCGCCAACAGAGTTGTGCTGGCGTAGTCGACCCTCTCTCGAGAGACTGGCGGGAGGCTGTAAAGGAAGAGCCACGCGAGGGAGAGCGTGACGAGCGAGAGCGCGAACGCTATGTGGAAAAGGGCCCTCCAGCCCAGGTACTCCTCTACGTAGGCCCCTGCTATCATGCCGACCGTCATGCCTATGGCGAAGGTCGCGCTGAGGACGCCCTGGGCCACCGCGACCTTCTCCCTGGGGAACACGTCCGTAACTATCGCGAGGCCAAGGGGGAACAGCGCGAAGCCGAAGCCCTGCACGGCCCTGGCCGCTATAAGGTACGACACGCTCGGGGCGAAGCCGGCCATCAGCACGGCAAAGGAGTACAGGGACAGGGAGATCAGGTAAAGCCTCCTCTTGCCGTACACGTCGCCCATCTTGCCGAAGAGGGGCGCTATGGCAGCCCCCACGACCAGGTACGCGGATACGACCCAGGCCGCCTGCTCATCGGTTGCCGAGAGGGCGGCCTCTATCTTTGGCAGCGAAGGTATGACCATGGCCTCCACGTAGCTCGTCACGAGGCCTACAAGCGTCAGGACCCCGAGGACGAGACCAGGCCTAATTCTTGGGTCCTGGCTCAAGCCCTCCTCCTCCCGACCGCGGCCATAACCACTATTATCACTACCACAATTGCCGCGACGACGAACAGCGTCAGCTCGGTGCCTGAGAGGGAGGTGAGGAAGGAGGGGAAGGTGGTCGCAGGCGACACGTTGACGGGCACCAGTACGACCTCGTGCATGGGCTGCATGGTGGGGGGCTGGAGCCAGCTGACCAGGAGCGGGACGTAGTAGGTGCCAGGCCTTATCGCAGAGCTGACCGACAGGACGAACGTCACGTTGACCTCCGAGGCCGATTTGACGTCACCTACGCTGTAGTTCCAGAGGGACATGACCAACATCGGGTTCTCGCTAGATGATATGTAGGGCGTGAAAACTGGGTTCGGTAGTAATGTCACCGTCACGAACTCGCCGTTCGAGCTCCCAGCGTTGCCAAGGGTTACGGTCAGGTAGAAGTTCGAGGAGCCAGGGGTCAGGCGGGGGTGGTAGCTGTTTACATAGACAAAATAGGCGGAGGGGGCAATGTAGACAGCCACGGGGTAAACGTCCCTGAACCCGTTCCCTACTACTGTAAGGTAGGCGGTCGCGTTGAGGGGCCTCGGCACCTGGTAGGAGCCAAAGTTAGTTGAGGAGGTCTCCGTAAGGTTGCTGACTCCAAGAGGGAACGTGAAGTTGACTACGTACCCTGGGGGGACGTAGGCCGCGTGAACCACGTTGGAGCCCGGATATAGCGGGTAGAGGGGAGGGGTCACGTTCAGGTAGGCCGTCACGTTGACTGCGGGGGCCGTCCCCCTGTTCGAGACGTAAACAGTGAGCTCACCTGCGCTCATGCCAGCGTAAATTACTGGGGGCGTGGTCTTGAACCCCAGCACTAACATGTTCGAGTAGCCGGTCACAGGTACCAGGAACCTTACCCTGGAGACCCCCCTCAGGTACGTTGTCCCCGCGGGCGTCTGGAGCTCTACAAGGTATGAGACGTTGAGGGACTCGTTGTAGACGCCAGGGGAGGCCTCAGGGCTCACGTTGAATAGGCCAACGAGGGTGACCTCCTGGCCTGGCTGGAGCTCAAGCGCCGTGAGACCGGGCGACGGCTCACCCTGAACTGCTGACAGGGGGTAGGTCGCGTTAAAGGTGACGTTAACGTCATAGAGGGTGACGGGACCCTCGTACAGGAGGGTTATGGTCAGCGGCATGAAGGAGGCGCCCGGGTATGCCTCGAGCAGGGTCGCGTTAAGGCCCCAGCGGCTCAACGCGAGGAAGACAGGCCTCACGGTAACTCCGCCGGGAGGGACCTGACCTGACGACGCAGGGAAGGCTAACAAGAGGCCTGCAGCTAGGAGTCCGAGCATCAGGGCCGGGATCACGACGTCGCGGGCCATGCCCAAGCCCCTGTGTTAAGGTATCCGATATATAAAAAGCTTAGTTATACGGATAGGTCGGCTCAGGACTTGGACTTGACGCACGAGCCCATGCCCTTCAATATGTCCAACAGTATCCCGAGGCCCTGAGAGACGTCAGGGTCGCTGAGCTTGTTGAGCAGGCCGAAGAGGCCTATGCGCCTCGGCTTTGAGAGGTCCACGCTGCCCAGGGCCCTGAAGGCGCACCCCGTCAGGTCGCTCACGTTGTTCTGGGCCCTCGAGAGGTCCTCGGCGTCAACCCTCGCGAGCCCCTGCTGTAGGGCCGCGAGAACTGCAACCAGCCTCATGAGGGCGGGGTCCGTGGCGGCCGCGAGGAAGGACTCGTCGGCCCTGTCGGCCAGGTAGGAGAGGAGGCCCAGGAGGCCGCTCCTCTTGAGGGCCACTATGGAGTCGAGGAGCTGTGCTAGCGCCTGGGCCTGTACCTCAGGCGGAACCTCGCTGACCAGCTGGACGCCACCAGCCCTCTGGCCCTCAGGCTTCTCGCCCGACAACTGGCCCACCCCCATCAGAACTTCAGGCCGTCGATCCAGCCGTGGTAGAATGCCTGCTTCAGCAGCCTGCCCAGCGAGTAGACGCCGGTGAAGTAGCACTTCATGGTGTAGGTGCCCTTGGCTGCGTCGAACGGCAACTCACACGTGCCCGCCCAGCCCCTCTCGCCTGCGTAGCCTACGCATGAGACAGGGCTGGGCGCGAAGGCGGGCCCGAAGCCGCCCATGAGGTCACCTATTATGTTCGTCGAGGCCGTCACTGCCAGGGACTCGACGAAAACGCCTGCCGGCCCTATGCCCAGGGGCGGCAGTGCGTGCTCACCGACCAGGTAAACGTCGTCGTACTGAGGGTGCCTCGTGTTGGGCAGAACTGGGGTCCAGCGCGGGTCCTGCTTGAGCACGAACCCCTCGCTTGAGGCCAGCGCCTTTGGCAGCCTGGGCGGCGGCACCTTGACGAGAAGGTCGTACTTGAACTCCCCGTCCGATGTTACAACGGCCTTCCTCTGCGGGTCGACCTCCCTGAACTTTGAGTTGGGGTGATACTCCACTCCGTGCTGCTGCAGCTGGTCTGCCAGGAACCTTGTGATGGACGGGCCAAGGGGTGAGGCAGGTGCCGGCATGGGGTCGATGAGCCTTATGCTGACCTTCTTGTTGCGGGCCTTAAAGAACGCTGAGAGGGCTGTTGCAGCCTCATAGGGATATATGCCGCACCTGTAGGGGGTCTCGGGCACCAATATTGTGATGTTCTGGCCGTCCTTGACCTGGTTAAGGGCCTCCTTCATCTTGATGGCCCCGTCAAGGTCATAGTTGTGCACGCCGTCCTTGTCGAGACCAGGGTATGCGCTCCACCCGTTGTCCGTGCCGAGGGCAACGACGAGGTAGTCGTACTGGTACTTGCCCTTAGCCCCTATGACGGTCCTATTTGCGGCATCTATGGACTGAGCCTCGTCAATCGTCACGCCTATGCCGTACTTAGCCATGTTCTGGACCGGCGCCTTCGTGTCGTCAGGGCTCCCGTAGCCTAAGGCGACGTCGAAGAACAGAGGGGGCATGAAGTGGTAAAGCCCCTTCTCGATCACCGTGACCTCGGCGTCCAGCTTGTACTTCCTTGAGGCCTCCGCCAGTCTCTTCGCCGCTACATACCCGGCGACGCCTCCGCCCAAGACAACTATTCTCTTCACTGGCCAGCACCATTGGGCTTAGAACCAGGGCCATATATAAGGAAAAGCCTTGGGCCGCCCTTACAGGCGTCCCGGTCAGCGCGGCTATAGGCCCTTGATGATGAGGTCAGCTTCAGGTCGTGCCGAGGGCCTTGGCAAGCGATATCATCAGGGACAGGCCTCTCAGCACGGCCGGGTCCCCGAGCTGGGCGACCAGCTGTGATAGGGACTGAGGAGCGGGCTGGGGCCTGGACAAAGCCTCGAGCGCGGCTGCCAGGGACTTGACGTTAACCTTGGAGAGCGCTTCAGCTAGGGCCGTTATGGACTGGAGGACCTCAGGGCGTGTGAGTTTCTCGACCACAGTGATTATCTGCGGCATCCTGTCAATTACCAGGAACAGCTCTGGCGTCACCACCAACTTCATGGTCGACAGAAGGAGCTCCTCATCGCTTAACACGTTCTGTAGCGCCTCTAGAAGGTCGACGAGCCTCTGAACAGCCTCGGCCTGCCTCTCAGCCTCGGACTCCATAGGTCTCACCCCCTACTTGAAGATCTCCCACAGCCTGCCAGGGTCCGTGGCCTCGAAGTATGCTTCGAAGACAGGGTCCCAGAACTCTGGGTGCCTAAGCATGTCCCAGTATGTGTCGGCGAATAACCTCTTCATCATGTAGAACACCCTCGTGGGGGGCAGCTTAACGGGTGGGTGACCGTAGTCGCTTATTACGAAGGTGCCGAGCCCAAAGCCGATCTCGGTGGGGCAGTTTGTCCTGCCCGTGTTGACGGCCTGCTCCCCCCTCAGCCTCCTCTCGACCACCTTGGCCTGGAGGTGGGCTGTCACTCCAGTCCTGACGTTCGCAGAGGTTGAGGCGTCGCCTATGGCAAAGGCGTCGTCAAAGTCGCCTACCCTGTTAGTAAGCTTGTCGGCCTTAATGAAGCCGTCCTCGTTCTTCAGGTCCTCGGGGGCTATCTTGAGCCTAGGCCCCCTGTGCATGGGGACGACTATAGCTACGTCGAAGGTTAGCTCACCGCCCTCAAGGGCTATTAGCCTCCTGTTTTCTATGTCAACAGAGTCAACTGTGAAGAAGGTCTCGACCTCAATTCCCCTCTCCTTGAGAATAGGCTCTATGACCTCGTTGAAGCTCTCGGAAGGGTAGGACCTCGGGTAGGGGACGGCGAGTGTTATGTTAACGTCTTGCCTCACGCCCCTTGCCCTGAGGGCCTCGTCGGCTAACAGGGCGCCTTCGTAAGGCGAGGGAGGACACCTGTGGGCGGGGTCCGCAACGGCTATCACAAGCCTTCCCCTCTTAAAGTTCCTTATAGTCTTGTAGACCTGCCACGCGCTCTCAGGCGTCGAGTGGAAGTCCCCAAACTGCTCGACCAACCTGTCGTTGCCCTTGATTGCGTTATGCTCTATCGTCAGTCCAGGAGCCAGGATGACGAAGTCGTAGTTGAATCGCCTACCGGACGCCGTGAAAACGGCCCTCTCATTAAGGTCTACGGCCTCCGCCCTATCCAGGACCAGATTTACACCCCTCCTGGTGAGCGAGTCGATACGCCTCCTGAGCTGGCTGTCGTCGCCTCGGAACGCTATCTGTAGCAGCTGCGGCCAGTAGTGATGATATGGAGTGTCGTTGATCAATGTGACCTCGAAGTCGCCCTTCACGGCCAAGGAGTTGGCGGCCATAAGCCCGCCGGCGCCGCCCCCGACCACGACTACCCTATGCCTTCCCTCAGGCATGACGTGGTCCCTCATATGAACAGGACCTGGCCACCCTCGGCCTCCTGCAGGAAGGTCGCGACGCCGACAACGTCGTCAACGAGCGAGGGGTCGAAGTCCTCCTTCTTAATGCCCATCACCTGGGCCATCATGCTGCACGCGTACACCTTGGCGCCCATCGATCTGGCCTGTCTCAACATTTCGACCCAGCTTGGAGCATTGACGCTCTCGAGCCCCTTCGCAAGTGCAGGCACCATGTGCTCGAACTCCTTGGGCCAAGTCGGCTGGGCAGGCCTCCTAAGGAACCTGAGGAGGGCCCACCCTGTCACGAAGACCCTAACGTCAAAGCCCATTGCGGCAGCGCCCTGGGCTATAACGCCGAGGGGGATGAGCCTGTCCTCTGTACCCGAGAACACAATTATTGAGAGCTTACTCAAAATCCTCACCTCTATGTAGAGAAAGCAAACGCAAGTATAAATAAAGTTAATGGGAATTAGAGTTCAATATGGTTTTCGACGTTCTCTATAAATGAATCGGTGTAAAGCTAATAAGCTCAGGGCCCTAGATCACAGATGGCGGCATGGGATAAGGGGTGAGAGTGCTACCTCCTGTCACCATTGACCAGGTGCTCGGGCTCTTAAGGTATGTGGACTCCATGGGGGGGAAGGTCGACTCATCGAGGCTAGACGAGATGCTAAACGTCGACATGGACCTCCTACCACATGTTGTGGAGGCAGCCATAACGCTCGGCCTGCTGAGACAAGAGGGCGGCGACCTCGAGGTCACCGAGGAGGGGAGAAAGGCTCTGAAAGTTAAGGGAAAGGTTCTGAGGGCCCTGATCAAGGACCTCAGCGATGAGGTGGAGCCGTTCAAGGAGATATTCAGCTCGCTTAGGGGGGACGTTATAGAAAGGGATAGGCTTAGGGAGATAGTGAGAAGGGTCGGTTACCCAGACGTTGAGAGGACCGTAGACGTCTTCAGGGAGTGGCTGGCCTACATGGGCGTCGAGGTCGCGGACTAGCGAAAAACGGATTATTACCTGGCCCTCGGACACACTGGGGGCCCGTAGCTCAGCCAGGACAGAGCGGCGGGCTTTTAACCCGTAGGCCTCGGACGCCGAGGGCGGAGGTCCCGGGTTCGAACCCCGGCGGGCCCGCCATTAAGCTACTAGGAAGTGGAGCCGTTAAGCTGGTAGTTAACTAAATAACCTCGCACTCCGGCGCCCCAGCTAGAGGTGGATGTAGCGCTTGCCCTCAACATCTAGGGAGCCCGACCCCAGAATACTTAACCATGTGCTGGTCCCCAAGCACAGGATCCTCCCGATCGACGAAGCCGTAAAGGTCCTCTCGGAGCTGGGTATTAAGCCTTGGCAGCTTCCCCGCATCAGCGTTAATGACCCTGTCGTGAGGCTGCTCGGCGGCAAGCCGGGCGACATAGTTGAGATAGAGAGGAACTCGCCCACGGCGGGTAAGCACAAGGTCTACAGGGTAGTGGTCTCTTACTGAGGGGGTGTAGCCGTTGTCGTCGAATAGCGGGGTCGCAAAGGACGACCTATGGGTCGTCTTCAAGCAGTTCATAAAGGAAACGGGCCTTGCAAGGCAGCACCTAGACTCCTACAACGCATTTGTTACTAGCAGGATGCAGAGGATCATAGACTCCTTCGGGCCGATAAGGCCGACCTATAAGCAGGTGAAGAAGGAGGCTGAGCAGGTAGGAGGGCCTGACATAAGGATCGAGCTGGGCAAGGTACGCCTTGGGTACCCACAGGTAAGGGAGGCCGACCGTAACGTCAGGTCCTTCCCAAACGTGACCCCACTGGAGGCTAGGTTAAGGAACTTCACGTACTCTGCCCCTCTCTACCTTGAGATGAGGCTTTATGAGAACAACACTGAGGTCGACCATGAAGAGGTGAAGATAGCCGACTTCCCTGTTATGATAAAGTCCATCGCAGACCCCCTTTCACAGTACGACGAGGAGAAGATGGTGGAGTTCGGCGAGGACCCGAGGGACCCAGGTGGGTACTTCATAATTAACGGAAGCGAGAGGGTCGTCGTAGCCCAGGAGGACCTGGCCGTCAACAGGATCATAGTCGGTCCCTCCACGGCGAGCACGGCCAAGATAACGCACAGCGCTAAGACTGTCTCGACAGTCCTCGGGCTTAGGAGGCAGGTCATCGTTGACAGGATGAGCGACGGCTCCCTCGAGATCAGCGTCAGCAGGCTAAACTACAGGATTCCGTTCGTTGTCATGATGAAGGCGCTCGGCCTCGAGAAGGACTCAGAGATAGCCGCCGCAGTCTCGCCTGACCCGGACGTTCAGAGAGAGCTCCTGCCCAGCTTCGTCAAGGTGTCGGCCTCGATAAAGACAAGGGAGGACGCCCTGGAGTTCCTTGGCAACAGGATAGCCCCCGGGCAGCCAAAGGAGATAAGGATCCAGAGGGCTGAGGAGTTCATCGACACCCAGTTCCTTCCACACCTTGGCCTGAGGCCCTCCGACAGGAAGGCCAAGGCGTACTTCCTGGGAGAGATGGCGAACAGGGTCCTGCAGCTCTACCTGGGCAAGAGGCCTGAGGACGACAAGGACCACCTGGCCAACAAGAGGATAAGGCTCGCAGGCGACCTCATAGCTGAGATCTTCAGGGACGCCTTCCAGCAGCTGGTCACTACGATATCAAACGAGCTCGAGGAGTACATAAGCCAGCGCAAGAAGATCAGAAGTCTCGAGGTCCTGGTAAGGCCGGACATAGTGACGGAGAGGGTGAGGGCAGCCCTGGCCACCGGCAACTGGACAGGGAACAGGACCGGGGTTAGCCAGGCCCTGGACAGGACCAACTGGATGAGCCTCCTCAGCCACCTCCGGAGGGTAATATCGCCCCTAAGCAGGGGGCAGTCCAACTTCGAGGCAAGGGACCTTCACGGGACTCACTGGGGCAGGCTCTGCCCCTTCGAGACGCCTGAGGGCATAAACTGCGGTCTAGTCAAGAACATGGCGATGACGGTCTTCATCTCCGTTGGCGTCGAGGAGGAGCGCATCGAGAAGCTCCTCTACCAGCTCGGGGTGACCCCTATCGAGAACGCCATCGATGAAATAGCTTCAGGAGAGGCGGAGGCCTCCTCTAAGTACACCTCTATGGCAAAGGTCTTCCTGAACGGAAGGCCCATAGGGTACGTGCAGGATGGAGCCAGGCTGGCCGGGATCATAAGGTCCCTGAGGAGGAGGGGGGAGCTAAGCTACGAGGTAAGCGTCGCGTACCTGGAGCAGGGCGAGGCCAAGGAGGTATACATAAACACCGACGAAGGCAGGATGATGAGGCCAGTCATAGTAGTTGAGAACGGTGAGCCTAAGCTCACGAAGGACATGGTGAAGAGGGTTGAATCCGGCGAGCTGTCCTTCTGGGACCTCGTGAAGATGGGCGTCGTCGAGTTCCTGGACCCGGACGAGGAGGAGAACGCCTACATAGCTGAGACCCCAGACGAGCTCACCCCTGAGCACACTCACCTGGAGCTCTGGCCGCCGGGCATATTCAGTGTAGTCACGTCGATAATTCCCTACCTTGAGCACAACCAGAGCCCCAGGAACACGTACCAGGCCGCAATGGCGAAGCAGGCGCTAGGCCTCTACGCGTCTAACTACCAGCTGAGGATGGACAGCCACTCCTACCTGTTACACTACCCTCAGAAGCCGATAGTGCAGACGAGGGCCATGGACCTCATAGGGTACAACGACAGGCCCTCCGGGCAGAACTTCGTCGTCGCCATAATGACGTTCATGGGCTACAACATGGAGGACGCGCTGATAATGAACAGGACAAGCGTCGACTTTGGCCTTGGGAGGGCGCACTTCTTCAGGGTCTACACGGCCCAGGAGAACGAGTACCCGGGAGGTCTCAGTGACAGAATAACCGTTCCCTCCCCGAAGCTATATGACCACAAAGGTGACCAGTACTACACCAAGCTGGGGCCCGACGGCATAATAGAGCCCGAGGTTGAGGTCAATGGAGGCGATGTGCTGGTAGGCCGCGAGAGCCCGCCCAGGTTCCTAGGGGAGGAGCGCGTCATGGGGCCTGGGACGCTCATGAGGAGGGACACCAGCGTCCAGCTCCGCTACGGCGAGAAGGGCGTTGTCGACATGGTCATGATCACGCAGACCCTCGACAGGAGCAAGCTTGTGAAGGTCAGGGTGAGGGACCTCAGGATACCTGAGCTCGGCGACAAGTTCGCGAGCAGGCACGGCCAGAAGGGCGTGATAGGCATGCTGTTCCCGAGGTACGATATGCCCTACACCGAGGAGGGCCTTGTGCCCGACGCAGTGATCAACCCGCACGCTATACCCTCAAGGATGACCGTTGGCCAGCTGCTGGAGCTGATAGCCGGCAAGGCGGGGGCCCTCGAGGCCAGGTACGTTGACGGCACGCCGTTCTTCAAGGAGGACGTGGACAGGCTCAAAATAGTTCTCCTCAAGGGCGGCTACGCGCCCGACGGCACGGAGGTCATGTACGACGGCAGGACCGGAAGGCTTTTCGACACACCCGTCGCTATAGGTCTCGTGTTCTACCAGAGGCTCTACCACATGGTGGCAGACAAGATGCACGCGAGGGCCACAGGCAAGGTTCAGCTCCTTACCAGGCAGCCCACGGAGGGCAAGGCGAGGCAGGGTGGTCTCAGGTTCGGGGAGATGGAGAGGGACTGCCTCGTGGGCCACGGCGCCACCATGCTGCTGAGGGACAGGATGCTCGACGGGAGCGACGCCTATACAATGTACGTGTGCACGCTCTGCGGCCACATAGCCTGGTACAACGCGAAGAAGGGGGTGTACGAGTGCCCGATACACGGTGAGAACGGCGACATAAAGGCCGTGAGGGTCCCATACGCTTTCAAGCTGTTCCTGCAGGAGATACTGAGTATGGGGATTAAGCCCAAGATAGAGGTCGTGGACAGGATCGCCCTCCTCAACAGGGTCAACCCGGTAATCAGCTTAAAGCAGCCCCAGGGAGGCGGCCAGGGAGGCAACACGGGACAGGATAAGACTGACGGCGAAGGGTCGGGGAGGTGATGACTGTTGTCGTATGGTCCATACGGGACGCCAGAGAAGTACGCTATAGGGGCCGTCAAGTTCAGCCTCCTGAGCCCGCGCGAGATAAGGGAGATGGCTAAGGTAACGGTGATCAGGCCGGAGATATACGAGGCCGACGGCTCCCCAATAATGGGCGGCCTTCGCGACCCCCACTTCGGGGCCATAGAGCCCGGAGAGAGGTGCCCCGTCTGTGGGAACACGAGGGAGTCTTGCCCTGGGCACTTCGGCAAGATCGATCTGGCAAGGCCCGTGCTGCTCCCTCACCTGGGGGAGAAAGTCTACAGGGCGCTGCAGGCCACATGCAGGAACTGCGGGAGGATCCTAATACCGCCGCAGAGGGCGGCCTACATGCTCTCGGTTTACAGGAGGCTTAAGGAGAGGTGGCCGCTCCTCGCAGAGGCCTTCGCTGAGGAGGTCATAAAGGAGGCCTCCTCCGTCACGGAGTGCCCGCACTGCGGGGCCAAGCAGTACAAGATAAGATTCACGAAGCCGTACAACCTCTATGAGGAGAGGCCGGAGGGCGAAGTAAGGCTTACCCCCTCGGACATCAGGGAGAGGCTGGAGAAGATAACTGACGAGGACGCTGAGCTGCTCGGGTGGGACCCTAAGTCAGCGAGGCCGGAGTGGTCCGTCCTCACTGTTCTGCCGGTCCCGCCCCTCTCGGTCAGGCCCTCGATAACGATGGAGACCGGCCTCAGGGCTGAGGACGACCTTACCCACGCCCTGGTTGAGATAGTGAGGCAGAACGAGAGGCTCAAGAACTTCCTATCTTCGAGCGCGCCCGAGTCCATGATAGAGGAGGCCTGGCAGACACTTCAAAACGTGGTAGCCGCATACATAGATAACGAGCTACCCAACATCTACCAGCTATCCCACAGGGGCAGGAAGAGCCTCAAGACCTTGGCCCAGAGGCTGAAGGGAAAGGAGGGGAGGCTCAGGGGCAACCTAAACGGCAAGAGGGTGAACTTCTCGTCAAGGACCGTGATATCCCCGGACCCCCTCCTCAGCATCAACGAGGTCGGAGTCCCAGTCGACGTAGCCAAGATACTGACGGTCCCCATGGTTGTGACAAGGTACAACCTGGAGGAGGCGAGGCAGTACGTGCTCAACGGACCCTACAACTGGCCCGGCGCGACCATGGTGTACAAGAAGAGGGAAGGGGTCAAGATAGACCTCAGGTACCAGAGGAACCTAAGGCAGCTCGCCGAGAGCCTTGAGCCAGGCGACGTGGTAGAGAGGCACCTTGTGGACGGTGACATAGTCCTGTTCAACAGGCAGCCCAGCCTCCACAGGATGTCGATAATGGGCCACAGGGTCAGGGTGATGCCGGGCAGGACGTTCAGGCTTAACCTCCTCGTGTGCCCGCCCTACAACGCCGACTTTGACGGCGACGAGATGAACCTCCACGTGCCGAGGCTCGAGGAGGCCAGGGCGGAGGCTGAGGAGCTCCTGCTGGTGGAGAGGCATATCCTGACGCCGCGCTACGGTGGACCCATAATTGGCGGGAGGCAGGACTACATTAGCGGCTCCTACCTGCTCACGGTCAAGACGACGCTATTGGACGCGCACACGATGGGCCAGTTGCTTGCCGCCGCGGGCTTCAAGGGGTCCGAGCTCCCAGAGCCGGCCATAATCAAGCCGAGACCTATGTGGACCGGGAAGCAGCTAGTCAGCATGTTCATGCCAGGCGACTTCAACTTCAGGGGGAGGGCCAAGATCAATGCGGGCGACCTTAAGTGCGACGATGAGGACTGTTTCTACGACTCCTTCGTTGTAGTTAGCCAGGGAAGGCTCCTGGAGGGCGTCTTCGACAAGAACTCCATAGGTGCGGAGCAGCCCGGAAGCATACTGCACTACATAACGCTAGAGTATGGGAGCGAGTTCGCCAGGAAGTTCCTTGACAGCGTCTTCAGGGCCTTCATAAGGATGCTGGAGGTTAGGGGATTCTCTATGTCAATAGATGACATAGAGGTGCCGCCGGAGGCCAGGGCCAAGATAGCTGAGATGACGGAGAGGGCCAAGGCTGACGTGATGGAGCTGATCAGGCAGTACAGGGAGGGGACGCTTGAGATAATACCAGGCAGGACGCTTGAGGAGAGCCTTGAGCTGAAGATAATCCAGAGGCTACAGAGGCTTAGGGACGAGGCGGGCAAGGCCGCAATAGGTTACATGAACCCGTTCAACAACGCATTCATAATGGCCAGGACTGGTGCAAGGGGCAGCGACATAAACATAACGCAGATGGCTGCGATGCTCGGACAGCAGACCGTTAGGGGGCGTAGGATTGTGAGGGGCTTCAGGACCAGGACCCTGCCGCACTTCAGGCCTGGCGACCTTTCACCCGAGGCCAGGGGGTTCGTGGTAGGCAACTTCCGTGACGGCCTGAGGCCCCATGAGGTCTTCTACCACGCGGCCGGAGGCAGAGAGGGGCTCGTCGACACGGCCGTCAAGACCTCCCAGAGCGGCTATATGCAGAGGAGGCTCATAAACGCCCTCCAGGACCTCTACGTAGCCTACGACGGGACCGTTAGGGACTCCATGGACAACATAGTCCAGTTCAGGTATGGTGAGGATGGCGTAGACCCGCAGAAGACATATCACGGCAAGCCGGTCGAC
This sequence comes from uncultured Desulfurococcales archaeon, assembly GCA_964343115.1. Lineage (GTDB taxonomy): Archaea > Thermoproteota > Thermoprotei_A > Sulfolobales > Acidilobaceae > Acidilobus. Next base: position 145,515 of record CAYFGU010000001.1, read on the forward strand.
GTAGACAGGATAGTTGAGAAGGTGAAGGCCGCGGCGGGAGGTGGGCGCTGATGGCCAGGAGGGCTTCCAAGCGCAAGGCCAGCCCGCAGAGCCTTGAAGCGGGGGAGGAGCTGAAGGCCAAGCTTGAGGCGGCCAGGGAGCTCCTCCCGCAGAACCTCTACGACGAGCTCTACGCTAAGGTTGTCGAGAACCCCGACCTGACAACGGCGCAGAAGATTGCAGCGGTTGAGGAGGCCGTCAGGACCTACATAAACTCCATGGTCCAACCCGGTGAGCCCGTCGGCGTGGTGACCGCCCAGTCCATCGGGGAGCCAGGCACACAGATGACGCTTAGGACCTTCCACTACGCGGGTCTCATGGAGTTTGACGTAACGCTCGGGCTACCCAGGCTCATCGAGATAGTCGATGCAAGGCACGAGCCCTCCACGCCCCTCATGAGGATCTACCTAGAGGAGAAGTACGCTGACGACCTCAACAAGGCAAAGGAGATAGCGAGGTCTATTGAGTACACCACGATAGCGAACGTTGTCTCAGAGATATCATACACGCTGGGTGAGAGGAGGTTCATCGTCAGGCTTGACCCCGAGATGATGGAGGACAGGGGCGTTACGAGGGACTTCGTGATGGAGGCCATAGAGAAGCTCAGGATAGGGGACGTTCTGCCGGGGGAGGACGAGAACGTCATAGAGGTTGACGTAAGCGAGAGCGTGCTGCCGGACGACTCGCTGTTCGACCTCAAGAGCTACGAGGAAATAGTCAGCAAGATAAAGAAGGGCTACATAAAGGGCATCAAGGGCATCAAGAGGACGATCATACAGGAGAGGACTGACGAGAGGACCGGCGGGAGGGAGTACGTGATAATAGCCGAGGGGAGCAACCTTGCAGAGGTCATGAAGGTCGACGGCGTTGACTCCACGAGGGTCGAGACGAACAACATACACGAGATAGCTGAGGTGCTTGGGATAGAGGCCGCGAGGAACGCGATAATTAAGGAGATAATGGACGTCCTCCAGAACTCCGGCCTGGACGTTGACATAAGGCACGTCATGTTGGTTGCCGACATGATGACCTGGACCGGCAAGGTTAGGCAGATAGGCAGGCTTGGAATAGTTGGCGAGAAGCCGAGCGTGATAGCTAGGGCGGCCTTCGAGGTCACGGTCAACCAGCTCTATGACGCGGCCGTCAGGGGCGAGGTCGAGAGGTTCACGGGCGTCACCGAGAGCATTGTGGCGGGGCTGCCTCCTAGGGTGGGTACTGGACTGGTTGTTGTCACCGTGGGGGTCAACGCACTTAAATCCCTGCAGGGTAATGCTCAGCCTCAGGCTGGCGGATAAGGAAAGGTGGTTTTGGTGTCGGAGAGGGCAGCCTTAGAGAGGGAGCTCAAGTCTGTAATGAAGACGGGGAAGGTCGTGCTCGGTGCCAAGAAGTCTTTAGCCTTGCTGCTCAGGAACCAGCTGAAGGGCATCGTAATAGCCGACAACGCGGCCGCCGAAATTAGGAGGAGGCTAGAGGAGGTCGCCAAAATCAACGGCACTCCCACCGTAGTCTTCAAGGGCACGTCAGCCGAGCTCGGGTCTGTTATCGGCAAGCCCTTCAAGGTCTCGGCGATAGGAATTGTAGATCCAGGCGACTCCAGGATCCTTGATATAATCGCCGGCAAGTAAAGGTGAGAGTGGTGGCCCAGCCCGGGAACGGCATGAAGAGCGACAGGATCGACCTGGAGGAGCTGCGTTACATATCCCTTCTTCAGGACCTCACAGGGGCCATGGTGTACAGGGCCCTCCAGGACGACGAGGGCAACAGGATCATCTTCCTCGTCGACAAGAACGACGTTGGGAAGGCAATAGGTAAGGACGGAAGGAACGTCAAGACTTTATCTAAGCTCCTCAGCAAGAGCGTCGAGGTCGTGGAGTACTCGGACACCCTTGAGGGCATGGTCAGGAGCCTCATGAACGGCGTCACCGTGCTGAGGGTTGACGTGGTCGAGAAGGACGGCGTTAAGGCCGTCTACGTGAAGGTAAAGGATGATGAGAAGGGGAAGGCAATAGGTAAGGACGGAAGGAACGTCAAGAGGGCCAGGATAGTCCTTGGCAAGCTGTTTAACGTGGACAAGGTCGTGATCAGGTGAGAGGGTAAGCGCATATATACCTATCTCCGAAGTGAGCTGTGGGAGCTGCCTTGCCTGAGGGGCCGAACGGGCTGTTCGCCGCGAGGAAGCTGAGGAAGACCAGGCTGAAGTTCAGGTGGGCCAAGAGGGAGTTCAAGGTAAGGGCCCTAAAGCTGAAGGAGAAGTACGACCCTCTTGAGGGGTCACCGATGGCGCGGGGGATCGTGCTCGAGAAGGTTGGCATCCCCTCTAGGCAGCCCAACGCTGCCCTGAGGAAGTGCGTTAGGGTTCAGCTTGTAAAGAACAAGAAGGTCATAACGGCATTCGTTCCGAAGGACGGGGGCATACTTTTCATTGACGAGCACGACGAGGTCATAGTTGAGGGCATAGGGGGGCCGAGGGGCAGGGCTATGGGCGACATACCGGGCGTCAAGTATAAGGTAATAGCGGTGAACGGCGTCTCGCTGGACGCTCTGTGGAAGGGCAAGAAGCAGAAGGTCAAGAGATAACTAGGGCCCCTCCTCTTCCCCTCCCGTCTGCTCCCCCTCGCCTCCGCCTTCCTCCTCAGACCAGTTCTTCTCCATCTCGACAAGCTTCCTCGTTACGTATATGGGCTTCTCCGTTATGAGGGCCAGGTAGATAGCCTGACTCGGTATCATCTTTATGCTCAGCCCTATGCCGGACCCCTCAAACTCGACGGTGGCCGTGTAGAGACCCGTGCTGAGGTCAACCTCGTCTATTATAACCCTCTTCAGGGTCCTCCTCATCATATCCTTGAAGTCCTCGTGTGAGGCAAGGAATGTGTATATGCTCTGTCTTCTTGGCGGGACGCTGCCGTCGTTGAGGATCTTTATGGCCTCAGCCACGTCATATGGTATGTTAACGAGCGTGAATTCCCCGCCGTCCTCCAGGGCAAGGGAAAGACCCACAACCGAGGCCATCACGTGGCTCTGCGAGTCCTCTAATATCCTGTAGAATGGCTCGACCGAGGTCACTCGCACTAGCTCCTCCTCGCTCAAGAGCTGTTGACGCCCTTGCGCCCCTTAGCGCTCCAAGGCTCTTAAGCGTATTCTAAGCACTACGTTGGGCATCATTTCGCTTTTAAACCTAGCACTGTCGGACCCTGAGGGAGCGGCATGTCCCAGGAGTCCAAGGTGCCAGACCCCGAGGCTGTAGGTGCCGGCGCAGGCAGCCTGAAGCTGTTCGGAAAGTGGGACGTGGTAGGCGTCGAGGTCAGGGACCCGAGCCTCAAGAAGTACATAAGCCTTAGGCCTGTCCTCCTCCCTCACACTGGGGGAAGGCACGAGCACAGGCGGTTCGGGAAGGCCGAGCTCCCAATCGTGGAGAGGCTGATCAACAGGCTGATGTACCCGGGCAAGAACGGGGGCAAGAAGGCGCTCGCGTACAACATAGTTAAGGCCGCCTTTGAGATGATATACGCGGAGACGGGCGAGAACCCCGTTCAGGTGCTAGTCAGGGCAATTGAGAACGCGGCCCCTAGGGAGGAGACAACGAGGATTATGTACGGCGGGATAGTCTATAGGGTCTCAGTTGACGTCTCTGCACAGAGGAGGGTCGACCTGGCCCTGAGGTTCATAACCGAGGGGGCAAGGCTCTGCGCCTTCGGGAGCCCCAAGAGCATTGAGGAGTGCCTGGCTGAGGAGATAATAGCCGCGTCCAAGGGCGATCCCTCGAGCTATGCCATAAGGCAGAAGGAGGAGATAGAGAGGATAGCGCTGAGCTCCAGGTGATCGAGCCCATCCCCTACAGTTGCGCTTTTAAATCCGGGCCTCTTCCTGTGATAACGCTGAAGATAGAGGTGATTTGAAGTGCCCGAGAAGCAACACATGAACCTAGTGGTGATAGGGCACATAGATCACGGTAAGAGCACGCTAACGGGCCACCTGCTCTTCAGGCTGGGGGTCGTTGACCCCAAGGTCATGCAGCAGCTAGAGGAGCAGGCAAAGGCTGCAGGGAAGGAGTCGTTCAAGTACGCCTGGATACTCGACAAGATGAAGGAGGAGAGGGAGAGAGGCATCACTATTGACCTCTCTTTCATGAAGTTCGAGACGAAGAAGTACATGTTCACGATCATAGACGCCCCAGGGCACAGGGACTTCGTTAAGAACATGATCACCGGCGCAAGCCAGGCCGACGCGGCCCTGCTCGTGGTCTCTGCCAGGAAGGGAGAGTTCGAGGCCGGTATGAGCCCGGAGGGCCAGACCCGTGAGCACGCGCTCCTCGCGAGGACCCTGGGCATAGAGCAGCTCATCGTCGCCGTCAACAAGATGGACGCGCCTGACGTGAACTACAGCGAGCAGAGGTACAACGAGATAGTCAACGTGCTCAAGAAGTTCCTCAAGGGCCTTGGGTACAACGTGGACGCCATACCCTTCATACCAGTCAGCGCCTGGACTGGCGAGAACCTGATAGAGAGGAGCCCCAACATGCCGTGGTACAAGGGTCCGACCCTCGCCGAGGCCTTCGACAACCTCAAGCTGCCGCCCAAGCCTGTCGACAAGCCGCTCAGGCTCCCAGTGCAGAGCGTCCTCAGCATACCAGGTGCCGGGACCGTGATAACCGGGAGGGTCGAGACCGGCGTCCTGAAGCCGGGCGACAAGGTCGTGATAATGCCTGCTGGCATATTTGCTGACGTCAAGAGCATACAGATGCACTACCAGGACCTACCCCAGGCTGAGCCTGGCGACAACGTAGGCGTCGCCCTAAGGGGTGTCGAGAAGAACCAGGTTAAGAGGGGGGACGTGCTGGGTCACCAGGACAACCCGCCCACGGTAGCCGAGGAGTTCACGGCCAGGATCGTGGTCGTATGGCACCCGAGCGCTATAGCCGTAGGGTACACGCCAGTCATACACGTCCACACAGCCTCGGTGGCCTGCAGGATAACCGAGATCGTAGCTAAGCTGGACCCAAGGACAGGTAACGTGGTTGAGCAGAACCCGCAGTTCCTCAAGGCCGGCGACAACGCCATAGTTAAGTTCAAGCCCATCAAGCCCCTCGTAATAGAGAAGTACAGCGACTTCCCGCAGCTAGGAAGGTTCGCCATGAGGGACATGGGCAGGACCATAGGAATTGGTGTCGTGACTGAGGTCAAGCCTGCCAAGGTAGAGCTTAAGAAGTGAGTTGCGGTCCCTGCCGCCTGCCAGTGGTGCACCGGCGATGGCGTTCAACGTCAGGATATGGCTGTGGAGCACCAACCCAAGGAGCCTGGAGCAGGTAGTGCAGCAGATAAGGGACATAGCGCAGAAGACAGGGGCCCCCATGAGGGGACCCGTGCCCCTACCAACTAAGAGGCTCGAGGTGCCCATATTCAGGCTGCCTCACGGCGAGGGGAGCAAGCACTGGGAGCACTGGGAGATGAGGATACACAAGAGGCTCATCGACATAGAGGCCGACGAGAGGGTCCTCAGGAGGCTAATGAGGATCCAGGTCCCCCCGGACGTCTATATTGAGATAAAGTCCACCAGGTAAACCCGCCACGTTTTTACTCCCTGTGTGGCGTTCTTTATCCCGCGCCGGGGTGCCCGAGCGGCCCAAGGGGACGGGCTTGAGACCCGTTGCTCCACCTGGGGCGCGTGGGTTCGAATCCCACCCCCGGCGTCACCTCACCTTAGCCATTGGGGCGCAGCCCTAGGGGCGCGGCAGCCCTCGCTGTCGTCTCACAGGCCCAATCCTCAGGTTAAGGTCATCAAAGGTCGCCGGCGTAAGCTGGAAGGCCTGCCGCTGGGGCCTCTCGCTCCGTAAGAGCTGCTTAAACCTTAACAGCTCCCGGGCCCCTGCCCTTCTGTCCCATAACCTGACCGGGGGCTGAGCTCAGGCAGGCGGACCGCTAGGGCGTGGCACACGTACACAATGTCATCGATGCGAAGGCCTCCTCACCGACCAGCTACTAGATGATGGGAAAAGCATTTTACTGCACAGAGCGGGGTCCACAGCCGATAAGACTTGGCGGCCGTTTTTAGGACTAGGGGTAATCGCGGCCCCGCCGCTGGGCCCGCGATCGGAATCAAGGAGGAATCAAACAGCTTCCCCGACTCGCACAGGCGGGGGTCATCGGGGTGGATGAGAGAATCAAGGCGTAGGTCAGCCATAGTTTCCATAACTGTGGCTGTGATCTTCTTAGCTCTCGTAGTCGGCGCAGTCGGGCTCTTTAACTCACACCAAGCGCGCGCATGGTCCCATCAAGATCCCGGCATCACTTATGTAACTGGCTGCATGAACATAACCGAGCCGGGCTATTACGAACTGTCCTCAAACATCACAGGCTCTCGTAGCGTCGAATACTGCATAGAGATATTCGCGAGCAATGTTGTGCTTAACGGCAACGGGTACGGACTGAGTGGTAACGGGTCCAGCATCGGGGTGTTCATCGGTTCAAACGCAAGTAACGTCACGGTAGAGAAAATCAGCGTTGCGAGAGTTTCTTTCATTGGCATTCTGGCGGCCCCGCTTTCGTCAGGCGACGCCATCATAGACAGTGTTATAGTCAACAACTACGATGGCGTTGTACTATTGGGCTCCAACGACACCGTATCAGACTCGGTTATATCCGGCAACAGCTGGGATGGTATTAATATCTTCGGCTCCAACGACACCGTTATCGACAACACTATAGTCAACAATGCGCTCGGCGTAGTTGTCAATGGCTCAAACGACAAAGTAAAGGGCGACTCCTTCGTACGGGACGGCCTCCTCGTGGGCAGTCCCACTAACATGGTAGTAGTAAACGACACAGTAAACGGGAAACCGCTCGTTTACCTACACGGTGCTTCAGGGGCCTTTGTCAGGAATGCCGGGCAGGTGTTAGTGATTGACTCCAATAACATAACATTAATTCATCTGAACCTGAGCGATGCAAGCGTGGGTGTTGAGTTCTTAAACGTCAATACCTCCAGGATAGAGAACTCTACCATGTCCAACAACGGCTGGAATGGCATCTATCTCATCGGAAATGACAACACCGTATATGGCTCTACCATGTCCAACAACGGCTGGAATGGCATCTATCTCATCGGAAATGACAACACCGTATATGGCTCTACCATGTCCAACAACGGCTGGAATGGCATCTATCTCATCGGAAATAACAGCATAATATCCGACTCGGTTATATCCGGCAACAGCTGGGATGGTATTGATATCTTCGGCTCCAACGACACCGTTATCGACAACACTATAGTCAACAACCAGGACGATGGAGTCTACATGTTGGGCTCCAACGACACCGTAGCTGGTTCGGCAATATCCAACAGCAGCTTGAACGGTGTCTACCTAATTGGCTCCAACGACACCGTTATCGACAACACTATAGTCAACAACCAGGACGATGGAG
>CAYFGU010000001.1:153071-196732 GCA_964343115.1 uncultured Desulfurococcales archaeon
TCTACATCTTCGGCTCCAACGACACCGTTATCGACAACACTATAGTCAACAACAATATCGGCGTCCAACCTTATTCCAATGATCTTGTGACAGGCAATATAATTGCCAACAACCAGGAGGGCGTCTACTTACAGATTTCATCTGGCGACCTCATCTATAACAACCTGTTCGACAACACTAACAACGCCGAGATCTATGACAGCCTAGCCTACTGGAACATTACCCTTAGACCTGGTAGAAACATAGTTGGAGGTTATATGGTAGGCGGAAACGCCTGGCTGTCGCCCAACGGCACAGGGTTCTCGCAGGTCACCCCCTCGCTTCCAAACGACCCGTACATATGCGACGAGCCATACGTTATAGGTGGGAACAACACCGACTACCTGCCACTCAAGTACAACTTCACGTCAATAAGGACCTACGCTGTGACCTTCGTTGAGAAAGGGCTCCCGCCTGGAACCACGTGGTCCGTAGCCCTTAGTGGCACAACAGAGTCTTCCAATGCCTCCAGGATAACCTTCCAGGTGCTGGCGGGCAAATACTACTTTTCGGTTGGGTCAGTCCCAGGGTACTCCGTAGCCCCCTCAAGCGGCACGATATCCGTCAGCTCCAACACCACCATTCCGATAACGTTCACTGCAATCACAACCACTACTCCCGTGACCACCTCAACAAAGAGCGCAGCCACAACAACGACCACCACTACATCGTCGGCTACTACTAGTACGACCACCTCTACTATCACGACCTCTACGAGCCCAATCGCCCCCGTAACATCTACCACCGTGACCTCCTCTGCCGTAGAGGCATCAACCACGTCAACCTCGGCCCCTGTGAGCACAACTATCTCACCCGCTAGTCCCACCGCCTCAACTTCTTCAACCCAAGCCAGGTCATCTACCCTGTCTAGCGTGCTCATTATAGCGGCGGCCTTGTTGGCCGTAGCGGCCGTTGCAGCCGGTGTCGTTGTGGCGTTGAGGAGGGGGTAGACGAGGCCTTCCTAGAATTCTAGCTTAAGGTTTAACTTAAATAGGGCTGCAGCAGCCGCCGACCGTCCTCGTTTTAACTCGACGTGAGCGGGCCTGTTGATGTTATGCATGCCTCAACTCAGGTTCCATTTGAGCGACCTGGGAGCTCCTCAGGATGTCAACTTTTGGCGCTCGGTAGCCTAAGGACCCCGCAGGAGACCCCTATCGGCACGTCGTTCGTGTCTCACGACAAGACCGCGGAATAGGGTTCTCATGTTGAGCCCTGGCAAACCTTGAGCTGTCCGCCTACACGCGGTCCTCTTCCAAGTTTTAACTTCCGGAGCGTCAGAACGTTAAGGGGACCCTGGCGTGGCTGACATGAACTTTGAGGAGATAGCCAAGGCCTTTAGCTCGATGGAGGGGATAACCTCCAGAACTCAGCTGACCCAGCTGCTCGCTGGCCTGCTGAAGAGGACGCCAGCTGACGTGATAGACAGGGTCGTGTACCTTATCCAGAGCAAGCTTGGCCCGGACTGGAAGGGGATACCTGAGCTGGGCGTCGGGGAGAAGCTTCTAGTCCAGGCAATAGCGATGGCCTACGGCAAGACGGAGGGGGAGGTCTCCCGCCTCGTAGACAGGCTCGGCGACCCAGGTAAGGTCGCAGAGCAGCTCGCCCAGACAGGCGGCCATGTAAAGAGCAGCCTCCTGACATTCATGGGTGGCGGGGGCGCCCAGCTGACGGTCACCAGGGTCTTCGACTCCTTCCTAAGGATAGCCTACGCGACTGGCGAGGCGAGCAGGGACCTGAAGCTGAAGACGCTGGCCGGGCTCCTCAAGGACGCAAAGCCCATCGAGGCCAGGTACATCGTCAGGTTCGTTGAAGGGCGCCTGAGGCTTGGCATAGGCGACGCCACCATTCTCGACGCGCTCGCCGTGGCCTACGGGGGCGGGGGCGCCGCGAGGGATCTGGTCGAGAGGGCGTACAACCTGAGGGCTGACCTGGGCGAGATAGCAAGGATCGTAGCCTCTCAGGGGATAGAGGCCCTTAGGGGCGTCAAGCCAGAGATAGGCACCCCCATCAGGCCAATGCTCGCCGAGAGGGCGAGCGACGTAAGGGAGATACTGACGAAGGTTGGGGGCAGGGCCTACGTTGAGTACAAGTACGATGGCGAGAGGGGCCAGATCCACAAGGACGGCGATAACGTGAAGATATTCTCTAGGAGGCTTGAGGACATCACCTCCATGTACCCTGACGTCATAGAGGGCGTCAGGGACGCCCTCAAGGTCGACAAGGCGATCGTTGAAGGGGAGATAGTCGGTATAGACCCCGACACGGGGGAGTTTAAGCCGTTCCAGGAGCTTATGCAAAGGAGGAGGAAGTACGACATAGAGAAGATGATGAAGGAGATACCCACAAGGGTCTTCCTATTCGACATAATCATGAAGGACGACGAGGACCTAACCACGAGACCGCTGCCGTACAGGAGGAAGGTGCTCGAGTCGGTCCTAAAGCCCAACGACAGGGTTGCTCTGGCCAACTACATAGAGAGCTCAAACCCCGACGAGATAATGAACTTCTTCCTCCAGGCAGTCTCAGAGGGCGCAGAGGGCGTCATGATAAAGGCCGTGCACGACGAGAGCATATACAGGGCTGGGGTTAGGGGCTGGCTGTGGGTCAAGCTCAAGAGGGACTACAGGAGCGAGATGACAGACACAGTCGACCTGGTGGCCGTGGGGGCCTTCTACGGCAAGGGTAAGAGGGGAGGCAAGCTGGGCACGCTGCTGATGGCAGCCTATGACCCTGAGAACGACGTGTTCAAGACCGTGTGTAAGGTCGGCACGGGCTTCACGGACGAGGACATAAACAAGATGCACGAGCTCTTCAGCCCCTACATCATAGACCACAGACATCCCAGGGTTGTCTCAAGCCTCGAGGCGGACGTGTGGTTCGAGCCTGTCAAGGTGGCCGAGATCATAGGGGCCGAGCTGACGCTCTCGCCTGCCCACACGTGCTGCATGGACGAGGTCCGTAAGGGCGCTGGGATATCGATCAGGTTCCCGAGATTCATAAGGTGGAGGGACGACAAGGGGCCTGAGGACGCCACGACGGAGAACGAGCTCCTTGAGATGTACAAGAGGCAGCTGAGGAAGATCGAGGAGAAGCCTGCAGCAGGAGAGGAGGCGTAAGTTGGACAGCGCCCTCGTCGACATAGTCCTGGAGGACGCCGAGAGGCTCGCCGCCGAGGCCAGGAAGGCAGCCCTAAATGGGGACTACTCCCTCTCCTCGGAGATAAACGGGCTGATCCTGAGGCTATCACGCGCCAACAGGGTCAGGCTGCCCAGGGAGCTGAGGCTCTCCATGTGCAAGAGGTGCAGGGTGTCCCTGATACCTGGGGTTACCCTGTCGGTGAGGCTTAGGTCGCAGGGCAGGCAGAGGTACCTGGTCAGGAGGTGTCTAGTCTGCGGCTACATACACAGGCTGCCGCTATCATAGCCCAAGACCGAGCGAGGCCCCGGCGTCGACAACTATCACCTGGCCGTTCACGCCGCTCGCGTCCGGGCTGGCCAGGAACGCCACTACCGAGGCGACCTCCTCCTCGGTGACCAGCCTCCTCGGCGGAACCCGCTCCACGTATCTCCTGAGGGACTCGCCTGGCCGTCTCCCGTACCTCTCGTCAAGCCACTGGAAGTAGCTCAGGCCCAGCTTCGTGCCCACGAACCCCGGCGCCACTACGTTGACAGTAACGTTATGCGGCGCGACCTCGGCCGCCAGGGCCTTCGCCAGCCCTATCAGGCCCCCCTTGGCGGAGGAGTTGGCCGACAGGTACTCAGCTCCTACAACACCTGCGAGGCTTGATATGAAGACAACGCGCCCCCAGCGGGCGCCCACCATGTCCTTCACCGCCTCCTGGGCTAGCACGAACGGCCCGATAAGGTCAACTCTGATCTGCCTCTCAAGGCTCTCCGGCTCCACCTCGACGAAGGGGGAGGCGAAGCCAACGCCCGCGTTGTTGACAAGCACGCCTATTGGGCCTAGCTCCTGCCTCACAGCCCTTACGGCGTCGACTGCCTGGCGAGGGGACGAGAGGTCCAGCTGTAGGCTCATAGCCCTACGGCCCTCGCTGCGTATGGCGCTGACTACCTGGGAGGCCTCGGCCTCAAGCTTCCTGTAGCTTATCGCCACGTCCGCGCCCTGCCTGGCCAGCCTGAGCGCGATGGCCCTTCCGATCCCCCTGTCTCCTCCTGTGACAAGCGCAACCCTGCCGGACAGAGGGCGGTCATCAGTCATGTAGTCGCCATCCCCCGGGAGGGGTCCGATCCCGGATTCCAGATCATCCCCATAGGTTGGTACGGCCCGGACTTTTAACCTGAGAGGAAGGCGCTGACGATCGCGAGGGTCGAGAGCAGGGCCTCCTCTGACCTCACGGTCTCGGTTCCCTGCCTGGGCACCGTGTTCAGGACAACGTCGAACGACTTAAGGTTCACATACTGCAGCAGCCCCTCCCTCGGCCCTCCCACGACCACGGCAACGGGCCTCCCCTCGAGCCCGGAGAGGGCCGCGTAGTTAGTCGAGCCGTACCTGCTCGTGCCGACAACGGCGAAGCCCTCAGACCTTAGCCTCTCGAGCTCAACGGTCAGGTACCCGCCCTCCCTTACCCTGTAGCCTACGTACAGGTCCCCCCAGCTCGCCCTGGCCAGCTGAAGCTCGCCGCCATAGGAGGAGTTTATGGAAACCGTGACTATAGAGCCAGGCCTCTCTTCACAAGGCGTGAGGGTCCCAAGCCCCAGCTCGCCCAGGTACACCTCACAGGAGCCCCCCTTGGCCGACGTGACGAGGCCGTCCATGACGGCGCCGGGCACGGCCTCCCTCGGCGGCCTGTGGTTGGGCAGGTTGAGGGGCGGCATAAGGCCCGCGAACCTGAGCTCGCTCCTCATCGGGAGGGCCCTCCTCTTCAGATGGGGGGGTGTGACCTGGTAGCGGAGGAGCAGGCTAAGGAGGGACTTGTCCTCCTCTACGGTGTCGTCATCAGAGTAGATCGTTACCACGTCGACCCTAAATATCGCTAGGGCCCTGGATATGAATCCGGCCTTGTACGTCTTGTCCCTGAGATCCTGTTCCGTAGACAGAACGCTCCCAGGGAGAAGCACCTCAAGCGTCCAGGGCCTCCTAGGTGAGGGCCAAGGTCGCCAGGTCAAGACTTCTTGCCCTTCTCCTGCTCCTTCTGCTCCTTCGTCATGAAGAGGGTCGTCCTCTGCCTGCCTCCCAAGCCGGTCACCTTCGCGCTGGCGGGCATTGGCAAAATTTAAGCTTGTCCCGCCCTGCCTCTATCTGAGTCCCAGAGGGCCACGTCAGCGCTACCCGGGGCTGTCTAGAAGAGAACAGGTCCTCGGCGAAGCCCTGCGCTGTACGGCGACGCCAGGGTGCTTTGGTCTGCAACATGCAAATACCCCCTCTGGCCTGCTTGACCGGGAGGTCTGCGTGGCGTACCTTTACAGGCAGAGGAGCGGCGTGCACCCCTCCACCATGCTCAGGGAGCTTATGGCAAAGAGGGACGTGATCGTGGCACCCGGGGTCTTCGACCCTATCTCCGCGCTGCTCGCCGAGTCCGTCGGGTTCGAGGCAATATACCTCTCGGGGGCCGCCCTCACAGGCAGTCTCGCGATGCCAGACCTCGGCATCATAACCTTCTCAGAGGTCCTCGACGCCGTTAGGAGGATATACGAGGTGACAGAGCTGCCCCTAATAGTTGACACGGACACAGGCTTTGGGGAGCCGCTTAACGTCTACAGGACCGTGAAGGAGCTAGAGGAGGCGGGGGCTGCCGCGGTCCAGATAGAGGACCAGGTGATGCCAAAGAAGTGCGGCCACCTCTCGGGCAAGAGCGTAGTCCAGCCGGACGAGATGGTGAAGAAGGTGATGGCTGCCGTCGAGGCGAGGAGGAAGGACATAGTCGTTGTTGCCAGGACCGACGCGAGGGAGGTGGAGGGCCTCGAGGCGGCAATAGAGAGGGCGCAGACGTACGTTGAGGCGGGCGCTGACGTTATATTCCCTGAGGCGCTTCATAGCCTCGACGAGTTCAGGGAGTTCGCCAGGAGGGTGAAGGCGCCGCTGCTGGCGAACATGACGGAGTTTGGCAAGACGCCATACATTACCGTCGACGAGTTCAGGGAGGCCGGGTACAAGATAGTGATCTTCCCCGTGACTACGTTCAGGGCGGCGCTGAAGGCCATCAAGGACACCCTCGTCGAGCTCAGGCAGAGGGGGACGCAGAAGCACATAATTGACAGGCTCATGTCGAGACAGGAGTTCTATGACCTAATAGGCTACTATGAGTACGAGAAAAGGGATACCGTCCTAGCTGAGAGGGCCGCCGAGCTTATGAAGAAGAGAAGTAAGGGGGCCTGAGGCGGGCCTGGCCAACTTAGTGGCTCAGGAAGGCCCTTGGACGGCCTCCGGCCCTGTGAGCCACCTCACCCCCTCCCCGGTGAGCTCAAAGGTCAGCTCGGGGCCACGGGGCTTTACGAAGCTGAGGGCAGAGCAGGGTCTCCCCCTGCAGGGGATCCTGCGCGACTTAGCCACCATGTGTGCCCATGGTATAACCCACCTGCCTAGCGCCATCTCCTCGCCCTCACCGTCCGTGACCTGCCCGACGGCGACCCCTCCGGTCCTCCTAAGCAAGGCTGATATCATAGACAGTGTTGAGAGGCTCTGCGGGCTCACGTATCCCCTGAAGGGCCAGTTGATAGAGTCCACTACTATGAATCGCCCCGCGCTGCCTGCCTCTATTACTGCCCTGACTAGCTCCTCGATCGAGAGCACGGGGATTGCGGGGACGCACGTCACAACGAACCTTGCGTATGAGAGGGTGCCCGGCTCTGTTGCCAACACAACAGCTTCCCTGCCCTCAGACATTGCCTGCCTGGCCAGCTCGAACGCGACCCTGGTCTTCCCTGTGGCGGGGGGACCGTAGATGACGAAGAACCTGTCGCCAACTAACTCTATTAGCTCCCTGGGGAGGGGGGTGGAGGGCCTACAGGAGGAGGTCAACTGGAACCCTGCTCCTCTCCCCCTGCTGCTACTACCTCTCCCCCAGCCTCCTTGATCTTTTCAATGGCCTTGCTGGTCGCCTCCTGTACCGCTACCTTCACCTTTATCGAGATCTTCCCAGAGCCGAGCAGCTTCTGGTACCCGAGCTGCCCTAGGTCGACTACGTAAACGTCCCCCTCTACCCTGACCTGGTTCTTGCTGGCGAGCTCACTGACAAGGTTCTCGAGACCCTCCAAGTCTATGGTGGTCGGCTCCCCTCTCGAGGTGGGGTTCCTGAAGCCCCTCTTTCCGAGCCAGTCTGGGGCGTACTTCAACATCCACGACTTCTTGTGCTTCCCCATCCCGGCGGCGCCGTGGCCACCCCTGCTGCCTGACTTCCTATGCTGACCTATCCTCCCCCAGCCCATGGTCCTCGTCCTTCCGCGGAGCTTCCTAGACTTCTTGCGAGCCCTAGGTATCGTCCAGGTCATGTTCTCCCATCACCTCCCCGCATTCGGGGTTTTAAGCTTAAAACATCCTCTGGGCGAGCTCGTTTATGTCCTTACCTCTGTAACCAAGCTCGCCGTCAGGGTAGAGCCTCTTAATGGATCTCTTGAACCCGCCGCTCGGAGGGTGGAGCCTGAAGAACGGCTTCACCCCGTAGCTCTCAAGCTCGTAGTACTTGACCTCGTTCTTGGCGACCCTCTCGGCGAGCTCCCCGACACCGCCCATCTTAAGCCTCTCCTTAACCCACTCATCGGTTATGGGTCTCTCCCCGATGAGCCTCCCCCTCCTCTGTATCAGGCTAGCCAGGGTGTAAACGTCAACCTCGCCCCACGTTATGGCCGACTGGGCAGTCCTTAGCATGCCCTGTATTCCAGGCAGGTTGTCTGGGTACACAGTGGCGACGTAGATCCTGTCGAGCCTCAGAAGTCTCAGGGTAGTTCTGGCCTCCGGCCTGAGGTCTGGCTGACCCCTGATTCGTATAATTAGGTAGGCCACGCCGCTCACCTCGTCCAGTCCTGGTAGGTGACGAACTTGTATGTGTTCCTGAGCGCGAGGTACGTGGCCCTGGCGAAGTTGTAGGTGGTCCTGGTCTCGCCGTAGGTCTGCGACCATATATCCTTGATCCCAGCAAGCGACAGTATGACCTTCGCGACGTTTCCTGCAACAAGGCCCGTACCCTTCGGGGCGGGCTTGAGGACTACCCTGACGCTGCCGCTCTTACCGACCACGGCGAATGGCACGCTGTGGGGCTCGCCGCACGTGCACTCCCAGCTCCCGCAGCCCCTCCTGACAGGCGTTATGTTCAGCTTGGCGTCCCTTATGGCCTTGTCTATGGCCTCCCTTAGCTGCCGGGCCTTCCCCTTCCCAAGCCCGACGTACCCATCCCTGTTGCCTATGGCAGCGACCACCCTGTACCTGGTTATCCTCCCAGCGTCGGTCATCTTCTGCACGTGGGATATGTCTATCACCTCAACCTGCAGACCTGGCAGCAGGAGGTCTACTATCTCGGGCTCGAGGATCGGCAGGTTTCTCCTGAAAATCTCATCAATACTCGCTATCTTGCCCTCCTTTACCAGCCTCCCTACTTTCGTCTTCGGGACCCACTCCTCAGCCCGGGGTTGCGGCTGAGCAGGCGCCCTCTGAGCTGTCTCGCTCACTCCTCGCTCACCTCGCCAGCCTGGACCTCTGCCGTCGTTGCCTGAAGCACAGCCTTATAGTCGGCCTTTATTTTTTCAAGAACTTCCTCGAAGTGCTTAGGTAGCTCAGCTGGGTCAACGCGGGACGCGAGCTGGGAGAACAGCCTCTTGAACTTCTCAGGGTTCTCCTGCCTGAGCTGGGCGGCGTACGCCGCCACGTGCTCACACCTAGCCCTCTCCGGGGTAGGGAGCACCTCATCGCTGTGGGGCACCCTGACCCCAGCGTCGAGGGCTCCCTTCAAGGCGGCGAAGGCCCGGGAGCCCCTGGTCGGCTTCAGGAGACCTATGTCCAGGATAGCCTCACGACCCCCCTTCTGGAGGAACCTCGCGCCCGCGAGGAACCCAGTCAGGTAAGCCGCGCAGGTAGACTTTCCGCTTCCCTTCCACCCGTATAGTTTCACAAGCTCCCTCGAATGCGCGGAGGCCACAACCTTGTCCCCCTTGAGGTCAAAGTCGACGAACTGCACTATAACGTACCTGTTCGTCCTCCTCACCACGAGTCTAGTCTTGCCGCCTAACAGAAGGCCGAAGCGCTTCCTATAGTTAGTCCTCCCCTCCCGCCTCCTCCTAAGGGGGACCTTATAGCTCGGGCCACCCTTCACTTCTGATCACCACCTTGTGCCTGCTTCAGCAGACCGTTGGCCTCAATGTACCTTCTCAGGTCGGACAGGCTCGAGAACCTGTTCCCCTTTATGAGCATGTAGAGCTGTCTGTAGTCCTTCCTAGCTATCATGCCATGATCCCTCAGCCACCTTATATACCTCCTCATCTTCCTCACCTTGCTGACCCACTGCTCCTCGGGATGCCTCCTGGCGCTGGACGTCCCCTCCCTCTTGCCGGGCCCCCTCCTGTGGCCCTTGAGCCTCTTCTCCCTCCTCTCAAGCCACCTGTGCGCGTTGCCCTTGGCCGGCAGCGCCTTGATCAGGCCCCTGCTTATGAGGCCCCTCACGTCGTCCTTCGTGACGGCTGCCTCTATCTCGTCCCTGTTGTCTGGGCTGGGGTCAATCCAGACCCTGCTCTCGCCAACCCCCAGGATCTCTGCCGCGAGCCTCCTCTGAAGGCTATAGTCCATCACTCACCACCGTTGGCTACCCTGAGCCCCCTCCTCCTCGCCTCCTCGACTATCTGGAGCCTCTTCCTCAGCCCGACCCTTGAGGATATATAAACGATGTGAGTCGAGGGGCTGAGGCCCTCGAGCTCTTTCACGCTTGACACCACGACGGGGATAAGTCCTGACGGGTGCCTCCCCCTGATCGAGGAGTCCGTCCTGTAGCCAACCCTAACCAGCGGCGGGTAGCCCTTGAGCTGGAGCCTGACCTTGTTGTCTATGCCCTTGGGCTTCCTCCACGGCTCGTCCAGCCGCTTGAGGCGCCACGAAAGGTACCTCCTGAACTCCAGCCTGAGCTTCCTGCCCATCTTCAGCTGGAGTAGCCTCCTGGCCCTCAGCTCGGCTGGCACCGTCCTCTTGAGGGTCTCTGACATCACTCGACCACCTCCCTGGCGTATATGTATATGCCGTCCATGAACTTCCTCCGGTCAAACTCCGATATATGAGTTGCCCTCTCTATGTTGGCGGCCGTCTGGCCTACCGCCTCTATGTCCGTGCCCTCAACGATTATGTCCTGCCCCTGCACCTTAACGGAGACCCCTGGCATGATAGTCGCGAATCTAGGCGCCTTCTCGCCTAGGAAGTTAGTGATGACGACCCTCCCCTTCTCGACCTTGACCGAGATTGGGAAGTGCGTTGATATTATCTTGAGCCTGTAGCGGAACCCCTTCGTCACACCGGTTATCATGTTCTTTATGTGGGCCGCGACCGTTCCGACCAGCGCCTTGACCCTCGCGTCCGCCATGAACGCCTCCACTACTACCTTGTCCCCGTCGACCCTTATTGTGACCCCCTTGGCGTGGCTGAAGTCCCTCCTGTCCTCTCCCTTAGGCCCCTTCACAGTCACTTTCATGCCCTCGACTCTCACCGAGACCCCTTGGGGGATCTCAACTCTTCTCTCCACGTGCGGCGTCCTTGGCAACCCCATGCACCTTTGCTAAACGCTTCCTAGCCTCCTAAGCGAGCCCCTCTTATAAGCGTTCTAAAGCTCCTCGAGCTTCTCCCTCACGACAGGCTCCAGGTCAGTCAGCCTTATCACCTGGTACCCTGGAAGCGGCTCCTTGGCCCTGCCAAGCACCACGACCCTTTCTGGGTCCTCCTCCTTTCTCTTCCTGAACAGCCTGACCTTGAGGTAACCCCTCCCCTTGCCCATGTAGATGAAGGCCACCTTCGCCCTCTTGTCGCCCATACAGGCCACCGGGCCAAGCGCGTTTCCCAGATTTATAAAGCGAGCCTTCAGTCCTCGGAGGCGATGAGCGAGGCGGACTTGAGTACGTCCTCGAGGCTCCGCGCCACGTAGATCTTTCCGCCCGTCGACTCCGCCAGATCCTTTAACCTGGTTAGCTTACCAGAGGAGGGCTCCGTCACTAGCAGGGCGTCCACCCTTATGCTGTCGCTGTTAAGGAGGTGGGCCATGGCAGTGGGGTCATAGCCCTCGTTGTAGTCACCGTCCGTTATCACAATGATCCTCTTCCGGTAGCCCGCAGGGGCCCACTTGAGGAGCATATAGGCGTCCTTCACGGCCTCGGAAAGGTTCGTCGACCTGCCCTGGATCTGGAGGGCTGAGAGGCCGCTCTCGACGGCCTCGACCTTATCGGTGAGGTCAACTATTGGCATGGAGTGGCCGTAAAACGCTATTATGCCCACCATAGTGGGTACGCCCATGCCGACCATTTGCCTCACTATCACAGAGGCCCCCCTCTTGGCGGCCTCGAACCTGTTAGGCTTGACGTCTCTGACCCCCATGCTAACGCTGGTGTCTATTGCTATTACTATGGCCTGACCTAGGAACCTCGTCTTGGCAGACCTCAGCATTTTTCAGCGGGCCGAAGCGCTTTGTCGCAATTAAAGTTATTAAAAGTAGAACGCCTGTCAGGCGAGGTAAGACCTAGGCACCTGGTAAGGGATGGCGCCGAGCCTGCTAACTAAAACCCTGTAGGTCTGCTCATCCAGGGCGCCGGCCTGCCTCCCGAGGAGAAGGAGGGACAGCGTGGTGGCTGCGGGGACGCCGTGCGACCTCGCGATCTGCCTGGTCCTCTTGTCATCACTGAGAAGGACGCCCTTCGCCTTCTTCGCCACATATATGGCCTGAGACTCCTGCACCGAGATGCCGTTCTTGTGCGAGAACCCGGAGAGGTTCCTGTCGACCTTGATTAAGTCTATGCCCTCCAGGCTCACAACGAGCCCTCTCATCTTCGAGAACTTCAGTATGAGGGCCTGGGCCCTCTCCTGGACCTTGCTGGGCATCAGGAACCTCTTGCCAAACACTGTTAGCTTGCCCTGTATGTTCAGCTCAAGTATCGCGTACAGCGAGGAAAGGTCGAGCACAATGGCCTCTGACTCGCTCAGCGCGTTCACACCGCTTGTAACATCGTCCTCGGAGTCCGTTCCCAGGCTCGGCGCGGTGTCCTTAGATAGGAAGTACCAGATGAGCTCGTCCATGCTGACCCCACTTATCTCAACCGCGAGCTGGAAGCTGATGGTGCCGCCCCTGTATGCCCTCAAGGAGACGTCCTTCATGTCGTAGCTTTCCACAAGCCTCCTCACGGCGTCCCTTATCGCCTCGGTCTTACTGCTATAGATGCCAGCCCTGACGAGGGCCTCAAGTACGTCCTCGACATAGCCGCTGATCTCGATTGTAGTGACCAAGCTTACCCGCTCATACTTTGGTGGCAAAGAGGTTAAAGGCTCTCAGGTGGAGATATCAAGGTAACCTCTACCTCGTCCCCCTCATCATATCCCTCGACGTCCTCGGGTATTACGAGGAGGCCGTTGGCATCCGTAAGAGTCGAGAGGACGCCGGAGGCGGTAATTGCGAGGGGCTCGACCTGATAGCCATTGGGGGTCCTGTAAACCCTTACTCTCAGGTACGTCCTTACCCCCGCGATGTTAGCGACCCGGCGAGTTATGGAGCCCCTGACCTTAGGGACGGGGTCCTCGGGGGTATCGGTCATCCTCAGCAGGGTAGGCCTGACGAAGGCCAGGTAACCTGCAAGGCTGGCAACTGGGAACCCTGACAGCATGAAGACGGGCTTCCCATATACAACCCCGCCGCCGGTCGGCTTGCCAGGCCGCATCCTCACTCCATTGAAGACGACCTTTCCCAGCCTAGCGACGGCCTCGGGTACCACGTCATAGGTGCCTATGCTAGTCCCGCCTGTCGTTATAACGGCGTCGGCGACCCTCAGGCCCTCGGAAACCCTAGCCGCTATCTCATTAACGTCGTCGGGCACGGTCCCGAGGTCGATGGGCTCATAGCCGTCAGACCTCAGGAGACCCTTGAGCAGAGGCTTTGTGCTGTTTATTATCATACCTGGCCTGCTAGCCCCAGGATCCTCCAGGTCAACGACCTCTGACCCTGTGCTGACCAGGGCGACCCTAACCTTGTAAACACTGACCCTCCTCACGCCAAGCGACGCAAGTGCCCCGATGTGCCATGGCATCACCCTATGGCCCTTTCTCACGACTACCTTCCCCCTCTGGAAGTCCTCGCCCTTCCTTGAGACGTTCTGATAGGGGACGACCTGTCTCAGCACACTAACAGCGTTGCCAGCCCTTTCGGCGTCCTCGGCCATCACGACCGCGTCGGAGCCGGGTGGGAGCGGCGCGCCCGTGTAGATCACGTAGGCCTCTCCAGGGCCTAGGGGTCTGAGTGAGGAGGGGTCCACGCCCGGAGTTGACTCACCGACCAAGGTCAGAGTCACGGGGGTAAGCAGGCTTGCGCCAAGTGTGTCAGAGGCCCTAACAGCGAACCCGTCAACGGCGCTCCTGTCGAAGGGGGGGAAGTCGGTCTCGGCCACTACGTCATCTGCCGAGGGGAGCCCTAGCGCCCCCTCTATGTCGACCTCAACAGGGGCTGGCCTGTGGGCAACCTCGCTTAGCAGCGCCTTTAAGGCGTCATCAACCCTGACGAGTGACTTGAAGCCCTCCATGTGTCTTTTCTCGCTAGGCAACACGCGCCCCCGCTCCAGCTTGACGTCTTAACGGCTGGCTATATTACGATCGCTCTATAACAAGCTTGTCGCCAGTAAACCTTAAGCTGTACCCGGTCCTGGCAGCCACATACGAGAGGACCTCTCGCGCGAGCGCGAGCTTGGAGCCCTTGAGGGCAGCGTCGCAGTAGTCCTTGTGGAAGCAGTAGGGCTTCAGCTCAAGAGGCTCCATCAACACCGACCTGGCCCTGAAGGCCAAGGCCAGGGCGGCCGCCCGGTCCCCGTCGGTGAAGGCGCCGATCGGCAGCGTGCAGTATGGGGTCTCAATCTGCGTCGTTACGACGACCCTCGCTTTGGAAAGGGACCTAATGAGGCATGATACCCTGTGAAGGTTGTCGCCGTGGGCGTGTATAAGGAACGGCGCGTCTAGCTGGGCTGACATCCTGAGGAGCCTGAGGGAGGCGTCGGCGTCGCCGACTATTACGTCAGGCCTGAGGTTAAGGCGCGCTAGCGTCTCATAAGAGGAGTCTGTAGCGAGGACAACGTCGCATCTTCGGTCGTCTTTGGAGCTGCCGAGTGTAAAGCCAGGGGTCACCACGCAGACTTCGGCGCCCTCCACAAGGGAGGCAACGGAGGCCGCAGTAAGGCAGGAGAGGCCGCAGTCGGTGGCCCAGGAGAGGGCTGAGGAGCTCTCAAGCTCCCTGTCCCTTGGGAAGCCCATAGGGCCCTCAACTATGAAGGCGTAAGCCTCAAGGGCCGCCCTAAGCCCCTCCTCGTAACGCCCTAAGCTCCTGCAATACCTCATTAGCGGCGACGACATAAGGCCCCGACCCCCTCGAGGATCTTGTAACACACCAGACGAGCCCCTCAGCGTAGGGCAACCACCAGTCCTCCCAGACCCCGGCCCTGGCCTTAGTTAGGAGAACAAGGAGCTCTACAAGGCAGCCGTAGGTCCTCGTGAAGGGCGAGTGTTTCCCAGCTATCAACCTGAGACCGTCACATGAGAAGGACTTGCCCTCGCTATTGATTTCGCGAAGGGCGTAGTTACACTCATACCATGCTCCCAGCGACTCGTCGACATCTGGGCAGCCTTCCCTCCACGCAAGCTCGACCTCCAGCTGATGCCTGACGCTCTTGAGGAAGGCAAGCGGGTCATACGGGGACAGGAGCCTGACCCTGCCCCTCTCCTGAAGCGCCCTGTATAGGCTGGAGCCCCTGTAGACGAAGAACACGGGGGCTTGCCCAGCCACCAGGCCGAGGGGCATCGTTACCCTGGAGCCGCAGGGCGCCGCTATGAACTCGTAGTAGAGACCCTCTATCATTGTCAACGTCTACTGCGGGGAGAAACCCTTTATAGCCTAACCTATTCACTGCCCCAGGAGAACCATGGTCACGGCAAGGGACGTGCCAGCGGACCGCCTAATAGCCAGGCTGGCTGCCAGGCTCAAGAACATTGAGCAGATAAGGTCGCCCAACTGGGCCGCCTACGTAAAGACAGGCGTCTTCAAGGAAAAGCCGCCGATGGACCCGGACTGGTGGTACGTGAGGGCCGCCTCACTTATGAGGAAGCTGTACATAGCCGAGGAGCCTATCGGCGTGGGAACCCTTAGGACGGTCTACGGGGGACGCAAGAGGAATGGGTCTGCCCCAGCCCACTTTGCCAAGGGGTCCGGGAGCATTGTCAGGAGGCTTCTGCAGCAGCTTGAGCAGGCCGGCCTCGTAAAGATGACCGGCCGAGGCAGGGTGCTCAGCCCAATGGGCAGGGCCCTTGTCGACCAGGTCGCGAAGGAGATAGCGAACGAGCTAGCTAAGGAGAACCCCGACCTCGCTAAGTACTTCTAGGCCCTCGACCCTCTGCCTTCAGCTTCCTCACGGCCATCTCCGCGTATGTCTCGTTAACATTCTCGCCTCTCAGGCCAAGCTCTCCTAGTACCCTTGAGACTGCCTCCTCGTCCCCTCCCTTGGACTCGACCTCCACGAAGCAGCCCAGGCCGGCCACCCTGTCAACCGTGACCTCAGCGTCGCCTAGGTCCACATAAGTCCTGGTCTTGACAACCTCGACGTACCTCGTGAAGCCGAGGGACCTAAGCAGCGGCTCCGGGTCATCGCTTACGCCGACAGAGACCTCAAGCCTGGCCTTATACGTCGAGACCTGGCGGGGGCCCTTGTATGTTAGGCAGCACGGCCTTCCATCAACGTACCTGACCCTCACGGCCTCGTCGGTGCGTGAGAGGTCCCTGCATGGATGCGAGAAGTAGACGTCCCTCTCCTCGACGGGTCCCCTCAGCGATGCTTTGGACGACAGCCTCTTGATAAGGTCTTCAACGGCGTCACAGTCAACCCTTAGCTTGACCTCGACCTCAAACCTTGACAAAGCTGTGATCATCCCCTCACATGGACAGTATGATACGCTTCAGCCTGTCGCCCAGCTGCTCATATTTCATAACGTCCTCCCTTGTCAGGCTCGGCCTCACCTTCTTCAGGGCCTGCTCGAAGTGCCTCCACTCAACGGGGCCTGCCTCAAGCTTCTCCCTGAGCTTCATGAACACGGCCTCCCTGACGACGGCCGCTATGTCGGCCCCCGTGTAGCCCTCGGTCAGGTCTGCGAGCCTGTCAACGTCAACGTCGTTGGCCAAGGGGACCTTGCGGAGGTGTATCTTGAAGATCTCCCTCCTCGCCTGCTTGTCGGGCGGGGGCACGTAGATGAGCCTGTCGAACCTCCCTGGCCTGAGCAGGGCGGGATCTATTATGTCGGGCCTGTTCGTTGCAGCGAGGACAACAACGTTTGAAAGTGGAACTATTCCGTCCATCTCTGTCAGGAGCTGGTTTACTATCCTGTCCGTAACACCCGCGTCGAAGCTGTACCCTCTGGCAGGCGCTATGGCGTCGATCTCGTCAAAGAACACGACTACCGGCGCTGCCTGCCTCGCCCTCCTGAAGATCTCCCTCACGGCCTTCTCGCTCTCCCCGACCCACTTGCTGAGGACCTCAGGCCCCCTCACTGCTATGAAGTTCGCCCCGCTCTCGGTAGCCACGGCCTTAGCCAGGAGAGTCTTGCCCGTGCCTGGCGGCCCGTAGAGCAGGACGCCCTTGGGCGGCTCTATGCCCATCTGCTGGAACACCTGTGGGTGCTTGAGGGGCCACTCCACGGTCTCCCTGAGCTCCTGCTTCACGTTGTCAAGACCACCTATGTCGTCCCAGTGGACCTCAGGCACCTCAACGTATACCTCCCTCATGAGGGTCGGCCTCACAACCTTCATGGCCTCAAGGAAGTGCCTGCGCCCCACCTTGAGGCTCTCGAGCACGCTCTTCTTTATCTCGCCAGGCTTGGAGAGGTCGACCTTACCGCTCTTGATGAACTCCCTCAGGGCGGCCATTGCGGCCTCCTTGGCGAGGGCCGCCAGGTCAGCGCCCGTGTAGCCCTTTGTCATGTCAGCTATCTCCTCAAGGTCGACGTCGTTGTCGAGGGGCATGTTCCTCGTGTGCACCTGGAGTATCTCGAAACGGCCCTTCTTGTCCGGGGGCCGTATCTCGATCTCCCTGTCGAACCTCCCTGGCCTCCTGAGGGCGGGGTCTAGGTCTTCTGGCCTATTGGTCGCCCCAATTACGATGACCTTACCCCTCTCCTGTATGCCGTCCATGAGCGTCAGCAGCTGGGCCACCACCCTCTTCTCGACCTCGCCAACGACCTCGCCCCTCTTGGGGGCTATAGAGTCTATCTCGTCGATGAATATTATGGATGGAGCGTTCTCCTGGGCCTCCTTGAAGACTTCCCTGAGCCTCTCCTCGCTCTCCCCGTAGAACTTGCTCATAATCTCGGGCCCGTTTATCGCAACGAAATACGCGCCTATCTCGTTAGCGAGCGCCTTCGCCAGGAGAGTCTTGCCCGTGCCTGGCGGCCCGTAGAGCAGGATCCCCTTTGGAGGCTCTATCCCTAGCCTCTGGAATATCTCAGGGTGCTTGAGGGGGAGCTCGACTATCTCCCTTATCCTCTCCTTGGCCTCCTCAAGGTCACCTATGTCCTCCCAGGTTACCCTGGTCGACCTCGCGAGGAGGGGGTACTCCGAGGGCTTTACCGGCTCCTCCCTTATCTCGACCTCCGTGTCCTCAGTTATGTACACGGGGTCGCTCGGCGACGTAGAGACGACGACAAGAGGTAGCTCGCCCCCGAACATTAACACGTCCCCCCTCGTAACCGGGCTGTTAACGAACTCGTCCCTCACGGTGTCGCCTGACAGCACGCTGCTGATCGGCACGGCCCCGAAGAACGTGGGAACGGTCGCCTGCCCCAGAGGAGCCAGCACGACCCTGGAAGCAGGCTTCACGCCCTCGGCCTCCGACACCTCAACCTTGTCGCCGACGCTGACTCCAAGCAGCTGCCTGAGGTAGCCGTCCATCCTTATTATGTCGGTGCCCATGTCGCTGCCCTTCAGAGGCCAGGCCCTTGCGACGGCCTCCGCCCTCTGGCTCTTTATCCTAACGAAGGACCCTGGGCCGACCCCTATCTCCTCCATCTTGTCGGGGTCAATCCTTACTATCTTCCTGCCGGGCTGATCACTTCGATAGGCCTCCTCCACAACGAGGATTACAGACTTTCCCGTCATTTAGCTCCCTCTCGAGGACAGTTAGAGGGCCTAATAAGGTAGAATCTTTGACCCTGGCAAGATAACCTAAATAGCGTGGAGGTCCCACCGAAGCCGGAAGACGTGATATGTATACAGGCGTTGACGTGTTCTTCGAGCCCAAGAGCGTGGCCGTCGTCGGGGCCTCCCCGAGGCCCGACAATATGGGCAGGGCCATACTTGAGAACCTGCTGGCTGGCTTCAAGGGGAGGGTCTACGTAGTTAACCCAAAGTACACCGACGTGCTCGGGGTCAGGTCTTTTCCCTCGCTCCGCTCAATCCCAGACGACGTGGATCTGGCGGTCGTAGCGGTCTCCTCAAGGCTCTCCTTAGACGTTGTTGAGGACGCTGGGCAGAAGGGCGTGAAGGGCGTTATCATATTCAGCGGGGGCTTTGCTGAGACCGGGACTGAGGAGGGCAGAAGGCTTCAGGAAGAGGTTGCGCGGACCGCAAGGAGGTACGGCGTCCGGCTGCTGGGTCCGAACTGCATAGGCGTGTACAACCACTCCGTGGGGCTTGACACGTTCTTCCTGCCCAGGAGCAAGATGAGGAGGCCCCCGCCGGGCCCCCTGGCCCTTGTGAGCCAAAGCGGCGCCCTACTTGCAACCCTTATGGATTGGGCCGCCTCAAAGGGGATCGGGATCGGCAAGGCGATAAACTTCGGAAACAAGG
Source organism: uncultured Desulfurococcales archaeon (assembly GCA_964343115.1). Taxonomy (GTDB): domain Archaea; phylum Thermoproteota; class Thermoprotei_A; order Sulfolobales; family Acidilobaceae; genus Acidilobus. Next base: position 172,105 of record CAYFGU010000001.1, read on the forward strand.
CCGACGTTGACGAGGTCGAGAGCCTTGAGTACCTAGGCCGCTCACCCGACGTGAAGGTCGTCATACTATACATAGAGGGTGTCACGAGAGGGCGTGACCTAGTCGACGTAATCAGAAGGGTTGTCCTGAGCGCCCGGAGCGTGGTCGTGGTTAAGGGGGGCAGGTTCCAGGCTACCGCAAGGGCCACTTTAAGCCACACGGCGTCAGTGGCAGGCTCATACGAGGTGTTTAGGGAGTCCATGAGGGAGGCGGGCGCCATACTAGTCGAGGACATAGAGACGGCCTTTGACGCCGCCAAGGTGCTTGCAACCCAGCCCAGGCCGAAGGGCAACAGGGTTGGCATCATAACTAACTCTGGGGGTCACGGCGTAATAGCGGCTGACACCCTCACCGCCTTGGGTCTCGAGGTTCCGGAGAGCCCCCCTACGCTCGTCAAGAGGCTGTCCCCGTTGTTCCCAGAGAGGGTCTCCCTCAGGAACCCAATCGACCTCACAGGCGACGCCAGGCCTGAGCAGTACGACATCGTCGCCGAGTCCATGCTACAGGAGGGCTTCATAGACTCCCTTCTCATGATCGCCCTGGTGCAGCCGCCAACTATGGACCCCACTGACGTGATCAGGGTCGTCAGTGGCTTGAGGGAAAGGCACCAGGGCGTGCCTGTCGTGGTGGTGACCGTGGGAGCCGATGCAGGGGTTGCCGTGGCGAGGTCGCTTGAGGAGAGGGGGGTGCCCGTCTTCGAGCTGCCTGACAGGGCCGCGAGGGCGATCGCCTCGCTCACCTTCAGCGTCCCTCGGCGCCCTGAGAGGGTCGTCGAGGACGACCTTGGGATAGACAAGGAGTCCGTTGAGGGCGTTAGGGCAATAATAAGGAGGGCCCTGAAGGAGGGGAGGCGTAAGCTGCTCGAGCACGAGGCGTTGGAGGTGCTGAGACTTTACGGGGTACCTGTAGCGGACTTCTGCTTTGTCAGCAGGGAGGACGAAGCAGAGGCCTGCGCGGCCGCAATTGGCGGCAAGCTCGTGATGAAGGTCGTCTCGCCCGACATTGTACACAAGGCTGACGTCGGCGGCGTGCTAGTCGGGGTCGCGCCTGGCGAGTCCCGCGCGGCCTTCAGGAGGCTAGTCTCCAACGTTCGGTCTAGGGCGCCGTCAGCAAGGGTTGAGGGCGTCCTGATTCAGAGGCAGGAGGTCGGGGTAGAGGTCATGGTCGGGGGCCTGAAGGACCCAGCCTTCGGCCCGGTGGTCGCTTTCGGGGCTGGGGGGCTGCTGGTCGAGGTAATGAGGGACGTCAGCATGAGGCTGGCGCCCGTCGGGCCCGAGGAGGCGATGAAAATGATCAGGGAGACGAGGGCGCACGCCCTCCTAGAGGGCTATCGTGGGACCGAGGGGGCCAATGTGGCTGCGGTCGCCGACGCTATAACGAGGGTCAGCTTCCTACTGGCCGACCACAGCGAGATAAAAGAGTTAGATATAAATCCTATTCTTGCGAACCAAAAGGCTGCGATAGCCGTAGACGCGAGGGTACTGCTTGACGTAGGAGGTGGTTAACCGGTTGGACGAAGAGTCCCGCGGCAACGAGCCAAATAACGCTGTCCCGCCAGCCCAGCCTCAGGCCACACAGGCTGAGGTTCCTGTAAACCAGCTCCCACCTGACATAAGGGAGCTCCTGTCTGTTGACGTGAGCAACAAGGGGGAGGACGAGCTCTACCAGATAGTAGACTCGATAAGGGACAAGATAGTTCATGTAAAGGGCCTCAGGGCGCAGCTGATAAACGAGGTCAAGGGGCTGAGGGAGCAGAGGAGGTCCCTCATCGACAAGAAGAGGGGCCTCGTGGACCAGCTCCTCAAGCTCAGGGCGGAGAGGAAGGGCGTCCTCGACGAGCTGACGAAGGTGAAGCAGGAGCTTGACACCCTGATCAAGGACCTCAAGGCGAAGAGGGAGCAGCTCAAGGAGGCGAGGCAGCTGCTCGAGAAGGAGGGCAACATAGCCAAGCTGAGCCTGAGGAAGGTCCAGAAGAGGATCGAGGAGCTCGAGTGGAAGCAGCAGACGTCGGTCCTGCCCCCACAGGAGGAGAAGAGGCTAGTTGAGGAGATCGAGAGGCTGGAGCAGCTCGCCGAGAGGATAAGGAAGGCCAGGCAGGAGGAGATCTCGATAATGGAGCTTGAGGCAGAGGTGAAGGGGCTCAGGCTGAGGATATCGGAGCTCATATCGAGGAGGGACGAGCTCAGGCAGAGGGCTGGGTCGCTGAAGGGGCAGTTGCAGACTCTCTCAACGCAGGTCGATGAGCTCAACAAGCAGATAAACTCGCTGAAGTCCACAATAGACGAGAAGAGCAAGGCCATAGACGACCTCTCCAAGATCCTCGACGCCCTTTACTCCAGGTACAGGGAGCTCATGGTTAAGCTCAAGGAGCTCAAGATAGCCAGGCAGAGAGGTATCCAGCTCAGAGTTCTTGAGGAGAAGAGGAAGGAGGTCGAGGAGAAGGCCAGGAGGGGCGAGGCCCTCAGCCTGGATGAGTTGAGGATACTCTACGGCGAGTTTGACGCGACCTAAGGGCAACGCGTTTTTACCTCGCTGCAAGGGTACTTGTCGGAACCGCGTTGAGCTCACTCGACGAGGCAGTTAAGGAGATGTTAGGTCTTTACGGTACATGGGGTGAGCAGTTAAGCAGGTCCTACTCACAGGCCATAGCCACGAGGGTCCAGCCAGTAAGCCCAGAGGCAGTGCTAGTGTGCGGGATGGGCGGAAGCGGCGTAACGGGGGACTACGTAGCGTCGCTCGCCGCTGCGAGGGGGCTTAAGGTCCCAGTTGTCGTTCACAAGGCCGACGGCGCCCCTCCATGGGTAGGCAGGGGGCATGTCGTGCTGGCCGTAAGCTACTCAGGGAACACCTATGAGACGTTAAGCTGCGCCAGAGACGCCAAGTCGGCCGGGGCGCTGGTCGCCTCAGTCACGAGCGGGGGAAAGCTGGCGGAGTGGGCCAGGTCGGGTGGTCACCCTCTAGTTACAATAGAGCCGGGGTACTACCCCAGGACCGCGCTCGCCATGCTGGTTGGGGCCTCCCTCGGTTTACTAGCCTCGCTTGGCGTGAAGATAGTCGATGACAAGGATGTAAGTAATGCCGTACAGGCGCTCGACTCCACGTCAGGCGGAGAGGGCGAGGCGATAGCGAGGGCCCTCGGGGACAGGGACGTCTATATAGTAGCCGGGTGTGGCCCCTTCGAGATAGTAGCCCACAGGTGGAGACAGGAGCTGAGCGAGAACGCCAAGGTGATAGCAAAGACGGAGTTCTACCCCGAGTCGGCCCACAACGACCTCGTCGCGTGGCAGCTGAGGCAGCGCGTCAGCAAGGGGTTCATCCTTGTGGAGGGCGGGGACAGGCTCTGTGGCGTGTTGACATCACTATTGACAGGGGTCTACTCTGAGCAGAGGGACGTGCTGGTCAGGGTCTCACCAAGGGGGGACGGGCTCCTGGCCCAGCTGCTGCAGGGCTCGCTCACCGCCGGCTACGCCTCGGTGCACCTGGCAAGGCTGAGGGGCGTAGACCCCAGGGTCACTGAGATAACGGGCAGGTACAAGAAGGCCATTGAGGAGGCGGGTCTCGCCTGACAGTCAGCCTTAAAGCTTGCCCTTGCCATAAGCACGTGAAGAAGTGAGTTGAGCCGAGGGCGCTCCTTCGACGAAGAAAGGCTGGGGGCCTTCGAGCCGAAAGGCGTCATACAGGACTCCATACACGGCTTCGTCCCGATAAACAAAGCGGAGTACTGGGTTCTCCAGACGCCTTTCCTTAGGAGGCTGCACGGCGTTAAGCAGCTTGGCATGGCGTACCTGGTCTTCCCGTCAGCTCGGCACAGCAGGCTTGAGCACTCCCTTGGCGTAATGCACCTAGCCTCCCTCGTCGCGAGCAAGGTCGTACGCGTGGCCCGGAAGAGCCCAAGGGTCGGCGGCTCGCTGTTCCTGACGGACGAGGCCAGCGCTGAGGAGGCCTTCGTCCAGGTCGCGAGGCTCGCTGGCCTGCTCCACGACATAGGACACCTTGCCTACAGCCACATGACTGAAGAGGCCATAATGGACCTGGCCAGGTACTCCGAGGAGGGCCCAGGCCCCAGGGAGCTTTTCGCCGAGCTCAGCAGCCTGGGAAGGGGGAGCCTAAAGGTTCACGAGGCCTACACGCAGGCCCTACTCGACGAGTTGATAAGGATGGCCGATGAGAGCGCGGCCGAAAGCCAGCTGCCGGGGCTGCCAAGGTTCCTCGAGGCAGCTAGGGCATCACTTGTCCAGTCTACCCTAGACAGCGTTAGGGAGGGGGAGTTCGGGGATCTCGGACTCAGGCCTGAGGCGCTTAAGATCATTCACGACATAGTTAGCAACGAGATAGCGGACGCCGACAGGCTGGATTACCTCCAGAGGGACGCGCAGGCCACTGGCATAGTCTATGGCAACATAGACGCCGAGAGGCTCGTCCACGGCATAACGGTAGGCATAGTTGACGGGCAGCCCGTGCTCAGCCTCGACATAAAGAGCCTCCAGACCCTAGAGGACATATTTGACGCCAGGTACAAGATGTACAGGTCGGTCTACTTTCACCACAAGGTAATAGCGCTTACGAAGGCTGTAAGCGCCTTCATAAGGTCTGTCGCGACCGAGTGGAGGCCGGGAGCGCTGCCGCTCTACGGCGACCTGAGCCTATATGAGATCCTCAGGCCGTCCCGCCTCGCGAGGGCCGTGATGGAGGATCGCTACTACTTTGACGACGCGGAGCTGGACTACGTGATAAAGCTCTACGCCTCCATCGGCCGCGTCTCCAGGAGGTGGGCCCTAAGCCTGCTCGACAGGAGGGACCTGCTCCCTATCTCTATAGTAAAGAGGAGCGAGGAGCTAACTATAATGGCAGAGGAGGTACTAAGGTCAAGGGGGCTGAGGGAGACGCCTGACAGCGTGAGCAGGCTCCTCGGCCTCGTTGTAAACAGGCTCACGGATATCGAGGAGAGAGTGAGCAGCAGGTTCAAGGGAGGCCTGAGGCTAGACAGCTTCGTCGGCGAGGTGATAAGTCTCGAGAAGATGTACAAGGGCGGAATAAGGGTCTTTGACTGGGACGAGTCGCTTTACCTAAAGGGGCTTGCAGAGGAGGGCAAGATCCCAGTTCTACTGATATACGCCTACTCCAACGATGAAAGCGGGCACGTAGGGGTAATTCGCGCCAGGGCTGAGGAGGTCAGGGAGGCGACGAAGTCCGAGATCAGGCAGGTCATGTACGAGGGGGCCCGCGAGATATTGGAGGGATCCTCTTAACCACCTCGTCTATGATCTCCGACCTAACCACGAGGCCTGACCTAAGCTCCTTCATTACCTCGGCAAGCCTCTCGTTGTCGTTGGCCAGCTCGTGGGCAACCCTCTGGGGCCATCCATCCCCGGTCTTGGACATGTAGAGGAGGACCTCCTTAACTCTCTCGAAGTCCCAGCTGCCCGCGAGCAGCACGGCAACTGATACAACCGCCCCTGGAGCCTCGTGGTGAAGCTCCCAGTCAGTCCTGGTCAGCACGGAGGAGCCCACGGTTTGGTATGCACCCGCACCACTTCGTGCATGAGGGGCTGTATTACCACAAATATCACCCTGGGGGACGCCCCTGGGCGGGGAGCGGCGTGAGCCTTAGGCTGTACGAGGAGGCGAGGGACCTGCTCGTAGGTGGTGTAAACAGCCCCGTGAGGGCTGCAGTGAGGCCTTACCCCTTCTTCGTCAGGTCAGCGAAGGGCGCCTACCTCGTCACAGAGGACGGGGAGAGCCTTGTCGACTACGTTCTCGGTTACGGCCCGCTAATACTAGGCCATGCGGACGAGCGGGTCGCCAAGGCTGTGATAGAGCAGGTTGAGAGGGGGTGGCTATACGGGGCCCCGTCGAGGTCCGAGGTAGAGCTCGCTAAAAGGGTGCTGGGTCACGTGATGCCTGGCGGCAAGGTCAGGTTCGTGAACTCCGGGACTGAGGCCACAATGACGGCCATCAGGCTTGCCAGGGGCTTCACGGGCAGGTCGAAGATACTGAAGTTTGACGGCTGCTACCACGGGGCGCACGACTCAGTCCTTGTGCAGGCAGGGAGCGCCGCCTCAGAGTTCGGGGTCCCAAACAGCGCAGGGGTGCCAGCTCAGGTGGCCTCGCTGACGCTCGTAGCAAGGTTCAACGACGTTGACTCGGCCGAGAGGGCGGCGAGGCTGGCAGGCGACGATCTGGCCGCAATTATAGTGGAGCCCGTCATAGGCAACATGGGCGTTATACCGCCTAAGGTCGACTTCCTGAGGTCGCTCAGGGAGCTGGCGGACAGGTACGGAGCCCTGCTTATATTTGACGAGGTCATAACAGGCTTCAGGATAGCCCTGGGAGGGGCTCAGCAATACTACGGGGTGAGGGCTGACGTCGTGACGCTCGGCAAGGTGATAGGAGGAGGTTTCCCCGTCGGGGCAGTGGTTGCTAGGGGGGAGATAATGGAGGGCCTTGCCCCCCTGGGCCCTGTCTTCAATGCTGGGACGTTCAACGCGCACCCCGTGACTATGGCGGCAGGTCTCGCGACGGTCAGCGTGCTTGAGTCCACCGATGCCCTCTCTAGGGCATCTAGGGCGGCCGCTGAGGTAGTCAAGCCTCTTGAGGCCGCTGGCCTCGCCGTTAACAGGGTCGAGAGCATGTTCCAGGCCTTCTTCTCGCGCGGACCGGTCTTGACAGCAGACGACGCCAGGCAGGCCGACCGCGCCAGGTATGCCGCCTTCCATGAGAGCCTAAGAAGGAACGGTGTATTCATACCCCCGAGCCAGTTCGAGTCCTGGTTCACGAGCGCGGCCCACGACGAAGGCGTCGTCACCTTGACCGTGAACGCCGTCGAGCAGTCGCTAAGGGAGCTAAGATGAGGCTGAGGGTGGCGACCAGGGGGAGCAGGCTTAGCCTAGTGCAGGTCAAGATAGCTATGGACTACATATCCCAGAGACTTGGGGAGAGGGTAGAGTACGAGACCGTGATTGTGAGTACGAAGGGGGACGAGGTCCTTGACAGGCCAATAAGTCAAATCGGCGTCAAGGGCGTCTTTGAGAGGGAGGTCAACAGGGCTGTCCTCATGAACGAGGCTGACGTCGCTGTCCACAGCCTCAAGGACCTGCCCTCTGAGCTCAGCGGGGGTCTAGAGATAGTTGCGGTGCCCCCTCGCGACCCGCCGAACGACTCGCTCGTGTTCGGCAGGGCCCCAGTCAGCTCAATTGAGGAGATACCCGAGGGCTCCACTGTCGGTACTTCAAGCGTGAGGAGGGCGGCCTTCGTGCTCAGCAGGAACCCCAGGGTTGAGATAAGGGTTGTCAGGGGGAACGTTGACACCAGGGTGAGGAAGCTGAGGGAGGGCCTTGTGGACTATGAGATCCTGGCCGAGGCCGGGCTCAGGAGGCTTGGAATCGACGTGGAAAGGTTCGTGCTCCCGCTCGAGTACTTCCCCCCAGAGCCAGGGCAGGGGCTGATAGCAGTAGTAGCTCCCTCGGACACTCCTGTCGCCCGCTCGCTCTCAAAGGCGTCCGACCCTGTCGCGGCTGCCATGGCAAAGGCCGAGAGGTCGTTCACGGCCGCTTTACACGTTGGCTGCGGGGCCCCCGTCGGCGGCGTTTCGCAGCCCCAGGGGGCGGGGCAGCTGGCCTTCATAGCGGCGACCGCGAGACAGGACGGGAGCTCAATGGTCGTGCTGAGGGTGAGAGGCGACCTTTCGAGACCAGAGGAGCTGGGTCTCAGGGCTGCCGAGGGCCTGATGAAGTACCTGTGAGGTGCTCGCCTTGGGCGGCAGGGTTGTATTGGTTGGGTCGGGCCCCGGCGACCCTGGCCTGATCACGGTTAAGGGCCTGAAGCTTCTGAGGTCGGCTGACGTGGTAGTCTACGACAGGCTGGTGCCGGTTGAGCTCGTCAGGGAGGTCAAAGAGGGGTGCGAGCTGATCTATGCGGGGAAGTCGCCAGGGCATCATGAGCTGGAGCAGGAGGAGATAGAGAGGATACTTGTGGACAGGGCAAGGAGAGGTCTCCTGGTCGTCAGGCTCAAGGGAGGGGACCCTTACACATTTGGGAGGGGGGAGGAGGAGTGCGAGTATGTGATCTCGCACGGGGTTGAGTGCGAGGTAGTGCCTGGCGTCCCCAGCTACGTGGGGGCTGCAGCGTATGCTGGCATCCCCCTCCTGGGAAGGGTCTACGGCTCCAGCATGGCCGTGGTAACCGGCCATGTGACGGGAGGAGAGGAAGAGCTGGAGCGGTACCTGGAAAAGGTCGCGGAGATCTCGAAGCTGGTCGAAAACGTAGTTGTGCTAATGGGGGCCTCAACGGCCCCCAGGGTACTTAGGGCCATATCTAAGGCCAAGGGCGAGGAGGCCCCCGCGGCGGCCGTGATGAACGCAACGACGCCAGGCCAGGTAACGATAGCCGGCTCGGTCAGGTACCTGCTAAGCGAGGCCGAGGCAGGCCACGTGAGGAACCCCGCAGTCATCGTTATTGGGCCGGCCGTGCTCGCGAGGGGTAGGCTTTGGAGGGCGGATGCAAGGTCCTCTACTTAGGACCCGAGCTCCCTGATGACCTGAAGGGTCTCAGGGGGCTGGTGTGGGCCCAGGCCACAGTGATAGAGGCTATCGAGGCTGGCCTGTCAGAGGCCGCCCGTATGATAGCCTCCAGGTCATACGACTGCGTCGCCTTTACGAGCCCCAGGGGGCCCAGGCTCCTGAGGGGGTACCTTAGCTCATGGCCTGAGGGGGTCAGGGCACTGTGTGTGGGCCCTGGGACCGCCAGGTCCTTTTCTCGCGTTTTTGGCGGGGGGTGCCAGCACCCTGACGAGTACAGCACGGCCGCTCTGGCGGAGCTGGCAGTAAGGTCAGGCTGTAGGTCGCTCCTGACCCTAAGGTCTAGTGCAGGGGACCGCGAGCTCGAGACCTTAGCGTCAGGGCGCCTCCCTGTTACCAGGGTCAACATATATGAGGAGAGGGTGCTACCTGACCGCATCCCTGACTCCGCAGACGTGCTCATAGCGACCTCGGCCCTGATAGCCGAGGCTGCCTGCGGGAGGCTCAGGGGCAGGGTGAGGCTGATAGTGTCTATAGGCCCGAAGGCCGCCTCAAGGGCGAGCGAGCTCTGCCCGGGAGCAAGGGTTGTGGTCTCTCCTGAACACAGCTTTAAGGCCTTGAGGAGGTTACTTACCGCCTCAGGGTGCGGTTAGTGGCCCTCGTGTTCCATAAGCTCGTAAGAGTTGACGAGGCCCTCCGGCTGCTCGAAGAGAAGCTTGGCGGCATTGGACCGCTTGGCGTCGTTCAGGTACCACTGCTAGAGGCTCAGGGGAAGGTCCTAGCCGAGGACGTCAGGGCCCCCATAGACTACCCCCCATTTGACAGGTCGACAGTCGACGGCTACGCCGTAAGGTCAATTGACGTCACTGGCGCCAGCGACGTGACGCCGGTGACGCTGAGGGTCACTGGGAAGGTCCCAATAGGGGTCCTGCCCTCAGGCGAGGTCGGGCCTAGGGAGGCCTTCGAGATAGCGACGGGTGCCATGATTCCGAGGGGGTCTGACGCTGTTGTGATGGAGGAGCACGTGAGCAGGAGGGGGGACAGGCTGACAGTATACAGGCCCGTTGTGCCGGGGGAGAACATAAGCCAGGCCGGGTCGGACATCTCAGCGGGGGACGTGGTCCTGAGGGCAGGGACCCTCATCACCGCCCGGGAGATCGCCGTGCTTGCCGGCCTCGGTATAAGCGGCGTGAAGGTCTACAGGCCGCCCAAGGTGGCCGTCTTCTCGACGGGCGTTGAGCTTACGCCCCCTGGCGAGCCCCTCCCTCCAGGCCACCTATACGACGTTGACGGCTACGTTGTAACCGCCCTACTTAAGGAGCTCGGCGCTGACGTTAACTACCGAGGCATACTGCCTGACGACTACGGCTCCATGGTGAGGTCAATCGGCGAGGCGCTGGATTCCTCCGACGTCGTGATCACTACCGGGAGCACGTCTGCCGGTTACGGGGACATGATATACAGGGTCTTCAAGGACCTTGGGGCGGAGCTGATAGTTCACGGGCTTAAGGCGAGGCCGGGCAAGCCCACAGCCATAGCGGTCAGGGGCCGAAAGGTTCTCTTTGGCCTGCCTGGCTTCCCGCTCTCCGCCATGATGAACCTCTACACTCTCGTGACTCCCGTTATCCTAAGGATGATGGGGCTTGAGCCCGTTTCTGAGGTCCCGAGGGTCAAGGCTCGTGTGCCGTTCAGGTTCCAGGCCGGAAGGGGGTTCACGGAGCTTATACCTGTCCAGCTCGTGAGGGGGATAGAGGGGCTGTCGGCCTACCCCCTCATGTCAGGCTCAGGGTCCATAGCTGGGATCGGTCTCTCTGACGGGTTCATAGTGGCTGAGGAGGCCAGGGAGTACTTTGACGAGAACGAGGAGGTCGAGGTTACTCTCTTCTCAAGGTCCCTTAAGGTGCCAGCGATCAACGTAATCGGCAGCAACTGCCCGGGCATCGAGGTCGTCCTGAGGGTGGCGGGGCTGACGAGGGAGGCGAGGGTCATAAGCGTTGGATCCATGGGCGGCTGGCTGGCCATAAAGAGGGGGGACGCCGACGTCGCTGGCACGCACATCCTAGACGAAAGGACCCTACAGTATAACGTCCACGTGCCGGACATGCTTGGACTAAGGGACAAGGTTGTGATAGTGAGGGGGTATGCGAGGCGCATAGGCTTCCTCGTCAGGAAGGGCAACCCCAAGGGGATAAGGGGGTTTGAGGACCTGACAAGGGACGACGTAGTTATAGTTAACAGGAACAAGGGCTCGGGAACCAGAGTCCTCCTAGACCTAAGGCTCAGGGCCCTAATTGGCAGCAAGAGGCCAGAGGAAGTCGTTAAGGGCTACACGTACGAAGTCAAGACTCACACAGCCGTGGCGACCGCCATTGTGCAGGGTAGGGCTGACGTGGGTCTCTCCCTTGAGGCCGTGGCCAAGATGTTCAACCTCGACTTCATACCGGTGGGTGAAGAAATATTCGACTTCGCGGTCAGGAGGGAGTCGATGGGGAAGGAGAGCGTGCAGAGGTTCCTTAGCGCGCTGTCAACAAGGGAGTTCGCGGAGGCGCTCCAGAGGGAGCTACCGGGGTACAGGGCCCTGCCCGACACCGGCAGGGTGGTGTACCCGTCTTAGCTGGCCTGGCGGGCTTTACCATGTCCATAGAATAAACGCGGGCGCGTGCGGGGGGTGGGATTCGAACCCACGCAGGCCTTCGCCAACGGGTCTTAGGCCCGCCCCCTTTGGCCGGGCTCGGGCACCCCCGCACCTGAGCTGACGTCTCCGCTGCAAGTTAAAAGCTCGGGTCTCTCAGCAGCGAGGTCGTGCAACCCCTCAACGATCCTTTTGGCGAACTCCTCTGCCCACCCGTACATTTTGGCAAAGTTTTGTTGCAGTCTGGTCGCCCCGCAGCCGCAAGGGCCAAGGTAGTATCTGACCTCACCTAGGTATCCGGTATCCTTTAGCCTCCTGCAGAGGTTCTCGCATCCGCATAGCGAGATAGCTATCCCGTCTACGCTCCCGAGCCTAACCACAACGGCTGCGCACAGGTCCCCTAGGCAGGCCGAGGCCGATACCCTGGCCTCCTTCTTCACGTGAGCCCCTCCAGACCCATCTCTTTCGCCTTCGTTAGGAAGGACTTCCTGAACTCGTCATTAATCTCCCTTATCCTGATCAAGGCCTGCTTAAGCACGTCCTTGACGTCATAACCCTGATCTAGGTGTATGTAGACCTTTATCCTCCTGAAGAGGGGGTGCTCCATCTCATAGTATGCCATCCTTACCCCCGGCAGCTCCATTAGGGTAGAGGCCAGCAGGTTGCCGATGGAGTGGTCCTCGCCCTCTATGGTGATTACGTACGTCCCCTCGCCAGTCCTCGCTATCTTAAGCCCCTCAGCCAACGGACACCATCCTCCAGATCCTTTCGGCGGCCGTCCTCCAGTCAAAGGAGGTCTGGATTTTATTACTTTCTAGTCTGACAAGGACGCCGACCCTCAGCCCAGCCTCTACAAGCTCCTCGGGGGACCTTAAAGTTAGGTAGGAGGCAAGGGCGACTGCCTTCCTTGTGGATCCGCTCAGCCCCCTAACCTGAGAGACCTCGCCCCATATCGTTGTCAGCCTGCTCAGGGCCGCCTCAACTACATCGCGGGGGGCCTGGGTCAGGATCACGCTCCCCTCTGACTCACTGGCATAGCCGCTTCTCTTCAGGGCCTCAGCTATCACGTCAGCGGGTGGCCGGCGGCCGCGTGCGGGCGGCTCCCTCACGTCAATCCTTGTCCTGTATACTCTAGTTGGAAGAACCTCTGAGAGGGCCCTCTGCACCGAGAGCCTAACGCTGCCTGGAGGCCTGGCGGGCCCCTCTATAGCTATCCTGAGCCTTCCGCCCTTGACCTCAGCGGATATCGACTCGGAAGGGACGAGCTCCGATATCCTATCTATCAGCCTCTCTATATCATCATGCGACAGGCCGGTTGCCCTAAACGAGAACTCGTACCTCATAATGCGACCCTAGTAGGTGATCATGCCTATCCTCCTGACCTCAAGCGTGAGCCCCCTCACGGTCGCTAGGCTTGAAACCTTCCTCTTCTCGAAGTTACCGCACCTCGGGCACCTGAAGCCGTCGTTCTCAGGCGCCATCAGGGAGCCGCAGCGCGAGCAGAAGGCATGTAGCACGCCGAACTGAGCCCCCCTCAGCGAGATCAAGTAGGGGCTTATCGTGCTCACGACCCTCCCTATCACGACGTCCGTGGGCCTGACGAAGGAGTATATGTCGTCAACTCTCCCCTCAGAGAGCTGCTCTGACGTTATTACTGCGGGAAGTCTGCCGGAGAACTCCCTCAGCCACCTTGGCCTGGGGTCAAGGCTCACCTCGCCATAGAGCTCGGCGAAGGCGAGGTTCTCCCTCACCTGGGTTATCATACCGACGACGACTGCGCCCTTCCTGGGCGCCCTCAGAGGCTTGACAGCCTCCACCGAGACTGCCTTGCCAACGTCGTCGATCCTAAGCACGCCGACGAGGGAAGACCTGAGGAGACCAGTATTGGGCTCAAGGTAGACGTTGCTGCCCTCAGCGTACTCCTCCTCGACTGCGACGGCGTCGCCGGGCACGACCTTCCTACTCCCTTGTGAGCTCAATTATATCCACCTTCACCCTCCTTATCCTGCTCCTGTGGTGCGGCATCGACGCAGGTATAGGGAAATCGTACCCTCCTATAAGCTTCAACCTGTAGCCCCGTTGAAGGGCGAGGCGGCCGTGGAACTCCAGGTTACCAGACTTCACGGCCGCGACAACAGCCCTGGGGCCTAGCGACATAGCGTAAGTCAGGAACGTCCTGTCCGCGCCACGGCGCCAGACCCCGAACGGCGGGTTCATCATAACTATGTCGACGTGGCCCGCCCTGAGAGGGCCTGAGTCCTCGCCGAGGCGGCTGATCACGTATGCCAGCCTGTCTGACAGGCCTAGGGCGGCAGCTGCCTTGATGCAGGGCAGCGCAAGCCTCTCGTCAAGGTCCACTGCGACAGCGGCCCTAGCCCCTAACATCAGGGCCGCGAGTGCTATCCTGCACGTGCCAGCCCCAAGGTCAGCCACGACGGAACCGTCCAGGATGCCAGCCTCCCTCGCCCATGACGCCATGAGGAGCGCTACTTCGGCAGGGGTCGTGTACTGCTCCAGCTCGCGGCTTGGCGACTCAATGGGGGGCACGACCTGCTCTAGGAGGACCTTGAGCCTCCTGAGCGACATAGCCATTACCATGGGAATATGTAGGGTTCCAGCCTGCCCTGAAAGGCCATGAACGCCTCACCTGGCGTTAGGACTGGCTTCTCGTACTCGTAGAGGTCGTCTATGGGCAGCCTTGGGCAGCTAGTAACTACGAAGGCCTGAAACCAGTCGCTGTCAACGTCCCTTAGGTATGATATCGTCAGGGTGTCAGAGGCCAACGCTATGTACCTCCTGCCGTGGTGTCTCAAGGACTTCAGCAGCGCGCTCAGCACCCAGGGCCTGTGCTGCCCAGTCTTAGTTCCAACGATGACCCCCCACCTCATCGCTTCCATGGCTGACGAGACCTTCTGGAGCCTTATCCTCAGGAACCTCTCGCCCTCCCGGGTCAGATCCCTTGCCTCCTGCCTGTAGGGGTCTACCTGTACTACAGGCCTGAGGGTCGCGAGGTAGAGACCGAGGCCGTGGAATAGGCCGCCACCAAGCATAACGTAGCCCTCGGCAGACCTTGGGACGACCCTGTAGTCGCAGCCCAGCACCTGCCCCTCCACCAGGTAGGGCAGGTGGCTGCCAGCCCTCTCTATCAGCAGGCCTTGAGCCTCCAGAGACTCGACAACGTATTTGTAATGGTTTACGTGCTGAGCTGTCGTGAGGACGGCTACCCTCCTGACCCCCCTGGAGGTGAGGAGCTCGGCCGCCTGCGACAGAACCTGCTCTGAGGGAGGCCTGTCAAAGGTCACGTTGACGTAAATGACCCTTGCGTCCCCAGTAGGCGGCCGAGCCGCCAGCTCGGGAGGGTACGGGGTGTGACCGACGTGGAGGACTGTAACCCCGTCGCCGAAGGCGTCCCTTAACTGGGGTAGGTGGAGGTCACAGGAGCCGTAGCTTGGGTCCACCTCGACCACGGGGTCAACCCCGATGGACCTAAGGCACTCCACCAGCTCGGCAGCCGCCCTCTTCAGCCCTGGGGGGAGCTGGAGGACGACGGCGCCCTTGAGCCCCCTCACCTCGGGCGGGAAGGCGAATGTGTAGTCCATGTACTTACAGGCAAGAACGCCCGTCAAGCTCAAGACTCGCCCTCACCTGTCTGCTTGGTCCTCGACGGGGGCTGCCTCCTCTTATCAAGCGTGCCCTTGGCGTGAGCGACCAGGTGGGCTATCAGGTCGGCAGGGGAGGCGAACCTGGCCCTCCTGCACACGGGGCAGACAAGGAGGCCTGTCCCCCTCTCCCTCAGCGCCCTGAACCTGGACCCCGCATACTCAACAACTACCTCCTGGAGCTCCTCCCCGCTCAACCCTGACCATCATAAGGTAGATTACCCTTGACCCCCTTAAGGGTTCTGGCCGATGAGTTAGCTGACCTGCACTGACGAAGGGATGAGGAGCACCGATCTCGACGAGGCCTTAGGATGTCGTAGTGTCGAGTATCTTCCTACTCAGCTCGCTGAGCAGCCTGGCCCCCTCCTTAAGCGCCTGCAGGCCGAGCTCCGTCACCTCATAGGTGCCCTTATCAGTCTTCCTGATGAGCCCCTCTCTCTCGAGCCTGTACATTACCGTGTAGAGGGTCACCGTCGGTGGGCTGAAGGAGAACCTCTCCCTTATGCCCTTCTTGACGTTGTATGGGTAGGTCGGCCCGTCCTTGAGGACGGCCAGCACATAGATCCAAAGGGTCCTCACGGTTATGTTCTTGAGCAGCCTCGCCATGGCCTTTGTCATGGGTGCCTCGTTAGAGGTCTCGGAGGGGCCCTCCAAGGCAGGTCAGCCCCCTATCGACGCCTCCTCACGCTCGTAGACGTAAGCGAACCCTTTATATACACTTGCCCTCTGTAGATTGCAAGGTGCGGGGGTGCCCGAGCCTGGCCAAAGGGGTCGGGCTGAGGGCCCGATGGCGTAGGCCTGCGTGGGTTCAAAGCCCACCCCCCGCACCACAATAAGCTAGCCCGCTTTGCGTGGCCTCCGGCCGCGGTCTCCAGACGTCCTACCGCCTTCCAGTAAGGCATTAAATGAAGAGGAGACGTCGCTCCCTTGGAAGGGGATGCCCGCGGGCATGGCCGGCCTCACGCCAGTCAACCCCGTCGCGTCGCTGGCTCTCACGGCCATGTGCCTCACGTCCACCGTCGGGGGCCAAGCAGCTGACGGGATCTGCCCTGCTGAACTGGCCAGGGGCCTCGTCAGCCTAATAATATATGTGATACCCGCCATGGTGGCCAACGGCGCCCCTGTCGTGATGCACGGGCCTCCCCCCATAGACTTCGGCCGCAGGTTCGTTGACGGGAGGAGGGTCTTCGGGGACGGCAAGACGTGGGGTGGCCTGCTGGGCGGTCTCACGGCCGGGACGCTTATCTCATCGTTGGAGGCGGCGTTCGTCGGCCCGGCGATTATACCTTATGGTGTCTTGTCCTCGTTGGGCGCGCTAGTGGGGGACCTCGTCGGGTCCTTCGTCAAGCGCCGCGTCGGCCTTGAGAGGGGCGCTCAGGCCCCCCTGCTGGACCAGCTGGGGTTCTACGTGTTCGCGCTGTTGTTCCTCTACGCGGTTGGGGTCACGTTCCCCCTGCCAGACGAGATCCTTTGGGCCGCTGTCATATACGGCCTACACAGGGCCACTAATTGGGCCGCGTACAAACTGGGCCTCAAGTCAGTGCCGTGGTAACGTGGACGTAGGCAGGACAAGGGTAAGTATGATGGAACCTATGTTGCAATTTATAAAAGCTGAAAGGGGGAGGACTAACCGACCCGTTCGCGGTGAACTTGTATGTCTCAGGAGAGGAAACTCACGACAGTTAGCGTCATAAAGGCCGACATAGGGAGCCTCGCAGGGCATCATAAGGCCCACCCGGACACGCTTCTGGCCGCGTCAAGGGTCCTCGCGGAGGGCAAGAGGCAGGGCATAATAGCAGACTTCTACGTCACCCACATAGGCGACGACGTACAGCTGATAATGACTCACTTCAGGGGGCCCAACGACCCAAACGTTCACGGGCTGGCGTGGGAGGCGTTCAAGGAGGCCACGAAGGTGGCCAAGGAGCTCGGGCTCTACGCCGCGGGCCAGGACCTGCTGAGCGACACGTTCAGCGGCAACGTGAGGGGCCTGGGGCCTGGCGTAGCGGAGATGGAGTTCAGGGAGAGGCCATCCGAGCCCATAACTGTCTTCATGGCGGACAAGACGGAGCCCAGCGCGTTCAACCTCCCGCTCTTCAGGATATTCGCGGACCCGTTCAACACGGCAGGCCTCGTCATAGACCCTAAGCTCCACGACGGCTTCGTCTTCACAGTGCTCGACGTTATGGAGGGAAGGGCCGTCGAGATGAGGGCCCCTGAGGAGCTCTATGACCTACTGGCCCTCATAGGCACCACATCAAGGTACGTTATAAAGTTCGTACACCGCAAGGACGGCGAGCCGGCGGCCGTTGTCAGCTCGGAGAGGCTTAACCTAATAGCGGGCAAGTACATAGGCAAGGACGACCCTGTGATGGTGGTCAGGGCTCAGTCGGGCTTCCCCGCCCTGGGTGAGATACTAGAGGCCTTCTCCTTCCCCCACCTCGTCGCCGGCTGGATGAGGGGAAGCCACGCGGGCCCGCTTATGCCGGTCGGGATGAAGGACGCTAAGATGACAAGGTTTGACGGCCCACCGAGGGTCCTCGGGCTCGGCTTCAACGTGAAGGAGGGTAAGCTCGTCGGGCCGAGCGACCTGTTTGACGACGTCGCCTTTGACGAGACCAGGAGGCTCGCCCAGGTGATAACTGAGTACATGAGGAGGCACGGGCCCTTCATGCCGCACAGGCTCGGGCCTGAGGAGATGGAGTACACGACCCTGCCGGACGTGCTCAAGAGGCTAGAGAACAGGTTCAAGCCCTTCGATCTGGGGTACAAGCCTGTGATAAGGAGGGAGGAGCTGCTGGAGCCGACTCACGGCGGCTGACGGTAGGCAGAAAAGCCACTGGTTCACGCTGCGGGAGTGGTGCCGGGCTTGCCTAGACTTGTGTTTGCACTTAACTACAAGGCCTACGACACGGCGTTCAACGAGGTCTCGCTTCAGATCGCTAGGGCGGCCTCAAGGCTGATCTCGGCTCACCAGAACGTCAGGGTCCTGCTAATAGTGCCTGCAGCAATCGCTGGCAGGGTGCTCCAGGTATACGACGACGTCTATGTTGAGCACGCTGACCCCGTTGACATGGGCGCCTTCACGGGTTACCTGCCAGCCCCGGCGCTGAGGTACCTGGGCGTGAAGGGGACCCTGGTAAACCACAGCGAGCACAAGATGCCATACCGCGACGTCGAGAAGGTCGTGAGGGCTGTCAGGTCACAGGGGCTAGAGGTCATGGCCTGCGCGGACACACCAGGGGAGGCGGCAGGGCTGGCGTACCTGAGACCGGACTACATAGCAGTTGAGCCGCCTGAGCTCATAGGCACCGGCATCTCTGTCTCGAGGGCTAGACCCGAGGTTATAACTGAGGGCGTCAGGGCCGTGAAGGCCGTGGCCGACCTACCCGTCCTTGCCGGGGCAGGAATAACGTACAGGGAGGACGTTGTGAGGGCCGTCGAGCTGGGGGCCTCTGGCGTTCTTCTGGCCAGCGCAGTCATGAAGTCCAAGGAGCCCGAAAAGGTTATGGAGGAGTTCGTTGAAGCCCTCAGCTCGCTTGCCTAGGGGCTACCTGGGTGTTGGCCTTAGAGGATATCAGCTTTTCTACCTCGTCCATGTCCCTCCTGCAGTCCTCAAGGAGGCTGCTCAGCTTCTGCAGGTTTATCCTCACAAGCTTTCTCGGCCTCCCCCTCCCCTCGACCTTGAGCTTGCTTGTAGTGACTATGCCGAGACCTGTGAGGTCGTTTATTACCCGGAGCACCAGGGGGTAGCTCACGTTGAGCTCCTTGGTGAGCTCCTTGACGCTTATCTCCTTCCTCTCCAGTAGCACCCATATGATCTGCGCCGAGACGTCAGGGTCCGGAATCGAAGCGCACTGTATCATCGCCCTCAACGCCTTGAATTGGGGGACCTCCACGTCTCTTCCCAAAGGGGGCCAGTCGACAGAACTTATAAAATTTTTCTCTATTAATACTTAGTGTCTTTAATTACTTCCTAGTGCCCTCTGTACCTCTTTACTGCCTGCTCCCCGATGAAGTCAAGTACTACCTCCCTCGCCCCGGCGCCTATGTCAAGCATCCTCGCGTCCCTGGCCAGCCTCTCAAGCCTTGGGTTCGAGAAGCCAGCACCGCCCATCACCTGCATGGCAAGCCATGTCGCTCTCTGGGAGACCTCGGCGCCTAGCACCTTGGCGACGGCAGCGTCATATGGATCTGCTAATCCCTGCGACTCGGCCTTGGCCGCGGCCGCGTCGACTAGGGCCTCCAGCGCCCTCGACCTGGCCTCGACGTCAGCGAAGGCCCACCTTATCCCCTGGTAGTCGCCGAGCTCGACGCCGAAGATCTTCTTTGAGAGAGCTCTCGGCCCTACCTCCTCGAATGACCCCTCCTTGATCCCAAGCCCTATGGCCCCGTAGCTCAGCCTCTCGAAGTTGACGGTCTCAAGGGCCTCCCTTATCCCCTTACCGGGCGTACCTACCCGAGTTGCAGGCGCCCCCTCAAATACAACCCTAGCTACGCCTGCCCCCCTGAACGTGGAGAGCTCCTGCCTTTCGGCCTTCACGCCCTTGCCAGCCTCAACAAGATACAGCGTGGGGCCTGAGGGGCCCTGCGCCAGGACTAGGAAGTGCGTTGCGTAGATCCCATTGCTTGCGTACACCTTCTCGCCGACTATGTAAGCCTCTCCGCCGGCCTGCTCCTCGGCAGTCGTCCTGAGGTTGGCCCTGATGTCGGTACCGCCGCCGGGCTCGGTTATACAGAGCGAGTATATCCTGCCGTCCTGCTTGACTCTCCTGGCCACCACCGCTGATGTCATTATGACATGGGCCACGGCGGGGCTCCACTTGGAGGCGAAGCGCACGACCCTTAGCAGCTGGCCTAGGCTAATGGAAAGGGTGCTGAAGCCCCCTGCCATCCTCAGCCCCTCTAGAAGCTCGGGGCTGACCTGGTTTCCGCGGTCTATCGAATCGGCCTCCCTGGGGAGGGTCTGGTCGAGGAACTTGATCAGGGAGTCGACGGCGCTCAACCCCAACCCCGGCAGGTACACTTGGGTAACGTTTAAAAGATCAGTAGGGCCTCACGCGCTGGCGAGCTAGGCCATGCCCATGAGGCCAGGACGCTGCTACTCGCACGTCACGAGCCAGCCCTACACGAGGAAGGAGTATATACATGGGGCGCCTCAGCCCAAGATAACAAAGTTCACGGCGGGCACCCCCGCGCTCGCCGGCTCACACGATGCGAGGGTCTTGCTAATTTCCGTAGAGGGTGGCCAGATAAGGTCGAACGCCCTCGAGGCAGCTAGGGTCGCCGCCTCCAAGTACCTCTCAACCAACGTAGGCGATCAGAACTACTTCATGATTGTCAAGAAGTACCCCCACCAGGTGATAAGGGAGAACAAGATGATGGCGTTCGCGGGCGCGGACAGGCTGCAGGACGGTATGAGACTCTCCTTCGGGACGCCGATAGGAGTCGCCGCCGTAGTTAACATAGGGGACCCAATAATTGAGGTCTACGGTAGGGCGTCGGACCTTGAGAAGATAAGGGAGGCGCTGAGGAGGGCCGCCTCAAAGATCCCCCTCAGGACCAGGATAGTAGTTGAGCTGGCGGGCAAGGAGGTAAAGGAGGTCGGGGAGGAGACCTCTTAGAGGTTCCTGGCTCTAGGCCGCGAGCGCAGGGGCCATAACCTGCACAGGCACAGGCTCATCCTTGATCCCATCAACGTTCAGGCCGGCCACCTCAACCGCGGCCTGGACTATGGTCTCCACAAGCTCTCCCTCGTCGGCCACGGCGGGGTCAAAGGATATCTCGTGATGCCCTACCACCACGACCGGTGTAGCGTGGAAGGGGTTGTGGCCCAGCGTCTCGTTCTCGACCTTGACGAAGGCCATTAGGGAATACTCCTCCATGAGCTTCAGGGCGGCCTTCCACGCTGCCCTGACAGCGACGTCGTCATCCCATGGAGCCTGCCTGACCACAAGGTCGAGCATTTACCTACACCCGGCCCCCCGGAGTGGGTAATCCGCCAGCGGAATACTGGCCAACAAAGGGATTTTTAGAATTGGGGAGAGTAATCCCGGCCTTTCACCAACCCGCGCCGACTTAGAGGAGCCCCGCGCGGCAAGTTAGCGGTAAGCTGTTAGGTAAGGTTTACTCAGTAGGCGTCAGGTCCTGCTAGGCAACGGTTGCATAAATATATCCTTACATAGGGGAAGGCTAGGCGGAGAGGCAGGATGGCTGTACGTGACGACCTCTTAAGGGTGTTTGAGCTGACCAACGCCCACAACGTGTGGAGGCTTAGGGAGACGGTAAACCTCATCGCGAGCGAGAACGTCATGTCTCCTGCCGCCATGGCGGTATACCTCAGTGACCCCATGCACAGGTACGCTGAGGGGAAGCCCTTCAAGAGGCACTATCAGGGTACCAAGTTCGTCGACGAGCTTGAGGTGCTCGCTGACCAGCTTATGGGCAGGCTCTTTGAGAGCGACATGGTCGACCTGAGGCCTGTCAGCGGGACCATCGCGAACGCGGCCGTCTTCAGGGTGCTCGCGCAGCCGGGCGACCAGGCGGTCATAGCCCCTGTCCAGGCAGGCGCGCACGTGAGCCACACTAAGTTTGGGACCCTGGGCGCCCTCGGCATAAAGCAGGTTGAGCTGCCCTACGATGCGGAGAGGATGAACGTAGATATCGACAGGGCTGTCAAGGTCATAGAGGAGGTCAAGCCTAAGTTCGCTGTGCTGGGCGGCAGCGTGTACCTCTTCCCTCACCCCGTTAAGGAGATATCTGACGCTGTCCACTCCGCCGGAGGTAAGCTCGTCTACGACGCAGCCCATGTGCTTGGTCTCATAGCCGGCAGGGTGTGGGAGAACCCCCTGAAGCACGGGGCAGACGTAATGACGGCCTCCACGCACAAGACGTTCCCTGGCCCCCAGGGGGGCGTCATAATAGCATCAGACAAGGAGGTCTTCAAGGAGGTAGGGAAGACGATATTCCCGTGGTTCGTGAGCAGCCATCACCTGCACCGGCTTCCCGCAACCGCGGTCACAGCCCTTGAGATGATCGAGTTCGGGAGGCAGTACGCCGAGCAGATTACTAGGAACGCCAAGAGGCTCGCTGAGGCCCTGGCTGAGAGAGGGTTCAAGGTCCTCGCCGAGTCCATGGGTTACACCATGAGCCACCAGGTCCTGGTTGACGTGAGCGCCCAGGGAGGGGGCGCTAGGGCCGCAGCGCTGCTGGAGGAGGCCAACATCATAGTCAACAAGAACCTACTGCCAAACGACCCGCCAGAGGCCGTCAAGAACCCCAGCGGCCTCCGTATAGGGGTCCAGGAGATGACAAGGTTCGGCATGAAAGAGGACGAGATGGAGACCATAGCAGACCTCATTGAGAGGGTCGTCATAAAGGGGGAGGACCCGAAGAAGGTCAGGGAGGACGTCAAGGCCTTCAGGTCTAGCTACCTGAAGGTCCACTACGGCTTCACGCTGGCCGACGTAGAAGGGATTGCGTACGCTGACGCCCTGAAGCTTCTCCTATGAAGGGCGGCCCCGCTGCCAGGAATCACGACACTTCAAAGAGGGTCCCTTTTGGGGGAGGCGCTTCGGTATCATAAAGTTATTAATGCTAACGGCGAGGAGGTCGGTGGGCCGAAGGGGAATAGTTTGCACCTGTTGCAGGTAGAGGACTTAAAGATCTACTTCCACATGCCCAGGGGCAAGGTAAGGGCCGTCGACGAGGTCAGCCTCTACCTCGACAAGGGGGAGATAATCGGCGTAGCCGGGGAGAGCGGGAGCGGAAAGAGCACGCTGGCCCTGGGCGTCATGAGGCTGATAATGCCTCCCGGTGTCATAGAGGGCGGGAACATCTACCTTGGGGGCACCGAGATCCTTCACCTGCCCGAGAAGGTGTTCAACTCTGAGTACCGCTGGAAGAAGATAGCCATGGTGTTCCAGGGCTCCATGAATGGCTTCACCCCAGTCTACAAGATAAGGTACCAGATAAGGGAGGTCCTCGAGGTCCACGGCTACCCCGGGGACCCGGACAGGAGAGTGGACGAGCTCATGAAGATGGTTAACCTGGACCCGTCGCTCGCGGACAGGTACCCTCACGAGCTGAGCGGCGGCCAGAGGCAGAGGGCCTTCATAGCCATGGCCCTCGCCCTTGACCCCCAGGTTCTGATAGCTGACGAGCCGACTACGGCCCTTGACGTCATAACCCAGACCCACATAATTAACCTGCTGAAGCAGCTGAGGAAGGAGCTCGGGCTTTCGATAATGTTCATCACTCACGACATAGCTTTGATGTCAATGATAGCCGACAGGATATACGTGATGTACGCTGGAAAGATCGTCGAACAGGCCGCGACATCTGATATCGTCAGGAGTCCCAAGCACCCCTACACGAAGCTCCTTATGGAGGCAGTCCCTGACCTCTCGAAGGAGAACATAAAGGGCATACCGGGCATGATGCCTGACCTTGCTAGACTTCCACCAGGCTGCAGGTTCAGCACCAGGTGCCCCTTCGTGATGGACGTGTGCAAGAAGGCCGAGCCAAAGCTAAAGAGGGTAGGCAACTCTGAGGTTGCCTGCTGGCTATACTGAGGTGAAGCACGTGGCCAGCAGCGACGTAGTGATTGAGACGAGGAACCTGAGGGTGTACTTCAGCAAGGGCGGCTTCTTCAGCAAGGGCGCCGTTGTCAGGGCAGTCGATGACGTGTCCCTGCAGATATACAGGGGCGAGATACTGGGCCTTGTTGGCGAGAGCGGCAGCGGGAAGACCACTTTGGGGAGGACTACGATAGGGCTTCAGGCGCCTACGTCAGGCGACGTTTTATACTATGACTCCAAGGGGGTGTCTCACAAGATAACGCCAAAGACCATCAACAAGGAGGTCAGGAGGAAGCTTCAGATGGTCTATCAGGACCCCTACTCCTCGATAGACCCCTACATGAAGGTCTTCGACTCGCTGTGGCAGCCCCTGTACTACTCTGGCGTTAAGGACAAGACTGACGCTCTTGAGGTCATCCACAGGGCCTTTGACGAGGTCGGCCTCCCGTATGACCTCCTTAACAACTACGTCTTCCAGCTCTCTGGGGGCCAGAGGCAGAGGCTTGCGATTGCGAGGGCCCTAATGCTCAACCCGGACTACCTTGTCGCTGACGAGCCGGTCACCATGTTGGACGCCTCCCTAAAGGGCCTCATAGTGGAGGACCTCAAGAAGATAAACCAGTCCAGGAAGATATCAATTCTCTTCATAACGCACGAGCTTCCGGTCGCCAAGGTCATAGCCCACAGGGTAGCAGTAATGTACCTAGGGAAGATAGTCGAGCTCGGGCCCACGAAGAGGGTTATAGAGAACCCGCTTCACCCCTACACCCAGGCGCTCCTCCAGGCCTACCCTAAGCTCAACCCTGAGCTGAGGGACAAGATGATAAAGGTCAACGTGAGGGAACTTGAGGTCGTCTGGCCAAAGTCCGGCTGCAGGTTCCACCCCAGGTGCCCGTTCGTTATGGAGAAGTGCCAGACCGAGGAGCCGCCGCTGAAAGAGGTCGAAAGCGGGCACTACGTTGCCTGCTGGCTATACTGAGGCAGGCCCCTTGAGGGTTTACTTCAGGTTCCTCATCGTTGGGGCCTTAATGGTAGGTCTGGCCTACGTCCTGACGTTCCTGGGCATAAAGTTCGAGAACCTCTGGCTCGACGTTGTAGCCTTCGCCGTCGCAATTACGGCCGCCCTCCTCCTCTTCAGAGGGCTGATCGAGTTCCTCCAGGACGTGTTCAGCGGGGAGTACGGCAGGCGGAGGGGGCGGGGGG
>CAYFGU010000002.1:0-158925 GCA_964343115.1 uncultured Desulfurococcales archaeon
GCGTCCGTATACCTTAACAAGAGCTCCCTGCCCTTAAATAACCTATCTAAGAACAACGCCAGGGCGGCAACCTCGCTGTGCGGCTGCCACCCAACGGCAACGTTATAGTCTGCGTTCTGATAGTAGAAGGCCTCTACCTTCTCAGACCCAACTACTATAAGCTTGGGCCTAGGCGAGGAAGCTATCTCGCCAATTATGCCCTCAAGGGACAGCCCGTACATGGTCAGGTGTACAACCTCGCCTCCGCTTGATCTCCACGACTTGACGTAATAGTGCCCGTCGACGCCGCACTCGTAGTGTATATCGCCTCCCCATAGAGAAGAGGCCTTCAGGAATGACCTCCTCACGGACTCGTCGCATACTCCCTCAAGGACGAAGCCGTTAGCGCCGAAGGCTCTGGCCACTAGCGCGACGTGCGTTGTGACCCTCTTATCCCTGGCCGGCCTGTGCCCCAGCCTGAGGACGTAAACCCTCCCGTAGGGCCTGGCCAGCGACTCTAGGCCTGACAACCCTCAACACCTCCGAGACCAGCTCCTCAAGGTTAGTCCCATACTTCGCCGACACGGGAACTATAGGCGAGGAGTCTGACATGAGCGGGGCTAGGGACCTGACCAGGCCGGAGACCATCTCGACGGCCTCCGGATGCACGAGGTCTATCTTGTTGAGCGCAAATACGACGGGCTTGCCCAGCGCGTTGAGCTTGCCCAGGAGCTCAATCCCAGACAACAGCTTGGCCCTAACAAAGTCTGGGGGCTCCGACGAGTCCACCACGAACACAAGGGCGTCGGAGAGGGCGGCCTCCTGGAGGGTCGAGTAAAAGGACTCTATTATCTCAGGAGGCACGTCCATGACGAAGCCAACGGTGTCTACCCACATGACCTTAAGCCCATCGTAGTTGACGGCCTTGTGCTTAGTGTGGAGGGTCGTGAAGTACTCTGGCCCGACCTTCTGAGACTCCCCAGTTAACGCGTTGAAAAGGGAGGTCTTGCCGGCTGAGGCGTAGCCGACTATGCCTACCAGCGCCATGCCGCTCTCCTTTCTTATGGCGTCCTGAAGCGCCACGCTCCTCCTAAGCTCGTCCAACTCCCTTCTTATCCTGGCTATTCGCGATGTTATGTGCCTCTCGTAGGCCTCAAAGGCGTACCTCCCAGGGCCCAGGAAGTCGACCTGCTCACCCATCTTGGCTCTCCTTATGTATTCCCTCACAAGCGGCAGCTCGTGCCTTAGCCTGGCCATCTCTATCTGCAGCTTAGCCTCCCTTGAGCCGGCGTGGAGGGCGAATATCTCGAGGATCACCATGACCCTGTCAAGGACCCTCCTCCGTGACTCCTTCTCAAGCCTGTATATGGATGACGGCTCAAGGTTACCGTAATATATTATCACGTCAGCGCCTGAGCTCTCAGCCTCCCTTGCGAGCCTCCTGGCCATGAACTCGCTTAGCCTCCTGCCCTCCTTCGACCTCCTAATTACCTTTACGACCTCATAGCCGGCGCTCTCAGCTATAGCCAGGGCTTCGCTCTCGTGCTCCAGGTACTCCTTCGCTATTACGAGGAGCGCCCTCCTCAAGCCGTTTCTCTCGAAGGCTATTCCTCATCCCTCCTTACAACCGCTACGTCACCGAAGGTGAGCGAGCTAGGTCCAGCCTTCTGGCCCTCCTCGCTTTCCTCATACTCTACGGGCTGCAGAAGCCTCACCTTTAAGAGGCCCTCAAGCCTCTTGGCGAGCTCTATGGTCGGCTTGACCTTACCGCTCTCTATCCTTCTAATGAGGTCCTCGCTGACCCTCAGCTTCTGGGCCAGCACTGCGGTCGTCCACCCTCTCTGTTCCCTCGCCCTCCTGATTACATCAGGGTAGTCCTCGACCACCTCTAGCATCTCGGACTCGGCCCTCTTAGGCCTCGCAGGGGCCGAGACCTTCTGGGGCTTCCTGGTCACAGGTACAGCCCTCCCGCTCTTGACAAGCTTGGCGAAGCACTCGTCACACACTATGACCTCGGCCCCCTCGAGGAGCACCCTATGCCCAGGTCCCTTGATGGGTCGGCCGCACACCTCGCAGTAAAGGGCCAAACGCTCAGCCCCTGTCTGTCGGACCTCTGCGCTTAATAACGGCTAGCTAAGCGGCACGCTCCCTTGACTCCCTTAGCTTCAGCCCGATCCTCCTGAACGGGCACGTCATATACTGCTTTTCGCACTTGCTAACCTTTGATCTGACGATGTAGCTCTCAAGCACCCTGCAGTAGGCAACGTAGGCCCCACCGACCTCATAGGTCTCAAAGAACTCACAGCCTGAGGACGGCCTATAGCTCACCTGGTATATGTCGGCATAGTAGATTCTCTTGGGAAGGTTCTCAGGGTTAGCCAAACCATGCCCTCCCTAGGATTGGCTGGGGGCAAAAAAGAGGGTTCAAGGGTCACTCCTTGTACTCGGGCGGCAGGGCGTTTATCAAGTCACGGACTGCCTGGATGCTCTTATCGAGACCCCTCTTCTCCTCATCGGTCAGCGGTAGCTCCAGCACCTTCTCGACGCCCTTCCTGCCCAGCACCACGGGCACCTCAGCTATCACGTCGCTGTACCCATACTCGCCCTGGAGGTAAACGCTGGCTATGAACGCCCTGTGCTGGTTCTTCTTGATGGCCTCAGCCATCAGGGCGACGCCGGCTGCGGGGCCCCAGTTGCTGCTGTACCCCCTGAGCTTAATTATCTCGGCACCAGCCTGCACGGTCTGCTTAACTATGTTGTCAATGTCTGCCTGTGACATAATGTTCGTGAGGGGTACCCCTCCGACAGTGGAGAGCCTGGGCACGGGGAACATGCTCTCTCCGTGCATTCCAAGAACTACAGGGAATATCGAGCCTGGGCTCACGCCTAGCTTAAGCGAGGCGTAGTAGGCCAGCCTAGGCGAGTCCAACATGCCGCTCAGACCTATCACTCTGTCCCTGGACGCCTTGAGCTTCTTGTACATGACATAGACCATTGCGTCGAGTGGGTTAGTGGTGAGTATGACGGGGGCGTCAGGCGCGTAGGCGCGTATGTTGTCTGCTACTATCTTTATGACCTCGGCGTTTACCTGGAGGAGCTGCTCACGGGTCTGGCCGGCCTTCCTCGGGAAGCCGGCTGTGACTATCACAAGGTCGGATCCCTGCATGTCCTTATAGTCGCCCGAGCCGTAAGCCTTTACTGAGAGTCCAAGGGCCGCGGCCATGTGATTAAGGTCTAGCGCCTCCCCCTTGGCGGCGTTCTCCTTCTCCTTTATATCGATGAGCATCACGTCGTCAAGCTCGCGAAGGAGTATGAGGGCGCCCGTCGTCACGCCTACCCTGCCAGCTCCACCAACTATCGTTATCATAGTCTCACAATACTTTAGGCTAGCTTTGAACTAAAACGCGCTGAATGTGAGGCCGTAAATACATCTCTTGACTACGCTACGGGTCGTCAGGCAGTAGGTAAAGCCCCTCCCCTATGTTCACGCCCCTCTCTGGGGGCTTCTCGGTCACGGCGAACCTCACCCTATGAAGGGACGAGAGGTCCCTGAGATACGGCGCCAGCCTCCCGTCAGTCACATAGACGGTCCCGCTTAGGGGCTCTGAAAGCCTCATGCTGCGCTGCTTCTTAAATGACCAGATGGCGTTGTCAACTAGTATGACACGTTCTGCGTCGCCGGCTAGCCTCTCAGCATCGGGCCCGAGTACGAGCGGCTCTGGGATCCTCTGCCTATGAACGCTCTCGCCATATAGCCGTCTGAATACGTAGTCAGTCACGAAGGGCATTATCGGCGAGAGCAGCACGAGTACGGCCTTGAATATCCTGTGCAGGGTGTACCAGGCCGCCTCCCTCTCCTCCTCAGGCACGTCAGCTGAGTAGGCCCTGTCCTTGACTAGCTCAACGTAGTGCGAGGCGAACACGTTCCACGCCAGCTCATAGAGCTGGACCGCGGGCTCGTAGACGTCGAGCTCCTCGTAGCCTCTGATGGCAGCGTCTATGTACCTCTGGGCGAGGGCCGCGAAGGCCTGGTCAAGGGGGGTCTGCCTGGCTGCCTGGGGCTCGGGGAACGCTGATATGAACCTGGCAAGGTTCCACAGCTTGGTTGCGAAGTTCCTGCCCGTCACGATCTTCTTCTCGTCATACCTGTAGTCGTAGCCTAGCCTAGCTGAGGACGCGGCCCAGAACCTGAATGCGTCGGCGCCGTACCTCTCTATCACGGGCTCGGGGTCTATCACGTTGCCTAAGCTCTTGTGCATTGGCCTGCCCTTGGGGTCGAGGCCCATACCTGTGACCCTTATCCACCTGAAGGCCGACCTCCCAGTGAGCTGGTAGACTCTGAGGAGCGTGTAGTAAAGCCATGTCCTAATTATGTCCTCCCCCTGAGGCCTCAACACGTTGCCGGAGGATCTCTCATAGAACTTAGGGTCCTCAAGCCACCTGGTAACGTAGAGCATTGAGACGCTCGAGTCGAACCACGTGTCGAAGACCCTCCTCTCACCTATGAGGAACTGCCTAGGGGCGCCGCACTTGGGGCATGACTCCCATGGCGGCTCCTCCTCCCAGGGCCTGTAGTACCTTCCTGGCTCAGGGACGAGCAGGGCACCGCACCTTGCGCATCTCCAGAGGGGTATCTCGGTACCGTAGTACCTGTCCCTCGAGATAGGCCAGTCCATGGTTATTGAGTCGACCCAGTCGAGCAGCTTCCTCTTGTGGAACTCGGGCTTGAACTCCGTCCTGTCGGCCAGCTCCTTTATCTTGTCCTTGTAGTCAAGCTGTCTGAGGAACAGCTCCCTCCTGTTAATTATCTGTAGCGGTGTCTTGCACCTCCAGCAGACTGGGACAGTGTGTCTGATCCGCTCCTTCCTGACCAGGAGCCCCTGTTTCTCAAGCTCCTCGGCGATCCTTTTCCTAGCCTCGTCAACTGTGAGGCCTGCGAGGAAGCCGGCCGCCTCAGTCATCAGGCCCCTATCGTCTATTATCACCTTTGGCTTGAGGCCAAGTTCCCTGAAGAGGCGTACGTCGTCCTCATCGCCGTAGCTGCAGACCATCTCAAGGCCTGTTCCGAAGTTCATGTCGACGCTTGTGTGCTCAAGTATCACGACCTCGTGGCCGAAGACGGGGGCCAGCGCTTTCCGCCCGGCTAGCCCCTTGTACCTGTCGTCCTGGGGGTTGTAGACGATCGCGGCGCAGGATGGTATGAGCTCAGGCCTTGTGGTAGCTACTACTAGGTAGTCGTCAGAGTCCGCAAGCCTATACTTTACGTAGTATAGGTAGTCATCTCTCTCCTCATATTCGATCTCCGCCTCAGCAAGGGTTGTGCCGCAGCGGGGGCACCACCTAACAGGCCTCTCGGCCTCATATATGAGACCCCTCCTGAAGAGTTGGATGAACGTGGTCTGCGTAAGGGTCCTGTACCTCGGGCTGTCGGTTCCCTCCCTCCAGTAATCGAAGCTGCAGCCGAGCCTCTTCCAGACCCTCACCAGGTCCGCCTCTGCCCGGTCGAGGAAGTCCCTGCAGAGCTGGAGGAACTTCCTCCTGCCCTCTGGGGTTGACGCCATGTCCTTAGCGTTAACGCCGTAGGTCTTCTCGACCTGGACCTCGACAGGCAGCCCGTTCCTGTCTGCATAGAAGGGCGCCAGAACGTAGTAGCCCTTGAGCCTGAAGTACCTGGCGATCATGTCGATCTGCGCGTAGTGGGCGGCGCCACCTACGTGCCACTTGCCGCTAGCGTAGGGCGGAGGGGTGTCTATAACTATGACCTCCCTTTCCCCGGCCTCCTCAAGGCGCGCCTTCCTCTCCTCCTCCCAGACCCCCAGAAGCTCGAGCTCCTTGCTTGGGTCCCACCTCGTCTCCTCGATCTTTGGTTTCAGCTCCAAGCAGGCCCTTGGCCCAAAAAGGTCCGTTGGTTTATTGGCTTTACTCGGGAGGCCGCGCCTTGCAGGAGTCCAGGGCCTTGGTAAGGGTCTTCGTCTCGATAGCCGCTGCGGCTCTGGTCGAAGCCCTGAGCGTCACGCAGTACGGTCAGGCTGCCCCTCCCCTAAGCGTCACCTCGGCCCTTCAGGGCATGGTCCTCGTTGTGCTGATAGCCGTCCTGGCCTCTATATCGGCTGTTGCGTCAGGGTCCCTGGCAGTCGGGCTGGCGGTCGCCGTAATTCCCCTGTCCGTGGCGTCAGGGTGGCTTGGACTACTTAACGCATTGGCGGCCTCCACCGCCGCCGTAGCGGCCGTCCTGTCCTACGCCATCGTTAGGCTAAGGGGAAAACGGAGTGCCCAAGCGGGGGCTGTAAGGAAGCCGAGCCTGCCTCCAAGCCCGACGGCCCTCGCGGCCTCGTCCCTATCGCTCTACCTGCTCTGGGCGTCAAGGACCCCCATCATATCGGACACCTTCGTGGGCCAGGTTGTCTACTCATTAGCGGCGGCCTCGGGCGCGCTGGTCGCCTCCCTAACGTCACAGGACGCGTACAGGGGCCTAGCCAAGGGGGTAGCAGCCTCGCTAGGCCCTCTGGGCCTAGCGGCGCTCATCGCGGTCAGGGAACTCGAGGGTGACAGAAGGGCTGCGCTTTTTAACTCCATGGGGTTGCCCACAAACCGATGGAACATTGAGCCAACAGAAGGACCACATGGACTTCGCCCAGGAGCTCGACATAGTAGTGAGACCTGACTCCGTGGTGCCAGGGCTACAGAGGGAGGTTGGGTCGCTCCTCGGCCAAGGGATACCGCTCTTCAGCATAGGGGGAGGTTACCTAAGGGCCGCCCTCGCACAGGTCCTGGTCGGGTTCCACGCGCGCAGGGGGTACTACATAGCTGAGACCCCCCTTGTCAGCAGCGGTGAGCTCTTCGAGGTCTCGGGCCACATGGGCTACTACAGGCAGAACATGTTCGTGTTCAAGATCGAGGACAAGGAGTACGCGGTAAAGCCCATGAACTGCCCATTTCACGTGCTCATATTCCTGAGCGAGCTTGCCCGCAACAGGGCCAAGGTAAGGCTGCCCTTCAAGATATTTGAAATGGGCAGGGTCCACAGACTTGAGCCCGGGGGCAGCGTCTACGGCTTGCTGAGGGCCAGGTCCTTTACCCAGGACGACGCCCACATAATAACCGCTGGGAAGGACGCTATGGAGGTCGTGCAGTCGGTCTTTGACGAGATGATGACCGTTTACTCCAAGATCTTTGGCGTCGACCTCTCGCCTGGGGCGCTGAGGCTCAGGCTGAGCCTGTCGGACAAGGCTAAGATAGGCACAGAGTTCATGGGGACCAGGGAGGAGTGGGAGAGGTCAGAGGAGTTCCTGAGGGGGGCGGCCGAGAGACTCGCTAAGAGGTATGGCTTCGAGTATGTCGCCGCGGAGGGCGAGGCCGCCTTCTATGGGCCTAAGATAGACATAATAGTGAGGCTTGGCTCGGGTGAGACCTCCAAAGAGTGGCAGCTTGGTACCATCCAGTTCGACTTCAATCTGCCGAGGAGGTTCAAGGTCTATGATGTAATGAGGGAGCTCTATGGCGACGTGGAGGTCTACATGATACACAGGGCCCTCCTGGGCTCCATAGAGAGGTTCCTTGGAGCCTACCTTGAGAACTACAGGGGGAGGCTACCGTTCGTGCTGGCGCCGCTTCAGTACGCCGTAGTCGGCATCATGGCTGGGGACCAGCTTGACCCAAAGGTCAGGGAGACGGCCTCCCGTATACATGGGGGGCTGATATCTAGAGGGTTTAGGTCAGGCTATATGGAGACTACCAGGACGTCGCTATCCGGCGACGTTAGGAGGCTTGAGACGGGGCCGAAGCCTGCTGTAATAGTTTACGTCGGCGCCAGGGAGGTGGAGCGCTCCACGATAACCGTCGCAGTCTATGAGGGCGGCTCCAGGAGGCAGCTGTCCCTGCCGGCCAGGGACCCCGAAGAGGCCGTTAATGGACTAGAGACCATCGCTGCAGTGCTCGAGAGACCCATCACAGAGGTTGCCGGGGCGGCCCCCAGGATACCAGGCGACTTCAGCTACGAGCTCTGAGGCGACCCGCCTTGGAGAGGGTCCTTCCTGTCGTACATAACGTCTCAAGCGTGCAGAGGCTCGTTGACATGGCGAGGATCGTTGTCAGCCTCGACCTTGAAATCCTGGTGGTTACGAAGGCCTACGGGGCCGCTGCGCAGTCAGGCATCCCGGAGGCCTCGCGGCTCCTCCTAAAGGAGAGGAAGGGGCTGGTAGTGCTTCCCGAGCTGAAGGACGCCGTAGAGTTCTACTCACCCGACCAGGTCCTTCTGATAGACAGGGACAACGCTAAGGCGCAGCTCGGCGTTGAAGAGCTGAGGGGCCTGCAGGGCAGGGTCATGGTAGTCCTCAACGGATCAGACGCTCCTTTCTCACCACAGGAGTTGGCCTTAGGGAGGCCGGTCTATCTGAGGGGCCTGCGAGGTAGGGCAGGGGCGGTGGCCGAGGGCGCGCTGGTCCTGTTCTTGCTGCGGTCCCCGACGGAGGCCTAAGTCGCGAGCCAGGCGAGGGCTGCAGAGGAGCTGGCGCCGGTATCTCCTTAGTTGGCGAGCCTGCAAAAGATTCAGTCGCAGGGGACGTCTGATACGCTAATTA
The DNA here is from genome assembly GCA_964343115.1 of uncultured Desulfurococcales archaeon. GTDB lineage: Archaea > Thermoproteota > Thermoprotei_A > Sulfolobales > Acidilobaceae > Acidilobus. Next base: position 8,559 of record CAYFGU010000002.1, read on the forward strand.
GTCCTCAGAGTAGGACTACGAATGGGTCGAGGAGCCATAGCTGCCCAGCTCGAGGAGACTAAGGTTAAGGTCTTAGAGAGGTATACATTGCTTGGTAAGCCGCTTGTACAGGCCGTCATCGTTGAGGACCCTGAAGGTAGAGGGTACTACAACGTAGTTGAGCCAAAGCTCGACACTGAGGTAAGGCGCGGCTCCTTTAACGACCTCATGGACATGGTCTCAAAGGACCTGCTCCTCCTGGACAGAGTCAACAGCTCACAATCCATCGAGAAGGCGTTCCAGCTCCTGTTCCCAGTTGCCCTGACCATAGTTAGGGAGCGGGTGAAGAAGAGTCCGTTAAGGAGGAAGCCGAAGGACCTAGAGGCAAAGGTTCAGGAGGCCGCTGAGGCTGTGGCCTACGAGGCGGCGAAGGAGCTTGTCGGCTACGGGGCTATAGACCCGCTGATCAGGGACCCGTTCATCGAGGACATATCATGCAATGGGGTTGGCATCCCTGTCTTCGTGTATCACACTAAGTACGAGTGGCTCACCACCAACATTGTAATAGGTGACGCGAGGTACCTTGAGTCCCTCGTGTCAAAGCTTGGCGTGAGGAGTGGCAAGGAGCCCTCGGTCGCGACCCCTATCGTAGAGGGGGTCCTGAGGCCGGAGGGGTACAGGGTAAACATCGTCCTTGGCACGGTCTCGAGACATGGGCCCCAGTTCACAATAAGGAAGTTCAGGTCAGAGCCCTACACCATAATTGAGCTTTTGAGGAGAGGGACTCTTGACCCCCGGGTCGGGGCCCTCCTGTGGATGGCCGTGGAGGCGAAGCAGGGCATCATATTCTACGGCCCGACCGGCAGCGGCAAGACAACCCTGCTCAACGCCGTCACCATGCTCGTTCCCACGGAGTTCAAGATAGTGACAGCCGAGGACACCCCTGAGATCTTCCTGCCATTCCACGAGAACTGGGGCGCCATGGTTACGAGGCTCTCGACCGATGAGAGGGTCCAGAACGTCACCCTGCAGGCCCAGGTCGAGGCTGCCCTGAGGCAGAGGCCCGACATAATAATCATAGGCGAGATAAGGTCAAGGGAGGCCTTCGCGTTCTTCCAGGCCCTCTCCACAGGGCACGGTGGCCTGACCACTGTCCACGCCGAGTCCGCCGACGTCCTGATCAAGAGGCTGAAGTCGCCGCCCATGAACGTGCCCGCGAGCCTCATAGCTACTGCGAGGCTCTTCGTGAACATAATGAGGGTCGAGAAGGGCACCGACGTGGTCAGGAGGGTCATAAGGGTCCACGAGTCACTAAGGTACAACCCTGACCTAGACGACGTAGAGCTACAGGAGATAATGCTCTGGGACCCCGAGACGGACGCGTGGAAGATACTCAACCGTAACCTGAACACGCTAAGGGTGATCGCCGACCTGAAGCTTATGACGTATGAAGAGGCGATAGAGGACCTGAGGAGGAGGGCTACAGTGCTGAGCTGGCTCTCTACCACGAACGCCGACATAGCCACGCTGCACGCAGTCACGAGGATGTACCGCAGGGACCCGGAGTCCGTCTACAAGAGGGCCCTCGCCGAGGTGAAGGAGTATGAGCTCAGGTTCATCTAGCTGGAGGGTTGGCAGGGTAAGGAAGCTCCCTAGGCAGGGCTTCCTGTGCAGGCTCATGATCAGGTTCAGGTCAAACCTAGAGAATCTAATCATAGGCTCAGGGACCTCTGTAAGCCTTGACAGGTACTGCGACCGAGTAGTTATGCCTATGTCGGCAGGGATCCCAGCGGCGTTGGCCGTGATAGGGTTCCTGGTAGGCCTTCGCGGAGGGGTCTACCCTGCCTTGGCTGTAGCCGTTGTAGCGGCCCTCCTAGGGCTCGTCTTAGCCTTTGTGATGGCCGTCTTCATGCCGGCCTTCAGGTACTCTTCAAGGGGGGACGTCCTTGAGGCCAAGTTCCACACCTTCGCCTCGACGCTGGCGTTCCTGGTGGCCGGCGGCGAGAGCCTAGCCCAGGCGCTCACAGAGCTTGTTAAGTACCGTGAAGACCTAAGGGAGTTCTCTGTGGAGATCGACTACCTGCACAGGTCAGTTTCGCTCGGCCAGGACCCCGCTGAGGTGTTAAGGAGACTCTCTGAGATAACCCCGTCAAGGAGCGTCCAGGTCATGGCCGAGTCCCTCGCCAAGGCCATCGAGACTGGCTCAGACCCCCTCTCAGTGATTAGGTACCAGCTCGAGACCTACACCAATTACTACTACTCGCTCGTCGACAGGATCTCCTCTACCATAGGCACCCTTCTTGAGATGTTCCTGGCGCTCGGTCTCCTCCTCCCCATACTCGTTACGATAGCGGCGTTACTGTTCGCTGCCTACGCGATAAAGGGCCTGTCGCCGATGTCTATGATCGTCCTCGCGGTCTTCATAGTGCTCCCCATAGTGTCCGCTATGACGGTTGTCCTTGTCGACAACCAGATGTCGAAGCTTAAGCTCTGAGGTGGAGGCCATGGACCTCAGGGACAGGGGGTTCCTTGAGAAGATATTCTATGCTGTCCTGGCCATAGCTCTCTTACTCGACGGTATCCTCATACTGTCAAGGTTTCCCAGCGCCTTTAAGTTCACTACGTATTACATGATACCGGTGCCCAACGGCGATATATCGATATTTTCCATACAGGTACTGCTTGTGTTAGCACTCACACCGCCGATATTCGCCTTCAGGAGGAGGCACGAGACGACCAAGGCCCTCAAGTACCAGTCAAGGGTCTTCCTCCAGGTGTACCCGAGCCTCGCGTTATCCGCCCAGTCGGTGGGGGAGGCCCTCCAGGCATCCGTGGGTCTCGTGGAGGAGCCCCTGAGGAGCCTGATAAAGGCCTTCTCAGACTCCTACAGGCTCAGCGGGGACCTCGAGGAGGCCTTCAGGAGAAGTTTCGGCTCTGCCCCACGAGACGTCAGGCTCCTGCTGTCATCGATCGTAGTCGCGGGCAAGAGCGGGGGCAGAGTGAGGGAGGTCCTTGAGATAATCAGCAGGTATGCAGCCGAGCTTGACAGGATGGAGTTCACGCTGTTCAACAGGCTCAGGTCATATGCCATGGTCGTGTACATGGGGGTAGCGGTCTACGGCGTGGTGGCCGGGGTAGGCGTCTCCATAGCCCACACGTTCACAGGGCTCCCATTCCTTGGCACCAGCTCCTCGGGGCTCAGCGCGGTCGAGCTCGAAGAGATACTCGGGTTCCTCTACTACGCCCTCCTCGTGCTAGCGGCCGCATCGTCCTATGTTATGGCAAAGATAATTGATGACTATGCCCCAAAGGCCCTTGAGTACTTCGCCTTGCTGTCGACGATGGGGGCAGTCTTCCTGGTCATATCGGCGGCCCTGATGCACTCCATCTGAAGAGATCGCATCTACGGTCTCAAAGTTAGGTTAATTACCCCTCGGGCTGACATAGACTTAATCAGATGCCTACCTTGAGTCCGAGAGGGAGGGCCATAAGCGACGTTGTTGCTGAGGTCTTACTAATACTTGTTGTCCTGTCCATAGGCGCGGCCCTCTTGGGATATTACCTATACCAGCTAAGCTACTATGGCAACGCGCAGCCGAGCAGCTTCGACCAGCTCGCCTACGCTGTCCCCGTCGTAGGTCTCTCCAACGCAAGCGGCATAACCATAGTCTTTGACACAGGCCCTTACGGGATAAACCTATACGCGATAACGGTCAATAACTCTCCAGCCAACTGCACAATTAAGGTGGGCCCTCAGAACTTCACTACGCCTGTCCTCCTTCCCGCTAATGAGCTTGTCGAGGCAGAGTGTAATAGCAAGGCCCCGGCCTTGGTCACGCTTGTTACGAACGCCGGGAGCTATGAGGTGAGGGTGAGTGGTCCGTAGCAAGAGGTCCCAGTCGGCCATCGTGGGAGCTGTTATAATAGCACTGGTGATGTTCGCCTCCCTGCTCACGGCCATATACGTGATGAACGAGTATGGCTCGTATGCGAAGCTGTCGTACCAGAAGTCAACGGTGCTCACCGAGGCGTCAGAGCTCCAGAGGTCTACCTATGCCTGGTTCTCATACTCCTATTCGCCCAATGGGACCCTGAACGGCATTGTGATAGCTGTCTCGTCAGGGTTCCCTTACAGCTATGAGATCTCAGCCGTAGTAGTCGTGCTCACCAACGGCCAGGCCCTCCTGTTAGGGCCAGGCCCACACCCCGGCATTATGGAGGCCTTCACAGAATACGGCTCGCAGGACTGGCTTCCAGCCGCCGCGCCCGCGGGAGGTAGCGTAAGCATAGTCGTTTACGTAAAGCAGTACGTCCAGGCCGTCTCGCTTGTGGTCCAGAGCGGCTATGCGATGACGTCCATACCCGCCGTGTACTCCCTGGTCGCAGAGAGCTACTACTCGCCGCCGACATCAAACAGCTCGGCCACGACCCAGAGCGCCTATGTGCCGCCGAGCAACTTTGTCGGGACGACCCTACTAGGAAGGAAAATAGTTTGTCAGGCCAACATAACCCTCTACAACCCGGGCCCGTTGCCCCTGACTGACCTCACGCTCAACCTGACCGTGAACATGACGAACAAGCTTATAAGCACCTGCGGCGAGACGAGCTACATTAGCTATACCGGCAAGTACGTGCCCCTGTCGAACATGATATTTGCATACCGTAGGCCCAAGGGCCTCATGCCAATGTACACCTGGATAGAGTCGTACAACTCGAGCCTGGCTGACGTGTGGGTCAGGATACCCTCTTCCCTGGTGATACTGAGCGGCTCGTACCAGACGATATACCTGCTGTTCCTCAACGCCTCCCTCCTGGGCACCGGCTACCTAGGCATAAACTCCTATTACACGGGTTTCCCGTTCTTCGACAACATAGGCAACGTGATGGAGAGGGGGCTGCTGGTTCAGGTGTACAGGGACTACTCAAATCCACCATCCCTGTTCGTTAACTCACAGGCCTTACAGGGTCTCCTGGCCAGCCTCTACTCGGGGGGCAACGGAAAAGGCGGATCAAGCTCAGGCTGCTCCTACATTTACCCCAAGGGTCTCTACGGCTGGATCTACTCCCTGCCCATGAGCGGCGTGACTGAGACCTTCAGCACAAATTACCTAGGCTGCTCTGGCACGTCTACCGTAGGCCTTCCGTCAGGCATCAGCGTCTCGGGCTACTTCAGCTCACAGCTTCAATCACCAATTAACAGCGGATTCCTCAACGGAGGACTTGTCTTGTGGGGATCCGGCTGGGCTTACGGCGCCAACATACTGTTCAACTGGTCCTCGGTTCCGACTGGTCAGACCAGCTGGCCTGGCAACGTGAGCGCCGTCTATGGCGACTTTGCCATGAAGGCCATAGGGTGGTTTGCCGTTGAGCGGTCACCTACGTCAAGCGCTAACTACTTGATGATATCAGCTGACGACTATGCAGCTATATTGATGTCACCCAGCAGCGTTCCCTGGATCACCACTACCTACACTAGCTGGATCCCTAGCTACCCGCCGTCTGCGCTCCAGGTCACATACTCAAACCTGAGCGCTTGGGGGTCCAAAATATACAAGGGATCCTCACGGGGCGGCTCCTCAACGGGGTACTCTATAGTTGACCTAACCGGGTACCCTGACAGCTATGGCCTCCTCCCATATACCATAGGGATATCACTTACCTCGCTAAACCTAGCCGGCCCGGGCGGGCTAGGCGACTACAGGACCGTGGTCGTTTACGCCCAGGCTAACCCGACAGGGGGGTCAGGCTTCTCCCCCCACGATGACGACACCTACTTGGCGGTCTTCCTCTACCATGGGTCTGGCAGCGGCTCGCCGCAGCCGAGCACTATGGCCTTCCCGAGCCCAGAAATGTACTGGTACTCGCCCATTTACCCTCAGGACGGGATAATGCCCCTCCTCTACTGCAGCGTGCCGGACCTTCTAGTATTACAAGGGCAGCCACTTGTGTCCTCGCCTCCTGCCCCCACCCCATCAGTTCCGGGCTACGGGTGGATAGTGGCCTGAGGCGGCGGGGAGCATATGGCCATAGCGGTGCTCCTCAGGTAGCTGAGCGTTGCCCTGAGCTCGAGGAACACGGGGTCCTCAGGGGAGGAGCCCATTATCACCTTGTTTACGAGGTCGAAGAGCTCACAGGCGTCGACCGAGGCCGCTACCCTGCTCCCCTTGGTGGCCTCCTCATAGACCTCCCTCGCCTTGCTGGCCAGCCTTAGCAGGGAGGCCTTCCAGGCCTTGTAAAGCGTCACGCTGGCTATGGCGGCGGGCGTGTTTAAGTTAGAGACCCTCCTCTCACTCCTGTCTAGCCCCTCCACATACTTGAGGATTATGTCGATTAGGGCGCCTAGCTCCTCGTAAGTCATTGGGGACCCCTCATTGTATTTGAAGGGGGCGGTTAAAGGGCCGGTCACCTCTAGAGAACCAGTGAGGCTAGGACGGCCTTAGCTGTGTGGAGCCTGTTCTCAGCCTCGTCCCAAACTACGGACCACGGGCCATCAATCACGTCGTCCGTAACCTCATCGCCGCGGTGCGCTGGGAGGCAGTGCATGAAGATGGCTCTGCTGGAGGCCCTCTCCATGAGCTTAGAGTTGACCTGGTACGCCCTCAGGAGCTGCCTCTTCTGCTCGGCTATCGACTCCTGCCCCATGCTGACCCAGACGTCGGTGTAGACCACGTCAGCCCCGTCGACGGCCTCAGAGGGGTCCTCAGTGAACTTTATCCTAGAGCCGCTGAGCTCAGCGTCCCTTAAGGCTAGCTCGAGTATCCGCTTGTCGGGCTGGAGAGATCTAGGGGAGGCAACGTAGACTTCGACTCCTAGCTTCGCCCCAGCCACCATGAGACTGTGCAGCATGTTGTCGCTCCCGTCGCCCACGAACGCAAGCTTAACCCCCTTCAGCCTGCCGAGCTTCTCGTAGATGGTCATGTAGTCAGCCAGCGCCTGAAGGGGGTGCGATAGGTCGCTCAAGGCGTTGATCACAGGCACGGTCGCATAATGCGCCAGCTCCTCCAGGTCGGTGTGCCTGTAGACCCTGGCAGTTATGGCGTCAACGAACCTGGAAAGCGTCCTCGCAGTGTCAGCTATGGTCTCCCCCCTGCCTAGCTGGAGCTCGGAGGCGCTGAGCACGATTGGCTGGGCGCCCAGCTGATAGGCCGCAGCCTGAAGGCTGACCCTGGTCCTTGTAGAGGGCTTCTCAAATATCATTGCGACCGACCTCCCCCTCAGTACGTCAATTATCCTCTCGCCGGCGTAGAACCTCTCCTTGAGGCGGATCGAGAGGTTTATGAGGAAGTTTATCTGCTCGGCCGTGAAGTCAGTAAGGCAGAGTAGGTCCTTTCCCCGAAGGTCGTGCGGGGACTGCAAGGGCTCACCGCGGTCGCGGTCATGGACTACTTAATAAGGTCTAACGAATCGACTGTTTAGGGCTCCATGGCTCAGAGGAGGCCTGCCGGCGAGGGTGAGCTATCTGTCCTCAGGTCCCTGCTCAGCTTTCAGTTCGGCCAAGAGGTCTCGAAGGCGCTCACGGCGCTCCCCCTCGAGGTCGAGATCAGGAGGGGGAAGATCAGGTACGTCTACGATGCCAGGTCAGGGGAGAGGCTCTTGACGCTGAGACCTAACGACTTCTTCTTCACGATAAGCCTGAGGGCAGGTTACGTCATAAAGGGAATACTCCCCAGCCCAAGGATGAGGGTAATTGTCAGGGAGTTCAGGGGCACGGACGTGAGGGGAAGTGACGTTATTCAGGCTGACCCAATGATCAGGCCTAGTGACGAGGTTCTCGTGGTCGGCGCTAACGACGAGCTTTTAGCTGTGGGCAAGGCTAGGGCCCCGGGGCCTCTCATGGCAGCCCTGAAGGACCAGGACGTCGTGAGGGTAAGGGAGGTAAGGGACGTTGGCAAGGGTTGAGGTCGTGTTAAGGGTACCGCAGGAAAACCTGAAGGGCACCGTCCTTGTGACGGGCTTCCCTGGCTTTGGTAAGATAGGCTACGTGGTCCCAAGATACCTGGCCACGGCGCTCAAGCTGTCTAAGGCGGGTTACGTAATAACGTCAAGGATGCCATCAATAGTCGTGATGGAGGACGACGGGGTTGGCTTCCCCTTCGAGATCTACCACGGCAGCGGTCTCACAGTAATCGTCAACAGGGCCGTTCCAGACCCCCGCGACCAGGTGGCTTACTGTAGCGAGCTCGCCAGTCTCGCCGCCAGGGCCGGGATCAGCTACGCGATACTCGTGGGTGGGCTCAGCAGGGAGTATGAGCCCTCAGACGAAAAGTACGGGTACAGGTGGCTCCGCAACTCCCATTACAAGGGGCCTGCGCTCAAGGCCCCACTAATGGATCAGGGGCTCGGCGTCGTCGGCCCGCTGGCCTTGTTGCACATATTCATGGAGCACTACAGCGTCCCCTCGATCATGGTTCTACCGTACTCTTCCGTCACTGGCGTAGACTACGACTCTGCCCTGGTCGGGGCCAAGGTAGTGCTACAGGAGATATTGGGCCTCCCCGCGCCGCTAGCGGGCCTTGAGCAGCTCGCGGCCCGGCAGAGGGAGGAGCTAGAGAAGATCGTTGAGGTGCTCTCCCAGGAGGAAGAGGAGAAGCAGAGGCGGGGAGGGACCATATTTATGTAGGCTCTATGCTGAAACCTCCTCTCCTCTGCGGCCAGTCCAGGTTACCCTTACATTAAGTCTCGTCAGCTCTCTGCCGACCTCGGCGCTCCAGGATATCCTGTCGCTGGCCTCGGCCATGACCTCATATCCTAGGGACCTAGCTCTGATAACGAACGCTCTAACTGAGTTAATGAGGTCCCTAATAACGTCATAATCTACGACCCTTGAGTAGCTGTGCTGCGCTGTCGGGTACACGCCGCACGCGCTCTCGGGTACAAGGCCAAGGTAAGGAAGGTAATAGACGACCTCGTAGTCTTTCCGGGCCCTGGGCCCCTGGCACCTCCCCGCATATGACGTCATTGGCCTTAGCAGGACCCTAGGCACCGTCGGGGTGTACGCAGACACGGCCCAGGCCCGGTACCTCATAACTCTCGGGTTCCAGACGCTCTCGATAGAGGTTAGCTTCAGTCCCCTAAGGCCCCCCTTGGTTCTTGGCGTGAACTCCTCGAGCAGCCTATAGTACTTTGAAAGCTTGCGGAGGGCCTCCCTCGCCTCCGGCCTGTACCTCGAGACCTCAACAAGCAGCTCCCAAAGCCTGCCCTCCCTTATTGCCTGTTTCGTCCTCTCCAGCGACCTCTTTATAACGTACAGGTTGTGCAGTGCCAGAAGCCTACGTCTCTCGCCTGGAGGCATCTCCAGCAGGTCTCTCGGGGTGTACTTCCTACATATGGGACATGAGCAGGGGAAGTACTCTAGGTCCTGAAGCCTCACAGTCCCGTAGTCGGTCATGTATCTGTCGTCCCTGGCGTAAAGTATGTATGAGGCCGAGTCAAAGGTGTCAGCGCCTAGCGCCGCTGCGAAGGGGAATATCAGCGGGTGTCCGGCCCCAAACAGGTGTAGGGGCCTCTCTGGGGGCAGCCTGAGCTTCGCGGTCCCTAGCATGTCCAGGACCACACCGTACCTGTACTTCTCCATGAAGACTGTGGGGCTTCCCAGCGCATACATAGGGTAAGGCAGCTTTGACGACTCCTCCGCGCTCCTAGCCACGAGGTCGAGGTACTTGCCGCCCTGTACAGGGAGGACCCACACGGTCCTGGACTCCTCAACGTTGACGACGCTTAGAGCCTCCTTGGCGTTCCCAAGCGTCTTCGCTACGCTCTCCTCGGCCTCCTTCCTGCTCACGTCCCCGGTGGGATGGTCGAGTATCACGGCTATGTCGCTTCCAACGGCCTCCTCATATCTTATTATGGACCCTTGATCCATATCTATATGGCCGTACTCAAGCAGCTGGTACGCCCCTGAGTCCGTCATGACGACTCCGTCAAAGCCTAGGACCTTATGGACTCCTTCCTTGGACGCTGTCTCCCCGAACCTCTTGTATAATAGGTACGCGTTAGTTATGACTTGGTTAAACCCAACCTCCTTAATGTCGTTAATCGTGAGCTCCTGTCTGAGGGGGTCTATCACGGGGAAGAATGCAGGCGTCTCGACGGGGCCGCTCTTCGTGTGCAGGGTCCCTATCCTGCCCGCAAGCTCGTAGTCCCTTATCCTGAAAACCGCCATTAGCTGACTGCTACCCCCTTGGTCCGGAGGTACTCCCTGTACAGCGTATTGACCTTCTGTGCCAGAGGGCCAGCCCCCTCTACCCCGTTCTTTGAGACCCTTACGTTCCTGCTAACCTCAACAACGTTGGCGTCCTCAAAAACCTTTATCTGCGACTTGTCTATGTTGCCAAACCTGTAGAGGAACTCCGCGAACTCCTTTGCGTTGAAGACCTCGGACTCCGCGACCCTGATCTCAGATAGGCTCCCACCCATTACAACGACGAGGGGCCAGCTAGAGCCCTGCTGATCCCTTACCTCCTCGAGGGCCACCGAGAGCGTGGTCGGGTCAAAGCCCACAAGCTTGCCCGTGTACTGCTTACCCTCCCTTGTCACCACCGTCACTACCCTGTCCATAAGCGCGTTGAGCCTGGCCGTGAACCTCCTCGCGGGCTCTGTCGCCACAGCCACATCGGTTCGCCTGGAGTACATCATAGACAAGTTATTTTAAATAGATTCTGGAGCTGGCTAATGGCGTCGAGCGATGGCGCCCATCTTCAGCCTGAGATACAGAGTGTGGTGGAGCGAGACCGATGCAGCGATAATGATGCACTTCTCTAACTTCTTCAGGGTGTGTGAGAGGACCGAGGAAGAGTTCCTGTCACATCTCGGGGTTGCCCAGGTAGGCCAGCCTGGCTCGAGGCTTCTCATGCCCAGGGTAAGGGCGGAGTGCGACTACGAGAGCCCCCTGAGGCCAGGCGACATGTACAGAGTTGACATAGTTGACATAGTGCTTGGCCGCACGAGCATTCAGTACAGCTACGAGGTCTATAACGAGACGAGAGGTCGCCTCTCGGCCAGATGCAGGATAGTGACAGTAATTTACGACGAAGCTACTGACAGGCCTAAGGAGATACCGGCTGAGCTGAGGAACAAGCTACTTGCTTCTGGGGCCAGGCAAAGGGACGACAGCTCCAGGTGATCGCTGTCAGTCAGGTACGACGACAGTTCCAGCCGACCCCGAGATTACGTCTGGGGCCCTGTCCAGGCTTCCTATAGCGGCCGCCCTGCCGGTCGACTCCACAAATCTTATGGCTGCAAGAACTTTGGGCCCTATGGATCCAGGAGGGAAGTGGCCCTCAAGGTAAAGTTTTTTGAGCTGGTTTACCGACACCTCCCTGAGCCAGGCCTGTCCAGGCTTCCCAAAGTTAATGGCGACGCCCTCTACGTCCGTTAGTATGACGAACTTGTCGGCGCCGAGCTTTATCGCGAGGAGGGAGCTGGTCAGGTCCTTGTCTACAACGCCCTCGATGGGAACAAGCCTCCCATTTACCATAGTGACCGGTATGCCGCCTCCCCCAGCGGCGATAACTACGAGCCCGTCCCTAAGCATTCCGTCTATTATTGGCGCTTCCAGGACATCTATAGGCTCCGGACTCGGCACTACCCTCCTGAGGCCGCCCCTTGGGTCCTCTCTAAACGTCCACCCAAACCTACGGGATAGCTCTTCAGCCTCACCCTTGCTCACAAACCTCCCGACGGGTTTAGTTGGGTTGCTCAGCGAGGGATCGTCACCTCTAACAAGCACCCTAGTTATAATCGCAACGGCCCGCCTTCTGTATTCCAAGGCTTCCTCAAGGGCTGTCTGAAGTAAGTACCCTAGCCACCCCTGAGTCATGGCGTCCGCTACGTCAATGCCCTGAGGGGGATATGTCGATGAGACGCTCATCATAGCCTCAAGGAGGTATCCTACCTGGGGGCCATTACCGTGGGTGATTACAACCTCATTGTCGGCTATCGGACCTGCCAGAAGTCCAGCTGAGGTCCTGATGTTCCTATAGATTTCACTTGGTGCCCCCTTCTCCCCCTTACTAAGTATGGCGTTGCCACCAAGAGCTACTACCATCCTCAATAGGTGGACACCGGAGTCAGGAGCTCCGGGTCATAGCGTTATATTCCCTTTCGAACTCGCTTATCTCCCACGGAAATATCACCCACTTGCTGACCTGCTCGGCGTAGTAGTCCGGGATATACTTAGTCCAGGGCTTTATATAAAGGGTCGCGGTCCTAATCTCTGAGGGCATGTAGAGCGAGAGGGCCTGCACTGAAAACTGAAGGGTGAGACCTGAGTCACTGACGTCATCCACCAGGAGGACCCTCTTGTCCTTTATTGAAAGCGTCAGGGGCTGTCTCAGGTACGGCCTCTCGCCACGCTGTCCGGCAGATATGTAAAGCTTAACCTCAATGACCCCTATGTCCTCAACTCCGAGGTTGTCGGCCAGGAGCCTGCCAGGGATTATGCCGCCCCTCATGACGCCTACTATCACGTCGGGCCTGAAGCCGGAGCCCCTAACGCTGTCAGCTATCTTCCTAACGGCATCCTCAACCCTGTCCCAGGTTATCAGCTCGAACTCGACGCCGCCATGGTTTACAGGTAGCACATCGACGACCTTTGCCTGCAGGCTGTCAGGCAGTAGCCTGCAGTCAACGCCGTCAACGAACACGAGGAAGCCTGGCCTAGGCCTGCCCCTCTCGTCTATGGCTGCCGACATCTGGGGGTACAGCCTGAGAACCTCCTTCAGCGCCTCAGACCAGCTTTCAGCCTCTACATAAAGCTCCTGTCTCCCCTCCGCCCTCTCCCTCAGCGCCCCAAGCAGCCTAACCCTGACCTGGGCCAAGATGGACCCTCGCGGCCTTAAGCTGCCTGGCCCTCCTGGGCTGCCCTGGCCTGTCTCTCCTTCTGTATCCTTATGAGCCTAGTTACGTAGCCGGCCACCTGGTTCCTCAGCCTTTTGGAGCTCCAGGCAGTCAGCTTGCTCACTGCCCTCTTATTGTGTTCAAAGTCCGTCGTGAATAGGTCGGGGTACCTTGCGACGAGCTCCCTTGCGGTCCTCTTGACAAGCGATGTCCTGACCTTGCCCAAGCACTACACCAGCTGAGGCTCTTTGGCTAGGAGTAAAAAGCGTTAAGAGTAGAGTCCAAGGCTACAGAAAACTTTTTATAGAGGCAGTCAAACATAGTGCCAAGGGATAGTGAAAAGGTGGTCACTATGTCTGCCCCGCTTGAGTCCATGGGGGTTCCCGTAATAATACTGAAGGAGGGCACCCAGAGGACTGCTGGTAGGGAAGCCCTAAGGAACAACATGATGGCCGCCATGGCTGTCGCCGAGATACTGAAGACCACTTACGGCCCTAAGGGTATGGACAAGATGCTCGTAGACAGCCTTGGAGACGTCACCATAACGAACGATGGCGCAACGATACTCGACAAGATGGACATCCAGCACCCCTCAGGCAAGATGCTCGTGCAGGCCGCCAAGGGTCAGGACGAAGAGGCCGGTGACGGCACTAAGACCTCGGTAATATTCGCTGGCGAGCTCCTCAGACAGGCTGAGGACCTCCTCGACAGGAACATACACCCGACACTGATAATACAGGGCTACAAGATGGCCCTTGAGAAGGCCGTCGAGTTCCTGAACAAGATAGCAGAGCCCGTCAGCTATGACGACACGGAGAAGTTGGTAAAGGTCGCCATGACCAGCCTCAACAGCAAGGCAGTACGCGAGGCCCGCGACTACTACGCCAAGCTCGTCGTTGACGCCGTGAGGGCGGTCGCTGAGAAGAGGGGTGACAAGTGGTACGTCGACATAAACAACGTGCAGATAGTCAAGAAGCATGGCGGAAGCCTCCTGGACACGGTACTTGTCAACGGTCTTGTGATCGACAAGGAGGTAGTTCATCCGGACATGCCCAAGAGGGTCACCAACGCGAAGATAGCGGTCCTCGACGCCCCGCTCGAGATACAGAAGCCTGAGATTGACATGGAGATTAGCATATCATCGCCTGACGCGATAAAGAGGCTCCTAGACAAACAGGAGAAGATCCTCCAGGAGAAGGTAGACAAGATAGCAGCGACCGGCGCCAACGTCGTCATAACCCAGAAGGGAATTGACGACGTTGCCCAGCACTTCCTTGCCAAGAGGGGCATACTCGCGGTCAGGAGGGTCAAGAGGAGCGACATAGAGAAGCTAGCCAGGGCCACAGGTGCCAAGATAGTGACCAACATTGATGACCTGAAGCCTGAGGATCTAGGCTACGCAGACCTTGTGGAGGAGAGGAAGGTCGGAGAGGACAAGATGGTGTTCGTCGAGGGCGCCAAGAACCCCAGGAGCGTGACCATACTCATAAGGGCCGGCTTCGAGAGGATGGTCGACGAGGCTGAGAGGTCGATACACGACGCCCTCAGCGCCGTGGCTGACGCCATAATGGACGGAAAGATAGTCGCTGGCGGGGGAGCCACAGAGATCGAGATCGCGAAGTACCTGAGGGACTGGTCTAAGACCGTGCCCGGGAAGATACAGCTTGCCGTCGAGGCCTTCGCTAAGGCCCTTGAGTCACTGCCCCAGACGCTCGCCACAAACGCTGGCCTCGACCCCATCGATGTGCTCATGAAGCTCAGGAGCGCGCACTCAGACTCATCGAAGAAGTGGTATGGCATTGAACTCAACACGGGTAACGTTGTTGACATGTGGGCCAGCGGCGTCCTGGAGCCCGTCAGGGTCAAGATCAACGCGCTCAAGTCCGGCACTGAGGCCGCCACGCTGATCCTCAGGATAGACGACATGGTCGCCGCCAAGAGGACCGAGACCGGAGCCGGAAAGAAGGGTGAAGAGAAGAAGGAAGAGGAGGAGAGCTCCACCAGCTCCTCCACCAGCTCCTCCTCGGACTGAGGCTCAACCGTTTTTTAAGCGGCAGAACTCCTTTAAGCCCCCTGAGAAAATAGGTGGGCGCTTGTCGCAACCCCCTCATATGATTGAGCTACCAAAGAGGATCGTAGTTGGCGAGGGAATCATCAGCCAGCTCGGACAGCACGTACAGGAGCTCTTCCCTAGGGGCTCCCTCATATACGTTGTCACAGGCCAGAACATAGCCCAGCTTTACTACAAAGAGGTCAAGCAAGTGCTTGAGGACTCCGGCTTCAGCGTAACCTACATACTGGCAGGCCCAGCTACCGTTGATGAGGCTGACAGGGTAGCCCTTGAGGTAAAGAAGGACAGAGCTGACGTCCTAATGGGTCTGGGGGGTGGTAGGAGCATTGACCTCGCTAAGTACGCTGCGGCCGAGCTAGGGAAAGAGTTCATAAGCGTGCCGACGGCGCCGAGCCATGATGGTATAACGAGCCCGTTCGCCACGCTAAAGGGCTTCGAGAGGCCGTTCTCTAAGATTGCTAAGCCTCCAAGGCTGATTCTTCTCGATATTAACGTCCTGGCCTCCGCCCCGAGGAGGCTTGCCAGCGCCGGCTTCGGTGACCTGATAGGGAAGTTTACTGCCGTCCTCGACTGGAGGCTTGCTCATAGGCTAAGAGGCGAATACTACGGTGCCTATGCTGCGAGCCTGGCCCTTATGAGCGCTAAGCACGTGAGCGCGTACGCTAGGGAGATAGGACTTGGAGGCCGTGAAGGCCTAAGGGCCCTAGTAGAGGCCCTAGTCAGCAGCGGGGTAGCAATGTGTATCGCAGGAAGCAGCAGGCCAGCCAGCGGATCTGAGCATCTCTTCGCGCACGCGCTCGACGTGGTGAGCAGGAGCCCGCCCCTTCACGGTGAGGCCGTAGGGGTCGGGACCATAATGATGTCATACCTCCACGGCCTCAGGTGGAAGAGGATCAGGCGCCTGCTTAGGGAGGCGCGGGCCCCCACCACGGCAAAGGAACTTGGAGTCAAGGACGAGGAGGTCGTAGAGGCCCTGCAAAGAGCCGCGTCAATAAGACCTGAGAGGTACACTATACTGGGCGAGAGGGGGCTGACAAGGGAGGCGGCGGAGGAGCTCGCCCTTAGGACCGGCGTTATAGGGTGAAGGTACAGTCTTACATTTAATAGGGTGACCTTATCCAAGCATCGGGGGAGAACCTTTGAGCATATACCGCGACTACGGTGGCCTTAAGGTTCGACACGGCACTACCACCGTCGGTCTCATAGTTAAGGACTACGTAGTGCTCGCAGCCGATAAGAGGGCCACAGCGGGCTTCACTATAGCAAGCAGATCGGTAAGGAAGATAGTTAAAATCACGAATTACTCTGCTATGACCATATCTGGTCTCGTGGCTGACGCTCAGGCCCTAGCTGACGTATTAAGAGAGGAGGCTAGATACTATGAGATGGGGACTGGGAAAAGGCTCAGCATATACGGGATGGCGACCCTTTTGGCTAACATACTGTCGTCAAGTAAGTACTTCCCTTACATAGTTCAGCTCCTTATAGGAGGCTACGACACGGCCCCAAGGCTCTACGCGATAGACCCCTATGGCGGGGTGACTGAGGAGAAGGTCACGGCGACCGGGTCAGGCTCTCCGGTCGCGCTGGGGGTTCTTGAGAAGGACTACTCGGAGGACCTTGACCTGGAGAGCGCGGTGAAGCTGGCATCTGAAGCCGTTAGGTCCGCCATACTCAGGGATGCCGCGACAGGCGATGGCATAGACGTGACCATCATAGGTCGTGACACCTATCAAGAAAGGTTTATACCTTTTAGAACAAGCTGAGAGGCGGAAGGGAGTCTAGGTACTTCCTGCAGCGCCTCCACAAGGTGATAATGTTGGAGAGTCAGCCTGCCTCGGGCGAGGAGAGAAAGCTAATAGCTGGCATGGAGCTACGTAGGCTCATAGTTACTGAAATATACAAGAACCTAGGAGACGCCGAGATAACCAAGATAGAGTTTGAGGGCCCAGAGATAGCCATTTACGTCAGGAACCCTAAGTGGATACTTGAAGGCGAGGAAAAGGTAAAGGAGCTTGCCAAGCAGCTGAGAAAGAGGATCGTAGTCCGCAGCGACCCTAAGGCGCGGGCGACAAAGGAGTTCACCATCAAGTACATACTTGAGAACGCCCCAGAGGACGTCTCCATAGCCCCCAGCGACATCCAGTTCGACGAGGTGCTGGGCGAGGTCCGGGTGCTCACGGATAAGCCAGGCAAACTGATAGGCAAGGGGAAGGTCTTCAGAAGCCAGGTGCTGGCTCAGACAGGCTGGAGGCTCGAGGTCCAGCGGAAGCCGCCGCTTGTTAGTAAGACCCTCAACGCTTTGAACGAGCTATACCTCATGTCGTCCTCGGAGAGGAGAAAGGCCCTCAGGGACATCGGGGAGAGGATATACAGGGACATGATAGTCGGGCCGAAGCATGTAAGGATCACCGGCCTGGGGGGCTTCGGCGAAGTAGGTAGGTCATGCATACTTGTCGACACAGCCGAGAGCAAGATCCTCCTAGATGTAGGGTTCGCCCAGAGCGGCTACGGACCTGACTCGTACCCCAGGTTCGACGCCTCGGAGCTAAGGCTTGACGAGCTTGACGCCGTGGTTATATCACACGCTCACATGGATCACGTTGGGCTTGCGCCACTGCTTTACAAGTATGGCTACAGGGGCCCGATCTATATGACGCCGCCGACTAGGGACATAGCGACGCTGCTCCTGAAGGACTTCATAGACCTCTACGCGAAGGAGGGCAAGGAGCCTCCGTTCACGCTTAAGGACCTGACCACAATGCTCAACCACACGATAACTGTCAACTATGACGTGGTGACAGACCTATCCCCTGACGCCAAGCTGACCTTCAGCGACGCGGGGCACATACTGGGCTCGGCGCTCGTTCACATACATATTGGCCAGGGCCTCTTCAACATCCTCTATACGGGCGACATAAAGTACTACAACTTTAAGGAGGGGATGGCCCAGCGTCTCCAGCCCCCCGCTAAGACAGAGTATCACAGGGTTGAGACGCTTATCATGGAGAGCACGTACGGCGGAACCGACACTCCGAGCCGCGAGGAGGCGGAGCAGCAGCTCTTCCAGCTCGTCAACAAAGTTTACCAGAGGGGAGGAAAGGTTCTGATACCTGTCATGGCAGTTGGCCGCGCCCAGGACATGATGGTCCTCCTGAGCAGGGCAATGGCTGAGAAGAAGATACCTGAGATGCCAATCTACATAGACGGCCTGATATATGAGGTGACAGCCATCTACACGGCTTACCCGGAGCTATTGTCTAGGGAGATTAGGGACCAGATAATGAACCAGGGCGTCAACCCGTTCATAAGCCCACAGATGGTGTTTGTGAACGACCAGAGCAAGAGGGACGAGGCCATATTCTCCCAGGGCCCCGCAATCATAATCTCGACGAGCGGCATGATGGTCGGAGGGCCCATAATTGAGTACTTTAAGAGGCTCGCTGAGGACCCCAAGAACGCCATAGTGTTCGTGAGCTACCAGGCCTCAGGGACCCTGGGCAGGAGGATAGTGGAGGGGGAGAAGGAGGTGCAGCTAGAGGACGAGGGCAAGCTCAGGCCATTTAAGGTCAACCTAGAGGTCAACAGGATCGAGGGCTTCTCCGGCCACGCCAATAGGAGCGAGCTTCTCGCGTTCCTGAGGCGCCTCACGCCTAAGCCAAGGACCGTCATCCTCAACCACGGCGAGATCTCCCAGCTGACAGCCCTGGCGACTACGATAAAGGAGAGGTGGGACAAGCTTGGCTTCGAGTCAGCCCCTGAGGTCGTGGTGCCCGAGAACCTTGAGACCGTAAAGGTATACCCTAGATCCTCAAAACTGCACAACGCTCTACTCTACTCCTGAGGCACCTTGCCTGCAATACCGCCTGAGCTGTGCGCGAGGTGCAAGGGCTACAAGCTACTGTGCGGACTGCCCTATTGCCCGATACTGGAGAAGTTCAGGGCTCAGGTAGGGGCCCTACAGCTTGTTTCAGGTAGGGAGGTAGAGGGGGCGACCCCGCCCAGCGCCCTGGTGGGGGAGTCTGGATACCCCAAGGTTAGCCTCTACTTCATGGTGCCCCCAGGCAAGAGGGGTGAGGAGGCGGCCTATCACGACGCGCCTGCCCGGTGGGCCCAGAGGTCAGAGCCCCTGTCCAGGATAGTTGCTCTCAGGGGGAGCATGGTATCCGGCTTTCAGAGGATTGACGTGCATGAGCCATGGAGGTTGTATGAGACGGAGCTAGGTCTCGCGGTAGTCTCTGACAGGCCCGTGGACTCCGAGGTAGTCCTAAGGTCCCCGCCAATCCCGAGGCTTAAGTTTGACGGTATAACTAAGCCGGTGGGTCCCAGGGCACCCGCCGAGAGGGTCATCATAGGTAGCTCGCCCAAGTTGCCGAGACCCGTTGAGAAGGCGATCTGGGACGACGCCTATGCTGAGGAGGCTATGTGGGAGCTCTACAGGAAGGGTGTTGACGTCTATAAGATACAGGACCTTCTCAGCCTCGGCTTCCTCGGGAGGCTAAGGGGGCGAAAGGTGGTCCCGACGCGGTGGGCGATAACTGCAGTTGACGATACCTTGTCAAGAGCTTTGAGGGGAATCTTAAGGGATGCGCCCGAGGTTGACGGCGTAGAGGTCTACACTCACGAGTACCTTGGCAATAAGTTCCTAGTAGCGCTCATGCCGGGAGAGGGCACCTTTGAGTGGATAGAGATATGGCACCCGATGAGCGTGTGGGCCTCGACCTCCTCAACTCCCGTTGTATGGGTAGTGAGGGAGGACCCCCTGGGCAGGACGTCAGCCATGGACGGGGGCTTCTCCGCTGCCAGGCTAGCAGTACTTGAGTCCCTGGCCTCCACAAGGAGGAAGGCTGACGTGTTGATAGTCAGGGAGGTCTTACCAAGCTACTACGCGCCGGTGGGCAATTGGCACATAAGGGAGAGCGTCAGGACAGCCATGTCAAAAGGGCCTCAAACTCTAGTCGACAAGGAGTCGCTGGCAGCCCTCGTTAATGGCTGGCTGAAGGCGGACTCAAGCCTTGTTTTAAATAATAGCCTCACCCTAGGCGTGGTAAGGAGGCAGAGAAGGCTGACGGAGTTTACTAGCTGAGCTGGCCAGTAACGTCCTACCTATGTAAATATAATCACTTATAAACCTTAGCTTACAAAAACGATGTAGTGAATGAAAATGCCTGTAAACGAAGACTATGAGGAGAGGCTGATCCGAGAGAAGCTACAAGAGATACTAGAGAAGATGAGCGAGGAGGAGAAGAGGGTTACCCCCCAGAGGGTTCTGCTGACTAAGCTTATTCTGACCAGGGTAAAGGATCACGCCTCCCTTAAGGAGCTCTTCGACGAGGCCCAGAGCCAGCTTCCCAGGGTAGGGATCTCAACTGTTTACAACACAATCAAGATGCTTGAGTCAATGGGCGTGATAGAGACCTTTACTGTAGAGGACAAGCTCAGGATAGATCAGCCAACCCCTCACATCAACGTCTATTGCAAGAACACGGGCAGGATATTTGACATAGACGGAGGCCTCCTGGACGAACTCTCAGCCAGACTCAAGGAGAAGGGCTTAGCGGTCAGGAAGGTCCTCATAGAGGCCGTGTGCGGCTGAGCTATTGGCTTATTTTGGCCTAGGCATAGGACTAGCTCGGGCCTTAACTAATGGAGGAGGTCAGGTGCGAAAGGGAGCTGTCGCCGTTCCAGACGATATCTACAACAATCTTCCAGGTGCTACCTATGCACGCGAACCCCCTCGGCATGCTTTTCGGCGGAATAATGGAGGACTGGATGGTCCAGGCCTCAAACATGGCCGCGACGAGGATCGCGAGGAAGCCTACCCTGCTTGCCAGCCTTGAGAGCCTCTTCTTCATGTCGCCAGTTCTCGTTGGGGAGAACGCTGTAATTACGTCATGGATAGACTATGTTGGCAGGAGCAGTATTGAGGTCAGCCTACTCGTGGAGGCCGAGAACCCGGTCATGAATGAGAGGAGGCTCACTACCCTGGCCCACATGACCTATGTCGCAGTTGGAAGGGACCTGAGGCCCACGCCAGTGGGGGTTTGTATAAGGCCAAGGGGCCCTGACGAGGAGGCCCTTTACGAGGACGCCTTGAAGAGGAGGAAGACTCGCGACGACAGGATAAAGGACCGGAAGCAGAAGGTCTTTGACACCACCCCTCCAAGGCCTCTAATACCGGGCTTCATGATAGTGACGCAGAAGGTCGTCATGCCTGAGGACGTGATGCAGATAAACGCGCTGTTCGCAGGCAGGCTGATGAGACTTCTCGACGAGGCCACAGCAATAGTTGCAACCAGGTACGCAAGGGGGGCCGTCGTGACGGCGTCTGTAGACAGCACTGACTTCTACGTGCCCGTACTCCTTGGCGAGACCCTAATAACGTACAGCGCGCTTACGTACGTTGGTAAGTCAAGCCTTGAGGTCACGGCAAAGGTAATAAAGAGAGACGAAGTAACTGGCGAGGAGAGACACACCACAACAAGTTACTTCACGCTAGTTCACATAGGACCCACTGGGAGGAGTGAGCCGGTCCCTCAGGCTGAGATCACGGAGGACTGGCAGAGGAAAATGTTGAGCGAGGCTGAGGCCAGGAGGCAGGCCAGGCTCAGCGAGCTTCAGCAGTTCAGGGAGAACGCGGAGAAGGTGAGGGCGGTGCTTAGCCAGCGCTCATAGGCCCTGTACAGCTCGCATCCCTCCTGCGCATTAAACTTGCATCAAACGAGCTCGATCGCTATTGCCGCGGCGCCGCCGAGGCCGTGGCATATTGACGCAACTCCCCTCCTGCCCCCATGTAGTCTCAGGACATTTATCAGCTCCAACGTGATCCTGGCCCCGCTCATGCCAAGAGGATGCCCGACCGCTATGGCTCCCCCGTGAACGTTAAGCCTGTCATATGGGATGCCGAGCTCCGTGTGCAGAATGTAGGTATTTATTGCGAAGGCCTCATTGTTCTCCCAGAAGTCGACGCTCTCCTTTGACCAACCTATGTCGTCCAGGAGCTTCTTGACGGCACCAACGGGGGCGGCTGGGAACCTCCAGGTCTCTACTCCATGGTAGGCGAAGCCGACCAAGCGGACGATGGGCTTGAGCCCAAGGGACTTGACCGCTTCCTCGCTCGCCAGGAGCAGCGAGGCGGCGCCGTCGCTGAGCTGGGAGCTAGACCCTGCGGTGTGAGGACCCTCCTGGGTGAAGGCGTAGGGTAATGACTTGAGCTTCTCGATACTAGTGTCCCTCCTTATTCCCTCGTCCTGTGCGAGGACCTCCTTTCCGTTTCTCTCGTAGGGGACTACGAAATCCTTCATGGCCCCTGAGTCCCAGGCCTTAGCGGCCCTCATGTGGCTCTCGAAAGAGATGTGGTCAAGGACGTCCCTCGGCGCCCTATACTCCCTCGCGGTTAGGTCAGCCTCCTCACCCATTACCTTGTTTAGGAGCACGTCCCAGAGACCGTCGTAGACCATTGAATCCAGTATCCTCCACTCCCTCCCTATGAGGTGCTTTACCCCCCACCTGGCATTGGAGGATACGAGGAAGGGAGCCATGCTCATCGACTCCATGCCACCCGCCACAACAAGGTTGTAGCTTCCGGCCGCTATGTAGTTGGCGGCCGTTATTATCGCCGCCATGCCGCTCGCGCAGACCATGTCTATCGTCATAGAGTCCACGTGCTCAGGGACGCCAGCCTTGATCGCTGCTTGGCGGGCGGTGTCCATTCCGGTCCCTGCCCTTATTACATGGCCGTAGGCAACGAGGTCTATGTCACTCGGCCTAATGCCTACCCTAGACATTAGCTCCTTCAGCGTGAACGCAGCTAGGTCAGCGGCGGGTACGTCCTTGTAGGCCCCACCGAACTTGCCAACAGGAACCCTGACCCCGTCGACTATGTATACGTTTCTCGAGATCCTAGGCAAGCTCTATCCCGCCCTCGCCGAGCATTCAAGGTTTAAAAGTAGTCGAGAGGTCGACGCCTAAATCAGCTCAAGGGATAACATAGGCTTTTTACTATGAAGCCCTGACTGTGCTTGGGAACTGCGATGGACCTGTGGGCAATGACGCTCGGGGGCTATCCTAGGCCAAGGGAGACCAGGCACACTCTTAGGGACATTGAGAGGGGGGCCGTTGCCGCCAACGACTTCAGCTGGAAGGTCACGATCACGGAGGCGGGCCTTATAGTAGCCCAGGAGGCCGTTGGCCTAAGGTACGTAGTTGACGGTATGGTCGACTGGCACGACATCTTTAGACCCTTCGTGGGCGCTTGGAGGAACGTCGCGACTGACGGCCTACTAAGGTACTTTGATAATAACTTCTTCTACAGGGTCCCAGTATTTGTTGACAAGCCTGACCCGTCCACGTTCGTGTGGGCACCGAGGATACGGGCGTTCGCCCCTATAGCAGAGCCCTCGCCCTTGAAGGCAGTGATACCTGGACCGCTATCTTTCACCCTGATGTCCAAGAACGCCTCAGGGCTCAGCAAGGAGGAGCTGGCCGAAGGGATAGCGTCAGCGCTTTCCATGGAGGCTCAGCAGGCGGAGGCAGCAGGCGCAGGGGCTATCCAAATTGATGAGCCGATACTTTCAGACCAGGACACTTCCAGTGACGACGCGAGGCTAGCAGTCGAGCTCATAAACAGGATAGCCTCACAGCTTAAGATACCGACGGTGCTAGCGATTTACTTTGACGTGCCTACCGACGCTGTGTACAGCGAGGCCCTTGAGGCTAAGACCACCTACCTGTCACTGGATATAGCGGACGCCCCTAAGAGGGCCCTCAACCTTTTGGCGAAGCATGGCTTCGGGGACCACAGACCCGTCATGGGCGTCATAGATGCCAGGAGGATAGAGGACGACAGCCTCGATAGGGTTAAGGACTGGGTGCGGCAGGCGTTAAAGGGCTATGACGGAGAGGCCGGCATAACTACGACCACCTGGTTTGACGTGATCCCGTACACTTATAGCCTAAGAAAGACTGTCCTCCTAGGCCGGTACGCTGAGGTATTAAGGGGTGAGATGGCGTGAGCTACGAGGTTCCATCAAAGTTTCCTACGACCGTCATCGGCAGCTATCCTAAGATAGCGGGGGCTTCGGAGATCATCAAGAGGAGGGACAAGGGTGAGATCACCGAGGAAGAGTTCCACAGGTTAATAAGGACGCCGATCTCAGAGGTTGTTAAGGATTATCTCGAGGCAGGCGTCGACATAATAAGCGACGGTGAGCAGTCCCGTGAGGACATGGTTGTCTACTTCGCCCAGCGGGTCAAGGGGTACAGCGAGGGTGAGTGGGTTCGGATCTTCGATAACATGTACTTCAGAAAGCCGATTATCGTTGGGGAGCTGCAGAGGACGGCCCCGCTAGCTATAGACGACTGGGTATACGCTTCTTCAATAAGCCAGGGCAGGCCCGTCAAGTTCATAATAACGGGACCGTACACCATGATGGAGTGGAGCTTCAACCTGCATTACAGGGATAGGCCTGAGCTAATTATGGCGCTGGCAAAGGTGATAAGGGAGGAGGTCCTAGACGCCGTCAGAGCAGGGGCAAGGTACGTGCAGATAGACGAGCCAGCGCTCTCAACAAGGCCATGGCGCGAGGAGGCAGAGCTCGCTGGGGAGGCCCTAAGGTTCATCCTGGCGGGGGTTGATGCCAAGAGGATAGTCCACATATGCTACGGACGCCTCGAGAGGCTGATGCCATACATATTGGAGTACCCAGTTGACCAGTTCGCGCTTGAGTTCAAGAACAGCGACTTCAGGCTTCTTCCCTACCTCAAGGAGTACGGGTATAGCAAGGAGCTGGGCTACGGATTAATTGACGTCCACTCGCTCCAGGTGGAGACCGTCGAGGAGATAAAGCAGTCGATAGATCAGCTGATGAAGCTCGGCATACTCCCGCCTGAGAAGGTTTACATTAATCCTGACTGCGGCCTTAAGAGGCTTCCGAGGGAGGTTGCAAAGGCTAAGCTAATTAACATGGTCAAGGCGGCCAGGCTCGCGAGGGAGGAGTACTGAGCCTCTTTGTAGAGGCCCGCGGTGCAACAGAGGATGGGGACTGGCCCCGGCATATATGAAGGCGGGTGGGTCGGAAAGCTGCCAACGCGGGACCTGTTAGGGCTAGTGCTCTCAAGGGTCTCAGGCTTCGTAAGGTTGTCAACAGTCCTTGGGCCGTCCGTTGGTGAGGACGCGGCCCTAATTGACCTCGGCACCTGCGTCCTGGCCTTGCATAGCGACCCTATAACTGAGGCGTCCTATAGAGTAGGGGCGTTGGCTATTGACGTGGCATCTAATGACGTTGCCACAAGGGGCTCAAGGCCGTCCTGGGCCCTGCTTGACGTGATCATGCCCGCCGGCTCAAGGTTATCGTCGCTTGCCGCGATAATTGAGGACGCGGCCAGGGAGGCTAAGAGGCTTGGCATTGAGATAGTGGGCGGCCATACTGAGGCAGCCCCTAACATATACAGGCCAATAGTGGTGGCGACAGTGTTGGGGTGCGCTTGCAGGGCATGCGCAGTCAGGACGGGGGGCGCCAGGACAGGGGATCTAGTGCTGCAGGTTGGGCCGGCCGGGTTGGAGGCAACTATAATAGTGGCTACCGACTTCAAGGAGGAGGCGATCTCTAAAGGCGTCCATCAGGAGACCCTCAGCGATGCCTTGAAGCTCTTCGACAGGATAAGCGTGGTGAATTACGCCATAGCTCTGGCTGAGGAGGGCCTCGTGACTAGCATGCACGACGTAACGGAGGGAGGTCTAATAGGGGCCCTTTACGAGCTCGCTTTCGCCTCCGGAAGGAACGTAATCATAGATAGCGACAAGGTCAGGGTGCTTGAGCTTACAAGGAGTCTCCTTGGGGCCCTCTCGTTGGACCCCCTTAAGGCTATTGGAAGCGGTGCCCTCGTAGCGGCAGTGCCTCCTGACAGAGCAAAGCAGGCTGAGGGGGTCCTCGAATCGCTAGGCGTAGAGTACTCTTTCATAGGCAGGGTTGGCGAGGTCTCGGAGAGGCCTGTCGTCAGGGTTTTGAGGCACGGGGTTGAGGAGGTCTACGAGTCCCAGCCCGTCGACGAGGTGTCCAGGCTTTGGTCCTTGAGAAAAGGCCTCCAGAGCCCTTCATCGTGATAGTTGCCGGCACCCCTGGCGTCGGGAAGACCACGTTCGCTCAGCTCCTAGCGGCTGAGCTTAGGTGCGGCGTTGTCGAGCCTTCAAGGCTGGCCGTTGAGAGGTCCCTAGGAACGCCCGACCCAGAGAGGGAAGGCACGCTCATAATTGACGAGGATAGGTTAATCGAGGCAATTAAGGGGGAGATCAGGGGCCCCTGTACTGTGATTGCAACTCACTATCCAGGGCTGTTCCTAGACGACGATGAATTGTATCAGATGACAGCCGTAGTAGCTCTTCTGAGGGCAAATCCCCTCCTTCTATTTTCCAGGCTTGAGAGCAGGGGGTGGGAGAGGAGAAAGATTCTCGAGAACGTCATGGCCGAGGCCCTTGGAGTCGTGGCCGAAGAGCTGCTAGAGCACCAGGATATGGTCTTCGAAGTCGACACGTCATGGGCTGATGCCCGTGTCTCTCTGGGGTCCTTCTTTGATAAGGTTGAGGCGTGGGACGCTGGCATCAGGATAGACTGGCTCTCCCTTGATGAGGTCTCTCAGGCTGTGATCAGGTGGGGGTCTGAGCTCGACCTTTACTAGGATCGGCCTGGGGGTCGAGGGGGACTGAAGTATGGCCTCGCCGGGCCTTAGCTTGTCAAGCTCATCAACTAGCTCGCGAGGGAGGTTCATCGTCTGCAGTATCACCTCTTTGTCCCTTGAGCTTCTCAGTGCATGAACTATCTTGGTATTTGAGTTCAGCAGAACGCTGTTGGGTATAGCGGAAGGTGACTGTGTGGCAAGGGCTATGTGGAGCCTGTACTTCCTCGACTCAGCCATGATCTTTCCGACGGTGTCTCCCTCAGTGCCCATAAGGTTGTGCGCCTCGTCGATAGCGACGAGAACGGGCCTAGCCCTCTCCCTCCTAGCGAACAATGATGAGAGGAGTATCAGGGCGTACGCCTTTCGCGCCGCTTGGCCGTAGATCCGGTCAAGCCTTATGATAGCGTTATGCTCCTCTAGCTCCCTCACGTCCAGCTGCCCGCAAAACGCCTTCGAAGTTCCTTCCCTCGCGAGCAGGCCGATCTTTCTCAGGAGTCCCCTCTTGACGTCCCTGTCCCACCGGGCCTCCTCAGGGTAGCCTTCAACCATACGCTCAAGTTCCCCGAAGTTTGACGGAAGGCCCCTTTCCTCGACTACCTTCATAAGTAAATACGTTTGGGGCTGGGTCAGGTCAAGGGCCTCCCCCAAAACATCGAGCAGCAGCTCAAGCCTTGAGACTAGTTCCTCATCAGAGAAGGGGTTAAGGCCGCCTCCATTCGTAGGGTCTACGTCTTTGAACGGCAGGCCGGCCTTGAGGCCACCCAGGACGCTCGATATCTCGCTGGCCCAGTCAAGCGCTATCACGTTATAGCCCATAAGGGCCGCCCTGTAGGTGATTAGGGCAAGGGTCGTAGTCTTCCCAGTACCTGTTGAGCCGAATATGCCGACGTGGCCCTCTAGGTCTGACTTGGCCAGGTAGGCGGGCCTGGGATACGCCCCCTCATAGGCAGTGCCAAGGTAGATGCCCTCGACGGGGGTTCCGTCCGAGACGGACCCCTGAGAGGGCGTTATGAAGAGAGGGTCACCGCGAAAGGAAGGTGGCACCGAGTTTATCACCCTGGAAACGACGTCTAGTGTTGACGAGTCAACGTCGCGAACCCTCACGTTCCTGAGGTTCATGGCCATCAGGGTCTTGGCTACCTCCTCCTCGACGCTGACGTCGCTGGGATCCCCTCCTATCCCAATTATGGTCCTGCTATAGCCCCCTTGCAGAGACGAGAGGACTACGTACCTAACCCTACCTGCCCTGGCTCTTTGTTTAAGGATCTCCTCCACGTGTCTCGCCCCCTGGGCCCTCTCCTCAGAGCTACCCCCTATCTCAACCTCGAACGCCCTAACCTGAAGGCGAGCCCCCTGTTCCCTCGGCCTAAGAAGCCTTCGGATCGCGTACAGTGTGGCCAGCCCAGCTGACGATAAGGCCAGACCTCCAAGAGTTGCCGTCCGTAGGTCGATATTATAGAGGAGCCTCATAATGAGGGGTATTGAGACCAGCCCGGCCAGGGGCCTGTACTTCCTGGGTACCCTATCAAGCTTCTCTAGCACGAGAGCCCCCAGTACAAGCAAAATTAAGTGGGCGGGGGTGGAGGTCGGAAGGGGATTGCGCTGCCCGGCTCTGTAACTGGGTGCAGGGCGTATCTTAACCGCAGGCTCGCCAAGATAGGCGTCTCGGTTGTCCTAGACTGCAGCGTCTCGGGCTCAGTTGCAGGGGTCAGAGAGATCACTGAAATGGCGCGTGCCGGCGCCCGTCTCGTAGGCGAGCTGCTCAAGATAGATATGACTCCAATATTCTCGGAGAGGGAGCTCATAGGCAGGTCGTTTGAGTTATACAAGTTTCGCGCAATCTTCGGTTCTGCTGAGCTAGGCGAGCTGAGACTAGTGGCTAGGGGCGATAGGCCTCTCAGCGTGTCCGGCGTACTGTATACGGGAGCTCTAGGCGTTCTCCCTCCAGAGGTTAACGAGGAGCTTTCGTCAGGGCGATCCCTGTCGATTGGAGTCAACGTGGGATATAAGGAGGCCAAGAAAGACTGCCCCGTCAACAACGATGTCCCGCCAGGTCAGGTAACCATACCAAAGTTCGTGGTTTACGTGGCCGAAGGCGAGATCCCAAACCTCCAGCCACAGTCTTGGAGGCTGACTGTTGAAATTGGCGGCAGGGAAACTACCTTGACCTACGACGAAGTAGTGGCCGCGTCAAGGGATCAGGGCACCATGGACTTCCACTGCGTTACTGGATGGACAGTGAGAGGTAAAAGATACGGGGGCGTCCTACTGGGTGACCTACTGAGGAGGATCGGCAACGTACCAGACTCAGGGTGGATCTATGCAGAGAGCGTCACCGGCTACTCTTCCGTGATGCCGCTTAGCGAGGCCGAAAGTACTATGCTTGTCGTTGAGATGGACGGAAAGCCGCTCCAGCCCGAGAACGGCGGCCCGGTCCGTCTGTTCAACCCGAACCTGTATGGCTGGAAAGGCGCTAAGTGGGTGAGCAGGATAAGCCTTGTAGAGGATTACGTTGACGGCTTCTGGGAGGCCTTGGCGTACCATGAGAGGGGCCTCGTGGCGAGGAACGAGAGGTTCAAGATAAGGAACCAGGACGTGAGCGACCTGTGCTAAGCGCCCGTCACTAGGTCTTCGAGGTCCTCTGGGAACCTAGTTAGCTGCTTAAGGCCGTCCTTGGTCACCACAAACGTGTCGCTATGTCTGAAACCTCCTAGACCTGGAACGTATAGCCCTGGCTCTATGGTGAAGACAACTCCTGGCTCAAGCCTCGCCCTGTACCCTACGTCAAGGTAAGGTGGCTCGTGTACCTCGATCCCGATTCCGTGGCCTGTGTGATGTCTTAGCATATCAAGGACCCCAAGCCTTTTAGCCTCCTCTCTAACGGCGGCGTCTATCTTTGATACGTCAGCTCCAGGGGCTGCAGCCTTGATGGCAGACTCTCTTAGCCTGAGCATATAATTGAATAGCCTAGAGACCTGCTCACTGGGCTTGTTAACTACGAGGGTCCTCTCAAGTTCGGCGTAATAGCCGCCTATCTCAGGGCCTGCCCCGATCCCGATAACGTCTCCATCCCTGATGGGTCTCTCAGCCACTAGCGCATGGGGGTATGCTGAGAACTCGCCGACCTGGCCCCTGAAGCCTACCACGGGGCCAACCGCCTCCTTGAGTGGGGTGTAGGGCGAGTATACGGCGTTCATTTCCTTAAGGACGACAGCGCTGGCCTCGATCATTACCTCCCAGTCCCACTTCCCCGGCCTCACGCTTTGCAGGGCGACCTCAACGGCCCTTGATGCCCACCTGCCGCTCTCCTCTATTAGACTTAACTCTTCATCACTCTTGACGAACCTTAGGCTGTAAATGGTGTCCTCGAGGTCAACGAACCTCGCCCCCCTTGACTTAAGGACGTCTGAGAGGGACGGTCCGCGATACCCGTATATGGGCTGCGCCCCCGTCGGTGAGTCGCCCGCGACACACCTGGCCCTGTGCTCAGACAGGAGCAAGTCACTGGCGAGCTCAACCACGCTCCTCTCGCCTGGGTAGTCAAAGTAATATGTCACGTTTCTGATAACCCCGCCCCACCTGGAGTTCCTGTACTCTATGTGCCCCCTTTCGACGAGGGGCGCTATCAGCTCAACATCGCCATCCAGCGGTACTATTAGGATGAGGGGTCTCTCGGTCTGTATGAGCCCAACGTTGGTGAAGTAAAATATTGAGCTTGGGCTTGTCAAATAGGCTACGTCGCAGCCCAAATCCGACATTTTCCTCCTGAGCTGGCCTAACCTTCTGACGAGCTCTGACAGGCTCACGTGTGGGGTCAATTTATCACCCCCTGGTCTTTCTAAACTTAAGGAGGTAATGTGACCTTCCTACGTCGTCTATTCTTCCCTCTATTGCGAGTGACTGCGAGGACCCCTTTACTAGGTCGATTACCTCATCGGGGCTGACCCTGATCCAGGGGGGTGGGCCAAACGACGTAATAGATTTCTTGAACTCCACGACCACGAAGAGGCCTCCAGACTTCAGGATCCTCTCGACCTCTCTCACTATAAAGGGCCCGACCCCCGCGTGCATGAAGCCATGCAGCGCGTTAGCCATGAGGGCTACGTCGACAGAGGAGGGCTGGAGGGGGATTCCCTGGCTAAGGTCAGCCCTAATGGTCTCGACGTTGTTGAGGCCGTAGGAGCTAGCCTCGTTCGCCAGCTCCTTCAGAGACCCCTCGTCTATATCAATGGCATAAACCCTCCCACTCCGTCCAACTGCCCTGGCCAACGGGATCGAGAACCTTCCAGGTCCAGACCCTAGGTCAGCTACGATCATCCCTTCCGAAAGGTTTAGGGCCTTTACGACCTCGTCTACCAGGGCGTCAGGCTCGTGGCCCCTGTGATGTAGGTGGCCTCCGTGCCTGAACAAGCAATAGCACCTGTTTAGCCCTCTAGGCCCGTTGTTTAAAAGCTGCCTCAAGTTTAGGGTTCTAGGCAAGGGTTACTCAATGAACCAGGGACGTGAAGTCGAGGCAGGCTTTCCAAGGATCGGCCTCTGGCTGGTCATATCCTTCTTCGCAGCCCTTTCCGCAGCCATAGGTTACCTCGCAAGCTATGGTGGGTCCCTGGTCTCAGGGCTAGCTGTTGACCTAGGCCTACTCATGTACGTTATGGCTCTCCTGACCTACGCGAAGGCCAGATACGTGCCACTAGGCCTGATGCTCGGAGCGGACTCGGGGCACCTAGTCTATGAGGCAGAGGTGCTCCATGCAAGGGTGGCCCTTTACCCCTTAGTTGAGGTCCTTACGAGCATCACAGGGCACGTGAGCTATGACGTAGACCTAGTCCAGCTGATAGTACTAGTCGAAGTGCTATACGCGCTGTACGTAGTGGCAAGTCGGAGGTTTAGCAAGCAAAGCGGGGCCGTCAAGACTTCACAGGGCCAGGTACCTCCTCAGGCTTGAGTCTAGAACGCCTGAGTACACACCCTCAGCCAGCTCAGGCTCAAAGTGCCTGCAGAGACCCACGAGACCGGCCAACCTAATTATCTCGTTGATGATGAAGCCCCTCAGCTCAGCCAACATAAAGGTAAGGGAGGACTCCCGAGATCTGAGCGCTAGCAGGGCCCTGAGGGCCTCCTGGCAACTCAGCTGGCCACTTGTGTTAATGGGCACCTCAAGGTCGGGTTTTTCTGGCGGGCGAGGCGCGCCAAGGTTTTCGAAGTACCCCCCCACGTGCAGCCTAAGACACGATATTAGCTCTGACTCGGCCGCTAGCACTGAGGACAAGTCTGACATAATGGACTCGTACTGGGACTTCAGGTCAGCAACCCTCTGCGAAAGCTCTTCAAGTTCCTGACTGTATCCACAGCCCTCATACTCCAACAAGCCCACCTTCGCTGTGCCAATATGACGTTACCTCCAGCAACACTTAAAATTCGACGTTGGAAAGACAGACGTGATGGCTGACAAGGCTGAAGCCGCCAGCGACTCTTCGGGCAGGGCCTCAAGGGCGAGCCGACAGGCTGGCCTAGCCAGGACCCTGACGCTGAGGGACCTAATATTCCTGTCATTCGGTGGGCAGGCAGCTCTGCTGAGCCTCCTGTCTTACGCGACCGGCGTGATTATTTACGTTGGCTTCGCGGCCCCGGTCGTAATTGTCTTGGGCATGCTGGTGGTACTCTTCAACGCCCTGTCGGTGTATGGGCTCTCAAAGAGATATGGAGAGGCAGGGGGCTATTACATATATGCGTTGTACAGTATGACCAGGAGGTTAGGACTCGAGACCGGCTGGACCTACGTGCTTTACTCAGTTCTTTACGGGGCCGCCTACGTAATGGGGGCCACGTATATCCTCAGGTATGCACTTGGATTGAACCCCCTCCTAGGCTCCGTCCTGATACTGTTCCTCTCATCGCTGTTCCTGGCCCTCGGGATAAGGCCCTCTGCACGATACGCTGAGGTGGCCGCCTCAATCGAGCTGGCCGCCCTGATCTTCATAATAGTGGCTGACCTTGCCATAGTAGGGTTCCGGCTATATAACCCCCTCAAGGTGCACTGGCCTAGCTCAGGCTCACTCGCCGCAGCAATACTGTTCGCCGTCGGCATACCTACCGGGTATGGATCTATAACGCCGCTCGCGGGCGAGGCCCTTAAGAAAGAGGACGTGGGCAGGGCCGCTATCCTAGTCGTTGTCTTGGGCGGCCTCCTCGCGGCCGGCGTCGTGTACTCCATGATAGACGCAGGCCTTTATACGAACAAGATAAATTTCATTCTTTCTGCAAGGGTCCCGGTCCTAGACTTCATGAGGCTATATTATAAGGACGTGGCCTTCGTCCCCCTGTTATTTGCTGCCTTCAACGATGGCGTGCTCGCCCCTCTCTCTTTCATGGCCGCCACGTCAAGGACTATCTACGCCATGGCCAAGAACGACATGTTGCCCAGGCAGTTAGGGTACGTCAGGGGGGCGCACCCAATGAACGCCGTGCTGGCCACAATAGTCCTCTACGCGTTAGTTGTGCTGCCCGCGCTCATAATACTCATGAGGCCGTTCACGCTCTTCCTCATATATGGGGCGCTCGCCGGCATGGCAAACCTGTTCGTGCACATATCGGCCAACGTCTCCTACATGGTTGAGGAGACGAGGGCCCTGAGGAGGGCGTTAATTTATGGGTCCCTCAAGACTTTCAGCTGGATACTGAGGAGGCTACTTGGGGCCCTAACAGGACTTGTGGCAGCGCTGTACAGCGGCTGGGCCCTGATCAGCAGCCTGGCCTCGCAGCAACTAAGGTCGGAGTCGGACGTGCTCTTAGCATGGATAATTGTTGGCTTCCTCTACGCCGAGGTCGTCGACGAGATAATGGGCCGCTCAAGGGTGCAGGAGCGAGCACAGAGCTCTTAATACTCGATGCTAGTACTGCTGGGTAGGGTTTCGATGAACAGCACCGTCGAGAGGAAGCAAGAGCACATAGAAATAGTGGAGAGGCTCGCCACGGACTCAGCTGAGGGGACCCTTCTTGACGAGGTTAGGCTTGTCCACAGAGCCTCTCCCTCAGTTGACCTAGACTATGTAGATCTCTCGAAGGATTTCTGCGGAAAGACGCTGCGGGCGCCGCTGATGATAACGGGCATGACAGGGGGTCACCAAACTTCTGAGGCTATAAATGCGGCCCTGGCTGAGGTCGCGGAAAGGTTCGGGATAGCTATCGGGGTTGGCAGTCAGAGGGCTGGAATCGAGGACCCCTCCGTCGTCAGGACTTACTCTATAGTCAGGGAGAAGGCTCCCACCGCATTCGTTGTCGCTAACTTAGGGGCCCCTCAGCTCAGCAAGGGCTATGGCGTAAGGGAGGCTGCAAGGGCCATTGAGATGATAAAGGCTGACGCTATAGCGGTGCACTTCAATCCGGGACAGGAGGCGTACCAGGACGAGGGCGACCCGTACTTCTCGGGCGTGCTGGCGAAGGTTGAGGAGTTGGCGGAACAGCTGTCCGTCCCCGTGATCGTAAAGGAGGTCGGAACCGGGCTCAGCAGGGAGGACGTGGCCTATCTGAGCTCCATTGGTGTCAAGTGTTTCGACGTCGCGGGCTTGGGAGGTACCAACTGGATTAAGGTAGAGTCCCTCAGGTCTGCAGCAAGGCACGGAGGGACCCCTGTCAGGGACCCAGGTCCCCTAGCAGACCACTGGGGCAACCCCACCGCAATAGCGGTCGTTGAGACCCGCGACGTGGCCCCGTGGGCTTACATAGTTGGGAGCGGAGGCATAAGGTCTGGCCTTGACGCGGCTAAGGTGATAGCGCTCGGGGCCGACGTGGCAGGCTTTGCCGCCCCTGCTCTCAGGGCCCTATCGAAGGGCAGCGGCACCCTGGCCTCCTTGGTGGAGACAACGATATACCAGCTGAGGACTGCCGTGTTCATGGTCGGAGGGAGCAGGGTCGATGACCTGTGGAGGGCGCCTTTATCTGTGTGGGGTAGGCTAAGGGAAGAGCTTGAGGCGAGGGGGATCGACATAGATAGGTATGCATTAAAAACTAGGCTGGAGACGCTACTGTGGCGGAGAAGGCTTGCCGTTTGAGGCGTTGGACCAGCTCTCGAGGAAGTATATCCCATTAATAGACTCCAAGCTGCTTGAGGTCCTTAAGGGGTCCCCTGAGGAGGTCTATAGGGCTAGCGCCCACCTTATAAAGGGCGGAGGCAAGAGGCTGAGGCCCCTTATAGTGCTCTTGGCCGCGAGGGCATTAGGAGGGGTCGAAGCTGAGAGCAGGGCGCTGCCCCTTGCCCTAGCTGTTGAGATCTTCCACAACTTCACATTAGTTCATGATGACATAATGGACAACGATGACTTCAGGCGTGGAATACCAACGGTTCACAAGGTCTTCGGGGTACCTATGGCTATAACTGCGGGCGATCTCATGTTTGCGGTCTCGTTCCTAACGACCTTCGACTCCCAGGCTGCTGGCCTACCCGGAGACTTAGTCGCCAGGTCAGTGAGAGTCCTTGCCGACGCGGCCAAGAAGGTCGCAGAGGGGCAGGCTTATGACCTCATGTTCGAGAAGACCTGGGACGTGGGACCCAGCGACTACCTCAACATGATATACCTGAAGACGTCGGCCCTCATAGAGGCATCTGCCAAGATGGGTGCTATCGCTGCCCAGGCCAGGGACGAGGTTATAGAGACCATGGGCGAGTACGGCAGGCTTGTCGGGCTGGCATTCCAGATAAGGGATGACATACTGGGGCTGTTTGGGGACCCCTCTAAGACGGGTAAGCCCATATACAGCGACCTCAGGAGGGGTAAGAAGACACTTCTGGTTATATATGCTGCCTCGAGGAGCCAGGAGGCCCGCGCGCTCCTTGCGGAGATATTCGCGGGGAACTTCGACGAGGACAAATTGAGGAGGGCTGCCGAGTTAATAAAAGAGACAGGCGCCCTTGACTACGCGGAAGGCCTTGCTAATAGCTACTCTCAGCTCGCCGTAGAGAGGCTGGTCACGTTAAGGGAGGCAGGCTACGTCAAGGACGAGGCCGCTTATGAAGCGTTAAAGGAGCTCGCCATCTTCAGCTCTGAGCGAGAGAAGTGAAGCTGGTGAGACCTTGAGCGAGGAACTAAGGCAGACCATCAGGCGTTATGCGCTTAGGAATGCAGTCCAACACGGGGGTCGCGCTCAGGTAAATAGCGTGATATCGGCCCTGCTTGGGGAGAGACCTGATCTGAGGCCGAAGGCCAGAGAGCTGGTCGAGCTGGCGCGGCCGATAGTAGAGGAGGTGAACGCGCTTGGCATCGATAGGCAGAGGCTCGAGCTAGAGAGCCTAGGCGAGATCATGAACGTCCAGCAGGGGAAGGAGCAGAGGGGACGCCTTCCACCGCTCCCGAACGCCGTTGAGGGTCAGGTAGTTACAAGGTTTGCCCCTAACCCTGATTTTGCAATTCACATAGGCAACGCAAGGCCAGCGATACTCAGCTACGAGTACGCCCGCATGTATAAGGGTAAGATGGTGCTCAGGTTCGAGGACACCGATCCTAGGACAAAGACGCCGCTAAGGGAGGCTTACGACATGATAAAGGAGGACCTGATTTGGCTTGGCATAAGGTGGGACGAGGAGTACGTTCAGAGCCTAAGGATGAGCGTGTTTTACGAGGTTGCCAGGGAGGCTCTGGGAAAGGGCTGCGCATATGTCGACCTAGGGGGTGATGAGAGCAAGAGGGCCATAGCAGAGTCGAGAGAACCCCAGTACCGCTCTATGCCCCCCGAGTGGCAGCTCGAGCAGTTTGACAAGATGCTTTCAGGTCACTATTCCGAGGGGGAGGCTGTGGTGAGGGTCAAGACTGATCTCAACAACCCAAACCCAAGTGTAAGGGACTGGGTTGCCCTTAGGCTGATAGACACCTCTAAACACCCGCACCCCCTGACAGGCAGCAAGTACATAGTGTGGCCCACCTATAACTTCGCCGTGAGCGTCGACGATCATCTCATGGGCATAACCCACGTGCTGAGGGGAAAGGAGCACCAG
This sequence comes from uncultured Desulfurococcales archaeon, assembly GCA_964343115.1. Classification (GTDB taxonomy): domain Archaea; phylum Thermoproteota; class Thermoprotei_A; order Sulfolobales; family Acidilobaceae; genus Acidilobus. The sequence goes on from CAYFGU010000002.1 coordinate 45,110, forward strand.
GTGAACACGGAGAAGCAGAGCTACGTCTATAGATGTTTCAACTGGAAGGAGCCCACCTTCATACACTTCGGAAGGCTCAAGCTGGAGGGCTTCATAATGAGCAAGAGCTACATTAAGAAGATAATGCAGGACAGGCCAGGCGAGTTCATGGGCCTCGACGACCCCAGGTTTGGCACTATTGCGGGCCTCAGGAGGAGGGGGATACTCCCTGAGTCCATATGGGAGACTATACTGGAGGTTGGCGTCAAGCCCACGGATGCCAAGCTGAGCTGGGCCAACTTGGCTGCAGCGAACAGGAAGAGGCTCGATCCCATGGCTGACAGGCTTATGTTCATTGAAACGTCTGAAGGGAAGGGCCTGCCCCTCAAGCTTGAACAGCCCGAGTGCCTCACCGCGAGGCTGCCCCTTCACCCTGACAGGCCAGACAGGGCAAGGGAGCTTAGGGCATGTCCTGGGGACAGGGTCTATGTTACTGCTGCGGACGCAAACAGAGGTGCCGTAAGGCTGATGGGTCTAGGTAATTACCTCGTGGACCTAGGCGCGGGGGTGCTCAGGCTCACAGGCATCAGTCTTGAAGAGGCCAGGAAGCGCTCGCTCCAGATAGTCCAATGGGTTCCCGAGTCCTACTCTGTAAAGGCGGTCGTCCTTGAACCCAAGGGACTTGAGCTCGTGAGGCACGAGGGCATAGCCGAGGGAACCCTGGCGGGGTACCCTAAGGGCTCGAGGTTACAGTTCGTGCGATTCGGCTTCGTAATAATTGACAGCGACTCAGATCCAAGAACCCTCATCCTTACTCACGAGTAGGCTGTCTCGACAGCGCTCACTAGCGGGTCCTTGCCCTCGACGAGCCTAATGATGGCGTTAATCGGAATGTAGTGGTAGCCGGTCCGGGCCACAAGCTCGTATATGACCTCATAGCTGGCCCTTTCGGCTATCCAGAACGTCAGCGCTGCTGGCGTTATCTCATCGGCGAGGCTCCCTCTCATGCGTCCGTCAGCCTCAATGTAGCCTCTTAGGAATTGCTTGAAGACCGTCTTCTCCCAGCTAAGGGTCTCCTGAGAAGGCCAGCTAGAGATGTCGGCTATCGAAGAACCCGTCCTGGCCTGCTCGCCCATTATGGCAGCGTAGTCTATGCTTCTGCCGAAGGCTGCGAGATCCCTTGAGAGGGGCTCCTTTTCGGCTTTAGAGGCCGGCATTCTGTATGGCTCGCCTTCAAAGTCCGTGATTATGATATTATCCCGATCTATGATGATTATCTGATATAGGTGAAGATCACCGTGTATTCTGGCCTTTGTCTTGCCGAGGAGCGAACCTAGGCTGGGGCCAAGGTCGGCAGCTAGTTCATAGAGGCCGTCAGCGGCCTCGTAAAGGAGTGACCTTTCGGAGTGGGGCACTAGCGCTGCACCCTCAGACCTGAGCCAAGAAGCCCTCCAGGTCAGCCTTCCAATCCATCTCTCAACGTCGTGCTCACTGATGGGCTCTGGCCTGCACCACTCATGGTCGCATCCCATGAAGGCCTTGTGTAGCTCCGCGACACGGAAGGCTATCCTCCTCGAGAGCTCAGACACGGAGCTGGGGTCCAGTGCCTTGGCAGACTGAACGTAAAGGGACGCAGCAGGCTCACCCTCAACGAAGCTTGTGACAAGGACGTATAGATGGCCTTCATAGCTGACGTGACAAACGTAGCGGGGTACGAAACCAATCCCCCTATCGGAGAGAAATTCAAGGACCAGGTGCTCCAAGTTGTCAGGCTCTAACCTTCTCATAACCTTGACTAGGAGCTTATCGCCTGTTATCTGGTCAAAGGCCTCGTAGCTTACCGACCTAAGACCGGAGCTAATTGGTTTCAACGCGCCGAGCTTCAGAGGCCTTGAACAAGACGGCACAAAACCCTCCACTTCACCCCTCAGTACAGAGTTCAGCCAGCCGGCGTCCTGCTCCAGCTCCCTGACGGGCTGGGCCACCGAGACGGGAACCGCGGCTCTCTCGCCGCAGCCTGAGACTTCAAGAAGGACGCCATCGTGAACCCCCCTACACCTTACCTCTAGCCCCTGCGGACATCTGATGGACCATTCCATCCCCTTGTACCAGTCGATCAGCGACGTAGGGCAGCTGCTCAATCGTGGAGGCACCTGTGTAATAAATTCTTAAGAGGTATATTTACACACATAAGTCGAGGGCCCGACTCCATTAACGTGTCAACAGCCCGGCACGTCGCATTTAAGCTCTGAAAGGTCTTTGGGCGTACCATATGTCATGGCATAGACGTTCTGAGGGTGGATGCTTTCAAGGCTGAGGACCTCAGCCTTTATCATGGAGTTCTGAGGGAGCACTTCCTTAAACCTGCACCACAGCCTAGCCGTGGCCTCCCTGACAACGTCCTCAGCGAACTTCGGGTTCTGGAAAGCGCTTATGACGAGCCTGGCCTCCTGCTGCTTCTTAAGTAGCGTGAATGATGGGGCCGATAAGGAGGACCACAAACACGTGGCTATGTCCTCGATCCTCATGACGACCAGTTTGGGAACCCTTATCGCGCCTCTTAGGAGTACCTTCTGCACGTGGCTTGGAGAAGGCCCCTCCTGCCTAAGCATCTCCGAGACAGACTCCTGGGCGCTAGGACATACAGTCATGCCCCTTACCGTTACCGAGGTCGAGTAGGCCTTAGAGTATCGGGTGCCAGTAACAGATAGCCTGACGCCTACAGGCTCCAGCCCCTCAAGTCCAAATGCCCTGGCGGGCGCCCAATAGGTAGTCCTCAACGTAACGGTAGCCGACGCGCTGTAGGGGTGAAGGTCAAGGAGCTCGCTATGGAGCGCGTCAACGTATCCCTCGAGGCTCCAGGACTCTTCTGGTATCGCCTGCAGTAGGTTTATGGCATCAACATTACGGGATAAGTGGGCTCCCTTACGTTCCTCTGGTATGTCAACGAAAAGGTCAAGGGACACCGTCAGTTGAAGGTCCCCCAGCGGGGACCTTATAGTTACCCTCCTAGCTACGCCCCTGAAGCCGACCCTTTTGACAGGAAGCGGGTACTCAGGCGGTCTGTCCTGCAGCTCCACCTGAGATCGCCTCCAAAACTCTGTCAAGGGATATTTCAAAGACTGCCACGGGGTAGTCTATGTTAAGGCGCTCGAGCACAACGGGCCTTACCTCCCCTATAATGCCGACAGGCCTTCCATCGGCTAGTAGCTCTGCGGCCCTGCCCTCTAGAAGGAAGCGGGTTTCTGCAAGGGGGGTCGCAGAGGGCGACAGCCCCAACGACCTGAGATAGGAGTAGGCTACGGCCTGTACGTCCTCGTAGCCTACCGCGTCGTCCATTAACCCAGCGCCCAGACGTCTTTCCTCTTCCACATCGTTGACCCGCCTTATGGCAACTTTTCCGATCTCGAATAGTCTCACGGGCTTCTTCTTCATTACGTTATAGGCCATAGCTGTCAGAAGCGAAGGGACCAACGAGGGCCTCAACGCATCTAGGTCTGCCTGCACAGGGTTCTTGACCCTTACCGCCTGGTCCGCGATGCCCATAACCTCCAGTAGGTTGTAGCTGGTCAGGAGGTAGCTAAGGAGCTCTGTAAAGCCAAGGCCTATCATCAGGTCGCGAGACCTTCTCGCTAACCTCGTCATCACGGTAAGAGACCCCGTGGGCATAACGGGAGGCTCGGCCGGGCTCAGCATAGGAGAGTCATAGCCAATGGCTATCGCTATGTCCTCTACGAGGTCTATAAGGCCTATAACGTCGACCCTGAAGGGTGGTACCAGGGCCACGAGCTCGCCCTCGCTGAGGGCCAGAGGGTCTACCGCGTGTCTCATTCTGAGGAGGGCTAGAGAGGCCTCGTCGATCGTGAGGTCGGTTCCAAGGACTCTGTTAACATAGTTCACGTTAACCTTCTGCCTGCGCGTGTCGAGGGAGGGGCTGACCTTGGTGGGTGAGTCGCGGCCCAGCAAGGTTACATAGCCGAGGCGAGCGCCTCTCCTCTCAACTAGGTTTAACACAAGCACGCCCAGGACCTGGTTCACAGCCTGCTCATCAGTCCCAGTAACGTCGATGAAGAGGTCCCTCGTTCCAGCCTCAACCTTTGTATTCTCTGAGTTAATAACTGGCGGCAACGATACGATCTTGCCTCCGCCGTCCAGGATCGCGGGGTGAAGGACGCGTCCGTCTTTCTCGACAAGAGAGAGACCCCCGTACTTAGCGCCCTGCTCGGTGATCCGTAGGGTCTCCCTCACAGTAACCTTTTTCCCGACCCCTAGCGGCTCCATAGTTGTATCAAGGTCAACCAACGTGTAAGTCAACTTCTCCCCCCTCACCTTAGAGAGATCGTGTAATCCTATTGCAACCTTACGGCGTCTCCTGCCGAGAGTCTCGTGAAGCTTCTCCTGAAACTGAATGAGCTCCTGCAAGAAGGGCTCGTCTACTTTAACGTCGTACACGACGGCGCCCGCTATTATGGGCCTTGACTGTGGGAACTCGTTCAAAATTGAAATACCGGTGTCGACAAGGTTAGGCGGCGACCAGCCAAGCTCAACTGACATCAGGCCCCTCACGGCCCTCCCTATGCCCTCAGCTGAGAACATGTCAGGGCGGTCAGGGTTTACCTCTACCTCGACGAAGCCCCCGGATTCCTCGGTTTCGCATTTCAACCTGAAGAGCGAGTCCCTGAGAACGTCTATCTCGAAGCCCGACACCTCAACAAGTCTCTCGGCGGAGAACCTGAGCTTAACCACGGCTCACACCCTAACCCTGAACGATGATAGGAACTCGTAATCCCTCGAGTACAGATCTCTCACGTCACTCAGGCCGTACTTAGCTAAGGCCAGCCTCTCCACGCCCATCCCCCAAGCGCCGACAGGGTATTCAACGCCAGCAATCCTCAACACCTCAGGCCTGAAGAGGCCGGCGCCGAATACCTCAACGAGCACATCTCTTATCCTTGCGTACCCCTCAACGCTTGGTTCCGTAAACGGGAAATAGGCCGGCTTGAACTTGATCTCAAGGCCGAGCTTCCTGGAGAACTGCGTTAGGAATCCAAGAAGGTTCCTGAAGCTGTAGCCTGGCCAGCCCATTATGCCGTCAAGCTGATGGAAGTCGGAAAGGTGAGTCGCGTCAACGGGGTCGGCCCTGAACACCTTGTCTATGGTGAAGAACCTTATCGGCGGCTCGGGCTTGCTGTGGAGGACCCTAATCGAGACTGAGGTCGTCTGGCTCCTAAGTATTCTCCTTGCGGCTACGTCCTGGCTCCACCTATACCCCCACCCGTTCTCATGGACCTCCCTGACGACGTTAACGAGGGCGGAGAAGGAGGATAGGTCGGCAGGGGGTAGGTCGGGCCAGAGCGTGTCCTGTATCTCCCTGGCCGGATGGTCCTGTGGCTGGAAGAGCGCGTCGAAGTTGAAGAGCTCGAGCTCAACGAGGGGTCCCTCGACCTCGGTGAAGCCGAGCTCGACCATAACGTCCTTCAGCTCCTCTATGAACTCCGATAGGAGGTGCTTGCGGGCTGGTAGCACCTTGGGAGGCTCCGCGGTTACGTCATAGGGCCTTACCTGGACGCTCCTCCAGTCACCCCTTACCAAGATCTCATGGGTCAGCCTTGAGATTGAAGGGGAGGACTCCCTGACAGCCCTCAGGCCGCTCTCCGTGATTACGACTTTTACGGTCCTTCTCTTAGAAGTCTTTACGAGCCCTCTCGATATGAGCTGCCTCAGGGAGTCTGCGTCAGGCCTCTCTCCACGTGAGATAGCGGCGAGGGTCTCCCTGAGCCTTGAGGAGTTGACCCTTAGCGCCTCAGGGTTTAACAAAACGACCTTACCGGCCTCAACCCTGACGGCACCGAACCTAATTGCGAGACCTATGGCGGCAGGGTATGCCTGGCCGAGCTCCTCCTCTAGTCTCTCAGCCGGGGCAGCGCCCCCTGAACTAAGGAGCACGCTAACTAGCCTCTCCTCGGGGAGCCCCCTTTCAAGGGCCTCCCGCCCCTTCTCAGTTATTATCAGCTCCTCCTCCTCGCCGGCCTCCACCCTTACAAACCCTTTGGACTCTAGGAGCCTTGCCAGGCTGGACACCGTGCTCTTAGGTAGGCCGATCTCCTTTTCGGACGAGTTAAGATCGAGCTCGCCACCCCTAAGGGATGCTATGGCCCTGAGCAGTCTGAGCTCGGACGGGCTGAGCTGCCCCTCCTCGCCTACCATTGATCGTTCACAGCATCTGCGTAACCTAGGCTTAAAAAGAGCTCATCAGGCTCCTTGACGCACCTCGGCTTATAAGAGCTGGCTAACCTCAGGGGTGTTAGGCGGGCGAAGATCTATCTTGAGGGCCGTGCTGAGGCTCGTCAAGGCAAACGTCGCGGAGGTTGGAGCAAAGGTTGTAGAGCCCCCGAAGGGCTTCATGTTGGTTCCCAAGGTCGGTGAGTTCAGGGTCAAGATCTACGAGTCCAGGCTTGACTACCTGTTGGCTCAGCCAGAGGGGTATAGCGACGTGCTTCCGTACAAGGGTCCTCTGAGGGTAGCGCCGGAGCCTTGGACCCCCTACTGCCAATGGCATAACGGCCCTCTCGACGAGGCCGACGACCCGACGAGGAGGCTTTACTGTACGGTTCAAGCAGAGGGTTTCTGCCCTAAGCACAAGAGGAGCGACAGGGCCATCTACACACTGTGCCTCGACAGCAGGTCCTCGTCAGCTCTTGAGGCCTGTAAGAGGATCGACGAGAGCCTGAAGTCGGAGTACGTAGTTTACATGCTCGACTTCGGCGGCGACAAACCTAAAGTGGGCACAACGCGCAAGTTCAGGGTCCTTGAGAGGATAGCCGAGCAGCCTCACCTACTAGCAACGGTTCTGCTTGAGACCGACAGCCTTTACGAGGCGAGGAGGACTGAGATCGAGCTGTCGAAAAGGGGGATAGGCGTCGAGACCTGGCGTCACAAGTGGATTTTCGGGCATGACCTTTACTTCGCGGCCTTAAGGCTGTCCGAGGCAGCCCAGAGGGCCTCTAAGTATGTTGGTGTAGGTTGGAACGGTGATATGCTTATGGTGACTGCTGACGTCCCTTCAAGGCCCTCCATTGTAGACGCGAAAAATCTAGCAGGCAGACAGCTTGACATAATTGGCTTATGGGGAGGGTTCCTCTTGCTCGGCTCTCCTAGGGACCCCCTTGCCGTCAAGTATTCGCCGCTGCTCCACAAGGACTCACTCCTGGTGGAGCGCGAGGAGCTAGGCCTTCACTGATATCAGCGCCTCCAGCGCTGCGCTCGCAACCCCTAACAGGGAGGGTCTCAGCGCCTCGGCGTTTGCCCTGGTCCTATCACCTATCAGGTTACTTACCACTAACGCGCAGGCGGCTCTCAGGCCCCTCAGGTTCGCGAGAGAAAGGAGGCCGGCGCACTCCATCTCAACGACCTGGTATCCAAGGGACCTTAGCTTCTCAGCCGTTTGCGGGTCCTCGGCGTAGAACGAGTCGCTTGAAAAGGCTAGGGCAAGCCTGGCCCTGAGGCCATGTGCGCGAGCCCCCTCAAGAAGAAGAAGCGTCAGCTCGGGGTCAGGAGAGGGCGGGGGGCAGTGGCCGTAGGGGTAGTAGAGCGCTAGGCCGGCGCCTCCATATGTAGTGCCTGCGCCCTTAAGAACAACTACGTCGCCTACCTGTAGCTCGCCTGTCAGCGAGCCCGCGGTACCGACCCTAACGAAGACCCTAGCGCCTATTTGCCTGAGCTCCTCGGCCACTATGAGGGCGCTGGGACCCCCAATGCCATGCGACGCTATCCCTACTGGGACCCCCCTGAATTCACCCCGATAGACTAGGAACCCCCTCGACCTAGATATGAGCTCAGGGCCTGACAAAAGCCTCTCAGCGAACATCGAGGCCCTGTCCGGATCCCCGGTGATTAGGAACCTCTCGGGGGCTGACGCGGCCTCGATATGGAAAGGCATAGTTCATCACATCCTGTTCAGAGTCGGTATTCCAAGAACTTCCATGCCTAGCCTTAGGGACTCCTTCACAACATATGTGACTGCTGCCTTGAGTTCCCTTGCCCCAGCCTCAGGCTCGTGGATGACGCTGTCGACCTCGTACCACGCGTTGAAGTCGTCCGCCAATGATACCAGGTGACCAACAAGGTCCTCGGGCGCTAGGTCATCGGCGGCCTTAGCTACAACAAGAGGTGTCTTAAGGGCCTTTATCAGGAGTCTCCTCCTGGTCTCGTTGATGGAGCTTGGGTCAGCGGCCTCTAATTGCAGAGGACCATGCTTTTCCAGTATGTTGTTGGCCCTGACGAAGGTGTACTGGAGGTAAGGGCCACTGCTTTCCTTCAGGTTCAGAGCCCTCTCAACGTTGAAGACGAGGGGCTTTGAAGCCCTGGCCTGAACCATGGAGAACCTAACGGCGCCCACTGCTATTGCCTCGGCCACCTGCTCGACCCAGGCCTGGTCAGCACCGGGGTTCCTGGCCTTGACTTCATCAATTGCCCTAGACTTAACGTAGTCTAGCACATCGTCTAGGGTCACGTACTCCCCCCTCCTGCCATGCATGCTGCCTGTGGGTAGCCTAACGACCTCGTAGTCGTAGTGTAACATGTTTAATGCCTCCCTGCGATAACCGAGGCCTAAGAGCGCTAGCCTCAGCTGAAGCTGGGGCAGCTTCTGGTCGACGCCTATTACGTTTATTACCATGTCAGCCTTTGAGGACTCGAACTTATAGATGCTGTAGGCCATGTCCCTCGTTGTGTAAAGGGTTGACCCGTCGCTCCTGAGTAGTATGAGCGGAGGTATGTCGAGACCCTTTGGAACCTGGATCTTCGCTGAGGCCTCCTTGTCCGCTGTCAGCACGATTGATATTATGGCTGGCACGTCTATCGCGTCCGCCTCCTTGTACCTCGTGAAGAACATGCTTCCCTTAGCCTTCTCGACAAGCCTCCTTACAGCTCCGCTCCACACCATGTCGCTCTCCCAGTCCCAGAAGTCGAAGTGGACGCCAAGCCTGTCGAGGGTCTGCCTGAAGCCCTCTAGGACGACCTCGACAAGCTCCCTTATCAGCCCCTTCTCAGGCTCAAGCCCCTGCTCGTACCTGGAGTTTATGGACGCTATCTCGGACTCCGGGTCCCCAAGGGCTAATATGGCGCCGTAGAGCCGCTCGAATAATCCCCCAGGGTCCTGTGACCTGAGCCTGGCGAGCGCGGTCGCCAGCTTGTTTGCCTCCTCAGGGTTGTTGGAGGCCTTAGCCTTGAGCGCGTCTATAGTTGTGCTCGTCACAGCGTAAATCCAGCCAACGAGCCTGTCAGGCTTCATTTCCAACCTCTTAACAAGGGACCTAGGCCTCTCCCCAAGGAGCTTAAAGCCCAGCGCGGCTATTGCGACCTGTCTCCCCATGTCATCAATGTAAAACCTCCTGTGGACGGTGTGACCTCTTGCTGAGAGAAGCCTGGAGAGGGCGTCACCTATGCAGGCGTTCCTGGCGTGGCCTATGTGAAGGGGGTGTATAGGATTGGCGCTGGTGTGCTCAACTACTATGGTCCTGACTCTCGGCGGCCTAGGTATCTCAAGGGCTCCACCCTCTTTCAGCCAGCCGAGGGTGGCCTCGGCGAGCGGGACCGCGTCAAACCTAAGGTTTACGAACCCCCCAGTTTCCTTAAACTGGACGTAGTTAAGTCCCTGGCCTCCTTTCAGAACGGTCTCCAGCTTCTCGACAAGGGACTTAGGTTCCCTTGTGTACCTTATAGCAGGGAATGCGGCATCACCGTACTCCTCCTTGACCGACTCCATCAGGTGCCAAAAGGCCGTCGTCTCATCTACGCCGAGAATTTCAGATAGAGTACTCGCTGTTGTCTGGTAGGCCCTTGTTACTGGGTCCAAGGCTCTACCTTGATACCCATAGATTCCTAGGAATTAAAATCGCTGACCGCTACTCAAGGACGTTCACGTCCCTGAGCCAGGCGCCTGGCTCAAAGAGGTCACCTTCCTCAGGTCTCAGCTCATCGTCGAGTCTAAAGCAGATCTCCCTGAAGGGGCATCTGTTGCACCGTGGCCCCCTCTTTGCAGCGGGGACTATGCCGTGCCTCTTCACAAGTATTAGGTCGTCAATCGCCATAAGTAAGGTGGACGTGAGCCTTTCGTCCATCTTAAAGACCCTTGTGGCAGAGGGGTACCTTACCTCAATAGAGACCTCAGAAACCCCCCTCCCTCTGACCAGGACGAAGCCGTACGCTGAGGCCTGGAGCACGTCGCTTATCCATGCCCCCCTCCGAGGCGGCCTACCGCTCTTCCTCTCTATTACCTTAGCGACCCCGCCCTCAAGGGCTAGCGCGTCGGCTCTGCCTCTAAGTAAGACGCCGCTGCCGACCTCAATGTTGAGAGGTTCCTCCCTCCTCCGGCCCAGCAATTTGTCTGGCAGGAGGAATGCCATATGGAAGACCCTCCCAAGGGCGAGCCTGAGCCTTTCCCTGAAGCTCCTGGGCCTCCCTAGGTGGATCTCGAAGAAGCTTAGCCTGGGGCAGTACGCGTACGTGTGGATCTCGCTAGGGAATATTGTCAGCTTTGCTTCTCCCTTCTCGCTATGCCCAGCCTCAGCCGTTTCTCGTCGACCTCCCAGTCCTCAGAGTAGGCCTCTGCCGGGGGCTCGCCATAAATCAGGTTCAGCGCCCTCGTCTCAAATTTAACGTAGTACTCTTTAGCTCTTACAGCCTGCATCAGCTCATCGTCTCCGGAGACCCAGACGTCTATGTAGGCCTCTATGGGGAGCGAGAGCTTCTTCCTCATGAACTGAACCCTCCTTACGACCTCTCTAGCGACACCCTCTGCCTGCTCCTCCTCGCTTAGCCTCTTATCAAGGGCAACCAGGCCATAGCCTGTCTCGATCACCTCAAGCCAGTCTGGGTACGTTGCGACTATCTTGACATGCCTGGGCTCTATCCTGAGCGGGCGCCCTTCTACGTTAAGCTCATAGTTACCCTTGCTGAGGAGCTCCCTAGCGACCTCCTGCTGCTTCTCCATAAGTACCTCGACAACTCTCTTCGTAAGCTTCTTGAACTCAGGGCCCAGGGTTCCGTAGTTGGGCTCAATCCTGTAGACCTTCAGATCCTCGAGGAAGCCGGTCTGCGTAACCCTCACGTCCTTGACGTTCGCTGCCGTCATTATCACGTCCTTAAATCTCTCGACGGCCTGTCCTATCTCGTCACTTACGGGGACAATGTACAGTGTGCGAAGTGGTCTCCTCAGCTTAATACCGGCCTTGGCCCTAGCCGCCACCGCAGCCTCTACGAGTCTCCTGACTATGTCCATCTGCTTCTCGAGCTTCGGGTCTATTAGATGCTCATCAGGCGTAGGCATGTCGAGGAGGTGAACGCTCTCCGGGGCGCCACTCTCGGCAGGCCTGACCAGGCCCTGGTACAGGTATTCGGCGAGGAAGGGCATGAGCGGGGCGGCCATAGCAAGCCATCTCCTGAGAGCATAGTAAAGGGTGAAGTAGGCGGCCCTTTTGCTGGGGGTGTCCTCCTCCTGCCAGACCCTGCGCCTCACCAGTCTCACGTACCACCTGCTTATGTCCTCAACTATCAGGTCCCTCGCTATCCTGGCCGCGTCATGCACCTCGAGTCTCTCAAAGGCCCTGCGGTATTCCCTCACGGCGCTGTTGACCCTGGACAGAAGCCATAGGTCCTCCGGCTCAAGGCTACCGAGGACGGTCTCAAGGCTCACCGACTCTGGGTCGAAGCCGTCGAGGCTCATGTAAAGGCTAGCGAACGTAAAGACGTTTCTCATCACGGTAAAGTCCCTGGCCGTTTGCTCTATGTTCCTCCAGGAGAACCTGAGATCCTCCCAGGTCGTGTTCCGAAGTACGTATAGCCTAACTACGTCACGCGGGTACTTAGCTATTAGGTCTTCGAAGGCGACGTAGTTGCCCAGGGATTTGTGCATTTCCCTTCCCTGCTCGTCAAGCACGAAGCCGTGGACCAGGACCCTCCGGTAAGGAGTCTTGCCGAAGCCTATCACGCCAGCCCTAAGAAGGCTGAAGAACCAGCCTCTCAGCTGGTCATGACCCTCGACAATGAAGTCTACGGGCATCAGTTCCTCGAACGCTCTCTTGTCCATGGGGTAACCAAGGCTGGCGTAAAACGCGATGCCGCTGTCGAACCACACGTCAGCTACGTCAGGGACTCTTTTCATCTGGCCTCCGCACTTGGGGCACCTAAGCTTGACTTCATCTACCCACGGCCTATGGAGAGACTGGGGTCTGTGCCCTCCGAGCCTCTCGAGGTCACTAACGCCTCCCACCACCTCGACGTGGCCACAGCTCTCGCATACCCATATCGGCAACGGTATGCCCCAGTACCTTTGCCTACTTATGACCCAGTCCCTGACGTCGCTCACCATCGAGAGTATCCTCGACTTGGCCCAGAAAGGCACCCACTCGACAGACTCTACCTCGCGCTCGAGCAGGTCCCTTAGCTTGCTAACGGCTATGAACCACTGGTCTGTTACCCTGAGCACGAGCGGCGTTTTGCACCTCCAGCAAACCGGGTACTTGTGCACGACCCTGCCGCTGTGAAGCAGGGCCCCCCGTTCCCTGAGGTCATTTATTATCGCCTCATTAGCCTCGGTCCTGAAGTAGAGGCCGCTATATCGGCCAGCCTGATCGGTCATCCTTCCCTGGTTGTCAACAAGGCTCACGGGCGGGACGCCGAGCCTTGTCCCTACCTCAAAGTCAACGTCGCCGTGTCCGGGAGCCGCGTGGACGAGCCCTGTGCCCTCAGCAGCGCTCACAGCCTCAGGAGCCATAACAACCCTGTGGAACCTCTTGAGGAGGGACTGGGCCGGCACGAGGTCCTCAAGCGGGTGCTCGTACTCTAAGCCCTCGAGCTCCCTCCCCTTGACAACGTCGACTATCTTATAGTCCTTCACCCCTATCTCCTCCATCACGAAGGGGACCCTGTCCTTGACTATCACATAAGTCTCGCCGTTAGCCTCGACGAAGGCATAGTCCAGGTCTGGATGGGCCATAACGAAGGCGTTTGCAGGGAGAGTCCATGGGGTCGTTGTCCAGATCACAAGGTACGAGCCCTCACGACCCTTAACCCTGAGCTTTACGTATATGGACGGGTCTTCTAGATCTACGTACTCCGAGACCTCGTAATCGGCCAAGGTAGTCTCGCAGCGTGGGCACCAGTGAAGGACCCTCCCGCTCCTATAGAGGAGGCCTTGCTCGTGCGCCTTCTTGATAAGGAACCACCCCGACTCTATGTACCGGTCCATGTAAGTCACGTAGGGGTTATCCCAGTCCATGAACACGCCGAGCTGTCTGAAGTTCTCAGTCATGCCTTTGATATTCTGGTCTACAAGTCTCAGGCAGGCGTTTATGAAGTTGGCAATTCCAACCCTTTCCTCTATGTCCTTCTTGTTCTTAACCCCTAGCTGCTTCTCGACTAAGATCTCAATGGGAAGTCCGTGCGTGTCGTAGCCTGGCCTGTCCCACACATTATAACCTGACATCCTGTAATATCTGAGCAGGGAGTCCTTCAGTACCTTGTTCCATACCGTTCCTACGTGAATCGTTGAGGCGCTCGCGTAAGGGGGACCGTCAAGGAAGTAAAGCTTCCTGGGGCTGAGCCTTGACTTCGCCTTGACCTTACCATATATGTTGCTGGTCTCCCAGAACCGGATGACCGTCTCCTCAAGCTCGTGAAGACTCTTGTTGGTATCGCCCGCGATGGAACCGGTTACCTTCAAGGACTTCACCTCGAGGTGTCAATCCAGTCAACCTTTACATACTGTGATTTAACTATGTCGGATACCAGGGACTTTATCTCGTCCACGAGACCGTCCTTGTCTAGGGGTAGCTCGATAAACCTGTACTCGGGGGCCACGGAGGACCTGATCTCCTTGGGCGTCACCCCATATTTGGAACTTAGCAGCTCGATGACTCTCCTGTGGGCATCCTCGTCATAGGCCGTGTAATATATCCTATATAGTCTCTTGTGGAGCCCCCTCGCCTCCTCCTTGTTCACGAGCTGCCGCCAAGGCCAAATGGCGGAAGCCCCTTTTCAGCTTTATTATGGGCATAGGGATCTACCCTGTCGGCCGGGCAAGGTATATGTTGTCGTCATCCCTGATAACTAAACCCCTTACGTAAGACCCCCTAGGAGGGCTCCCCTTGACGCCGACTATGGCGAATGACCTTGTGCAGGTCTCGTCTGCCGCCAGCAGCTCGCCACTTAGCCAGCCTTCACCTGCGACGACTAGGTCTATCTCGTCCCCCCTTCTATAGGGTCTCTCTACCCTGGGTGCTCTCCTTATGCCTATCTCGTCAGGCCTGAGGAGGAGCCTGTACCCTGTCTCGCCCTCCAGCCTCCTGAGGAACTTATAGAAGCGATCCCAGGACCAAGGCCTTACGTTTGGGGGCTTCCTGCCGAACCTATGAACCTCAAACTTCTGTATCAGGACACCGCTAGGCCAGCCAGACCTCTCGCCCAGCCTGTGCCGCTTGGCCCACTCTATCAGTGCCTTCATCTCCCCCTCGTTGAGTCCAGGGACGATGACTGGCGTCAGCACGAAATCTATGTCGGTCTCGGCCAGGGCCTTCTCGACAACTGATAGTACCCTCGACACATCGTACCACTCAGCGTTAACGAGCCTCCTCGCGAGGGAGGGGTCCATAGCGTCTATGCTGAGGTTGACCCTGTCGAGGCCAGCCTTGTCAAGCGCCTTCAGGAGCGGGAGCGAGAGGCTACCTCCATGTGTCTCAATGGCTACCCTCTTTACGCCGTTGACTGACTTCAGCTCCCTTACTATATTGATTATGCGGGGATTTGTGAGGGGCTCGCCGACGCCGTCTATTAGGGCCTCCACGCCAACTCCCTTAAGCCTGACCACCTCTGCGAACCATTGGACGAGCCAATCTACGTCGTCAACTATGTACTCAGCCCTCCTGCTCCTTGAGGAGGGTCCTGCATCTACGCTGCAGAACACGCAGTCGTGAAAGCAGAGGGTAGAGGGCCTGACCTGAACTACGTTCGTCCCCCGCTCTATGATGCCGAAGGCAATGTGGCCTATCATGGGGAAAGGCCTAGCTAGCCTGAGGACCCTCCTCCCGTTAACAACAGGGCCCTCCTTAACCCCTCTCATACACCCCTCCAAGGCTCACACCAAGGCTCACTACCCTAGCAAGCCTCGCGTACCTCGGGGTCGAGACCCCTAGGCCCCTGAGCAGCTCGCACATCTTGCACAGCCTCCTCCCAGGGGGGACGGGCTCCCCGCAGACCTCACACCTTGCAAGGTCGCTTGTGGGTCTAGTTCCGAGGGCAAGCGGCAGTAGTAGCTCGTCGAGCAGCTCCATGAACCTCAGAAGCGCCCCCGGGTTCTCGGCCTCAAATGAGTAGAGGGCCCTCCTTACCCTCGCCCTGAGGGTCGGGAGCTGATAGATATAAGGGCACTCGGTCTCCTGTATGTGGTAGCCCCTTAGCTTCACGAAGGCAGCGGTCTCCCACTCATATATCTTCCTGAGGGGCTTCACCCTCCTCACGAGGAGCGGGTCCTCTACTACCTTGGCGGCGGGGTGCTGCCTGACGAGGCTCTCTAGGTCACCCCTTAGGACGTTGATTATGGCGGTCTGGGACTCGTCGTCGAGGTTATGGGCCGTTGCGAGCTTATTGACGCCGAGCTCCCTGGCGACCCTATTCATTATCCTCCTTCTGGCCAGGCCACAGTAGGTGCAGGCCGAGATGCCCGTGCCTCTGACCTTAGCCTCCGCAACCATTTCATCAACGCTCATCCCAACATAGTCCTTTACGCTCGTGACGATTACGTCGACCCCCATCTGTTTCGCTGTCTCGACAAGGAACTTCGCGTCCTCCTCCTTGTTGTAGCCCCTTATGCCTTCTATGATGTTAAGTGCGACTATCTTGCTGGGGCTATGGATCCTCACCATGGACTCTAGCAGCACATAGCCGTCCTTGCCGCCGCTGAGGGCTAGCAGGAGCGTGTCGCCAGGTTCCACCATTGACCACCTGTTAACCTCTCTCTTGACCCTTGAAACCACGTCCTCGATGAAGCACTCAGCGCAGAGGGCCCTCCCAGTATGGGGCTGGAGCACGGCCGCAGGCCTGACCCCGCACACGTCACAGAGTCTGGTCAACGCCCTTAGTTCGCTAAGCGTCTTTCATCACAAGCGCTTATTAATTCATGCGCGAAAGAATGATGTCCTGGCAAGGCTTGTGGAGCAAACAAGGCCTGCGGCAGCCGTGTTAGTGCTGGTGTCAGCTAAGCCTTACCACGTGCTAGTCGAGAGGAAGTCCTGCACTAGGGGCTATAGGTTCGCATGCGACCTGGCGTTCCCTGGGGGGCTGATAGCGCCAGGCGAGAGCCCTCAGGAAACGGCCCTCAGAGAGGCGTGGGAGGAGGCCTGGGTACCACCCAGGGCCGTCAAGGTCATTGGAAGCCTTGGAGTCTTCCACACCATGTCGAGACCCGTTATATACACAGAGGCCGTAGTTGGCCTTGCTAAAGGCCCCATATGTCCGAGGCCCAGAGGCCCTGAGGTAGACGCGGTTTTCTGGGGCGCCGCTTGAACAAGTAACGTCCCCATCCATGGTTATGCACCCAGTCAGGGGCTACGTTGACGGAGTAGTGCTGGGTCCTAACCTGGTCCTGTGGGGGCTGTCCCTTAGAATTGCAATGAGACTCAAGGAGGTTATAGACGAGCTAGCCGTACCTAACCTTAAGTAGGGCAGCAATAGATTTGTACTTATTGTCAACGCCTAGAGACCTGAGCTCCTCCGCACGCTGCCTAAGCACGTTGTTCCTCAGGTCAATGAAGGCCTCCTGGACCTCTCCTAAGAGCTCCAAGGGTAGCCCAAGGTCTAGGTATGCCCTGATGAGAGTCTCCAGGTCGTCAAGGGCTGCAGAGTCCGTCGGCCTCTCCTTCAGATGGCCTACTATCTCGAGGAGGAGCTTGGTGAAGTAAGATGAGACGTCAGCCCCGACCTTGACCCCAGCGGACGAGGCCCACTTAGCAAGCTCAAGGACTAGCTCCGAGTTTAGTGGCGTGGTGGTGAGCGACTGAACGAGCGACTTCTCTATGAAGTACTCTAGCAGGTGTTCAAAGACGCGCGGGTAGTTCAGCCCAAGGCCCCTTATGTAGTACATCAGTGGCGCATAGCTCTCATAGAGAGAGTCGAACTGCCTGGTCAGGTCGGTTATCGCGCCCTCAGCTACGCGCAGTATCAGGTTCTTCTGCTCATCCTTAAGAACGCCTCTTAGGTCTACCACATTGCCATTGAAGGTCTTGTTGAGGTAGTCGACCAGGTCAGGTATCATGCCATTTGAGAACATTGAGGAGACTGTCGACTCGAGTCCCTCGTAGTCCTTTGTCGACTCTACGAGGCCGGCTGCGCCGTAAATGTTGTACCAGCCGTAGTAAACCCCTGCGAACATCACCTTGTAGTGGCTCCACGTGATCCTTGATATCATGGTTGCAAGGCCTGAGACCGCCCTGAACCGGCCGAGCCTGAGTGGCAGGACCCTCTCAATGATGACCCTGTACGAGTAGAAGTCGGTCTCCGGGGGCACCGACTCAAAGAGCAGCCTCATAGCCAACATGGCGGCTAGCCTCTCGGGGCCTATTGACGAAGAGACGGCGTACCTTATGTAAAGGTCCTTCCCTGTACCCTCCTGAGGGACGTTAGACTTAGCCTTCGCGAGCGTCTCGAGTATCTGGGGCTCTACGTCCGGACCACCTATCGACCTCAGGAGC
Source organism: uncultured Desulfurococcales archaeon (assembly GCA_964343115.1). Taxonomy (GTDB): domain Archaea; phylum Thermoproteota; class Thermoprotei_A; order Sulfolobales; family Acidilobaceae; genus Acidilobus. The sequence goes on from CAYFGU010000002.1 coordinate 62,833, forward strand.
TCAACGGCCCTCCTCATGTGTCTGAGAGCCTGGACAGGCTCAGGGCGAGCTATGTCCTCGAAGAACCATGCGTCGCTGGACTGAGCTAACAGGGCGTGCCTGAAGAGCTCAAGGAGCCTTAAAGCCCTGTTCTTCGCCTCCTCTCCCCCAGCCACGACGTGCTTTTGAAGGTACTCACTCGTAGCATCAGGCGTCCTGGATAAAAGGACTTCAGCGTAGTCGAGGACGGCCCTCATCGGGTCGTCGAAGAGCCCTTTACCGGCAGCGTAGAGGGCGCTGAGGGACTCATCGGCCAGCTTGTCAACGGCCTCCCTCAAAGGCGTCCTCCACTCCTGCGTCCATCCTGGCCTGATCTCGGATCCGCAACCGCAATTGCTCCGCCACCTCTCGATGCCATGGGGGCAGCTCCAGGAAGTGTTCTCTGCCACCTCAATGGTTGCTGCAGGCGGGCTGATCGTAAGGTCGAACTCTGCGAGGTTGGTAAGACGTAGCCCATAGGACTGGGCCAGCATAAAGGCCCGGGCTAGCTCTATCTCACCCCTTTTCTTATGATGTCCAAAGGTTTCCCCGTCCACGGCTATCGAGACGAGCTGGGGCGTTAGCCTGTTGTCGTAAGTCTCGAGGACCCTTCTTATGAGCAGCTCGCCGCTCTTCAGGAGGTCACCAAACGCTATGAGGCCCGACAGCCATCTGTTATATACTACTACGTCAATGCTGTCGCCGCTTGGAAGGAGGGCCTTGTACGCGACCCTGGTATCTACGCCCTGCTCCGTGAGGGGCGTCCTCGACCCATCCTGGGCAACCAGGCTCTTAACCTGGTGAGGTCCAAGTATAACGAACTTTATTCCATAGTCCTTAATGATCTGAAGGGTCTCATTGTCGACGGCTGCCTCAGGGAGCCAGAAGCCCTCAGGCTCCCTCTCAAAGGTCTTCTCAAAGAACCTGATGCCCCACGATATTGAGGCCCTCCTGTACTCAGGCCTTGACAGGGGCATTATTATGTGAGCGTATGGCTGCGCTATTGCGTTGCCGTGGCCTGAACGCTTAACGACGCTCTCCTTGTCAGCTGAAACTATGGCATCGACAAGCTTAGGGTACCTCCTGGTCAAGTACTGAAGCAGGAGCGGCCCGAAGCTGAAGGTCAGGTTTAGATAGTTATTGACGATATCCTCAACGAAGCCCTCTTCGTCCTCAAGCCTCGCCCTCGCATTGGCGAGGTAGCTGTCGTGTGCTACCAGGTCGTTCCAGTCGTGGAAGGGTCTCGTTGTCGGGTCAAGGTCGACCTCCTCAGTCCAGGGGTTAAATCGAGGAGGCTGGTAGAAGTGGCCGAATACGGCGAAGTACCTTTCGCCAGCTCCAGTCAAAGCTCGGCCCGTACAGCCGTAGAGCATAGGAAGCTATAAGCATAGAACCGTGTCGTCGGCCAACATTACCTGAGGACAAGCTGCTTGCCTATGGACCTAAGCCTCTCGACCCTGTACGTTGGGGTCACGCTCCTCGGGTGGTTAGCCCTGACATTGTCAACCCTACCTGAGGCTGTGTTAGAAGGCATGCCCTTCAGCTGGGCAGGGTCCTTGTGGGCGAGCGCCTCAACCTCCTTGAGCCTCTCAACGTACCTATCTATGTTCTCCTTGGTCTCGGACTCCGTGAACTCGAACATGAGGGCCTCCTTAACTATGAGTGGGAAGTACATTGTGGGGGCGTAAAGGCCCGCGTCAAGCAGGGCCTTACTCACGTCCTCAGCCGTGATGCCGGTCGACTGCGCCAGGGGCTCCGCGCTCACTACGACCTCGTGCTTCCGGGGCCTCCCCTTGGCGTAGGGGATTGAATAATCCCTCGTCTCTCTCAGTACCCTCGCGGCGAAGTAGTTTGTATTTATGACGCTGACCTCGCCGGCCTCCCTCAGGCCCTGGGGGCCGAGGGAAAGCACGTAGACGTAGGCCCATATCAGCTGAGGCACGTTACCTAGGAAATGGCCAAGGGAGCCCCTGCTGGCGGGGCCCAGCTTAACCCTGTAGAGCCCGGACTCACTGTCATAGTAAACTATCGGGCCCGGCAGGAGATCAGGGAGCCTAACCCCATCAGTTACCTCCCTATCCTTGACGCACACAGGACCAGCGCCTGGTCCCCCGCCGCCGTGCGGCGTTGAGAAGGTCTTGTGCAAGTTAAGGTGAGCTATATCAAAGCCCATGTCGCCTGGCCTGGCCCTGCCCAGTATGCCGTTGAGGTTTGCGCCGTCGTAGTAGAGCAGGCCGTCGACCGAGTGCACGTCCTTCGCTATCTCGAGGACCCTCTCCTCAAATAGCCCAAGGGTTGAGGGGTTCGTCAGCATGAGGCCAGCCGTCTGGGGCCCGAGCGCTGCCCTGAAGGCGTCATAGTCCATGTTTCCGTCCTCCGCCGTTGGGATCTCTAAGACTCTGAAGCCGGCCATGGCTGCGCTTGCCGGGTTCGTCCCGTGCGCCGAGTCGGGGACTATGATCTCAGTCTTAACGGAAGATTGCCCCCTCAACTCATGATACCTCTTAATTATGAGCACGCCAGCGAGCTCGCCTTGCGCCCCTGCGGATATGCCGAGCGAACACGCGTCCATGCCGGTTATCGTGGCCAGCCAGCCCTGTAGCTCGAACAGCATCTCGAGCAACCCCTGGTAGTTATCCTCGGGTTCCAGGGGATGGACTGCCGAGATCCTCTCGTCGAAGGCGTACCTTAGGGCGACCTTAGGGTTGTACTTCATTGTGCAACTGCCGAGGGGGACCGGGCCGTTATCGACACCGTATGACATCTCGGAGAGCCTGGTGAAGTGCCTTATCACCTCAACCTCGCTTAACTCGGGAAGAGGAGGCTCCTCGACCCTCCTGAGAGTGGGCGGTATGCTTACGTTGCCTACCTCCCTCTTCATATCATCAGGGACCTCTGTCAGGATGAGCCCTCTCCTCCCATTGCCGAGCTCATAGATTAGCGGCTCCTCCCAGCGCGCCTGCCTGAACGTCAAGCCTTCGCCACCTCCTGAAGCACCTCAACAAGCGAGTCTATGTCGTCCTTTGTGTGAACCTCAGTAAAGCTCAGCAGCCCCCACTCTCTTGGGGCCCAGTCCGTGTACCTAGCGAGGGGGATCCCAGCCATGTAGCCCGCCTCGATGGCCTCCCTCCACAGCGATTCATAATCTGTGGGGGCGGAAACTATGAAGTCCCCGAAGAACTCGCCCTTGAGGACAGGCGATGAGAACACCCCCGACTTAGACAGCCTGGCCGCCGCGTAGTGGGCCCTATACCATATGGACTCCGCGAGCTCCTGTAGTCCACGCCTCCCGATAAGCGAGAGGTAGACAGCAGCAGCGATCGCGTTGAGCGCCGCGTTGGTCGTTATGTTGCTGGTTGCCTTAGACCTTCTTATATGCTGCTCCCTTGTCTGGAGGATCATCGCGAATGACCTTCGGCCCTGGCTGTCAGCTGTCATGCCGATAAGCCTGCCAGGCATCTGCTTCACAAGCTCGCCTTCCCACCTCACGGCCATTATCCCTAACGTCGACCCTCCCAGGTTGAGACCTAGGCCGAGCGGCTGACCCTCACCTACAGCTATGTCAGCCCCTAGCTCACCTGGTGGCCTGTAAAGGCCCAAGGCTATCGGGTTAACCCCCACTATGAAGAGGGAGCCTGCGTCGTGGGCCACCTCGCCGACCGAACCCGCGTTGGCGTCAACTACCCCCGTGAACGTGTGAGGGAACTCTATATAGACGGCGGACGCTTTGCTTGAGAGCCTGGCCTTAAGGTCCTCCAGGTCAGCGTAACCGGTCTCAAGACTTACGTTGTAGCGCTCTATTATGATGCCCTGAGCCCAAGTGTACGCCTCAAGGGTCTTGAGGTGGAACGGGTTAATGGTAGAGGGCACCAGGATTCTTTTGACCCCCCTGACCCTTACCGCCATAAGGGCTGCCTCCCCAAGGGCGCTGCCCCAGTCATACATGCTGGCGTTAACTACGTCCATAGCCAGCAGGTCCGCCATTAGACTCTGGTACTCGAATAGGGCCTGGAGGAGCCCTTGGCTTATTTCTGGCTGGTAGGGGGTGTACGCTGTAAGGAACTCCCCTCTTTCAACGATCTGTCTCACGGCTGGGGGGACGTAGTGGGGCCAGACCCCACCGCCAGCAAATGGAGCGGCCCTGAGCTGCCTGACCTTCGAAAGCTTCTGTTCGACCCTCCTTGAAACCTCCGTCTCGCTCAGAGGCCTGCCGGCGCCTATCGGCAGCGAGTTCCATCGGTCCTCGTTGATAACTACGGAGCTGGGTATGTCGCGGAAGAGGGCTTCAGGTGACTCGACGCCTATTACCTTGAGCATCTCAGATTTGATCGGGGGGCTGCTGTTAGGTATCCAGGGGTGCTCCACGAAAGACCCCGCTGGAGAGCAGGCGAGGGGGTATTATTTTGTCGAGCAGCTTCCTGCTATGGCGGACCCTGGGACGAGTCCTCCAGCCTACGGAGTCTCCTAACTCCCACCCTCTGCAGCGCGTAGGTTACTATTAGCACCGCTGCCACCACGCCAGCTACCACGAATACGCCGTTGACGGTGCCTCCTCCCCTTGCAAGCGCCAGGACGGTCAGCACATATATGGCGGACGACCAGGTGAGCGGCGAGGTTGTTGGTAGGGGGTTCCCGTACCGAGGGTCTACGGCCTCTGGTAAAAGACCGTGCTGGGAGTGGGCAACTGCCCACGAGAGAAGGGCCTCTGCCCCTGTCGTGTTGCCTTCGACTGCATAGTAGTACGCAAGGAACATCGTGGTCAACGTCCAGGGCGGCTCTGGCTCGCTGCTATCGTAGAGGTAGCTGTTGTAATGGTAGGTGTCGCCCGAAAACCTCGCCAGGCCGCCGCACTCTTGGTTCCACAGTCCTCTTAAGACAGAACTAACGTCGGTAGATGCAGCGTTGGCTGGCCAGAGAGCAGGACCCATAGCGAGCGGGAGTATGGACGAGGAGCTGACGTAGGGCGCCTCGGGCTGCGGCAACAACTCCCTGCCTGTCTGTGTGAACACCACATACGGCACGAGGGCTGAGTAGAAGGCCGAGCCGTTCCAGAAGTACTTGAAGATGCTCTGGTTGAGCTCCGACGCTGACATCTCAATAGGAGTGACGTTGTATCCCGTAATGCCGAGGGCCTCCCTGGCGTCGTATAACCCTAGCAGGTTCACTGCCTCGGTCCAGAAGTGGTAGGCGGATCTGTCCTCCCACACGCTTAGGTCCTCAGGGATGAGGTGGAGCGGCGACGACTCTATAGAGGAGACCTGGAAGGATACGGTCTCGTTCAGGGCTCCAGCCATGGCGTCAAGTAACGTGACGTTATGGGTGAAGAGGTAGTACTCGTACACGCCTATCTCGAAAAGCCCTAGGCTGTCAAGCTCGGGGATGGCGTAGCTCTCGTCAGGGAGGCCTGTGTAAAAGTCGTACCTGGTGTACCAGGTCTTTCCATGTCTCTGCGCGTGGGCCATCCACTCCCAGTACTTGAGGGCGGAGCCATAGTGGCCAGCCGCCTGTAGCGCCATGGCAGCGAACGCAGAGTCCCTCACCCACGTGTGAAGGTATAGTGGGCTCGGCGAGGCAGCGAAGGTGCCAAGGTAGGGGTTTTGGTCGTCCTTGATCACAAGGAGGGAGAGGAAGTACTCTGAGGCCAGCTGAGGGGGAAGACGCTTCGGCTCACGTGACCTGGCAAGCCACTGGCTAACCCTCTGGGCGTTCAAGGAGATCAGCGAGCTGATGCTACCAGGGCACGTGGAACCCAGCGAGATCACGAGGTAGAGGCCGCCTGGGGGGCTGATGACAGCTAGCCCACCTCTGGCCCCCACTATACTTACGTTAGAGCAGAGAGTCACCGTGACGGTGAAGTTCGACCTGCTGACCCTTAGCACGGCAACGTGTTCATTGACAACGGACCAATTGCCTGAGCCGCTGAGCGTAAAGTTGTAGGCGGCTGAGAGGCGCCCTATGACGACCACGTACGGGGTTGCCGGAGGGGTCATAAATTCAAGCGTCCCATAGGCCCCTTCACTGACGACGGTGTTGTTCAGAGTTAGAAATGCCTCCTGAGAGTACGGACCGTCAAAGGTCAAGTTGATGGGGATGATTCCATAGGGCCCAAGGTAAAAGTTGGTCATAGACGGCGGGTAGTTCCTTAGGCCGTCGAACGAGGCGTTGGCAATTGGCACTCCCGTGTACACGAGCACCGAGTCATTAACCCAGTTGCTGAGCAGCAGGAAGGAGGGGCTCCAGGCGTCTGCCCCAGCCCAGTAGGCCGTGGGGGCTGGGAGAACTGCGAGTAGGAACAGCGACCCCACAATAGCAGCAAGGGCTATCCTGTGTACCCTCAAGGCCCGCATCTATAAAGGGCTCTCCCCCTAAATAGCCAAGCTGCCTAGACCAGTGAAGGTGCCCTCCCTTGGGCGAGCTTATAGTTGACGTGATCAGGGCCTTCAGGGACTCGGAGGCAATGTCACCGGGCGACGTCGCTCAAAAGCTCGGCGTCCCCAAGTACAAGGCGCTCTCTTTAGTGTCTTGCCTAAGCGAGATGGGGCTCCTGGAGCCGCTGTACTCCAAGGGCAGCTATAAGATCTACAGGCTCAGCGAGCTTGGGAGCGCCCTTCTAGACGAGATAGAGGCGGGCAGAAGCCTCAGGGACTTGTTAGAGGAGGCCCTTGGGAGGCACTTGCAACGCCATGAGATAAAGTCGGAGGACGTCAAGGCAGAAAGCCAGGCTTCCCCCTGAGCGTTATTATTGGTATAGATGTCCACCCAGGCCTGGTCCTGTCGCCAACCTCCACCTTCTCGCCCGACTCGTCCACCTTGATTAGGACGTACTTGGCCCGCTCGGGCTCCCCGGACTGCCTGGTCCTGTAGAGGTAGACGATAGGAACCCCGTAGAGCTTGAAATAGTCCCTGTATGTGGTCTGGACAAAGTAGATCTCCTGGTCCCCCTCAAGGTATCTATATATCGGCAGCAGGACGGCGAAGGAAAGCATGGCGACTGCGAGCCTCGCTAGGTCTGCAAGCGAGGACACCTCGACTACCTGGGCCTTCTGCGGCTCCTCCAACGGGTGCACCTAGAAGGGCATGGAGCATAACATTAAGAACTTTTAAGTCGCATGCACGACGCGACGGCGGTGCGGGGGTGCCCGAGCTCGGCCAAAGGGGGCGGGCTTAGAACCCGCTGGCGAAGGCCTGCGTGGGTTCGAATCCCACCCCCCGCACCTCAGAATCCGCCGTCCCTAGGGCTAGGCTGTCGTCTTCTGGGACAGCGAGCGCGCCCTAGCTAAGGCCGCGGACCAAAGCCTATCACTGACCCTTACACCCTGCTTCTCGGCAGCCTCCTTCACCTTTGCGAGGAACTCCTCGTAGGAGAGGGACTCCCTGGTAGTTCCCAGCTGAACCTCGAATACCTTCCTCGACGACGGCTCGACGACCCTTATTACGTCTGAGGGGGAGCCCCTTGAGTGGACCCTGTAGACGTCAAGCTGCCTAAGGCCAAGCAGCTCGAGCAGAGCCTTGTACACGGTATAGGTTCCCTTGGCCACTTTCGCTCCTCCACGGAATTCCGCGCGGGCGTCCTCCCCCCTATAAACGCTCTTCAGGCTGTGGTGGCGAGGGTGGGGGAGAGAGTCGGCGTGAGCCTTGAGTTCATCGCCCTGGTGGTGGCCTCCCTGGGAAAGAATTACGTAACGCCGAGGGACCTGAGCTGGGTCCTGGGGATATCGACGAGGAGCGCGGGAAGAGTGCTCAGGGCCCTCGAGATGAAGGGCTACGTGGTGAGGTACTCGAACAGGGCCTACAGGGTTATTGCTAGGGCCCCTGCGATGGAGCCGCCCTCCTGAACGTCATCCTCTTCCTCTGGTAGTCGGGCTCCCTCAGCACCCTACCCTCCCTCACGAGGTCACCTAGGGCCCTCCTAAGCGGTCTCATGTCCCCCGACCACGAGAGCGCGTTTGCTATTTCGCTGAACGTGAGACCCCTCTCCTCCCTGAGGACGCCAAGGACCCTATCCTTAAGGTCCTCTTCGTGACCAGCGGCCAAGGTGACCCTAAGAAAACCTTCGCCGGGGGAGCTTTAGGGTTTTCAGCTCCTCACCGCTTCAGGTTATCGTTTACCTCCTTCAGTACGCCCGCTATTATGTCTAGGGCCTTGAAGAGGTGCTGCTCCTCAATTACTAGTGGAGGCGCTATCCTTATAGTTGAAAGGCCCGATCCTATTACAACAACGCCGCGCTTGAACGACTTCTCTATAACCTCGGCCAGCTCCCTTGAGGCCGGCTCCTTCGTCCTCCTGTTCCTCACTAGCTCAACTCCGATCATGAGGCCCTTCCCCCTCACGTCGCCTATTATCTCGTACTTCTCCTTGAGCTCGTTGAAGAACTTCAGCGTCTCCTCGCCAAGTCTCGAGGCCCTGTCTAGGAGACTCTCCTCCTTTATCACGTCTATGACGGCGCTCATGGCGGCCACAGCTATGGGGTTGCCCCCGAACGTGTTCGCATGGCTTCCCTTTGTTAGGGTGCCTGCTATGTCGCCCCTGACCACGACAGCTCCAAGCGGAAGTCCGCCGCCTATCGCCTTGGCGAGGGCCATTATGTCAGGCTTTACGTTCCAGTGCTCTATGGCGAACCACCTCCCGGTCCTGCCCATTCCGGCCTGGACCTCGTCGTCGATTAGCAGGATGCCGTTTTTGTCGCAGATCCTCCTGAGCCCAGGAAGGAAGTTGTCGGGTGGAACTACGTAACCTCCCTCGCCCTGTATGGGCTCGACAACTATCGCGGCTACCTCAGAGGGGTCAACAAGCTTTGTGAAGACCCAGTCCTCGATGTAGCCGAGCACAGCGTCGCCGCACTCCAGCGGGTCATCAGTCCTGAACGGGCAGCGGTATGTGTAGGGGTACGGCACGTGAATCACGCCGGGCACCATGGGTGAGAAGCCCTTCCTGTAGTGCGCCTTGCTCGCTGTCAGGGACAGGGAGCCGAAGGTCCTACCGTGGAAGGCTCCCAGGAAGGCTATGAAGTACTGCCTCGAGCCGCCGAAGAAGTACCTGGCGAACTTAAGCGAGCCCTCAATGCTCTCGGTGCCGCTGTTGGTGAAGAAGACCCTGGCGTCGCTGACAGGCGATATGCCTATCAGCTTCTCGGCGGCCGTTACCGCCTCCTCATAATAGAAGTCGGTAAGCGAATAGTGCTGGAGCCTTTCGGCCTGACGCCTTATGGCCTCAACTACCTTGGGGTGGCTGTGGCCCACGTTCATGACTGCTATGCCCGCGTTGAGGTCGATGTACTTGTTGCCGTCAACGTCCTCAACTATCGCGCCGTGCGCCTCCTTAACAACTAGGGGGATCCACCTCACATACGACTGGACGAGGGCCCTAGAGTCCCTTGATATTATGCTTCTGGCCATGGGCCCAGGTGGCTCGACCCTTATCAGAGGGACCTCCTCCACTAGGGGCACCTGACTTAAAGGGGTCCTCCTGCAATATTTATTCTAAAGGAGTCAGAAGGTTGGCAAGGTACGAATTTGAGGTCATCGAGGAATATTTCCTAAACGGTGAACACAGGTTTAGGTTAAAAGTTAGGGGGACAAACCTCATAGTTAACGTGTCCGCTGAAACCCTACAGGAGGCCGCTTCCAAGGCGGCAGGCCTGCTTGACAGGACTAAGGCCTTCAGGCTCCTTCAGGAAGGGGGTAACGAGCCTAAGGGTAAGGGCCCTTCTTAGACTTGATCTCCGCGTTGGCCTCCACGCTTCTGTGGGGCCAAATCAAGGAGTTCTCTATTACGGCGTTATCTCCAACTATCACGTCGTTCCCTATGACGCTGTTTACGACCTTTACGTTGTCTCCAACGTACACGTGCCTCCCTATGACGCTGTTCTCGACAAGCGAGTCCTTCCCTATGATGCTTCGGTCCATTACAATTGACCTCCTCATCGTAGAGCCTCTTGAGGTTATCACGTAGTTGTCTACTATGGAGTTCTCGATAGTAGAGCCGTCCTCTATATACACGTGCCTCCCTATCAGCGCGGGCCCTGTTATGCTCACCTTCCTGAGGGCGCACCTCTCAATCAAGTCGATGTGGTCCTTTTTAGACCTAGGGCTGAAGCCCTGCATGTATATGTTGTCATGGTACACGGTGGCGACCCCTAGCCTCTCGGGCTGGAGCGTAGAGAGCATGTAGAACGAGGCCTCGATATAGTTCTCGAGGGTGCCTATGTCGAACCAGTAGCTGTCGGTGATGAACCCGTACACCTTATAGCCCTTAGAGATAACGTAAGGTATGAGGTCCCTTCCAAAGTCGCCCCTCCCCTCCTTGATAAGGTTCCTGAAGTCCTCCGACCTCATCAGCTTGACCATGTCCTCGGAGAGTAGGTAGACACCCGTGTTCGCTAGGTTGGACGGGGCCTTCTCGGGGTCAGCTGGCTTCTCGACGAAGTACTCTATGCTCTCGTCATCTCTCAGCTTAGCGAGGCCAAGCTGTCTCATGGCCTCCTTGTTGTGGATGGGCTTAAGGACTATAGTCATGAAGGCCCCATTGCTCTCGTGGAACTTCACGAGCTTACCGAGGTCCAGGTTTATTATAGTGTCCCCCTGGACTATCAGGAGCAGGTCTGTTATGTCATAGTACTCTGCAAGCACCGCTATAGAGTGCGCGTTACCTATGGTGTTCACGTTGGGCTGATACCTTAGCTTCAGGGAATACCTCTTGCCCTCAGGAGATCTATAGTAGAACCTCTCCCCAAGGTGATCGTAAACGTCCCGGTAGTTGTAGAAGCCGCTGACGCCGAGGAACACCTCGCTGATTCCCAGGTGCGCTAGCTCATCCATTATGAAGTCTATGACGAACCTGTTTAGGAACCTCACCATTGGCTTGGACGTGTCAACCGTTAGGGGGTATAGCCTTGTTCCCTGCCCGCCGATAGGTATAGCGGCCTTCTTGACCTCTGTTATGAGCCCCACCACGTTCCTTCAACATATTCATAAGTTATATTGTTTTAGCAGGACCTCTTTCATTACCTATCGGGCTTCGTTACACACGGTGGTCAGCTCCAGGGCCTTCCCCAGGGCAACCCCAAAGACGTCAGTCGTCCAAGAGCTCAACTGCCCCAATAGGTCCTCAGACCTAGCCATGCCTTCAAGGGCCTTAGCCAACCCTCCCAGGCTACAGATTTCCACGCCCTGACCGAGGTGGAAGCACAGGTCGCTAGGTAGCGTGACCCTCGTGAGGGCGCAGGGGTCCCGCTCTAGCGACCTCTTTATGTCGAGCCCTAACGTGTAGAGGGCGTATGAGTATGTGAGGAAGGCCTCGTAGGGGCTGCCGAGGTGGCTGAAGTAAGAGTGGACGGCCTCCTCAGGCCCCCGCCTGGTGGCCATGTAGTAGAAGTGGTCGCTTATAGAGAGCTCCCTCCACTCCTCCAGAACATCACCACCCACCGCGCGGGCGAAGAAGTAATACCTCCTCAGAACGTCGAAGGCCTGCCTCTGCATCTGATTCCCGAGCCACGCGCCTAGATCGCGGGAGTCCGCCCAGCTTATGGTCGAGTACGGCGGCACGTCGTATGTTCCCCTGGGTTCAAGGGAGGCTGCCATGGAGCCTGTGAGGAACTCTACCCCCCTCCTGTTGAGCTCACGGGGGAGCCACCTGATGAACTCGTATATGCCCGACTCGGGCCAGTGGTGCTCCCCAAAGGTCTCGAAGTCCATAGCAACCACAACAAGGTCCCCCGGGGTAGCTCTGACCCACTCAGCGTACTTGTCGGCTGTGAGGGGGTACTGGTCCCATGACCTGTCGCTAAACCTGAAGCCTATGTCGTCACTTAGCCTGTAGTTCCTGAGCAGGAGCTTGACTCCGCAGAGCGGGTTTTGATAGACGTAGTTCGGCGATCTCCAGCCTAGGATCCAGTCGACCCCCTCTGTGAAGACGGCGGTGAACCCCTGCCTATACAGCGAGCAGCCTATGTCATTGTTGTATATGAACTCCGTGTTCTCGGCGACCCTTGGCCTGAACCCTAACAGCTCTTCAACCAGGTCGGCCTGCGCCTTCACCTGCTCAAGGAATTCCCTCTCGTCGATAAGCGAGGCAATGGAGTGGTAATAGGTCTGAGCGGCCGGCTCCATGACCTCCCTTGAGACGGCGTCTGCCATGAGCCTAACTACGTCAGGGTAGCTAGCCTTAAGCGACCGGAGCAGGGCCCCCGCAATGCTGGCGGTGAACCTGAACCCTGGAACCTCCCTGGCGGCATCTATGAGTATGGCCGTCGCCCTCCTATAGGTTCTCTCGACGACTCTTGCGAGTATCCTTGCGTCGGCGTCAAGGTCTATCAGCTCATCGAACTCCGTGGGTAGATTCGGCGGTGTGAAGGAGGAGAGCCTCTTCAGCCTAATGGGCTGATGCAGCTCAAAGAAGAGGACAACCCTGTCTGTCATGCCGTGATCGCCCTGAAGTAAGCCATGTTCCTGGCCTTCTCATAGCAGGCCAGCAACGCGTCCCCAAGCGAGCTCCTCCTGAAGCGCTTGTTAACGTCATTCACGGCGAAGGACCTTACGTCGTCAGGGAACGTCGGGTTCTTCAGGGCCAGCTGCCTTAACTCCTGCACGGGCACCCTATCAGGGTCCCTGTGCCAGAAGAGGTACGCCAGGGACTCCATGGCGAGACCCAAGGCCTGGGGGTCCTCTGGGGGCACCAGGAGCCCGTCCCCCTCGCCCGACCGCATGTCTACGACTATCTCCTTGAGACCGCCAACGCTCGACGCTATCACGGGCGTCCCGAGCGCAAGCGACTCGACGGCAACGAGGCCGAAGGGCTCCCACCTGGATGGCACAAGCGTGGCTGCAGCCAGCCTCACAGCGGCCCTGTAGGGCTCGTCCGGGATCCTGTTGGTGGTTATAACGACCCTGCCCTTACGCTCCTCGGCCAGCCTCCTCAGGTACTGCTCATAGCCGTAGTCACCTACCGGTATCCCGAGGACCACCAGCGAGGCGCTGGGGGCGTAGTCGAGGGCCCTTATAGCTATGTCGATGCCCTTCTGCGAGGTGAGCCTGCCTGGGAGCATGAAGATAGCCCTGTCGCGTGAGTCCAGGGGGCCAGTAACGGACCCTGGCACAGCGTACTTCTCAACGATCTCGTAAAGCACCCCCTGGTCCAGGGATCCATAGTTAGAGGCTATCCACCTCTCGACAGCCTCCTTGTTCCAGTCAGTAGCGTTATACACGACGCATGACTTGCCCTCGATCCAGCCGCCGTACTTCTTCTCAAGCTCCTCCCTGAGGTACGAGAGGCTCACGGTGGCAACTACGTCGGCCGTGAGGACGCCGAAGGCCTCCACGTTCCCACCTACTGAGTCCCACAGGGACCTGTTGTCAACAGGCTCGTGCCTCACGACCCTCCAGACGAGGTGGTGCTCCTCGTCGAGCCCCGCCCAGTCGGGGGAGGCATAATGCCATGGGAAGCTGGGGGAGCCGCTTAGGTTTACGCTGAACACCAGAGGGATTGAGTACCCCCTCCTCTCAAGCTCGTCCCTTAGGGCGACGCCTGGCAGCACGCTGTGCCAGTCGTGGACGTGTATGAGGTCGGGCTGGACCTCATGCCAGGAGAAGGCCCTCACAGCCCTCGTCAGGAGGGCTGACTTCTCCTCAGCGTAAGAGTAGGGGTGCCAGGCGTCAAAGACTACGCCAGTTGCGTAGTCTAGCCCCTTAAACATTATCACCCTGAAGTTGTTTACCTTGGCCTCCTCGGCGCCAAGGCAGTAGCTGTACTGCCTGCCATCCAGGCCACGCCTGTCGCCACAGATCGCGAAGTCGAGGGGTCTCAGGTAGTACCTTGACCTAACGCCTAGGTCGAGGTGCCTTCCATGGGATGGCATCAGCACTGTGACCTCAAGGCCCCTGCTCGATAGCGCCTCCGCGTGCTGCCTTACCGCCTCACCCAGTCCGCCGACCTTGACCAGGGGGGACAGCTCGAACGATATTATCCAGACCCTCTTGACCGACCTTGGAGCGACCAGCCTGGCTGGCGAGCCCTTGCACCGGGCTCTGAGGTAGTGGCCGAGGAATCTAAGCCATCATGAGGGACCCCTAAATAATGGTCCCTGGAAGGGGTTCTTCCTGAAGTTTACAGGGCACTTCATGACCTTTACGAGGCCAAGCTCGATCATCTTTGAGAGGCTGAGCCTCTGAGAGCCGGTGAGCCTGAGGAAGGCTGTGGCGGCCCCGAGCCATATCCTGTCCCAGTACTTCCTCCCCGTGTGGACGCTGCTCCGCTTGACCTTTGGGCACCTAAGCCTGATGTACCCAACCCCCTCTATGTAGGGCGTGTGCCCGTGGAACAGGTATGCGATCCTTAACCTCCTAATGTCCTCCAGGTTGTACTCGCAGAGGTCATAGTGGACCCTCCCGTAGGCGAACGCGGGCCTGTAAGTGCCGCGAGACCTCAGGAAGACTATCTCGAGGGGCTCGTACTCAGCCTTCCCATCACCCCTGTAGATGGAGAACGTGAACCCTGCGAGCAGAAGGAGGCCGTAGAAGGGTGAGGCGTTGAAGGGGTCTGGCCAGACTATGAGCTCGAAGTCCCTTAGGGGGTCCACGTTCCGGGGTAGCACTATCTCGGCTCCGTAGCCCCTCGCGAGCAGCCCCAGGAGCATCTCGGCCTCAGCCCAAGCGGCCGAAAGCCTGTCCAGGGCCTCCCTGGTGCCAGAGGCCGCGAGCTTTACCATGGAAGGCACGTTGTCGCCGCTCCTGGAGATCAGCTCACGGCACTGCTGGGCTAGGCCATCTAGGGGCTCGCCCAAAAACGTCTTCACCCTTGGGGCCTGTCAGCAACCCTGTAGTAGAGCCTCTTCCGGGTCTTCCCCCTGTTCTCCACGTTAACTACCTCCACCCTCCCGACCTCGCAGGTGTTCCTCACGTGAGGGCCCCCGTCCGCCTGTATGTCAACGCCTGGGATCTCGACGATCCTCAGCCTGTCCACCTCAGGGGGCAGCCTGGACGCCAGCTTAACTATGCCGGGTATCTGCAGCGCCTTCTCCCTGTCGAGCCAGTACACCTTGACCTCTAAGCACCTGGCCAGTATCGAGTTGGCCTCGTCAACTGCAGCCCTTAGGGCCTCCCTCCAGTCCTGAACGGGCCCCAGGTCAAAGTCGTCCTGGGCCATATCAGGCCTTATGTGGCCCCCCGTCACCTTAGCGCCGTACTTGTTAAATAGCACGGCGGCTACCACGTGGCTGGCTGTGTGGAGCCTCATCATGGCGTAGCGCCTGTCCCAGTCTATGGCGCCCCTTACCCGTGAGCCCGGCCTGAGCGCGCTTACGTCGCCTTCGACCAGGTGGGCCACGTCGTTGTCCTCCTCCCTGGCTCCCGTGACCCTCAGCCTGACGCCCGAGTCCGTCGTCAGGAAGCCTGTGTCGGTGTCAAGCCCGCCCGAGGGCCCGGGGTGAAAGGCGGTCGCGTCCAGAAAGACCCTGTTCTCGACAACCCTTGTTACTACGGCCTCAAACTCCCTGAGGTAGGAGTCCTCCTGGAACAGCAGCCTGACCATGTCGTTGCACCCCTGGGCCTAAGCGTGGAGCCGCCGGCGGGATTTGAACCCGCGACCACCGGCTCTCCCCGACCTCGGGCTCCCTGAGGCCATACGAGGCCGGCGCTCTACCGGGCTGAGCTACGGCGGCCCCTCTGGCCCTCGCTGGTGGAGGCCCTTAAAGGGGTTGCTAGTTAAAGGGTCTCGTCAGAGGTATCCCACAATGTGTTCCCGAACGCTTCAGTATTTCACCTGATGAATGAAGATAAGTGCTTTAAAGCTTCTAGAGGCGCTTAACTGCATCGTGGGCGCTGTGGTGAGGGACCTCTCGGGCAAGTTCTCAGCCTCTACGAAGGCCCTCAAGCCCTCCGAGGTCAGGGAAATACTGGCGCTGACTGAGAACAGGAAGGTCCTGAGCCTGGCCGGAGGGCTTCCAGGGCCTGAGGTCTTCCCCAAGGAGGACCTGGCCAGGATAGCGGCCAGGGTCATCGAGGAGCTCGGCGACAGCGCTCTACAGTACTCCCCAACGCTGGGGGTCATGCCATTCAGGGAGGCCGTCGCCGACTTCGTCAGGCAGAGGGGAGTTAAGGTCCTCGACTCCGACAGGGTGGCAGTGACGACGGGAAGCCAGGAGGCAATCTACCTCCTCGGGATGACCCTTGTGAACCCCAGGGACGCCATAATTGTCGAGAGCCCCACCTACCTCGCCGCCCTCAACGTGTTCAGGTACTTTGGGGCCGAGTTCATACCTGTGCCGATAGACGAGGGTGGAATGAGGACAGAGATGCTCGAGGATAAGGTCAAGGAGGCCAGGTCTAAGGGCCTCAACGTCAAGATGATCTACACGGTTGCCACCTGCCACAACCCCACCGGCGTCATAATGATGGACGACAGGAGGAAGGAGCTTCTAGAGGTCGCGAGCAAGTACGACCTGCTGGTCATCGAGGACGACCCCTACAGCTTCTTCGTCTTCGACGAGGTACCCTTCACGCCCCTCAAGACCCTTGACACAGAGGGCAGGGTGATATACCTTGGAACCTTCAGCAAGATACTCGCGCCTGGCCTGAGGCTCGGCTACATGATAGCTGACAGGCAGCTCACCAGGACTGTCGAGCTCGCCAAGCAGATGGTAGACCTCCACTCCTCCACTCTCTCACAGTATGTGGCCCTCTACGCGATAAGGGAGGGCGTGGTCGACAAGACCATACAGAGGGCCAGGACGGTGTACAGGGAGAAGAGGGACGTGATGATAGAGGCGCTCGAAGAGTACATGCCTGACGGGTCGCACTGGTTCAAGCCCAAGGGCGGCCTCTTCGCCTTCATATACCTGCCGAGCTCCGTGGACACCACAGACATGCTGCAGATGGCCATAGACAGGGGGGTCGCCTACGTGCCCGGCAGGAGCTTCTTCAGCGACGGCTCCGGCTCCAACGCGATGAGGATAAACTTCAGCTACCTACCTCCTGACAAGCTCAGGGAGGGCATAAGGCTGATAGCGGAGGCCGCCAGGGATTACATAAAGGCCAAGGCATCGGGCTCATAGCTCCAGACCCTCATCACCTGTCAGGCATATGACCCTATCATCGCCTCCTCCTACAGGTCCCGGGAGGCTAATAAGAGGATGAGCTCTTGGGAGCTCTTCGACAGGCTGCACCAGGCCTACGAGAGGTGGTACGCCGAGAACCCCGTAACTGCCCAGAACGAGCTGAGGGCCGTGCTGAGCGTGGACCCAGGGCAGGCCTGGAGGCCTTGTGTCGACGTTGGCTCAGGGACAGGCTACTTCACGGCGCCGCTCGGGTGCTTGGGGGTAGAGCCTAGCGTCTACATGGCCTTCCTCGGCAGGTCCCTAAGGGGAGTCGACGCGGTGCAAGGCAGGGCAGAGGCCCTGCCCCTTGCAGGGGGGCGCGCCGGCTCAGCGTTCATGATAGTGACCCTCTGCTTCCTGCCCGACCCAGCCCAGGCGGTGCTTGAGGTGAGGAGGGCCCTAAGGCCGGGCGGCCATGCAGTCGCCTGCATAGTACCCAGGGGGAGCCAGTGGGCTGAGGAGTACGAGAGGAGGGCGGCCGAGGGCGACCCGTTCTACTCAGTCGCCAGGTTCTACTACACCGAGGAGGTCAGGTCGCTGTTCACCTCCTACGGCTTCGCCTTCGAGGGGGCCGTTGGCACGCTGACCTACGGCCCCTACGATGAGCCCAGGCCAGAGGTGCCCAGGCCCTACACGGGCGAGGAGGGCTTCGTCTGCCTGAGGTTTAAATCCCCTGGGCGCCCACAGGGGGCGGATGAGGAGGCTCGAAAGGCCTGACGTAGCAGGATGAGGAGCCCGCGCAGGCCTGACACCGCTTAATACGCCCCTCACCCTAGGCGTCCCAGGGCGCGCTTGAGGTTCGTTGTGACGGGGGGCGCGGGCTTCATAGGGTCGCACCTGGTGGAGCTCCTGCTCAGCCAGGGGCACAGCGTAGTGGTTGTGGACAACCTCTCCACAGGAAGGCTCGAGTTCCTCAGCGGCGTCCTCAATGAACCAGGGCTCGAGCTGGTTAGGGATGACCTCAGGGACCCGGAGGTCGCGTCGAGGTCCGTCAGGGGCGCGGACGCCGTGTTCCACCTGGCCGCAAACCCCGAGGTCAGGATCGGCTCCCAGGACCCCGCCTCGATCTATGAGCAGAACGTCCTCGTTACGTTCAACGTGCTGGAGGCCATGAGGGCCCACGGCGTGAGGGTCATCGGGTTCGCCTCCTCGTCCACGGTCTACGGGGACGCGAGGGTCCTCCCGACGCCGGAGGACTACTCCCCCCTCGAGCCGATAAGCGTCTACGGGGCGTCAAAGCTCGCAGGGGAGGCCATGCTCAGCGGCTACGCCCACACCTTCGGGTGGACGGCTGTCTCCTTCAGGCTAGCTAACGTCGTCGGGCCCAGGCTGACGCACGGTGTGATACATGACTTCGTGCAGAAGCTCAGGAGGAACCCAGCCGAGCTCGAGGTCCTGGGCGACGGCACCCAGAGCAAGAGCTACGTACACGTGAAGGACGCTGTAGGGGCCATGTACCACCTCCTGACGGAGGCCGTGAGGAGGGGGGTCACCTACGAGGCCTTTAACGTGGGGAGCGAGGACAGGATCTCAGTCATGGAGATAGCCTCCATAGTGGCCTCTGAGATGGGCCTCTCGCCCAGGGTCTATACAACAGGAGGCGTGGACGGGGGAAGGGGCTGGAGGGGGGACGTTAAGTACATGCAGCTCGACGTGAGGAAGGCCGCCTCCTGGGGTTGGAGGCCGACCATGGGTAGCAGGGAGACCGTTAGGAGGGCGGTCCAGGAGCTCCTCAGGGAGCTCAAAGCTTAATTCCCCTGTAGTCATCGATTGGCCGGTGCCGCGGTAGTACAGCCCGGCCAAGTATGCGGGCCTTTCGAGCCCGTGACCCGGGTTCAAATCCCGGCCGCGGCACCAAAGCAGCTTATGGCCTGGGCTGACAGCGCTGTCACTTTCGTCGCCCCCTCCCCTACATATAGGGCGCAGCTATGTGGGTGAGGTCGTGGGCAGGACCCAGCCCTCCCTGACGGTTGCTGTTGAGGGCGAGCTGGCAAAGCTTGAGAGGGTATCCTCGAGGCTGAGGGACCCCAGGCTTAGGGAGAGGCTTGAGCGGGCCAGGCCCGCGATAAGGCAGGTCGAGGAGGCCTTCGAGGAGGAGCTCGCTGACCCGCTTGAGGTGCTCCTCCTCGCCCTCCTAGCTGCCTGCGGTGGCCGCGATGATAGTCGTTGACGCGGTTCCCAGGGAGGGAGGGGTCGAGCTGGTCTTTGACGGCTTCAGGAGGGCCTTCGTGAGGACTACGTTCCCGGTCTACCTGGAGGAGCTCCCGCCGGGCGTGCTCTCCCACCCCTCCGTCGCAGAGGTCTTCCCCGAGGCCTGGAGGAGGCTGGACGGGACCCCGGTGACGCTCTACAGGGTGGAGCTGAGGGACCTCAGGGCCTACAGGGACCTAAGGAGGTTCAGGGTCGTCAACGACTTCATAAGCCCCCTGAGCCAGGCCCTGGTGAGGCTCGGGGCCCTCCCAATGCACAACGTGGAGCTAAGGGAAGGGAGGGTCGAGCTGGAGGACGACGGCTACAGCTTCCCCGGCGTGACGTACGCCAAGGTCGTGCTCTACGACTGGTACGGCGAGCACGTGTCCGGGGGGAGGTACAGGCTCTACGTTAACGGGGCCCTCAGGGAGGAGGGTGACGTGAGGGACCTCGAGGTGGCAGCCGACGTAGTGGAGTGCCCCTCTTCAGTCTGCGACAGGGCCAGGGCGTCGGTCAAGGTGGTCACGGAGCTCAGGAGGTCCCCGGTGGACGTCAAGGGCCTCATAATTTGGAGCAAGTCCGTCAGGGTCCTTCTCAGGGAGATAAGGTACGCCAGCATAGGCAGGGCCCTCACGGCCAACGAGGCCTGGGCCGCCATGAGGAGGAGGTACGTGGTCCCTAAGGTAGTCCCTAGGGTCGAGGGCATCAAGACGCTGGAGTCGATGGCCTACATGGACAGGCCAGGCCTCCTGGTGTACCCCGAGGGAGGGTGCTACGACAACGTTTACCAGGTCGACTTCTCCTCAATGTACCCGTCTATAATAGCCAAGTACAACATATCAGGGGAGACGGTCAACGCCTGCGATGACCTGAGGGTCGGCCCGTACACGGTCTGCGCGAGGGAGAGGGGCGTGGTAGCAGAGGCCGTGGAGGAGCTCATAAGGCTCAAGGAGCTCTACAAGAGGGTCGACGAGGAGGTGGCCGAGGCCTTCAAGTGGGTCCTGGTGGCCTCGTTCGGCTACCTCGGGTACAGGAACTCGATATTCGGCAGGATAGAGGCCTACGAGGCCGTGACCTTCCTAGCTAGGGCCACCCTGAGGCTCGCCATGGAGCTCGCGAGGGAGATGGGGCTCGAGGTCCTGCACGGCATAGTTGACTCCCTCATGGTGAGGGGGCCCAGGGAGGCGGTCGAGGAGTTCGTCTCCAAGGTCAACGAGGCCACGGGCCTCAGGCTCAAGCTGGAGGACGAGTTCAGCTGGGCCCTGTTCACGAGGTCAAGGGAGGGCCTCCCGTACCCCCACAGGTACGTGGGCAGGAGACCCAACGGCAGCCTCAAGGTCAAGGGGCTCCTGAGGGCCAACCAGCCCCTGCTCGTCAGGGAGTTCTACGAGGAGGTCCTGGAGCTCATGGCTGGGGCCGCGAGCTGCTCGGAGCTGAGGGGGCTAAGGCCCGCCGTCGAGGGCGTCTACAGGAGGTACAGGGAGAGGGCCTTCAGGGGCGAGCCCAGGGAGTTCGTGCTCTGGATCAGGGGCGAGCCCTATGTCAGGGGGCCCAGGGGCTTCTACAGCGCCGAGCTCGGCTACAGGGGCCACGACCCTCAGTACTACGAGGCCTACCTGGCCAGGGCGCTCGAGGCCGTAGAGGGGATGCTGCCCTGATAACGGGCTTCGAGGAGCTTGACGGCCTGATCTCCAGGGACCGGGTAGTCGAGTTCTTCTCGGTGGAGGGGGACCTCCTGGAGGAGCTCTACTCCAGGACCATAGCCCTCTCATACCCCCTGGTCAAGGTCCTCGTGGTGGCCGAAAGGGGAGGCCTCAACCCCTGGCTGGTCAGGGCCTACCAGAGGGCTGCGGGGGTCAGGGGGACGGTCCTGGTCAGGAGGGCCTTCAAGCCTGAGGACGTGCCTCCCTCCGTTGACGCCATGGGTGAGGGGGACCTGGTGATCATAAACCCCTACGGCTTCAGGAGGCTCTACGTGGCCATAGTGGGGGCCATAAGGAGGAGGGAGGGGAGGACGTTCATATTCTCGCTCATGGACAGGCTGAGGGAGGGCAGCGTCTTCGGGCTCCACTCGGCCCACTCCCTGATAGAGGTTGCAAGGCTAAGGGGAGCGGTGAAGTTCAGGGTCGTAAAGAGCGTCACGTCGGCCGAGGTGGAGCTGACGTACCCCCTGTCCGCGCTGTACATGAGGGAGTTCAGGGGTCTTGAGCCCTGGATCATTGGCCTAGGGGGTGGGGCCGCTCAGCACGGCGGCTCGACCCCTGCGGCCCTCAGCTCCTCCGCCCTGAGGCCGAGGGCCCCCCTCCTGGTAACCTTGAGCGAGGCGGCCCGGACGGCGAAGCTGGCTGCGGCCATCAGGTCGTTGCCGCAGCCGATAGCGTAGGCAAGCGCGGCGTTGAACGCGTCGCCAGCCCCCGTCACGTCAACCTCGCGCACCCTCGGCGCGGGCACCTCAATGAGCCTCCCAGACCCTCGCTGGGCCACTACGGCCCCCCTCTCCCCAAGGGTTATCACGACGGCTGGGACGAGCTCGAGGAGCCTTGAGGCGGCCTCGGCTACGCTTCCGGCCCCCGTGAGCTGCAGGGCCTCGACCTCATTTGGCGTAACTATGTCGGCCAGCCCCAGCAGCTGGGTGGCCTCAGGCGACGCCGGGGCAGGGTTGAGGACCCTGACGCCCCTGAACTCCTCGAGCGCGACCCTCACGGCGGCGGCCGGGACCTCTAGCGACGCGAGGAGGACGCCGTCGCTGGAGGAAGATAAGGCCCTCCTCACGTCATCAGGTGATAGCTCAGCGTTGGCGCCGGGGTCTACTACTATTAGGTTCTGCCTCCCTGAGACTACTATGTATGCCCTCCCGGTTCTCGAGGGCTTAACGGACACCCCAGACACGTCAACCCCCTCGGAGGCGAGGAACTCAAGCGCCCTGGAGCCCTCAGGGTCGGACCCCAGGGCCGCGACAAGCCTGGAAGAGGCGCCTAGGCGTGCGGCCGATACGGCCTGGTTAGAGCCCTTCCCCCCATGGCCCGTGTACGAGTTAACGGCCCTCACGGTCTCGCCGGGCAGCGGGAGCCTCTCGACGACAAGGTAGTGGTCCACGTTATAGCTGCCTATCGACGTGACGTGAGGTCTCGTCAAGCTGACCCCCGCGATTCGCCGTTCCCCCGGGCTACACGCCGAGGATGGGCAGTGGGACCGTCCTCCCGCTGTCCATGTTGGCGTAGGCTATAGCTGTGAGGGCGATATTCACTACCACCATGAGCAGGCCGACGGCCTCCGCGCCCAGGTCGAGCCCGTAGTAGAGGCCAGAGTACGCTATGAAGCCCCCTATGACCAGGTTAAACAGGAGGCTGACCGCCAGCATTGACCGCCTGTACCCCCCCACCGCGAGCCCCAGGGCAGCCCCCATGCCTATCAGGAGGAAGAGGGTCAGGCCAGTCAGGGCGTAGGCGTCGTATCTCAGGGCAGGGACTCTCATCGTTAGCGCCACTATGAGGAGGACCGCGTCGGCCAGGAGGTCGAAGGCCAGAGCGACCCCCAGCACGAACGTGGAGTACTTCAAGGCTCCCCGGACTGACGTCAGGGGCCGAGATATAAGCTTTGCAAGTGGTAATACGCATAGGGTTGACGTCAGGTGGCCATCGAGAGGATAAATTCCCAAGGGGCCCCCAGGGTTTAGGTAGGTCGCCTTGTTCGGGAGAATAGCCGACGTACCGGCCCAGGATGTGTCCTCTCTGCTGCCAGGAACCATAGGCTTCACAGTGTATTGGCTCGTGACCAGGGAAAACGGCTCTGATAAGTTCGCCGTGAGGAGGTTCCTGGCGAGGCCGGGGGGCAGGATGCCCCTCCACAGGCACAAGTACGCCGAGGCCGTGGTGATGCTGAGGGGGCGGCTGAAGGTCAGGATAGGGGAGGAGGAGAGGGTCGTCGGACCAGGGGAGTACTTCTTCACCAGGCCCTGGGAGCCTCACGCCATAGAGAACCCCTTCGATGAAGAGGCCGAGTTCCTCTGCACGATATCCTATGAGGACGACATGAGGCTTTACAGGCAGTGAGCCAGCTTTACGCCCAAGGCGCGGCGACCTCCCTTCGCCTGGGGCTTTTCTAAGGGCTGCTGGCCCCTCACGTGAAGAGAGGCAGTTCCCCCAGGGACCTGAGCTCATCGTCCGTAAGGGCGGCCACGTACTCGACGCCGCCCACGCTGACAGAGAACACGTTGTATTCCCTTCCCATGAACTCCCTCCTGCCTAGTCGTACCACGCGGCCCACAGCCTCCCAGCTCGGCTCGGCCTCACAGGCGCCGCTGAGGTATGGTGAGAGCTGGCCGTCGCGGACTACATAGCTTACGGCGACGCCCGCCAGGGCCGCTATGAGTAAGCCGAGGACGCCGCTGCCCGAGAACACGTAGGTGGCGGCCCAGGAGGCCGCGGCGGACGCAGCAGAGGCCAAGATCGACCTTGGCGTCAGCCACCGTCGGTGGGCGGTGAGCATCGCCCTAGCCACGGAGGCCTGGGTGCCGTCGTGCGAAAGCCTCAGCGCGAAGGCCTCCCTGCCGGACCTGGTGACGGCAGTCGCAAGGACAACGTAGGAGCCGTCCTTGCACCTCTGTATCATCGCCGCCGTCCACCCGGCCTGCGGTGTCGGCAGTTAAAGGCGTCACGACCATAGCAGTCTAGCCCGTCACGGGATGAACCTGTAGGCCCTGCCTCTCAAACTATGTCCAGCCTTGGGACCCTGTCGGCGACCCCCCTCCTCGCAGCTAGCTCAAGGACCTTAGTTATGGCAGCAATACCAGACTCACCCATGTCATATATTGACATGCAGCCCTCTATGAAGGACTTAACAGCCGACCTGTCGGCTCCCCTGGCAAAGCCGACGGCGTACTCCAGCGCCTCATCTGGGTGAGCCTGCGCGTACCTTATG
This sequence comes from uncultured Desulfurococcales archaeon, assembly GCA_964343115.1. Lineage (GTDB taxonomy): Archaea > Thermoproteota > Thermoprotei_A > Sulfolobales > Acidilobaceae > Acidilobus. Next base: position 87,047 of record CAYFGU010000002.1, read on the forward strand.
GAGGCCTGGAACGTCTCCCTTACATCCCTGGCCTCCTCAGGGCTGAAGGACCTCTTTCTAACCACGTATGACCCCAGGGGCAAGGGCAGGTTCCCGGCCTCCCTCCTCCACTCCTCATTAATGTCGGCCACCTTAACAAGGCCACGCCCCTCGTAGGCCATGGTAGTAGAAGGCCCTGGTATCAGCAGGCCGAGGTCAGCCTCCCCTTTGAGGACAGCATCTATTACCATGTCGTACCTGACAACAACCTCGTCCCTCGCCCTGAAGAAGAGCCTGTAGTAGAAGTACCCGCTGAACGACCTGCCTGGGACGGCGATCGTCAGGTCATTAATCTCCTCCTTCCTATACGGTCTCCTGGACACTATGATTGGGCCAACGTCGTATCTCTGCGTGCTGCCGGCCCTCAACAGGTAGTAGCTGTCGGCCAGCCTCCATAGGTTGACAGCGGAGACGGCGCTCACATCAACGTCCCCCCTCTCTAGGACCCTCATGTTCAGGGCGTCGAACTCCTCGTAGTGCGGGTTAAGCTTGACGCGGCCCGCCCTGACGCCCCTTGACAGCCCGAACACGAGGAAGTACGCGTGGACCGGGTCATAGTAATGATAAGAGTCTACTAGCCTCTCGCCTTCCATTAAACCACCTTCCGGTGGTGAACCGCGGCGGATTATCTGCCTTACGTCGCGGGGCCGCCAGGGGATGCCCTGAGCGCCTCCAGCGCCCTGTCGGCGTGCTCCTCGGCTCTCCTCAGGTTGCTTATCACGCTCCGTATTATGCCGTCTGGGCCTATGACGAACGTGACCCTGAGAGCGCTGGAGCCCGTTTCCCTCAGTACGCCGAAGGCCCTTGAGACCTCCTTTGATCTGTCGCTGGCGAGCGGGAACCTGGCCCCGTACCTCTCGGCGAACCTCCTCAGCGTGTCGAGCGAGTCGACGCTGACGCCGATCACCTCAGCCCTGAGGGACTTGATCTCGTCGTAAAGCTCGACGAACCTCTGCAGCTCCCTGGTGCAGCCCGCCGTGAAGGCCTTAGGGAAGAAGTACAGGACCAGGCTCCTACCCCTGAAGGCCGAGATCCTCAGCCTCCCAGAGGTCGTCTCAAGCTCGAGGTCGGGGGCAGGGTCGCCCTGCCTCAGCACTCGTCCCTCGCCACGTTCTCCTTGCCTAGTGGAGGTTAAGAGCCCTGGGGCCCTTCTGTCGCCCTACCTTAGGGGGATCCTGCCTACTTCCACAAGCCTCCCCTCGCCGACTGGGCCATCGACGTTCCACCCCCTCCGCGCGCAGAGGTCCGCGACGGTTGAGGAAGCCAGCGCCAGCGTGCTGCCCCACCTTACCCAGTACAAGGCGTAGTAGAGGTCGTCATCCCGCTTCCAGTAGGAGTACCCGTACAGCGTCGCCTCATCGGCGATCCTGTCTATCCTAATAATGAGGAGGTCAAGCGCCGTCCTGGTGGCTTCGTGCAGGGTCAATAGCGCGTCCTCGTCGAGGCCTGCCCTTCCCAGGAACATGGCCACAAGCTCGCTGTCAACGAACGCCTCGGGGCTCACGCCCAGCCGGCGCGCTATCGAGGCCACGTCAACGAAGCCGTTATGGGCAACTATGTAGAGCGCCTTGCCCTCCTCGGCCAGCGCCTCGTAGGGGTGAGAGTACTGGGGACCGACCTTTGAGGCCTCTGACGCCATCCTCGCGTGCAGAATGGCCAGGAAGCCCGTGCCCCTTGGAAGGCTAATGGCGTCGGGCCCCTCCTCGTAGATCGCACGCCCGCTCCTGAGCACATATACGCGCCCGCGCATGACGACGGCTGCTCCCCACCCATCCCTGTGCTGGGCATTACCATATCTGTGGTCGCGTCGTGCGGCCTCGACTAGGCAGCCCGCAAGCTCGCCTGCCTCATCGCCTCCCTCGCTGCGCGCCCCCAGCATCCTGCACATGATTTCCCCTGGCCACAGAGGACCGCTGGCAAAAAGCCTAACCTGGGATCAGCCGGTTGTTGAGGAAGCGATAATGCCCTCGAGGGCCACGACCCACTCCCTGGCAGCCTGCTGAAGGGCCTGCGCTGGGTCCGCTATTTGGCCAGTCAGGTAGCTGTACACGGCCTGGTTGAAGTAAGGTATCAGGGCTGAGTACGTCTGAGGCACTGTTGGAGGGGTCGCGTACGAGTTCTGACCCGCGACCAGGATGGCCCTCATCCACTCCTTCTCGTAGGAGGGCAGCGTGGAGTTAGATAGTATCTCTGATATGGCCTCCTTAGACACGGGTATCGAGCCCTGCTCGTAGAAGGCCTGCTCCTGGAACTGCGGCGAGACAACGAAGGCTATGAACTCCATAGCGAGCCGCTTATGGGAGGAGTACTTGCTAACTGCGAGGAACGTGGACCCAGGCTCGCCGTACCCGCCCGGAAGCGGGGCCATGAGGAGCTGCGAGCTTACGTTTGGTGGCAGGGAGGCCACGTCGTCGGCCCAAGCGACCGCGCCCGCGACCCGTCCCTGTGTCAGAAGAGTGCTGGTCATGGTGTAGTCCACCACGACCTGGCTAGGGCTCGGCTCATAGTTGACGAGCTCCTTAAAGACCTCAAGGGCCTCGACGCCAGCAGTCGTGTTGAACGCAGGCGGCGGGAACCCCTTCCCCCACCAGCTAGGAATGCAGCCGTAGAACATTGTGCCGTAGCCCGTCAGGCCGGTCGTCGAATTGCAGCTCAGCGAGGAGTTCCTGTACCAGTACCACCAGAAGATCGCCGGGTAGGTATCGATTATCCCATGCGACGGATTGTCGTCGACTATGAAGCCGTATCTAGTGAGGTTATGGACCACGAAGAACCTTGAGGCCGCGACCACCTCGTCCCAGCTGGTCCAGTTCCAGGGGTTCAGCGGGTAGCCCGTCTCGGCCTTGAACTGGGCCTGTATCGTGGTGTTATTGAATAGCGTCGCGTTGTATGCTAGGAGCTCAACCCAGGTCTGTATCGCGGCGCCCATAATAACCGGGGTCCCGTTAACGTACTCAACCCCGCCGAACGCCTCCTGGCCCCAGAGAAGGTCGCTCACATTTACGTAGCTCGAGTTGATAGGCACGACGAAGGGGAAGAACAGCTGTGAGGAGGTGGGGGTGAAGGTTATAACGTCGTACGAGCTGCCTCCGGCCCTGAGGACAGTTAGCTCGTTGTCAACATAGTCGCTCCACGGGAAGACTATAACCTTGACGGTCACGCCAGGGTGCAGCTCCTCGAACTCCTGTGCGGCCATGTCGAGGACCTGGTTTATCCCGTTGTAGGTTACCACGGTCAAGGTGACGGGGCTAGTGGATGGCGCTACCGAGGTTGAAGTAGTGGTTGTAGGCGGACTAACAGTCGCTGAGGTTGGCGTTATGGGAGCGCTGGACGATGATGTAACTCTGCTCCTCGTGGAATAGTAGGCTATGGCTCCCGCCAGGGCTACCACCACGACGACTATTACAACGCCTGCAAGTGCAGTTTTACCCAGTGATTCCCCCAAGGCGTTCTCACCGCGCTTTGGTGGGAGGGAGGGGAAAAGCTGTTTATTGAACGTTCAATTGGCAGGCTTCGGTTAAATGGTTCTTTGCCGGCCACAGGGCGATGTAGCGAGGATCTCAGAAGGATTGCCTCAGGGTCTGGGTAGGTACGCATATTAGGTCGGCGGGCACGCGCTCGAAACGCTAGGAGAGAGGGAGCTCTTGAGGTCAGTGAGCGAGAGGCTCGTGGTCATTGTTGGGGTTGTCGTCCTGGCCGCCATCATCGCCTTTATACTTATTCTCCCCCACATTGGGGCGCCGACCAGCGTCTCACAGTCTAGGCAGGGGTCCTCAGTAGCATCGGCGGCCTCTGAAACGCTTGGTGGCAGCTGGACCGTCCTTACAAACTCGTCTGGCGTCGTGACGTTCAACCTGCAGAACTCCAGCGCCGAGGTTACGTACCTGAACGGCACTAAGACTGTGGAGCCCCTATCGGGGCCTATGTCGATCCAGGTCGGCATGGGAAGCCTAAGCGTGGGATACCCCTCAACGCTGTACGGGTACCTGCTAGTAAGCGCCAACAGGACTTATTGGCTACTCATATCCATAATGGAGTACCCCAACTCGACTGTTCCCTCACAGATCATCAGCGCCCTTGAGAGCCAGTCTGGGCAGACGGCTACGGCTGCCTCTGGCCTCAGCTATTTTGCAACCCAATATGGCGGCTACACGGTGCTGATCGGCAGCAGCGGGGACTACCTCGTCTATATGTTTGGCAACTACACGGCGACCACCCAGTCCTACGCGTCCCTAGCCCAGCGTGTGATCGGCCTGGTAGGAGGGCCGTGAGCGTGGACGATATCGAGTTATAAAGAGCGTGGGGCTTTTTTAGCGTCGAGACCTGCAGGTCATGAGGGAGGCTGAGAACCCTATCGCCCATATCAAGTTTGGGTAGGCTATCATTCTCTCCATCCCACCCTTTCCAAGTCCCCCGGAAATCCCAGAGGCGAAGAGAACGAGCGCGACCAGTCCAAGCGTCCCTAGGACTGGCCAGGCAGGGGAGCCGCCCCTCTTATAGAAGGTGGCAGGGTACGAGGCTAGCGAGGCGAAGAGGAAGACGATGAGGGAGAAGGCTGTGTGAAGGTGGTAGGGGGACCCCTCAGGGAAGAAGCCGACCCCAGCCGCCCCTATACCTGAGAGCGCTATGAAGGCCGAGAGGACCCTTGAGACCCTGTCCTTCGACCATAGGAGGGCGCCTCCGGCTATCAGGAGGAGGCCCATTACGATTATAGAGGAGTTGAATATAAGGGCGTGGGGGGTGGACGGCGAGAGGCTGTAGTTGCCCAGGTCGCTTATGTAGTTCTGGGAGACGCTGTAGCCCTTGAAAACGGCCTCGGCTATGATAAGGAATATCATGAACTGCGCGGCGCCTACAAAAACCAGGGTCCCAGCCAACGAGTCCCTCTCCATAACGTGTGCCCCCACAGTAGTGGGGCGGCTGGTATTTGCCGTAAACGTCTAGGCCTGCCAGTGCGTAATCAACTCCCCTGGTATTTATACGGCGTTCGTGACGAGATATTGTAATTGCGCTGCGGCCCCGCAGCATAAATGCTAAAGGGTAAACTCCCTCTTAGCGAATCAGGCAAGTAACTGTCAGGAATTGTGGGATAGGGTATGAGCGAGCTGGGCTGTGGCTCAATTAATGTAGTTGGTGACATGAAGTCATTAGGGGCGTTCGTTGTCTACAGCTTCTTGGTCCGAGGTCATCTGGCTTCAGCGACAGGGGATCCTCTAGGTGAGGTATTGAGGCGCTACGTAAACGAGCTCGCTGGGGCTCACACGTTGCAGGGGCTTAAGGACGACCCGGTGATTAGGGCTTACAGGGACTTCTACTGGCGTCTCGGCATAGACCCCACTAAGACCAGGCCCAGCTCGGAGGCCCTAGCTAGGAGGGCGCTCAGGGGGGAGTTCCCGAGGGTCTCCCCTCTCGTGGACGCCGGCAACATAGCGTCGCTCAGGACTCTTGTCCCTATAGGCATCTATGACCTTGACCTACTTAGGTTGCCGCTTTCAGTTACCCTCAGTAGGGGTGGCATGAAGTTCCTACCTATAGGCGGAGGAGAGCTAGCGCTCCCTGACGGCTACCCGGTCATGGTGGACTCGACAGGGACTGTCGTTCACATGTATTCTCACAGGGACTCCGCGCTAACTTCGGTGAGGGGTTCCACTCGTAGGGCCCTGGTTGTAGGCGCCGGAGTACCTGGCGTCCAACCAGACCTGGTCAGTCAGGCGGTCGAGCTGACTATTCAACTCGCCGGCTTGGTCGGCTGGAGACGGGAGGGGCCTATATGTCACTCCTAATCGCTAACTGGGATCAGCCCTGGCTGTCTTAGACCCTCCTTTGAAGTCAAAGGCGACAGCGATTGCGCTAGGCCGATCGCCTCCTACCAGGCCTCAGGAGGTCGGCAGACCGATTGTCTTAACGCTTAGGTCTCCAGAGACCGCTGTATATCTGAAGGGCCCCAAAAACCGCTGGCATGAGCCAATACAGGGTAGCCAGGGTCAGTAAGCAAACGCCTGAGCACGAGGACTCAGCTACCGAGGTGACTAGCGTGGTAAGGTAGAAGTAGATTACATAGACTACGACCAGGACTACTAACGACGCCCCTGCGAGCGAGATCCTCGCGCCGGCCTTTCTCCCCATAGCTATCTGGACCGAGGACAGAATTAACGAGGCTACCACAAGCGCGTTTATTGAAAATATCACGATTACTATTAAATCCATCTCAAGCAGGCCTAGCCCGACAAATGCCAGCCCTTGCGCGTTCCCCTGGCCAAGGTATTGCTGCACCGTGGCGTTGCTCGAGTACGCAGCAAAAATGCCCGAGAGGGCCAGCAGGCCGAAGGCTATAGGGACAACGCTGCCCATAAAGTAGGCATAATAGCGCGTAACCTTTTTGGCGCCCCTTGATCCCAGCGAGACCATTGCACGAGCCCCTAGGACTACTGACAGGAGTAGCAGAAGATACGTAGCTATTTTGTAAAACACGTAGTCATATAAGGAGACGTCGGCGGATGAGTGGGCAAGGAGCTCTATAAACCATGACATCAGGCCGGGATCCAACCAGTAAATGGTCGTAATTAACGTGACCAACAAGGATAGGATGCCTGAGGCTATTGAAAGCCTTCGAAAGCGTTGAAGGGCAGGGAATTTGAGGGTCGCCCTGCTCGCCGGACATGTTTGACCAGAGGGTGGTATTAAAGTTTAATTAATTTAAAAAGATTATAAATTTTAAACTACAATTATCATAATAATCAGGGTGGAGCCGGGGCCGGGATTCGAACCCGGGATATAACGGGTCTCGGCTGGGCAAGCCCACTGCAGCCCGCCGCCTTGGACCGCTCGGCCACCCCGGCTCCACCGAAAATGTCTCCTGCAAGGGCCTAAAGAGTTTTCACGATACTTCACGGCCACTCGGAGACAACAGTCATCTCGCTCGGGTCCAGGCATACCCTAACAAGTTCCCCTGGCGAGGGTGAACCAGCCCTGACCTCAGCCCTCACGGGCCTGCTGACCCCCAAGTCGACGATGACCCTGCGTCTGCCGTCGGCGGAGTAGTAGACATTGACCACCCTTCCTGTTATGCTGACGCCATGGCACGGCATGTTCGAAACTGTGGCAGAGCCTGGACGGAAGGCCACATAGTCGTCGTCTCTTCCCTTAAGGTCGAGCGAAAGCGGGTCTACGAGAACGGCCAGCTCACGAACACTAAGAACGTTCTCGTAGCCCATATATACCGCGGCTTCTAGGGCCTTAGGGCTCCTTACGGCCTCCTCAGGGGGGCCGAGGTCGATAAGCTTGCCGGCCTTCATAAAGTAGACCCTACTGGCGACCCTGAGAGGCCTGACGACGCCCTGGGTGGCCATGACCACCTTCAGCCGTAGCTCCTTTGTCATCTCTGATATTATGTCAAGGGTAACCTCAGCGGCCTCAGGGTCCAGGTTTGATAGGGGCTCATCTAGCAGTAACGCCCTTGGGTTTATGGCCAGGGCCCTGGCTATTGCGACCCTCTGTTTTAGCCCGCCACTTAGCTCGCTCGGGGGCCTGTCGAGGAGGTCCCTTAGGCCGAGGCGGTCGGAGACCTCGGCTATCACACGCTCCCTCTTCTCGCGAGGTACCCTCCTCACCCTGAGGCCAAACTCTATGTTCTCCCTAACCGTCATGTGCTCGAAGAGTGCGTAGCTCTGCGGCACGTAGCCTATACCCCTTGACTCTATGGGGGCCCTTGTTACGTCACGGCCATCTAGTACTATCGTCCCGGACGAGGGCGTGTACAGCCCTAAGATGGTCTTCAGCAGCGTGCTCTTACCCGCGCCGTTAGGCCCGAATATCAGGGCCACATCGCCGTCCCTCACCAAGAGGTCAACAGGGCCCAGCGTGAAAGCCCTCAGCCTCACGCTAACGGACCTAACCTCAAGCAGTACGCCTCCCCCTCTGCATGATGTACCTGGCCGCCAAAAACACGCCTAATACGACTATAAGCATGGCGGCTGAGAACCTGGCCGCCTCAATTATCCCAAGGCCGACGTAGGCCTCATATATCGCCACAGGCGCAGGGTAGATGAGGCTTCTCCCGAGGTACACCTGGAAGGCCACTATGAGCAGGGCGCCCGCCTCAGAGGCTGCCCTCGCCCACGCTGTCAGGGCCCCCGTAGCAATGGCCCTTTTGACCCTTGGGAGAACAACCGCGAAGAACGTCCTTAGCCTGGAGGCACCGAGGGTCATGGCGACCAGCTCGGTCTCGGGGTCCAGGGAGAGCAGGGCGCTCTCTATGACGCGGACCGCGTAGGTGGCCGAGACGTAAGTTACGGCCATAGATGCGCCTAAGAGGGTGTCAACGACGCTCAGGTGGAGCGCGTGAAGGTATCTCCCAAGGCCGAGCTGAGGGGCGAAGGCGAGCACAATCATGACGCCTACTATTATATGAGGCACGGCTATGGGTATGTCGACGAGGGCCTCCACGAGCCCCTTGAGCCGGAAGTCGAACCTGGTAAGCAGATAGGCCAATGGGGTACCAAGCAGCACGGCCACCAGCGCTGCGATCGACGAAGTTATTATCGTAACGAGGAGTGCAAGCTCGAAGCTGGGGACCCTGAGAGCCGACGGAATCCCCTCCCCTCCAATGAGTAGGAGCACTGCGAGGGGGTAGACAAAGAATATGATCAGGGCCGCCGAGAAAAGGAAGAGGAAGGCCAAGAAAAAGGCTGAGGTAGGGGTCAGCCTCATCGCGATCACGGGAATATCGAAGATAGGTAGCTGACGTTGGCCAGAGGTACTGTGAACGGCTTCAGGACCGCTGGAACCGCGCTATAATTGCCATACACGACGCCTGGGACCACGGGCTGTATCCCGTAGGACCTAAGAACGCTCTGGCCCTGGGAGCTGAATAGCAGCAGCAGGAAGTCAACGGCCGCCTGCTGATTAGGGGCAGTGTTAGGTATCGTTATGGTGTAGACTACAGGGTTGCACGAGAACGTCTCGGTCTGTCCCAGCTCGGTCCAGGTTACGTTGACCCTGTGGTAGAAGTTGACGTAGCTAAGGTTGCCAAGGTTTATGAAGGTGGGCAGGGTTATGTATGTCATGTTGAAGCCCTTCTGGACGTAGTACTCAGTCTGCGGGATCGCGTTAGACTCGTAGGCAGACAGTATGAACTGCACGGAGCTGTTGGCGTACATAAGGGTCAGGAGGTCTATCTCAGTGTTCCTCATCTGGTACTTGGCCGGGTTGTTGTAGACGGCGTCCCAGAGGTATGAGGCGTTGTTGAAGAACGCCAGGCCAGCGAGCTTCAGGACGCACTGGGCCTGGTACCCACTTGGGTCAGTAAACGGGTTAGACACGCCCAGCACGGTTGAGCTGTTAAGGGCTATGATCTGGAATATCTCCTTCCATGTCTGGTTCCAGGCCGCGCTCATGGGGGTCTCCCCCTGAGCCTGCTGCCAGAGCTTGTAGACCTCAACCCCCGTGGGGGTCTCAAGGTCTACGATTATCACCATCTGGGTCACGCCGAAAGCTATCTCATAGTCCGCATACTTGGGGAAGAGGTCCTTAGGTATTGTAGTAGTGTCGGCGGAGGCGACGAGGCTGAAGACCTGGGTGGTGGCCTCCTTCTGCGCGACCTCGCCGCTTCCTGCGAAGAGGGGCTGTCCTATGCTAACCTGGGGGTAATATCCCTCAAACGTGTTAAGCAGCTGCGTGAAGGCGAACTTGAGCGTGCCTGCCGCCCCTACTGTAAACGGCGCAGAGGTCAGCGACGGGGTCGTCGTAGTTGTCGTCGTAGTCGTAGTAGTGTAAGTAGTGACAGAGACTGTCGGCGATGTCGTGGTCACGGTCTTCCTGGGTGCGGCGACGTAGCCAATTCCGGCTCCTACCACCAGCCCAATTACCAGGCCAGCTAATACGTAGATCCAGCTTCTCGACGCCCCAACCGCCATATGCCTACCCAGGGGGTTGAGAGATCTATCATTTAAAAGTATTGGCATACATTATGTATATCAATAAATATACCTGATCAGTCCTTTACACCTTCCTGGGCCTCGATATACTTCCTTATCGCATCCCTTATGAGCTCGCTCCTGTACCTCCTCGAGGTCACGGCTAGCCTGTCTAGCTCAAAGAGGGTGTCCAGGTCCAGCTTGAACGAGATAACCCTAAGCCCCCGTCTGCCGACGCCCCCCATATAGGACACCATAAGGGTATGGCTTCGCAGACATAAAGGGGGCTACGAAATCAGCCTACTCAGGGACCCCAGCGAAGGTCTATGAATTGAATTGAAAGTGAACCCTGAGGTTAGGTTTTATTAGGGGCAAGGGAATAAAGGCAGACGGTGCCGCCGTAGCTCAGCGGGTCAGAGCGCCGGACTCATACGGCCCCTGACACCGAGGTCGAGGGGGGCCTGGGGGATCCGGAGGTCCCGGGTTCAAACCCCGGCGGCGGCACCACCTCAGGCTCACACGTACACCGATACTATTGCGCCGTATATCAGCGGGGCTACCAGGCCCAGCGTCAATATCAGCAGGGACCCTACCACTAGAGCGACTGTGTACTTGGAAGGGGCCTTGGGTCCACCGTCAGGGACCTTGGTCAACAGCTCCCTTGAAGCTATCACGTAGTAGACGGCGCTTAAGCCGCTGTTGATGAGGGCCGCCAGGGCTAGCCACACGGTGTAACCTACAGCAGAGAGGAACAGGTAGAACTTGCCCCAGAAGCCGAGCAGCGGCGGCACCCCGAGTAGGCTGAAGAGCAGGACGGACGCCGCGGCAGCCGAGGCCGGGCTGGCCCCCATAAGTCCCCTGAGCCTGTCCAGCTCCCTGCCCACGGCGCCTGTGAAGGCGAAGAGCGGAACCTTCGCGAGGGCGTAGCCGATCGACTGAAGGGCAACCGCGTAGAGGGACAGCCTTACCATGCTGTAGTTCATGGAGCCAGCGAAGTAGGAGGCGGCTGCCAGCGCGGCCATTATGTAGCCGACCTGGGCCATCGAGCTGTAGGCGAGTATGGCCTGTAGGTCCCTTGAGGTCAGGGCGGCCACGTTGGCGTAAGTCATGCTCGCCACCGAGAGCGCAGCAAGGGTAAGGGCTATGTCGCCAGCCAGCGGCGAGCCATACGACGAGACTACGAATACCCTAGCGAGTACGGCAATAAAGGAGAGTTTAGCGACGGAGGCCACGAACGACACGGTCCTGCCGTCCCCCCTGCCGTAGACGCTAGGCAGCCACCAGTGGAACGGGAAGAGACCTATCTTGAAGCCAAGGGCGGCGAGGAGGAGCACCACCGAGAGCGCCACGATGCCCCTCGCGAGGGCGGAGCCCTGCGTGAGCGTGGAGAGCTGCAGCGAGTAAGTCCCAGTGGCCACGGAGTAGAAGGCGAGGGAGCCGACCAGGGCGAGGGTCGCGACGATGCCGACGAATATGTACCTCACAGCGGCGCCCTTCGCCTCCCTTGCGTCGGAGGCGGCTATCACTACGTAGCTTACTACCGAGACCAGCAGCCACGAGGCAAGTATTACGAGCAGGTTCGCAGCGCCTGCAAGGAAGAAGGAGCCGAACAGAGTAAGTGGGATAAGGCTGTAGAGGGATGGGCTGCTCGACCAGCTTAGGCCCTCGGCCCCTATTGTGACCATGTAGACAGCCGCCGAGAGGGCTATTCCGAGGAGCATAAGGGACGTGAAGGAGTCCTGCACGACGAGGCCTCCGTAGAAGCGGAGCGTAGAGGCGGCGGTGGCGTAGAGGAGGAGACCCGCTAGGGCAGCGAATGACCCGACCCCAACGCCGGCCAGTATGACGGGCGCCTTGTTCTCCCTTCTCCCAAGAGGAGAGGTGACCGGCGCGATGAGCGAGGAGGCTAGGGTTACGTAAAGCAGGAACTCAACCGTCGGCTTCTCCCACACTTCTCATCACCTCCAGACAAGCACGAATATCAGGCCCACGACTACCAGCATGAAGAGGTAAAGGGTCAGTATGTAGTCCGTGCGTCCCCTGAAGAGGGCCCTCAGCCCCCTCGACGTAAGCTCGCCAGCCTTCGGGAGGACGAAGTGGTAGAACAGGTCAATGGCCCTATTGACTACGTTGAGGAGCCACGAGAAGCCTGCGAACGAGTCGAGGAACAGGTAGTAGATGGCGGAGTTTACGTACCACCTGTTGAACAGGAAGCTGTGGATCCCCCTCAGCACTGGGCTCCTCTCAAGCAGGTCAACCAGGTAGCGCCTCCTGAGGTACACCAGAGCCACGAGGATGATCTCGACGACGACGAGGAGCGTTATGGTTACGGTCGTCAAGTCCAGCGGCACCGAGAATACGGGCAGAGCCTCTATTCCGAGGGTCTCATAAACTCCCAGAGATACGTACTTGCCCACCGTGAACCATGCCGCGCCGATGATAATGGACGCTAGGCCGAGTATGAAGTAGGGCCCTAGCATTAGCACAGGGGCCTCGTGGAGGTGCTCCTCGCCGTGCGCCTTGCTGAGCGCAGGCACGTGGAAGACCCTGACGAGGAGCCGGGTTATGTAGGCTGCCGTGAAGAATACCGCCAGGACGGCAAGCGCGTACAGCGACAGGACGCCAGCCCTCGCTACATCGCCTAGGACGAGCTCCTTGCCGAAGAACCCTGCGAATGGCGGAACTGCGGCGAGGCTGAGGCCAGCTAGCCACGCCGACGCGGTTGTGACCTTCATGAACTTAGAGTAGAGGCCCATGTCGTCTATGAACCTGCTGTGGGCCACGTGCAGGGCATAGCCCGCTATCAGGAAGAGGGCTGCCTTGAAGACGGCGTGGGCTATCAGCATAGCCAGGCCCGCCATCTCAGCGTCGGCCATCACAGAGTAGTTCCCAGTGGTCACGGCAAGGCCGCCCGCGGCGACGGCGAGTATCATGTAGCCCAGGTACTCTGCCGTCGAGAAGGCGAGTATCAGCTTGAACTCGTGGTTTACTATAGCCATCGTCGCCATCATGAAGAGCGTGACCGCGGCGAGGCTGGCCACCAGGAGGAAGTACTCATGCACTTGGGCCACGGCGCCGGCGTACCCGGCCGCAGCTGCGGCCAGGGCGCCCACGAAGAATATCGGGGCGAACCTAAGCATGTAGTAGACGCCCACCTTCACCATGGTGGCGGCGTGTATGAGCGCCGAGACGGGCGTGGGGCCCGTCATAGCGGTCACAAGCCACTCGAAGAACGGGAACTGTGCGCTCTTAGACAGGGCCCCGAGCGTGAAGACGAATAGGAATAGCGCGAGGAGGTCCTTAGAAGCGAGCTGGCCCATCCACGACGCGGCTGAGCCAGCTATGGCCGGTACACTCATGGAACCGACGAGCGTGAAGAGGCCAGTCATGCCTACGAGGAAGCCCACGTCACCAACCCTCGTGAACAGTAAGGCCCTGACGCCGCTGGTGCTGGGCTCAAAGTACATTGGCTTGCCCAGGGCAGTCGAGTTCGGCACACCTACCCAGTACTCCTCCTCATCCGTGTACCAGTGGCCTATCAGGGCGTAGCTCGCGAGCCCCGTGCCCTCCCAGCCAATGAACATTAACACAAGGTTGCTGGCTGTCACGACGAGCATCATGCTGCCTACGAAGAATGATATGAAGAAGAAGTACCTCTGGACGCCCCAGTCGCCTTTCATGTAGTCAAGGCTGTAGACGTCTATGAGGAAGCTGAGCCACGAAACTACGGTGGCCATTATGGCCCCGAGGCCGTCCAGGTAGACGCCCACCCTGACCTTCAGGGCGGCGTCCCAGTACCACTGGCTTGAGGCGTAGATAACCTCGTGGTCGGCCAGTACGTAGTAGAGCGCTACAGTTGAGATTAACGCGCTGGCCAGTACGCTAAGGACGCTGATAAGGCCGTAGACGGTCTCCCTCCTCACCCCCGCAATCCAGAGGAGCGCGAGGACCCCGGCCCCAACAAACGGGGCCAGCCAGGTCCATGACCAGACAAACCATGAGGAATATATTACTGCCGTCATCTAGGGGCCACCCCCCATTACTCCACCTAGGAGAACCACGTGCGACACGGCGAACGACAGACCTGACGTTAACGGGTCTATGGCGAGGAAGAAAACGAAGCTGAAGAGCGCTATAGCCAACATGGAAAGCTTGAACCCATCAACGACCTCCCTGGCCTCAACCTTGGACCTGGGCTGGCCGTAGAAGACCCTCCTCATAGTTATGAACGCGTAGGCAGCCGTCACGGTCAGCGCGACTATCAGCAGCAGGGATAGGCCGAACATGTACTCATATCCCTGAAACAGGTACCCGTTGACGACGCCAAGGACTATGAAGATCTCGCTCCACATGCCGACGCTTGGAGGGAGCCCGGCGAGGTTCATGAACCCGAATAGGGCGAGAGCCGCGACCAGGGGGTACCTCCTGGCCAGCCCGCCCATCTTGGTTATGTCCCTAAGGCCGTCGAGCTCAGTTATGAAGACCCCCGCGCTCATGAAGAGCACGGCCTTTCCAACGGCGTGGGATAGATAGATGAGCATTGCACCCATTATCCCATACGGGTTCAGCGTAGAGAGCCCGAGGAGCATGTAGCCCATCTGGCTTATGCTTGAGTAGGCGAGGAATCTCTTGAAGTCAGTTTGCCTTAGGGCCACAAGCCCAGCGTAGACAATGGTGGTAAAGGCGAGGCCTAGTAGGAACGGCCTCCACGCCTCCATCTGCGAGGGGAACAGCGGGATCACGAACCTCGCTATGGCGTACCCTGCCAGCCCGATCAGGTTGGGCGAAAGAAGGGCCGATATGGGGGTGGGCGCCTCGGCGTGGGCGTAGGGGAGCCACATGTGGACACCAAATATGGCCATCTTGACGAACAGGCCGAAGAGCAACAGCACGGCGATGACTGTTGCGGCCTTGCCGATGAACTCAACGGAGCCTATGGACGCGAGGTTCCCGTTGCTGAGCACGAGGTAGTCAAAAGTGTGTATTGTGAGGCCCAGGTAGAGCACGCCTGTCAGGAAGACGACGGCGCCTATGTGCGTCCAGACGAAGTACAGCAGCGAGATCCTGCGCCTATCACCATAACCGTAGAAGGCTATGAGAAGGAATGAGGAGATGAGGCTGCCCTCAAGGAAGACGTAGAACTCCACAAGGTTCGTCGAGAACACCAGTCCCAACATGGTTGCGGCAAAGATGTTATAGAGCAGCAGGTACGCGCCGAGGCCAGGGACCCTCTCGCCGTGCTCCACCATCTCATGGATCCTCGTCTCCATGTACTTTACGCTGTACACCGCTACGAACGAGGTAACTATCGAGATACCTATTACAACGGGCGCCGAGAGCCCGTCGATTCCGAGGGCGAACGACCCGATACGGTAGGTCGTCAGATTGAAGATCAGCGGATCGACCAGGCTGCCGGACTCTAGGGACCCGCTCGCGTAGCCGTAGATAACGATGGCCAGGGGGAGCAGGAGCGAGGCCGAGCTCAGGTAGAACATGGAGTGCAGTCCAGCCTTGCTTCTCATAGGCCACGCGACTATGCCTATCGAGACCGGTAGGATAACGGAGAGCCACAGCAAGGGATATGGCAACATCATGTCTTCACACCCCCTCCTCCTCCAGCTCGGTGCTCCTAAGCGTCCTATAGGACCTCATAAAGGCCAGTAGTATTGCGACCACGACTATCACCTCAACTGAGGCTACCGCCACCACTATGATTCCGAAATAGGTGGCGGCGTAAGGCTCCCCGACCAGCAGGGGGAGCACAAGAAGAAGCAGACCGTTAAACATGACCTCGACGGAGAGGAGCTGCCTAACCAGGTTCTTAGAGGCTGTTAGGCCGTAGGCGCCAATGGACATAACTATGGCCGAGACGAACAACGTTATCATCGCGGTTAGCTCGTCAACTATTATCATGGCTCATCCCCTCCTGGCTATGGCTATCGCCTCGACGACGGTCGCGGCCTGGCCTATGAATATGAGGGCCAGCACGGGGAGGTACCTCCTGAGCGCATCCGACGCGGCGACCTGGACGCTGACCGGCGGCGGGACCGCGTAAAGGTTATAGAGCCTCAAAGAGATTGCAACTATGATGACAAAGGCAGCGACAGAAGCCGCTGCTACAACGCCCTTCATCGAGTCGTACTCCTCCCTCTCCGACGGCCCTAGCATGCTTATCGTGATGATTATGAACATTACGGCGGCCCCGACGTAGACTAGCACGAGGTAGGCGGCAACAATGCCGAGACCGAGGAGGGCCAGGACAACTGCGGTGAGGGACCCCAGCACGGCAAGCGATATGCTGGCGTAGACTAGGTCCCTAGACCTAATTACCAGGTACGAGGAGGCTATGGCTGCTGCCCCCATGATGGCTACGAAGAGAGGTAGGTCGATAGAGACTCCGCTCATTTTTTCTCACCTCCTGCCTGTGGCTGCTGAGCCCCCTCGGCAGCCTTTGGCTCAGGGGGCTTAGCCTCGGTCTCCTCGACCGGGACCTTAACTAGACCGCGGCGCTCGTCGAAGACGTACCTGACTGGGACCCCCTCCTTCGCAGTGACGAACTCGGGCTCCTTTTGAATGTCGTCTAGCGTGAAGATCATGTCTGCCATGTTGAAATAAACTATATCGTGATATGGTACGTGATATAGGGCCTCGGTCGGACACACGTCGACGCAGTAGCCGCAGAAGATACACCTGTTGTAGTTTATCACTGGGTACTTCTTCTTCATCACCCTGCCCGTCTTCTTGTCCTTAACGGTTATTGCAACCATCTTCATAGCCCTGGCGGGACATATCCTAGCGCAGGACCCGCAGCTGATGCAGAGGTCAAATATGAGGACGATGTAGCCCCTGTAACCCTGCCTCAGCTTTATGTACTCGTGGGGGTAGAGCAGCGTTATCCTGTTGGGGTCTATAAAGTACTTGACGCCGACAATCAGCGCCCCCAGGTTCCCGGCTATAGCCCTCCCAAGGAACGTCGCCCGGGGAACCTTCCTGGTGACAGGCTTCGCTGGCATGACCTACACCCCCTAGGGTATCACCCCGAAGTAAGCCTCAGCCAGGCTGATGCCAAAGGCGGCCAGCGAGAGCGGTATGAGGACCTCCCAGGCTAGGCTTAGGGCCTGGTCAAGCCTGTACCTCCCGTAGACGGCCCTTAGGAAGCTCATAATAGCCATTACTATCACCGCCTTAACGGTCACAATCAAGCTCGGAACCAGATACCCTGTAATCAGGCCAGGGGAGGGCGAGTAGGGCGCCCAACCCCCAAGGAAAACAATAACTATGAGGACCGAAAGGGCCCACCTCCTGATGTACGCTGCGCCCATGTTGAGCCCGTACATGAGGCCGCTGTACTCTGTGTAGGGCCCAGCAACGAGCTCGCTTTCGGAGTCCGGTATCTCGAAGGGGAAGCCGCTCGTTGACATAAGGACCGCTATGAAGGCCGTGAGGAGGGCTATTGGATTGAGGAGGCCAAGCCACAGGCCGCCCATCTGATAATCGACGATACTGACCAGGTTGAAGGTCCCGGTGAGCGGCGCGGCAGAGAGTAAGCTTATCACGGCGATAAGCTCATATGCAACTATCACGAACGACTCCCTGACGCCGCCTACCACGGAGAACTTGTTGTTGCTGGCCCACGACAGCATCACAACGAAGATGGGCGAGAGCGTCGATAGGGCAACGGCGACAAGCAGGCTGTAGTCCATCGGGTAGGGCCAGTACCTACTGATCGACGTGACAGGCACGGCTACCATGGGTAGGAGGGACAGAACGACGGCAACGTTAGGGGCTAGTATGTAGGGCAGGAAGTCGGCGGTGGCAGGGACTATTATCTCCTGGAGGGTGTACCTGACCAGGTCGGCTATCAGCTGGGTCGCTCCTCCAGTGCGGGGGCTTATCTCGAGGGGGCCATACCTCATCTGGACCCTCGCGGCGGCCTTCCTCTCGAACCATATGATGAATATTACAACTACAAGGGCTGCTAGGAAGCCGGGTATGAGTACGAACTGGTAAACTGGCGGGTAGAAAACTATGTAATGTAGGAGACCCCAACCAATGTAATACATTACCTCAAGGCCGGTCATGATAATCACCTGTCCCACTCTGGTGGGAAATAATCAAAGCTTCCATAAATTGTAGGGAGGTCCATTAGCCTATGTCCCGGCATTACGTACTTGAAGGCTATAACGTTCCTGAAGGACGGGGAGACCACCCTGACCCTGTATGGGACGTCCTTTCCGTCGCTCTCGACATAGTAGAACATCTCTCCCCTTCCCGCCTCGACTCTGGCTGACGCCTTCCCGGCAGGGACCTTGAGGGTTGCAAAAAGTGGCATGAGCTTAACCCTGTACTTGCCCGCGTAGCTGACCTTGCCCTCGTAGACGTCCCTGTACAGCTTGGGGGCCGTCTTCCAGAACTTGTCATGCATGAAGCCCTCTCTTGGGTGCTTCTCGAGCCAGTCTACGACCTGTTCAATTATGCTCAGGCTCTGCCTTATCTCCTCGACTCTCTGCCACGCCCTGGCGAGCGAGTCCCCCTCCTCAAACACGGGTATCTCGAAATCGACCCTGTCGTACGCCTCGTAGGGCTCTACGAGCCTAACGTCATATTTTATCCCGCTAGCCCTTACGTTGGGTCCCACGACGCCTAGCTCTGTCGCCTTCCACTTGCTGAGCACACCTATGCCCTCCAGCCTCTTCCTAATGTTCGGGTTGTTCAGGAAGATCTTGGCGTACTCGTCAAGCCTCCTCCTCATATACCTTACGGCCTTCCTGGCATTGTCAGGGAAGTCGTCTGGCATGTCCCTCCTTACTCCACCAAATACTGGGTACGAGTGGGTCAGCCTCGCGCCCGTGAGGTGTTCTGCGAGCTCCACGAAGACTTCCCTGTCGCCGAAGGCCCACATGTAGAGCGTGGAGTGCCCCACGAAGACCCCGAATATGCCGAAGCCGTAGAGGTGGCTTGCAATCCTGTTTATCTCACAGAGCAGCGTCCTGAGGTACTTCGCCCTCTCCGGCGGGTCTATGTCGAGGAGCCTCTCAACTGCCTCTACATAGGGCAGCGTTATGTTACAGGCGTCCAGTATTGCCATGCGCTCGAATAACGGTATGTTCTTTATCCAGTCCCTTCCCTCAGCCAACTTCTCCATCGTCCTGTGGACGAAGCCTATGTCTGGGTCAACCCTGACCATTACATCGCCGTCTACCTCAACGAATATCCTCATGTGGCCTGAGCCTGGGTGCGCTGGCCCTATCTGGACCTCGTAGACCCTCGTGCCCTCTACGGGCCTTACCTCCATGCCGGGCAGGCGCGGGACGCCAGAGCCCTGGACCCCCTGCGCGCTCATGGCTACCACCACTTGGTGGCCACGAAGGCCTCATAGTCGGTCTCTATGTCGTCGCTCTCCTCCTCGACGACGAAGTCCTTTCTAAGCGGTCTGAGGGCCGCAACGACGGGTGTCAGCAGGAGCGGCCTTAGGTCAGGGTGACCCTCAAACACTACGCCGAGCATCTCGTACTCCTCCCGTTCCTGGAACTCAGCGCTTAGCCACACGCCTGTCAGGCTGGGCAGCCTTGGGTTGTCCCGGCTCACATACGTTGACAACGACACGACTAGCTTGGAGAGCTCCTCGTTCAGGTAGCTGGTTACGTGGTACATAACCTTGAACTGCTTCTTGGCAGGGTAGTCGACCACGCCAACTGATATAACGTGGTCGAACCCCATGTCCTTAAGCCTCCTGGCGGCCTCTACCATCTGCTCTGGCCTGACCACAAAGTCAAGGTAGCCTTTTGAGGGCTCGTAAGATGGGTTAAGATCCTTCAGCTTCTCTGCGATGGACTTCCACTGATCGGGCGGCTGGGGCGGGGACGGCGGGGTGGGGGGCTTTGGCGGCTGTCCCGCCGGAGGCGTCGGAGGCTGGGCCTGGCCCCCGGGGGCGGGCTTCTGAGAAGGCGCTGGGCTAGAGCTCAACCCTCTCACCCCTCCAGCCGCAGAGGTCCTCCTTAGGGAGCACGTACCTGAGGTCCTTCCTTACGCCCTCAATGACCCACTTTGAGGCGAGGCCGCGGCTCCTGATCATCCTCTGGAGCTCTATTATTGACCTCGCTACAGCCTCAGGCCTGGGGGGACAGCCGGGGATGTAGACGTCGACCGGGACGACCTGCCATGGCCTCACTATGTTGTAGCTGTTGTAGAAGATGCCCCCGTCGAGCGCGCAGGCGCCCATAGCTATTACGAACTTAGGGTATGGCATCTGCTCCCACGTTATCCTGACGGTGCATGCCATCTTCTTAGTGACGGTCCCCTCTAGTATGATCAGGTTAGTCTGCCTCGGGCCGACCCACGGGAGGGAACCGTACCTCTCGTTGTCGAACCGGGGCCCCCAGGCGGCGCCTATCTCACACCCACAGCAGCTCGTCATCAGGTGAACAGGCCATAGGCTGAAGGCCGTGGCCCAGTCAACGAGCCTAGCCACGGTTCCCTTAACGAGGTGCTCCTTGGCGAGCTGGGCTGCAACCTCAAGGTTGCCTACGTAAGCGCGCCCCTCCTCCGTCTGGCTGGCCTGAGCCATCGCCTACACCCCCCAGTGGGACACCTTCTTCGAGACGTAGGCCCCGTATGCTAGGAGTGGGGCGAACACTGCCACGAGCACGATGTAAAGGAGCAGGAGGTCACCGCTGTACCCCCTCGAGGCGGTCGCCAGAAACGTCAGCAGGACGACGGCAGGCTCGACGGCGAGGAACATTATCAGATAGCCGAAGTACTGGAATGTAAGCCTGCTCTTTCCTGTCCCCCTGGGCGGGTTGGACGACTCGAACGGAAGGTACTTGTAGGGCTCCACTCTGTCTAGGTGGCTCCTGGCCCTCAGGGCTATCCTGAGGATGAGTACGACCCCTACCAGGAGGGCCAGGATCACAATAGGCACTATCACAAAGGAGTTCGCTGCGAGCACAAGCGTACTATACGCAATGGACAATTTTCAGGCACCGCCGAACCTTTCAAGCGAAGACTGATATAAATCTCTTGATGGCATTAGGGGAAATGGTCAGCGAAGGCGAGGGATGACTGGAAGATAACCTATTATAGTTGGGTACCAGAAAGGGCTGGGGGCGCGATTGGTCGAGAGGGTTCCGCCAGAGGCAGAGGTCAAGTACAACAAGTACGTTCAGCTGAGGGACACCTACAACGCCATAGTCCAGCAGAGGCTGGCCGCTGAGACCTCGCTCAGCGAGATAGAGAAAGTCCTCGAGAGGCTTAACAGTCTCTCCGACGACACCGAGATATACAAGATGACAGGCTTCGTGCTCGTCAGGTCGTCCAAGGCCGACCTAGTTAAGGAGCTCAATGACAGAAAAGAGGAGCTTGAGCTCAAGATCAAGGCGTTGAAGAACCAGGAGGACCTTGTTAAGGAGCAGCTAGAGAGGCTCGCCAGCGAGCTTCAGGCCCTGGTCCAGGGCGGTGGTCAGTCCCAGGCCAAGGCAGGCGGGGCGTGAACAGGTCCTGAGAACGTTACCTCACCTGCCCTCAGAGGAGGCCAGAGAGTTCTCTCGAAGGTTAGCTGACCTGGTCGTTGGTAAGGATGTCGTGGTGGCAACTCACGGCAACGCTGACCTCGACGGGGTCGCCTCTGCCCTTCTGGCTTGTCGTTTCGTGGCTGCCAAGGGGGCTATCTCATGTTGTATCAGGGTGCCCGAGGGCGCTAGCCGTGGGTCGAGGGAGGTGATGGAGACGCTAGGAGTGAGCCTGCCGGAGTGCGAGCTGCCCGCCAAGGGTGTTGATGTCCTGCTTGTCGTCGACGCCTCCAACTGGTCCCAGGTAAACGGAGGCCTGGAGGGGGCCAACGCGGTCGTTCTGCTGGACCACCACGAGCTGGGCTCCATTTCATCAGGTTCGTCCCTCAAGTACGTTGACCCCTCCGCCCCGACGTGTGTCGAGCTCGCCCTCGAGACCCTCCTTGCGGGAGAGGTTGAAGTGCCGGGACCACTTGCCACGCTCTCCCTGGCCGCCATAATTGACGAGACTGGGAACTTCGAGAGGGCCTCCCCTAGGACCTTCGTCGTGGCCGCTGCCCTGATCGAGATGGGCGGTGACTATGGGGCTGCCCTCAAGTCCCTCAGGAGGAGAAGGGAGGAGGGGCTTGACCTGAGGCTTGCAAGGCTTAAGGCCGCAACCCGGCTCTCGATCTCGAAGGCCTGCGGCGACCTAATCGTAGTCACCACTCACGTGGGCTCCTATGAGGCAGAGACTGCGAGATCCATGGTCTCGCTAGGCGCCGACGTAGCAATAGTCTTCAAGGAGGGGAGGGCCTCAATAAGGGTGTCAAGGACGGCCCTAGAAAGAGGTGTAAGCGCCTCTGACCTGGCGGCCCAGCTGGCTGCCAGTCTCGGCGGTGAGGGTGGAGGGCACAGAGGGGCTGCAGCCCTTAACCTCCCGCAGGGCATGGATGAGGAGGAGGCGGCAGCGAGGGCGCTCAGGCTTGCAGTCGCTTACATAAGTAAGGCATGTAGGGGTGAGTCGGTTGGAGGAGGGCCAGAGAAAGGCCAGGGTATATGCTGACGTAAGGGAGGAGTCGTCCGGGGTCCCCTCGCTCCTTGAGAGGCTCGGCGTAGTAGTGATAAGGAGGCAGCTGCCTGCAGGTGATTACATAATACCGGAGGACACCGTTATCGAGCGCAAATCGGCCTCAGACTTCATATCATCACTGTTTGACGGTAGGCTGTTTGATCAGGCTTCAAGGCTGTCCGATGACTACAACGACGTTTACTACCTCATAGAGGGCGACCTCTTCAGGGAGCTCAGGATGTGGCCCTCGAGAAGGAGGCAGGTCCTGGGGGCCCTCGCTACCCTCGCGGCGAGTTACGGCGTCAGGCTCCTGTGGAGCCCCTCACGGGAGGAGACGGCCGAGCTGATAGCCGCCCTTGCTTTAAGGCCTCGAGAGAGCCGTGGAGGGCCAGTCGTGATTAACAGGAAGCCAAGGCTGGGCTCAACGAGGGAGTGGCAGCTCTACATAGTCCAGTCCTTCCCAGGGATCGGGGTCAAGACCGCAGAGCGCATCCTTCAGAGGTTCGGGAGCCTTGAGGCGTTCTTCAACGCGAGTCTCGCAGAGCTGGCGAGCGTGGAGGGCATAGGCGAGACCAAGGCTGCCCGGATCAAGGAGATAATCAAGGCGCCCTACTCGAGAAAGACGAGCTCAAGGACAACCCTTGACGAGTTCTACCAGGAAGATAATCGCTCAGACAGATAGCCCCTTCCTTGAAAGCATGCTATTGACGATGAATCTGGGCAGATCCTCCATCACGTCAGCGTATGGGCCACCAGCAAAGAGCCTGGTGGCGACCTGGGACGCTTCAGAAACCTTGTTTCTCAGGAACTTCAGCGCGTGCGGAGTAACGTCAGCCTCCCTTCCTGCCCCAAGGCTCTCCTTGGCCCAGCTCTCAAACAGCCTCTCGCTGGGATCGAGCTTAGGCCTCTCGCCGTTGACGAATAGCATGTAGTCAACTAGGTCGTCGGCTACCTGGTAGGAGACCCCTATAAGCTCACCGTAACGGTAGGCATCCTCGGCCCTACCCGGCCTAGAGGCAGCTATTGCACCCAGGGCCGCGGCGAGAGAGAAAAGGGACCCCGTCTTAAGCCTGACGATCTCGAGGTAGTAGCCACTGGCCCCATTGGTGCTCAAGTAGGCGTCAATTATCTCGCCCCTCACCATCTCCTCCCAAGCCTGTATGCTGTAGCCCAGCGCGGTCTGGCCGTAGTGCTCGACCAGCTTGAGGGCGAGGGGCACGAGGAAGAGGGATATCATGGCGGTCTTGCCGATACCGAACAGAACCCAGGCGGACGGGCTTCCCCTCCTTACAACGTCCTGGTCTACTATGTCGTCGAGGGCCAGGCTCGCTGAGTGCACAAGCTCTGCAGCGGCCGCGGCGTCGATGGCGTCCTCAGCGCTCCCCCCTAACGCCTCGCACGTCATTATGTTTAGGAACCCGCGGAGCCTCTTACCCCCCCTGCTTATGTAGGCTACCATCTCGTCGAGCCCGACGCTCCTTAGGCCGGCAGCTATCTCATTTAGCCGAAGCTCTATCAGAGACCTCGCCTCTTCAAGCTTTTTAGTTATTATCGCGCTCGTATCGTCCATGAGGGCTGATCCGCCTTCCGCAGGCTAAGCATAGGGGACCACCTAAATAGCTACCTACGAAGGGGGTTGCCATGAAGTGGCAGGAGGTCAGGGAGACCAGAGGGTCAGCGTACGCCGCCCTGCTCTACGCTGTCCTAACCACTATTGAGGAGACTGCGGAGACCGAGGAGGCGCTCTGGGGCTCACGGGTACCTGGACTCCTCCTGGACCCGGTCTCAGCGCTCTCAGAGGTCAGGTTGAGCTCGCGGATCGAAGTCTACGTGCCCGGGACATCTGGCTCGAGGGTGGTAGAGGTGGGAGGGACCGCCGTTACACTGAGGTTTGTCGAGCCAAGGAGCGGCTATGTGGGGGTGGACGCGCTCTACTCGACAGCCTATAGGGCAACCCTTATGCTTGACAGGGACCTCGTTGCGAGGCTGGCAGGCGAGACCACAGAGACAGGCGTCGAGTACATGTTGCTCTATGCGGAGGACGGCAGCGTTCTCGTGCTTGAAGGTGAGAGGTACAGGGTCAGGATACCAAGGGTAAAGGTAGTGATGGCCTATCACACCCACCCAGAGGGGCACTGCGGACTGTCAGCAAAGGATGTCGAGAGCGCGCTTGACCTGCTGACCGAAGGTGGTCTGGCCAGCGGTTCAGCAACGCCAACATGCGCTGCTGTGCTCTACAGGCACGGTCTAGTTGATGAGGACGAGTACGTTGCACTAAGGGGGGGCAAACAGGTAGAGGGCAGGACGATAAGGGCAGCGTACCTCAGGCTGTAGGGCTCAAGGCCCCAGCAGGTCGTCAAGGGACGGCAGCTTCGGCGGTAGGCCCTTCCTCTCCCTTATCCTCTTGATAAGGTCGTCAAGCATCGAGTCGGGCACGGGGGCCCACCTGCTGAACTCGGTCCCCCAAAGCGCCTTGCCGGCAGTCGACCCCCTGAGCTCTGAGGCCAGGTCGAAGCTCTCGGCTATCGGGATCTCAGCGAGGACCCTAGCGCCAACGCCCGCGTTCTCAACGTTTATGATCCTTCCTCTCTTCTTAACTATGATTGTGGTGACGGCGCTTAGGTAGTCCATTGGTATCCTTATGTCAAGCTTCTGGATAGGCTCCAGAAGGGTGGGCCTAGAGGTCAGTATGCCTGCCCAGATCGCGTTCCTTATGGCTGGGTACAGCTGCCCGGGCCCCCTGTGGACAGGGTCCTCGTGGACAATAGCGTCGTGCATGACGACCTTGAGCCCCCTCACGGGCTCGGCCGCGAGCGGGCCCTCCTTGACGGCTACCCTGAAGCCGCCTAGTATCGTGTCCTTCACGTCCTTGAGGTACTGGACCCCTGAGGTCATGTCGACGAATACGTTGATGTTCTCGTCTATGGCCCATATCCTGCGGGCCTCATCGTAGTCCCAGCTCGCCTGGTCCCTGAGTATCTTGGCCCTGTCCCTAGAGTCCTGGTCCTCCCTCACGAGACCCCTGTGTATCAGCTCAATGGTCTCGTCGTTCAGCGGCTCCACGCTTATGTAGAACCTGTTGTGCTTGTTGGGGCTCTTGCCCTCAAACACCTTGCTCTTGTCCCTGACGGACTCCCTGTACACTATTATGGGCTGGCTTGCCTTTACCTCAAGGCCGTAGAGCTCCTTTAGCATCCAGAGGGCTATCTCGAGGTGAAGCTGCCCCATCCCGGAGAGGAGGTATTCCCCTGTCTCCTCGTTGATCTTGGCTACTAGGTTGGGGTCCTCTATGGTAAGCTTCCTGAGGGCGTCGACCAGCTTCGGCAGGTCCTGTACCTTCGATGGCTCTATGGCAATCGTTACCACTGGCTCAGCAATGTAATGGAGCTGCTCGAAGGGGGCCGCCTGGGACCTGTACGGGGCCTCTACGAGGGTCTCGCCTGCCCTCAGGTTTTCAATGCCCATTATGGCGGCTATGTTGCCCGCTGTCACCCTGTTGGTAAGCTCGCGGAAAGGCCCCATGTAAAGGCTCACCTGGAGCACCCTACCCACGTTGTCCTGCGACACTATGTAGAGCTCCTTGCCTGGCTCGAGGGTGCCTGAGAAGACGCGGCCTGTGGCCACCAGACCAGCCTTCTCGACCCTGATCGCGTTAACGTAGAACACCACTGGCCCGTTGGGGTCGGCCTCGACCATAGCCTTGCCCAGGTCGTTGTCCAGGCTCCCCTTCCATATCTTCGGTATCCTGTACTTCTGGGCCTCTTTGGGGTTTGGCACGAACTTCACTACCATGTCGAGGAGGGCCTCGTGAAGAGGCGCCTTCTTTGTCAGTGTTGCTATCTTGTCCTTGTCGCCTGACGAATAGGCGTCAATTATCTGCTGGAAGTTTATGCCCTTCTTGGAGGCTATCGGCACCGTGATGCCCCACTGGTCCTTAGCGCTGCCGAAGGCCACATTGCCGGCGGCGGGGTTCAGCTTCCACTTTTCCTTGAACTCTGGCTCAGCGTACATGTCGATGAGGTTGTTAACCTCCTTTATTATCTCAACGAGCCTGTCCTGGAGCTGGCTCGGCGTAAGGCGGAGCTCCTTTATGAGCCTGTCTATCTTATTAATGTATAGTACCGGCCTAACCCTCTCCTCGAGGGCCTGCCTGAGAACGGTCTCGGTCTGCGTCATTACGCCCTCGGCTGCGTCAACGACCACGATGGCCCCGTCGAGGACCCTGAGGCTTCTAGTCACCATGCCGGTGAAGTCTATGTGACCAGGTGTGTCTATGAGGTTAATCACATAACCCTTGCCGTTGTACTCGTGGTAGAGGCTCGCGTTGGCGGCCTTCACCGTCATCTGCCTCTCCTTCTCGACGTTTAGGTAGTCAAGTGCCAGGGCCTCCCCCGCGACCCTCTCGGAGATAATGCCTGCCCTTGCCAGCAGCGCGTCACTGGTCGTGGTCTTGCCATGGTCTACGTGGGCTATTACGCCTATGTTCCTCACTTGCTCTATGTTATTCATTATCTTCTCGATCTCTGAGACCATCTTCACTCTTGCGCCCATAGCGCTTGCACCTGTCGGCCATCGGAGGGCTTGGACGATTTGAGGGTTAAAAGCGATGCTGATTTGTTCGGCAACCCCTACGGGTAGGAGCGAGATCCCGGGGGAAGCGCGGTCACATACACGTCAAGCGGCGAGCCCTCGGCCAGGGTCTCTACCAGGTCCCTCCTAAGCTCCCCCGCGGCCTTACTGCCCCTGACGAGTAGCGTTGAAGGCTCAACGTAGGAGCTCTTCCTCATAATTAACTTGCGGGTGTCCGAGAGCTCAAGCCTGGGGTCGCCTCGGCCCACAATGGAGTCACACACGTCATTCGAGCAAAGCACAACCACGATGACCCAGCCGAGGCGTATCCTCTCCTTTAGCCAGGCAGGCAGGTCAGCAGCGCTGGCCTCGGATGAAACCCCTACTATGCAGTCACCCCGTCGCGTTAGGTAGCTGTCCTTCGTGATCTCAATGGTGGACCTGTGTAGGGCCGTGACGTTCTGGTGGCCCTGGGCCCTGAAGTGGAACCACCTCCCCTCTATCTCCAAACCCTTCACCCGCCTTGACACTAAGGTCCAAGCGACTATTAGTTGAGCGGCGGGCAGGGAGTTCGGGAGAGGAGACCCGGCTTGGGCCACGTTGACTACGCCCGCCTCAGGAAGCTCATGGTCGAGGAGATTAAGGCCAAGGGCTATCTGACTAGCCCAAGGGTTGAGGAGGCTATGCTCTCTATACCGAGGGAGGTCTTCGTGCCAGAGGAGCAGAGACCCTACGCTTACGAGGACAGGCCCCTCCCCATAGGGTTCGGCCAGACCATTAGCGCACCCGGGGTCGTAGCGAGGATGACAGAGCTTCTCGGCGTCGTTGAGGGGCACAAGGTCCTCGAGGTCGGGACTGGGTCTGGCTACCAGGCCTCGATCCTGGCCTGGCTTGTTGGTGACAGGGGGCACGTCTGGACCATCGAGAGGGTGCCTCAGCTCGCGGAGCGGGCCAAGATAGCCATAGAGTCAGTTGGCCTTGGCGAGAGGGTTACCATTTTGGTCGGGGACGGGTCCCTAGGCTATCCCCAGGCTGCCCCCTTTGACAGGATAATAGTGACCGCGGGGGCGCCTAGGCCTCCCAGCGCTCTCCTCGATCAGCTAAGGAACGGTGGAAGGATTGTAATTCCGGTCGGCGACCGAAGCAGCCAGGTGCTCCAGGTTATTGACAAGAAGGGCCCAGGCTCTTATGACGTCAAGAACGACCTGGAGGTGATATTCGTCCCCCTCGTTGGGGCTGAGGGGTGGCCTGAGTGAGCTAGAGAGCCTATATTAGGATCCCCGCTGGCCGTCAAGTCGCGCTGTGAAGAGTGTGGTGGACACGGAGCCAAAGGCGATGAAGACAAGGAGCCCGCGGAGCGCTTTCAGTATTGTCTCGCGAACCTAAGGTAGGTGACAGCCTGCCTCCCGCAGATCGGGCAGCGCCCATTCGCCTCCTCGCGAGGCCAAGGGGCTCCAAGGACCTTGGCGTCTAGCGCCTCTGCGGCCTTTACGGCGCACTCCTCTGACCCACACCAGGGCAGCTCGACCACCCCGCCCCTTGAGTCGAGGACGCTCTTGGCCTCCTGTATTCCCTCATGTCTCGAGACCCTCTCCCTAAGGAATTTCCAGCTCCTCTCGGAGAGCAGTCTGTCCTCCTCTGAGAGGAGCCTCGCCAGCTCGTCCCTTACGTCGCTTAGCGGGACGCGCCGCTTGGAGAGGTCGAGCCTCCTGACCAGGGTAACCGTGCTGCTGGAGGCCTCCCTCGGCCCGACCTCGACTCTGGCTGGAACACCTTTTGAGTCCCAGTAGTAGTACTTCTCACCTGGCGTCATCTCAGGTCTGTCGTCGAGCACCGCCCTGAAGCCGCTGCCCCTTATCGTCTCGAGGACCTTCCTGGCGTAGTCAATGACTACCTCGCTGGGGCTGCCGTCAGATGGCGGTATGGGAACGACGACTACCTGGTACGGGGCTATGTTAGAGGGCAGCACGAGCCCTATATCATCGCCATGGACTGCTATGAGGGTCGCAACGACCCTGTCGCTGACACCATAGCTGGTCTGCCACGGATAGTCGAAGGTCTCGTCCCTCATCTGGATCCTGAAGTTGAACGCCTTAGTGAAGTTCTGCCCTAAGTTGTGCACGGTTCCTATCTGGAGGGTCCTGCCATCAGGCATTATCGTATCGAACGCTATCGTATACAGGGCCCCCGCAAACTTGTCCCAGTCAGGCCTCCTCGAGACCAGGTACGGGATTGACAGGGCGTCGAAGAACTTCCTGTATATTTGTATGGCCTCGAGGACCTGCCTCTCGGCGTCCTCGAAGCTCTCGTGGACCGTGTGGGCCTCCTTGAAGCTTGTAACCTCCCTGAGCCTTATCAGAGGCCTTGTGGCCTTTGTCTCATACCTGAATATGCTGACGAGCTGGTAGAACTTTCTGGGCAGCTGCTTGTAGCTCTGTATCCAAAGCGACTCAAAGTAGGTTATGGGGGTCTCACTGGTGGGCCTGAGGGCAAGCTTGACGTCTAGGGGCTCGAGGCCCCCATGGGTGACCCAGTAGACCTCGTCCTCGAACCCCTTAATGTGCTCCCCCTCCTTGGCCAGCATCCACTCTGGGATAAGCATTGGGAAGAGGACCTCCTCGTGACCCGTTGAGTCTAGAAGGTCCCTAAGGAGGTCAAACGCCCTCCTTCTGATCTGGAATCCGTATGGCATCCATACTCCCATGCCCTTCACTGGGTACCTGCCATAGTCATAGACCTCCGCTCGCTCTAGAATCCAGTCAAACCACTCCGAGAAGCTACTCTGCCACCTCCGCCTCTCTGGTCCTGGCAAGCTTTCACCTTGGCCTGTAGAGGGAAAAAGGAGAGGGCGTATAAAAGGTCAGGGCGCCTAGGCTGTCGGGAGGACAAGGGCCACTATGATGGCTATTAGAAGGCCGTAGATTGCTATTCCCTCCCCGAGGACTACGAATAGGAAGGCAGTTCCGAAAACCTCCCTCTTCTCTGCCACGGCGCTTACCGCTGCGGCCCCGGCGACGCCTACCGCGTAGCCGCCGCCTATGCCAGCAAGGCCAACAGCGAGCCCTGCCCCAATTGCCTTGCCAAGGACAGACATCGTGTAGGGAGACGCCTGGTCCGCGGCCGTCGACGAAGACGCGCTCTGTGCGTGTACGATCATGACGCCGGTGGCTATTGCGGCCAGTACTGCAATAGCCGCAACTGCTACCATAATAGCCC
Source organism: uncultured Desulfurococcales archaeon (assembly GCA_964343115.1). Classification (GTDB taxonomy): domain Archaea; phylum Thermoproteota; class Thermoprotei_A; order Sulfolobales; family Acidilobaceae; genus Acidilobus. The sequence continues at coordinate 117,343 of CAYFGU010000002.1, forward strand.
TGTACTTGGGTCTCTTCCATGCCTCCCTGAGGATCAAGTTAAGGCCCTCTATCGTTCTCGCCGAGGGCTTCATATCCGGTCCCACGAGGGTTAGGGCGACCCCCATTTTGTCCTTTCCCCGCCCCCAGGCCTCTGACTGCCTTTGTTACTACCAAGAATAGTAACTTGGGATATATCGCCTATAAACCCGCCATCTTAAGGTCAATATGGTCCGCAGTGATACTCAGCGACAGGGACATCTGGACCCTTATAAGGGCTGGCGAGCTCGCTATAGAGCCCTTTGAGGGCGAGGTGGTCAGGGAGAACGGCCTTGACCTGAGGCTGGGCAAGACGTACTGCGCGTTCAAAAGCGCCAGGAAGGTGCTGGACCCGAGGTCACCTGGTGACCCCGCCGATTTCTACGAGTGCGGGGAGGGCGACAGTTTTGTGATAGAGCCGCACAGGCATTACCTGCTCCACACAATCGAGTACATAAGGATGCCTCACTACCTGGCTGGCCTCGTGAATCTGAGGAGCACGTGGGCCAGGACAGGGATATACATCCCTAGCACCGTTGTAGACGCTGGCTTCGAGGGCCAGCTGACAATCGAGGTTATAGGCAGCGAGTTCCCCGTGAGGCTGTACGCAGGCGACAGGTTCCTCCACCTTGTCCTGGTAAAGCTTGAGACCCCGTCGCAGAGGCCGTACTCAGGCGAATATACTGGCCAAAGGGGGGTTAGGCTCCCCAAGTTCTTTGGCCAGGTCACCACAAGGACTACCTAATACATAACCCTCGCCTCTACTTGAATCCATGATTGACGAAGGGGGTCGCGAGCGGGGCTCCATGTCCGAGGATGAGAAGCACAGGATAAGGCTCGCGGTATGGAATCTCATGGAGAGGACAAATGTCGCGTCATTCCCAAGGCCGGTCTATGGGAGGATACCAAACTTCATAGGGGCGGCCAGAGCGGCCGAGCTCCTTGCGTCCCTCGAGGAGTTTCGGAGGGCCAGAGTCGTTAAGGTTAACCCTGACTCGCCTCAGAGGCCTGTCAGGGAGCTGGCCCTAAGGCAGGGAAAAAGGTCCTAGTCCCGACCCCAAGGCTGAGGGGGGAGTTCTTCCTCCTCGACCCCTCTAAGGTGGACCCCTCAGAGGCGTCCTCTATATCAGGGTTTACGAGGCTCGGCGAGAGGATCGATGTGGAGTCAGCCCCAAGGGTCGACCTTGTAGTCGTTGGCTCGGTCGCCGTCTCACCTGATGGCGCAAGGGTTGGAAAGGGCGAGGGGTATAGCGAGCTAGAGTACGCCATGCTAAGGGAGATGGGCAAGCTTGATGAAGTCACCCCAGTTGTAACCACTGTTCACGATGTGCAGGTCGTCAACCATATACCTGTCATGCCGTACGACGTCCCTGTCGACATAGTAGCTACGCCAACGAGGGTTATCAGGGTTTGGCCCAGGAGGCAGAAGCCGGCTGGGCTGATGGTAGAGTACCTCAGTCCGAGGAAGGTAGAGGAAACGCCTTATCTGAAGTCCTACTTAATTAGAACCGGCAGGTGGCCTCCACGGGGGCTTGTTGCTCCTGATGTTTGATTTTAATCTCTCATGGTTTCTCACCCGTGGGATATGCTGTAGATGGGTGATGACAAAGGGCGACCAGGGAAGCTGATAGTTAGCTACCCCACGCACCCAGCGTTCCTATGGGCCTATCTCCTGGTTGGCATCGTGGTCGCGCTGCTATTCTCAAGGTTTCCTGTGATAATAGCGGAGTCCTCAAACGCGCCCCTAGCCCTCCCTCTCTCAACGGTTGCCGTGCTGCTCGTCGTGCTCAGCCCGCCACTCAGCTTTGTCAACCTGGTTCTGGCGAGGATCAGGACCGGTGAGGTCGTGACTACGCTTGGCATAGACTACGTCGAGTTCTTTGGGGTTCCAATACCTATACCCAGGATCAGGACCATGGAGCTTAGCACGATATTGGCCATTAACGTAGGAGGGGCCTTAGTCCCTGTAGCCTCGTCCGCCATATTTGCCTACCTAATGCTCTCGTCTCCCTTCAGCCGCTCCTTCGAAGTCGCGGCAGTCGTCGACGTATTAGTAACGTCGGTCATAGTCTATGCGCTCTCTAGGCCAGTGGCAGGGCTAGGCATAGTTGTCCCGGCCTTCATAGCCCCCCTCACGGCGGCGCTTGTTGCAGTACTCGTGGCCGGCTTCGGCGTGGCAGGCGCCTCGGCGGCCTACATAGGTGGTTCTATAGGGAGCCTGATTGGCGCTGACGTGCTCAGGCTCTCCAGAAGCGTCAGGGACCTGAGGGCGCCCCTGCTGAGCATAGGAGGGGCCGGCGTGTTCGACGGTGTCTTCCTGAGCGGGGTCCTCGCGTTCGTCCTTGCCCTCTAAGGCCTTACGACGAGATCCACGGCGTAAATTGATTTAGAGGGGCTGTATTCAAGCGCCTTCCTAGACCTTACAACCCTAACCTGGCCGCAGGCCCTCAACGCCACCTCTGACACTGAGCTCGCGGCGGTGGTCTCGTCGGTGCTAAGGAGGTATACGTGGAGCACGGCCCCCCTTGCAGCCAGGGCGCAGGCGACGTCGAAGAAATCAAGCACTGACGTAGGGTTGTTCATGATTATTCTGTCGAACTCGCCATCTATCAGATGGGGTAGTCGCGCTGAGTCCGCCCTTAGCGGGGTTACCCTGCCCCTCAGCCTCTTCCTGTTCAGGTCTACGTTCCTAGCGAGCAGGTAAACGGCGTAAGGGTTCATATCTACTGCCAGCACGTTACAGGCGGCGAGAGAGGCTGTCGTAATTGAGAACGGACCAACCCCTGCGAACATGTCAAGGACGTATTCCCCTTCCGAGACCTGCCTCGCGACCCTTAGCCTCTCCTCTGACAGCTTCGGGTTATAGTACGACCTAGCGATGTCAACAATGAAGTACAGACCGTTCTCGCGGACCCTCGTCACGGTTGACCCGCTGCCGTACAGAAGGACAAGCTGAGGGAGCCTGAGCTCGCCTACCGTGCCGAGCTTCAGGAACACCGACTCGACGTCACTGTACATGGCAGCGACCAGCTCGGCGGCCCTGACGTAGGCATCGAAGGGCAGGGACCTCGAGTGGCTGAACAGCACCACGCTGCCGACCTTCACGAACCCGGATATGCCAACTTCCCTGGGCAGCCCCCGCGGCCTGGCGCCCTCAAAGCGATCCCTGCAGGGGTGCGCCTCAAGCCCATGCCTGGACAGGGCATCGACCGCGCTGGCTGGGTCGGTCACCGGTATCAGCAGGGACCCCTCCTCCCTCCTTGGCCTCGCCCTGGCTAGCAGGCCATCGGACCTGAGCACTTTGATGGCTTCCTCGGCAGCCCTGAGTTCTACCCTCACGCAGCCCAGCTCTGTCTTCTTGCTCAAGCTAGCTGGTCCCAGGGGGCCGGGGCTATAACCCGCCTTCTGTACTACGGCGGCATTGGACTCTGCGGCAACGGGGGCCTCCCGCGGCCCCTCACAGACCCCCACCTTGCTCCGCCGGGGTCGGCCGTTTCACCGCATCCCCCCAGGTCCTCAGCCGGTTGCTGCCGCCCCGTCGCCGGGGCAGCCTCGCGGCATCAGGGCCATCCCATGGGGGGCCGTGTCGTCTCTGTGCCGTTGCCCTGGGTCTCACCCAGGCCCCTTGCGGGGCCCGGCCGCCGCTGGGAGGGCGGTGTTTCCTCAGGCCCTCTCGGGCCCGTAGGCCGCCAGCCCCGGCCCCAATAACGTTCGTTGCCTGTAAGTAATAAAGCCTAGCAGGACACCACAAAGCGGAACCGAGCTTGGGTGGCTACATAGGAGTCGTTGCCAGGCCGGGGAGCGGCACAGCTGAGAGGCTCGCCCTGGAGACGATAAGGCGCGTGAAGGACCTAGGCTGGGAGCCCCTTATCGAGGTTGAGACTGCCAGAGCGTACCCGAGCTCTTTCAGCGGTCTGCGCACATTCGAGCTCGACAGGGACCCGCCGCAGAAGGTGATTGTGATAGGGGGCGACGGTACTCTACTAAGGGCTGCTATCAAGTCCGGCGAAAAGGACTTGGTCTTCATGGCGGTTAGGGCTGGCAAGAGGGGCTTCCTCCTGGACGTTGACGAGACCGAGCTAGGTCAAAGGATTGCCGACTTCATCGAGGGTAGGTATGAGGTCGTGGAGCACCAAAGGATAGTTGCTGAGGTCGACGGCCGGGCAATGCCCTGCGCCCTTAACGATGTGGTGGTCTTCACTTCAGAGGGGCAGATGGTGAGGCTGGACGTCTACTTGGAGAAGGAGAGGGTGATGGGCCTCGACGGGGACGGGCTTGTGGTATCAACGACTACAGGGTCCACCGCGTACAGCCTCAACGCGGGAGGCCCAATAGTTGACCCCAAGCTGGACGTTATAGTTGTCACCCCCCTCAACCCGGTCCAGATATTCCTCAGACCAGTAGTTATGCCTAGGGAGAGGAGGCTTCTGATCAAGCTCCGGGACGACAGCGGAGCGGCATATATAGTCATCGATGGGCAGGTCAAGGCCCCGCTGAGGGCAGGCGACCAGTTTACGGTACTTCCATGTCCAAGGCCCCTCAGGGTGGCCAGGTTCGGATGGTGGGCGAACTACTATGAAAGGCTCTACGCACGTCTGCTCAGCTATTGGTGATCTCAGAAGCGTTGTAGTCCTTGACACAGGGGCCTTGCTGGCAGGCCTTCAGCTCAGGCTGCCAGGCCCGAGCCTGACCACTGATCTCGTTGTGAGTGAGGTGAGGGACCCGGAGTCCACAGCCCTGTTAGAGAGGTCGCTGGAGGCAGGCAAGCTGTCCGTGATAAGCCCTAACCCGGCCTATATAGAGGAGGCCGTCAGGCTGGCGAGGTCCGCGGGGACCCTTGCCAGGCTCAGCAGGGCAGACCTAAGCGTGATAGGGGCAGCGCTCGAGATAAGGGACTGCGGGAAGGAGGTCTTCGTCGCCAGCGACGACTACTCTGTGCAGCTTACCGCCGTTGCCGCAAACATTGGGGTCGTCCCGGTAAGATACCGCGGCGTCAGTGAGGCGAGACGACAAGGCCCCTCAGGTCGAAGTACGTTGCATCAGTCACCTTGACCTTGACCCACGCCCCCATTATGTCGTCTCTTGCAGGGACAGCTATCGGGAAGTAGTTGTCAGCCCTAGCCACGTAATAGCCCTCCTTGAACCCCCTGGCTGTAACCAGCGCCTTCAGCTCGCTCCCTATATATGATCCGTAGATTTCGCTCTCAACGGACCTTATGACCTCTGAGATCGCTAGGCTCCTGGCCTTCTTAACGGGCTCAGGGACCTGAGGCATCGAGGCCGAGAGGGTCCTGGGCCTTATGCTGTACTGGGCTAGGTAGACCCTCTCAAACCTGAGCGACTTGACGAGCTCAACGCTCCTCAAGAAGGCATCGTCGTCCTCTCCGGGGTGTCCCACTATTATGTCCGTGGCGAAGAGGGACTCTGGGTAAGCGCCCTTTATCTTCCTGTGAAGTTCAACGAATTCCCCTACGGTGTACCTCCTGTTCATAGCCTTTAGGACCCTGTCGTCACCGCTCTGCACCGGGATGTGGAAGAACTTGAAGACCCTCTCGTCCCGGTAGACGTCAATTAGGTCATCTATGATCTCGGCTGCCTGGTTCGGCGTCATCATCCCAACTCTGATCCTGTAGTCACCAGGGACCTTGTCAAGTATGTAGCTGATAAGCTCTGGCAGCCTCACCCTTGCCGGTAAGTCCAGACCGTATGCAGCTACGTCCTGACCTGTTATCCTGATCTCCTTGGCGCCGCGCCTCACCAGCTCGCTGATCACGTCGATTATAACCCTCGGTGGGTATGACCTGAGGGTCCTGCGGGCGAGCTTGGTCTCGCAGAAGCTGCAGTTGTCAAGACATCCCTCGGAGACCATTACTGTGGCGACCCGGTCCCTGAGAGGGGGCACGGGCATGAAGCTGGTGTCCCTTTCGCCATCAAGCAGGTGCACGGGCCGCGTCGAGCTCACAATCTCAAGTATCCTGTGGACGTTCTGCGGCGACACGAGGCTTGCCGTAGGCGCGCGCCTCAGGACGACTGATGGCCTTGCCTTAGCGAGGCAGCCGGCCACGATGAGCCTTCCTCTTAGGTTGAGGCCCCGTATCTCGTCTAGGCGTTTGGAGATCTTAGCCTCGGTGTCAAGTCTGACAGCGCAGGTGTTTATGACTACCACGTCAGCCTCCTCTATATTAGGGGTCCTCTTGAATCCGGCCCTCTCAAGCAGGCTCGCGATTATCGAGGCGTCGAACTCTGCCAGGGCGCAGCCATAGTTCTCGATATAGTATGTTGGGGGCATTCTAGTGGCGCTTCCCTGCAAGGGGGTTTAAACTTAAGTCGAGGGTCGCTGGTCGACCTTTACTAGCTCGAACCTCACAGCACACCTCTCGACGGCTTCCTTGACGAGCCTCTCCCTATCGCTCATCTTTGACGAGCCCTTCTTCACCTCAACAAAGACGATCGATCTGAGGTTCCCCTCATCAATACCGTCAAAGACCACAAAGTCTACAGGCGAGCCAAGGAACCTGGCTTCCCTTGGGTTGTAGCGGAACCAGGGCATGAAGGGGACCAGCTGCTCATATATCCTGCCGCTCAGGGCGGCCGAGCTCCTCCTGATAGCGTCCTCACGGGCCTCCTTTATCATCTCGTCAGCTATGGACCTCGCCCTCGCTTCTGCTACCTCCTCAATGTTCCTGGTTATGCCTGAGAGGGTCCCCTGCGTGTATCGCAGCCGGGCAAGGAGGTAAGCTATGGAAGCAAGCTCAACGAGGGCTAGCACGAGGAGGGTATAAGTCAGCCAAGGGTAAATCAACCTGTCCCACCCTCATTTTAACGTGCAGGGTGGCTCAGTCGTTATAAGAGCCGGGGGCCTAGGCTAGAAAAAGGCACCGAGTGGAGACAAAGTATATCTATGTGACCGGGGGTGTCATGTCAGGCATAGGCAAGGGTATAGTGTCTGCGTCAACAGGTCTCCTACTTAAGGCGAGGGGCTACAGGGTTGGCATAGTGAAGATAGATCCCTACCTGAACGTTGACGCTGGGACGATGAACCCCTACGCGCATGGGGAGGTCTTCGTAACAGAGGACGGAGGAGAGACAGACCTTGATCTGGGCCACTATGAGCGCTTCCTTGGAGAGAACCTAAGCAGGCGCCATAATGTCACGGCCGGACAGGTGTACTACAGCGTCATCACTAAGGAGAGGAGAGGGGATTACCTGGGCAAGACCGTTCAGGTCATACCACACGTGACTGACGAGATCAAGCAGAGGATCGGTGGGCTCGCAAAGGACACCGGCGTCGACGTTATGATAATAGAGATTGGCGGCACGGTCGGCGACATAGAGGGGCTGCCGTTCCTTGAGGCCGCGAGGCAGATGTACCTCGAGCTCGGATCAAATAACGTCGCCTTCGTTCATGTCGCCTTAGCGCCCGTGCTCTCGGCCACAGGCGAGCAGAAAACAAAGCCAGTACAGCACAGCGTGCAGGAGCTAAGGAGGATAGGGATCCAGCCCAACGCCGTCGTGGTCCGCTCCCAGGTGAGGCTTGAGGATGAGGCGAGGCAGAAGATAGCGCTATTCGCCAACCTGCCCCCCTCTGCAGTATTCAGCGACCACGACGTTCAGTTCGTCTATGAGGTGCCTTTGCTGCTAGAGTCGCAGGGGTACGCCTCACTGTTGACGTCAAGGCTTGGCCTACAGGACAGGAGCCCTGACATAGCGGCCTGGAAGGACTTCGTTGACAGGCTCAAGTCCCTTGATAGGAGCGTGAGGGTTGCGATGGTCGGCAAGTACACCAAGCTGAGGGACAGCTACATTAGCATCGTGGAGGCGCTCAGGCACGCAAGCGCTGCGGTCGGCTACAGGCCTGAGCTTGTATGGGTCGAGTCAACCGACGTCGAGGAGGGCAAGATAAAGGTCGAGGACGCGCTCTCTAACGTTGACGGGGCCGTCATACTTCCTGGCTTCGGGAAGAGGGGCGCTGAGGGCAAGGTCAGGGCAATAAGGTACCTGAGGGAGAACAACGTGCCCACTCTGGGGATTTGCTTCGGCCTTCAGCTCTCGGTTGTGGAGTTCGCAAGGGACGTTGTAGGCCTTGAGAACGCCAACAGCACCGAGATAGACCCGCAGACGCCCCACCCCGTAGTTGACCTGCTGCCATGGCAGAAGCAGGTCAAAGAGCTTGGGGGGACCATGAGACTGGGGGCGTCAGAGATAAGGCTCGTCAAGGGGACGACGCTATACTCCCTATATGGCCGCGAAGTGATATATGAGAGGCACAGGCACAGGTACGAGGTGAACCCATCCTATGTTGAGAAGCTCATTGAGGCGGGCCTTGTAATAAGCGCCTGGTCACCCGAAGGTCTCGTTGAGGCGGCTGAGCTGCCCAGGAAGGAGCACAGGTTCTTCGTGGGCACCCAGCCCCACCCCGAGTTCAAGAGCAGGCCCCTCGACCCTAGCCCTCCTTATGTCGGTCTCCTCAGGGCAGCCGCCAGGCTTGCCTGACCTCTCGGCCGACCGTTAACTAAGCATATAGGCCTCTGGCCCAGCCTAGCCCTCAAGGTAGCCTTGCGTATACCACTTGACAGGGTCTGCGTGAGGAGCGGCCTGCTGTGCAGCAGGTGTCAGGCAAAGATAGACTCCGGCCAGTACGAGAGGTGGGAGGTCGACGTGATGAGGGCTCTGCTGGACCTAGAGGACAGCTTCAAGGAGCTTAGGACCGCTAGCTATAGGAAGTCCGTTAGGGTTGGAGACGTGCTCTACCTCGTCCTAGATGGCGTTAACGCTGTCAGCAGGGACCTCGGAAGGGCCCTCCAGTCAAGGCTTTCCCAGCTAGGGGTGAGGAGCGTCCAGGTAGTGACTAGCGCCTCCGACCCCAGGTCGCTGTTAAGCGGTCTCCTTGGGAGGTCGGTCACGCTGCTAAACACGTACTATGTGCCCGACGGCAGCGTGTACTACGTGGCCCGGCTGCCGTCTGACATCAGGGACAGGCTGTCTGGCTCCGAGGACGGCATCAGGAGAGCCTTCAGGGCGATAGTGGGCGCCGAACTTTACATAGAGTATGAGGAGACCAGGACGCCAGGGCAGGTCAGAGGTCCCAGGATCGAGAAGGAGAAGATAGAGGACTGGCTTAAGAAGCTGGGCAGGTGACGCTCAGCTCCCGAACCACATGTCGAGCCTGGACTGCCTTGCCCTCAGGTTCTCCCTGTAAGCCTTCCTGAGCCTCTCTGCGGCCTTTACGACCCTGTCCTCGCTGAAGTCGTGCTCCTTCACCAGGATGTCCTTAACGGCCTCAACGTCGGGCTCCCTGAACTCAACCTTGAACTGCTGGTTAACAGGGGGGTTCATGAAGTAGTCAAATATCTTGAATGGGTCCACGTCAGGTAGCTGCGCCCTTACGGCCTCAAGGGCCTTAGCTGGGTCCCTGTACGACCTAACGAAGGCGAGAGCGGTCTTCGGCCCGTACCCCTTGACGCCCCCAGGGTCGAAGTCAGTGCCTACAAGTATGCCGAGCACGATCAGCTGCTCCCTCGTTATCCCTAGGGCCTTCAACATAACGTTCAGGTCTATGGTCTCAGGCTTCACCTCGACGTACTCGTCCTTGTTGGGCAGCTTCCGCTTGCCAGTTATGGCCAGGTTCCTTACTAGCCTAGGTGAGCCGAAGAGGAGGCTGTCGTAGTCCTGGCTCCCGGCCGCCCAGGCATCCCCCCTCCTTGCCATGAAGGCCGCCTGGGCCTCGCCGTCAGCGGGCGCCTGAACCCATGGCATCCCCATGGCCTCAAGGAGCCTCTTGGACTCCTCAACCATGTCGTTAGTTAGCTCCGATGAAGCCTGTGCGTACTTCCTGGCCTCCTCGACGGAGCCGGCTTCCTTAGCCTTGGCGTACCTCTCGGCGGCCTCCCTGCGTCGGGCCACCCTCTCCTCGATCTCCTTTCTCTTCATCTCCGGCGGCCTCCCGTCGAAGACGTAGACGGGCTTAAGACCCTCCTCGACGAGGTTGACAGTCCTGTAGAAGAGGCCGCTAAGGTGGCTCGTGACCCTCCCCTGAGAGTCTTGGAGGGGAGTGCCGTCCGGCTGCCTTATCGCAGAAAGGAACTGGTAGAGCATGTTGTAGGCGTCCAGGGCTATGACGTAGCCCTTGAGGGCCCTCAGTTCAACCTCCTGGCGAGCCTGGTCAGGAATTATGTCGCGGAGGTTTACCCCCAAGCTGGGCTCCCAGGATAAAGGTGACCCCTTAGGCCTAATTTTCTTTGGCCTCGGACTCCGAGACAGGCTGGGGGCTCGGTGAGAGCCTTATTATACGGTCCTCCCTAGAGCTCGAGGCGACCACCGCAAGGCCCAGTATCTCGAGCTTCAGGAGGACCTTCACAAGGTCTGACAGGGAGACGGAGTAGCCGTTCCTTGCGAGGTATGATATGACCTCGTTCTCAGTAACAGGCTCCCTCCCATCCTTTGTCAACTCCCTTAGGGCCTCGTATACCTTATTGATCAGGGGCTCCTCGGCCCACACGGACACTCCAGGTCACCTCACACGGTAAGGGAGGGCTGCGATGGCCTGGACTCGCTGACCCTGAGCTGCCTGGCCGTCTCGAGCCACCTTAGGTAGAAGTCTATCATGTACTTGGTTACGCTTGGCCTCACCTTGGATAGGGCCTGCTCGAAGTGCCTGAAGGCGACCCTCACGGCGTTTATGTCCTCCCTCAGCGCCGTCAATGCGGCCTCCCTCACGAGGGCTGCGAGGTCAGCGCCTGTGTATCCGTTTGTCATCTTGGCGATCTCCGCTAGGTCAACATCGTCGGCTAGCGGCACGTTCCTCGTGTGTATCTTAAGTATCTCGAGCCTACCCTTCTCATCAGGTGGAGGTACGTAGACAAGCTTCTCAAGCCTTCCAGGCCTCAGGAGGGCTGGGTCCACAAGGTCTGGCCTGTTAGTGGCTGCTATGACTACAACGTTCTCAAGCTCCGTGATTCCGTCTATCTCGGTAAGGAGCTGGCTCACGATCCTCTCCGTGACTTCCGTCTCCAGGTCAGTTCCCCTCGGAGGGGCTATGGCGTCAATCTCGTCAAAGAAGACAACCGCAGGGGCGTACTGCCTGGCCTTCCTGAAGATCTCCCTCACGGCCTTCTCGCTCTCCCCGACCCACTTGCTGAGGACCTCAGGCCCCCTCACTGCTATGAAGTTCGCCCCGCTCTCGGTAGCCACGGCCTTAGCCAGGAGAGTCTTGCCGGACCCAGGCGGACCGAAGAGCAGGACGCCCTTGGGCGGCTCTATGCCCATCCTCTTGAAGCTGTTCGGGAACTTGAGCGGCCACTCAACGACCTCCCTGAGCTCCTGCTTCACGTTGTCAAGGCCCCCTATGTCGTCCCAGTGGACCTCAGGCACCTCAACCTCTATCTCCCTAAGCCCGCTGGGCGTGATCTCCTTGAAGGCCATTAGGAAGTCGTTCATGGTTACTACCATCTTCTCAAGGACCTCTGCTGGTATCCTCTCCTGCTCTATGTCTATCTCTGGGAGGTACCTCCGCAGGGCGTGCATGGCAGCCTCCCTCGCTAAAGCGGCCAAGTCAGCGCCGGTGTAGCCCTTCGTCATCTCTGAGATCTTCTCGAGGTCCACGTCCTCTGACAGAGGCATGTGCCTGGTGTGAATCTGAAGTATCTCAAGCCTCCCCTGCTTGTCTGGTATCGGGACCTCGATCTCCCTGTCGAACCTCCCTGGCCTCCTGAGGGCGGGGTCGAGCGCGTTGGGCCTATTAGTGGCTCCTATAACAATTACCTGGCCTCTCGTCTCGAGACCGTCCATCAGGGCGAGGAGCTGGGCCACCACCCTCCTCTCCACCTCGCCCACGACCTCATCCCGCTTGGGTGCTATGGCGTCAATCTCGTCGATGAATATTATCGCGGGCGCGTTCTTCTTGGCCTCCTCAAATATCTCCCTGAGCCTCTGCTCGCTCTCCCCGTAGAACTTGCTCATAATCTCGGGCCCGTTTATCGCGATGAAGTAGGCGTCGCTCTCGTTCGCAACGGCCTTGGCAAGCAGAGTCTTGCCCGTGCCTGGCGGCCCGTAGAGCAGGATCCCCTTTGGAGGCTCTATCCCTAGCCTCTGGAATATCTCAGGGTGCCTCAGCGGGAGCTCTACGAGCTCCCTTATCCTGGCCACAACTTCATGGAGACCCCCTATGTCCTCATATGTGACCTTCGGTATGGAGGTCGTGCTAACAGGTCTCTCGAGGACGTCGACGGCTGTCTTGTCGGTTATTATGACCGGACCTCTCGGCCTGGTGTCTATAACGACTAGCTGTACCGCCTGACCCAGAACGGGCACTGGTATCGTGTCGTTCTCAATAACTGGGGTGCCTATCAGCTTCTTCTTAACGTATCTCTTGAAGCTGTCGTCAATGGATATTGAGTGCACGGTAGGAGCCAGCCTCACCCTTGCAGCAGGCTTTGGGACGACCTTCCTCACTATCACTTTGTCGCCTATGTTTGCCTCCGCGTTCTTCCTCAGGTTCCCGTCCATTCTAATTATGTCGAGTCCCATGTCCTCGGGTAGCGCAGGCCAGACTATGGCGACCGTCTTCCTCTTGCCCTCTATCTCAACTACGTCGCCAGCCTCCACGCCAAGCTCCTTCATTATGTCGGGGTCTATGCGGACCCTCTTCTTGCCGGCGTCCTTGGGCTTGGCCTCCGAAACCCTCAGGACCACGTCCTTCGTCTGTGATGGAGGAGTCTGCTGGGTTGGCTCTGACACCTCAGTGAACGCACCTCCATCCGCACCTGTCAGTCTAGGGCTAATAAAACGTCGCACAGCTCCTATGGTTAATTTAAAATCAATAAATTTAAAATAAGGGATGACACTTTTAAATCTCCACTTGCCTTACAACATAGGTGCCTTAGGACGTCAAGGTCTAAGACAACGCTCGACCTGAAGGACTATTACATAATCAGGTGGAACCCGGAGTCGGACAGGGAGGAGGGCCTGAGAAAGATGTTAGTTGACGCCTTTAGGAAGGGCGTGAAGAGGGTAGCAGTCGTGGTCAAGTCTGAGGACGTTGACTACATGGAGAGGGCTAGGGAGATCCTATCGGAGTTCATAGCTCAGACAATAGTGATATGGAGGGAGGGTGAGGTGATAGGACAGTGACGTTTGAGGTCATTATAACCACCGATAGAAGCATGATGACTGACCACCATCACCATGAGTTTCTCGGCTTTATGACGACGGGCCCCGCCTTCGGAGTGCCTGAGAAGATATGGGGGTGGATAGCGGCCCCTAAGCCCAAGGTCGATAGGGAGGGCAGGCCCAAGGTAGCTCCATACGGACTGAGGAAGATAGAGGCCGCCCTCATCGACGCTGGCTTCAATGCGGCCGTGGTGGACCCTGACCACCTGCAGAAACACCTAGACAGCATGAAGGTGCTTATGATAGGCCATCACGACTTCTTCGCTTACGGCCCCCCGAGCAGCGAGTGGTGGACCATCACGGGCAGGGAGCCGTACAACAGGGTCAGCTTCAGGAGATTCATGGAGAGCCCCGCCGTCAGGAAGGCCAAGGAGAGGGGGGTCAAGGTAATAGCTGGCGGGCCTGCGGCGTGGCAGTGGCTGTGGGCCCTTGACGAGTGGAAGAAGTGGGGCGTCGACACGGTCGTAGACGGGGAGGCCGAAAAGGTAGTAGTAGGCCTCACGGAGAGGGCCCTGAAGGGTGAGCCACTCCCTGACTACGTCTTTGTAGGACCTGCTGACACCCCCCAGTCAATAGACGAGATACCTAAGATAAAGCACGCCAGCGTGAACGGCCTCGTTGAGATAATGAGGGGCTGCCCGAGGGGGTGCAAGTTCTGTAGCGTTACGCTGAGGCCATGGAGGATGATACCGCCTGAAAGGGTCATCGAGGAGATAAAGGTCAACATGGCCGAGGGCGAGAGGGGCATCATACTCCACAGCGAGGACGTACTATTATACTACGCCGAGGGCATCAAGCCTAGGCCAGAGCCCCTCCTCAAGCTGCACACTATGATAAGGCAGATGACAGACGAGCCCATAGGATGGAGCCACGCAAGCCTGGCAGCGGTCAAATACGCCCAGGATCAGCACAAGCTGATCACCAAGCTGACCGACATAATGTTCTCTAGCAGGAAGCAGACATACCTGGGCGTCGAGGTAGGCGTGGAGACAGGGAGCGTGAAGCTTGCCAGGAAAATTATGCCGGCCAAGTCAGCGCCTTACCCAGCAGACAAGTGGCCAGAGGTGGTCGAGGACGCCTTTGCCATAATGCACGAGCACAAGGTCATACCCGCTGCCACTCTCATCGCGGGTCTCCCAGGTGAAGAGCCTGATGACGTTGTTGCAACAACGGAGCTTGTCGACAAGCTCAGGCCCTACAGGAGCCTCATAGTCCCAATGTTCTTCGTGCCCATGGGGGCATTCAAGAACATGGAGTGGTTCAGGAGAACCCAGATAAGGCCCGAGCACATAGACCTACTGAAGGCAACGCTGAGGCACAGCGCCTACTGGGCTAGAGACATCGTTGAGAAGTTCTATCTGAAGGGGGCCAGGTACGCCCCGGTCAGGTTCTTCATAATGTGGATAATAGATTACATAGAGAGGAAGGCTGAGGAGGCCGCCAAGGCCGTAGAGGAGAGGTCAAAGGCATAGCTATGGGTTGGGTTAAAAGGAACGTCTACGTCCTGTTCTGGGCATTCTCATTAGTCGTACTAGTGTTGGCAGTATTCTACCTAATAGTAGGAAGCTTCGCGAGGATAGGCTCCCTGATAGCGGCGAGCTACCTCGAGATCGTAGGGGCCTCCCTTCTGATCGCCCTGGAGGAGGCAGTGAAGAGCATAAGGTTTACGCTAGCAGTAAGGGCTCTTGGAAGGAAGCTCAGGAACCTGGACGCAATCAGGCTTCACTTCGCGTCATTGGCAGTCGGCATACTCACCCCCGCCTTCTCGGGGGCCCTGCCGACTCAGGCCGCCATGATAGGCGACATACTTGGCGTCCCCCCTGCTGAGGCCATAGCATTGGCCATGTCAGTCTCCTTCTTCGACACTGTAATACCCTCCGTCGTGACCATCGAGGCTTCATTTATGCTGTTTCCCTACTCAGTGCCGCTATTGCTGATAGCCGCTGGCGTCGTTATGCTGTGGGCTCTGATCATAGGGGGCCCTGTCATAGATGAGGTAGGCCACCTAATCGCAACCTACGTTGGTTCGCCAAGGGTGAGAGGCTTCATCGAGGACGAGGCCGCGGGCCTCAGGCCACGCCTGACAAGGGTTCTGGGGAACAGCACCGTCTTCACGGAGCTGCTAGCCGTGTCGGTCGCTTCCTACCTCATCGAGGGCCTCTCGATGTTCGTTCTGACGGGAGGTCGCGTCGCAGGGTACCTTAGGGACGTGACGGCCGTACTTATGTCATATGTCGGGGGAAGCCTTCCGACACCTGGTGGGGTTGGTGGTGTCGAGTACTCGCTCGTTCTCATAGTCCCCAGGGGCGTGGTGGTTCTCTGGAGGACCTCATACCTGCTGGTCAGTGCCACTGCCTTGATGCTACTAGGCGACGTGGTCAAGCACTACATAGGGTACGCGAGGTTCCTCGCCCGGATGGTCAAGGAGGCCCGATAATCTGTTAAGCTCCCTGGGCCACGAAGCGGGAGGGCCTAGGCGCCTTGGAAGACCAGTTCGTCAGCACAAGGCAAGCTCTTGGTGGAGCAGAGGGCGAGAGGGTCAGGCTGAGGGGGTGGGTGTATAGGAAGAGAGACCTGGGGAACAAGGTCTTCGTTGTCCTTAGGGACTCGGAGGGCATAATTCAGTGCGTCGCAGACAGGGGGTCCCAGGCCTTCTCTGAGGCGCAGAAGGCCACAATAGAGTCGTCCGTGATAGCCGAGGGGGTACTTAGGTCAGACCCCAGGGCACCTGGCGGCAAGGAGGTTGAGCTCCTCTCCTTCGGGATCGTCGGTCTCGCTGACGATTTCCCTATCAAGGGTGGTGAGAGCGTCGACTACCTGCTCGACGTGAGGCACCTTTGGCTGAGGTCCAGGATGCTTACTCAGATCATGAGGATAAGGGCCACGATCCTCAAGGCGCTCAGGGACTACTTTGCTTCAAATGGGTGGTGGGAGGTCAGTCCGCCAATCCTGACCCAGAGCGCCGTCGAGGGGGGCGCAACGCTGTTCCCCGTCGACTTCTTTGGCAGGAAGGCTTACCTCAGCCAGAGCGCGCAGTTTTACCTTGAGGTCATGATCTTCAGCCTAGAGAGAGTCTGGTCGCTGACGCCGAGCTTCAGGGCCGAGAAGAGCAGGACAAGGAGGCACCTTTACGAGTACTGGCACCTCGAGGCTGAGGCTGCTTGGATGGACATGCACGACATGATGAAGGTCGTTGAGGGCCTCGTAAAGGAGGCGGTGAAAAGGGTCCTTGACGAGCGGCTCGAGGAGCTAGACTTCCTCAAGAGGAAGACGGAGCCGCTGGAGAGGTCGTTGGCCTCCCCGTTCCCTGAGGTCACCTATGACGAGGCCATAGATCTGCTAAGAAAGAAGGGCTTCAACATCAAGTGGGGAGATGACATAGGGGCTGACGAGGAGAGGGCCCTAACGGAGGACCAGGAGGTTCCTTTCTTCCTGACGCTGTTTCCCAAGCACCTGAAGAGCTTCTACATGAAGGTCCATGACTCGAGGCCAGAGGTTGTGCTCGGCTTTGACTTGGAGGCCCCGGAGGGGTACGGGGAGGTTGTAGGGGGCAGCCAGAGGGAGGATCGCTACGACATATTGTACAACAGGATTGCGGAGAGCGGGCTGAGACCTGACGATTACCAGTGGTACCTGGATCTCAGGAGGTACGGCAGCGTCCCTCACAGCGGCTTCGGGCTCGGCGTCGACAGGCTCGTCATGTGGATAGCAGGACTTGATCATATACGTGACTCGATCCCGTTCCCCCGCATGAGAGAGCGGATATATCCATGAGGGCCTTCTGCTCCCTCCTCTCGGGAGGCAAGGACAGCACCTACGCCCTGCATAAGGCCCTTGACGCTGGCGCGAGGCCAGTATGCGTCGCCGTGATTCTGCCAGCAAGGGCGGACAGCTGGATGTTCCACAGGCCCTTCGTAGAGTTCGTGCACCTTCAGCTGGAGTCCATGGGGCTCGCGGACAGGCTCGTCAAGCTTGATGTCAGCGGCGTCAAGGAGGTTGAGGTTGACGAGCTTGAGGAAGGGCTTGCAAGGGCCAAGGAGAGGTACAACTTCGACGCCATAGTAATAGGCGGCGTAGCGAGCAGGTACCAGCTCGATAGGTTCGCAAAGGTGGCCAGCAGGATAGGGGCCGAGATCTTTGACCCACAGTGGGGAGCTGACCCAGAGAGGTATATGTTGGAACTGACCAGGTATGGAATAGTATACGTGATAACCCAGATAACGACGGCCGGCCTTCCTCCCCGGCTGCTGGGGGTCCCAATAAAGAGCGAGGGGCAGGTCGGCGAGGTCCTGGCTCTTGCGAGGAAGTTCGGCTTTCACCCAGCCTTCGAGGGTGGTGAGGCCGAGACCTTCGTCGTTCAGGCGCCGAGGTTCAGGAGGGGCTTATGCCTTGATGTCAAGAGGGTCAGGGTGTCCGAGTTCGAGTGGAGGCTGGAGCCCCTCGCGGCGTCCCTCTGCGAAAAGGCTAGGGTCACGGTGGACGGGGTTACTTACGAGGCCTGAGGGCCCTCTCCGAGTTTTCGTTGACGGCGCTCAAGACCTCGTCGACGCTAGCCCCCCTCACCCGCGCAACGAGCTCTGCGAGCTCAGGGATCATTAGGGGCGTGAGCCTCACGCCGTGGTAGTCGTAAGGGCCGTCGCTCTCAAATACCATGCCCTCAAGCGGTGCGGCCTTCGCGATCTCAATCGACTTGCTCTGTACCTTAGCCGCCGCGTTTATGGATATCATGTAACCTCTTCCAACGATCTCGCCTACAAGGTCAAGGGGTCCTGTGTACCAATGAAACATCGCCCTCTCGACGCCGACCTCAACTATGAGGGAGAGCGCCTCCCTCCAGGCCCCGGGCGAGTGTATGTTAAGCAGCGCGTCCAGCTCCCTTGCGGTCTTTGCATAGGTCTCGAACACCCTCCTCTGGGCGGCGAATGTCTCCTCCGGGAGGAACCTCCTGTCGAGCCCGACCTCCCCTATACAGCTGACCCCTAACCTCTCAGCGAGCCTTAGGAGCTGCCATGCCTCCTCCATCGGGTGGTCCTTAAGGGACCACGGGTGGAAGCCGGCGCATGGCACGACCCTCCCCTGGTATCTCTGGGCTAGATCAACTACCTTGTCGAAGGTTCTAAGGTCTTCCGAGACCGCGACTACCCTGAGTCCTGGCAACGAGTCCATGATCTGCTCAACCTCCGCCTCGGAGAACTCGGAAAGGTGGCAGTGCATGTCATAGTATTTCTGAGGCGCTCTCAAGGCAACCCGCCAGTAGGCTGTGGAGTAAGTGCTTTAAGCGCCTCCCCTGTACGCGCAGGCTGAGCCGAAGTCGGGCCCGTAGTCTAGACTGGATAGGACGCCGCCCTTACACGGCGGAGGTCGGGGGTTCAAGTCCCCCCGGGCCCACCACTTACGACGCGGCTTAGTTTTAGCTTAAGGTCGTCACGAGGGAACAGGGAGCGTCAGTGCCAGCAGAACCCCATACAGTACGACCGCGGCCAGCCCGACCTTGCCAATGCCGGAGTCATCGATCGCAGGGCCAGGGTGCCTACCCCTTGTCAGGAGGAATATCGCGAGCGCTATGAGGCCGAATAGCCCAAGCGTGGGCATGTAGAGGCCTAACACTAGGAGTATCGCTATGAAGGCTACGGAAACGGCCATATGCCCTCTCGTCCCAAGCGCCGCCCTTATTACATGACCTCCGTCAAGCTGCCCAACTGGGACCAAGTTGAGGAACGTCACGAAGAAGACTATGTAGGCCGCGAACGCGAGCGGAGACACAACAACGTCGTAGCCGGGGGGCGTGTGAACGAAAGCGAGTAGCAGGTACATTATTACTGGCACCGCCTGCAGCGTCGAGCCGGAGGGCACCGCGGACACCGGCATAACGGCTGACATCTTAAGGCCGACTATGGCGAGCGGTATGGCCGCTATGAACCCCATCAGTGGGCCTGAGACGCCGATGACCGCTAG
The DNA here is from genome assembly GCA_964343115.1 of uncultured Desulfurococcales archaeon. GTDB lineage: Archaea > Thermoproteota > Thermoprotei_A > Sulfolobales > Acidilobaceae > Acidilobus. Next base: position 136,482 of record CAYFGU010000002.1, read on the forward strand.
CTCGTCGGCAGTCGCCGGCACCCACCTCATGTTGATCACGGCCCCTAGGGTACCGAGGAAGCCGAACTGCAGGGGCGGCGCGGGTATCAGGTAGGGGAGGCTCCTAGGTACTCCATACCTCCTCATGGCGAACCAGTGGCCCCCCTCATGGATCAGGAGCGGTACAAGGAGGCCGAGCGTGTAGAAGAGGGGCGTCAGCGGGCCGCCTCCAGGCAGGCGAACAAGGGCGAGCCCAGAAAAGTAGACCGACATTACAGTAATCACGGCGAGCACGCTCCACGAGATTAGCCCCTGACCCCTCTTGTACTTGGTCACGAAGAGATAGAGGTTGGGGCCGTCCCTCCTTATTGCAGGGGCGTACCCGGAGTTTATGAGATCCCGGTATAGGGACCTAAAGGTCTGCGTCGGCCTGTCTCCCCTGACCCCCACGACCTGCATCCTATAGATGCCAGCACCTACTTCTGTCGGCTCCTTGAACTCTATGTATCTCGAGGTGATTGACGTTACGACGTCGAGATCCTGGCTCAACCCAGCATCCGGGAAAACCGGCGCCCTCTGTAGTATTAACTGCTAGCCCGATCCTCTGACATGACCCTCTCCTTAGTTCTGAAGAACAGCTCGCAGGCATCAAGCCTTGAAAGGGCAAGCTGATGGGCCCTGATCAGCTCATCAGGCACCCCGTGAAATGATGTTAAGAACTCGATCTCGGACACGTGGAGTCTTGCGGGCACCATCAGGCTGGAGGGGACTAACGTACTAAGCCTGTCGTAGTCCGATAGGGTTGCATAGGACGACTCAATCCCGTCATCCCCGACGGAGACCTCCAGCACGATGAGGTCTCTGAGGCCACTCCAGGATGCGCCAAGGAGATCATTGAGCGCCTCCTTCAAAGCCCTTACGCCCTCTCGTGGCGCGAGCTGTTCCCCGCTAGGGCTTACGTCGAGGAGGAAGAGGGTGTGAAGGTCAAGGCATAGGTTTCCAAGGAACCAGTACGCTATAGACGTGTAGCCGACACCTCTCCAAGGGGCCGGTATGGTCATCTTCCTACCGAACCTGTAGAACTGGAGCCCTGAAACCGACATTGACGCGCAGGGCCCAGAGAGGCCAGGTATCACCTGAGCCCTTACGCCTGATCTTAGCGCCTCGACTACCAGCGAGGAATGAGTGGTGGCTATCATTGGGTCCCCAGGCACAACAATGACTACGTCCCTTGAGGCTGCCAGCTCCACGATATCCCTTGACCTCTCCTCAAGGACGTCCCTTGAGGCCACGAGGACATCCTTCCCTAGGCCCTTGACCAGCTCCTCAACCCAGCCGCTGCCAGGCGATGTGTACGTCTCAACTACTATCAGGTTTGCCCTCTCAAGCGCCTTCCTCAGGGACTGCGAGACGCTGTCAGGACCTAGGCCAGCCCCGACCAGCGTCAGCACTAGCTAACCCTCTCCCACGCTCTTTGCAAGCAGCGCGGCCCACTCAGCGATGTCGCGCCTCAAGGCCTTCGACTCGCGCTCATAGCCATGGCTCTCCAGGGACTTGAGCGACACGTTGGCTATCATATTCATGAAGTTCATGTAGATCGTGACCTTCCTCCTCAGCACCTCGAGCAGTTGTTGCCACCCCTTGTCGCTGAGAGCGTACACGATCTTCCTCCCTCCCCTGACCCCCTCCTCGACGTTTACGACGTTTATCAGGCCGGAGTCGCGCATGTAGTTTAGAAGCGGGTATATCGAGCCTGCCGCAGGCTTCCACTGGTTCCCGGTAAGGTCCTTTATCCTCTTGATTATCTCGTATCCGTGCATGGGCTTCTCGGAGAGGATGAGCAGCAGCAGCCACACTAAGGTGTCCCTATACCTGGCTGTAGCAACGCTCTCCTCCTGCATGGATTTTGCTCACCGTTACTCCTGAGTAAAAATATCAACGGCAAATATATTTCTATCTGTAGATATGTCCGACGCCAATCAAGGGCGCTCGGCACTGGTGTCTCTCGTCACCCGTCGGTAATACCAACCCTCCTCACAGCGCCGTCTGCTAGCCTGACGAGAGGCCTTTAAGGGGTTATGCGGCCTGCCCGCACGTAGACGACCTGTCTAGGCCGGCCTGCTTTGGGGTGAATGCTGCATGGGACGTTGAGGTATCCCTAGTGGCATGACGTTATGAAACGATAAATACGACCCCTGGAATTGTTAGGGGCCTGAAGGGTCTCCCGAGGCCTCTGTAGAACTTGTTGAACCACTCATAGAAGTGGAGCCTAAGGTCGTGGGCGAAAGCTACGATGCCCTCCAGCCCCGCTGTCAGGAGGTTTCCGATTATGTAGACAATGACGGCGCTGGCTATGGTCAGCGGCGTCGGGTGGGAGGTCAATATGACCTGGTAAAGTATCGTGAAGCCGACCATCAGGCCAGCATGGGCGAGGCTCAGGCCCATGATCCTAAGGAAGCTGATAGTGTTGCCTAAAGTTAACAGCATGCCCTCGAAGAAGCCGAGGAATGCCTCATACGGGTCGAGCTTAAAGCCCTCCCCAGAAGCGGCTGAGTAGGCAGCTTCGCCAACGAGGAGCCACACGAGGGCCCCGATGGCCCCATAGAAAACGAACGCCCCCATGGGCCCTCCCCTTCCTAGGCCGAATATCGCCTGCTCTATGACGGAGCCCGCCCTGGACGCGTTAAAGTAGACGAGGAACGGGAGCCCAGCGGCCAGGAAGAGCAGGGTCAGTGGGGCTCTTCTGGCGACTAGGTCCTCGTAGTCCCTTGAGAGTAGGTCGTCGGCAATTCCTAGGAGGTTGCCGAAGGTGAGCATGAAGGCTCCGATCCAGAAAGAGATGTCAAGTATCATGTCAAACAGCGGCATCGTGTAGCCCTGCGTTGACTGCCCTATGGCGGCCTCTACAGGGGACAGCAGCGGAGGCACCTTAAACCCAAGGGAGGCCCAGAGCCTGTCTAGGCCTATCGCCTTGCTCCCAACGGGCCCGAAGAACTCCCCTGCAAGGAACCCGGTGATCATCCCAGCTACGCCAAGTACTGCGGCGACCTTGGCTATGTCCCTGCTCCTGGGCATCATATAAAGGACTGCGAACAGCAGCACCAACAGCCCGTGACCGACATCGGGGAACATCAGGCCGAAGATTATCGGCATCGTGACAGCCATGAACACCGTGGGGACTATCTCGTCGCCTGTGGGAGTCCCATACATTTCAACAATGGACTGGAACCACCTGAAATAGCCGGGAAGGTCTACCTTTGTCGGGACGTACTTCTCTCCCCTCCTTATGCCAAGGCTCCTGATTACGTATGCCCCACCACAGCACTCCTCAAGGACCCTCCTCAGCCTCTTTGAGTCCTTGGCGTCGGCAAAGCCATATATGAAGGAGGTTGTGCTCGTCCTCGCTGACAGGCTGACGGCCCTCAGGGCCTCGGCGAGGCCTGAGACCTGTGAATAGTATCTGCTAAGCTCGCTCAGGCTTTTGAGGACCTCAGACCTCAACGACGATATCTCGTTAGCTATTCCGTTTATGAGTTCCCTCACCATCTGGGAGGCCTCCCTAGGGGAGCCCGGCAGCTCAGGCGGTATCACGATCTGCTTCCAGCCCTGCCTTGACAGCTCTGCGACAGCGGCGCTGACGCTGCCCGCGTCGCCGGCGATCGCAAAGACAACGCTCTCGCTCCCACCTGCGGGCTGGCTTGCATAAAGAAGGCCGTGCTTAACGGCGGTCTGTATGGCTGCCTGGACAAGCTCAGCGCCAATGATTCCAACAGCGCCCTTGACATGTGATCCCTCCCAGGCCCCCCTTACATCAACAGAAATGTCAGCAACGAGCGAAAGCGTGCTAAGAAGGGCCTGAAGCTCTGAGACCCTCGCGTTAAGCTCTGTTATCCTGGCTGACGCCTTCTCGGCCGCCTCCTCAACGCCTGCGTTCTCTCGGACTATGTCATAGAAGGCCTGCTCCCAGTCCCTGACCTTTATCTCAATGAAGCCGCCAGGGCTGGGCTGCACCCCTATCGCCTTAAAGATACCCTCAAGCTTTGACTTCCTCTCGGCAGCCTCAAGGGCTACCTTCCTGTAGGCCCTGTTCATGTAGTACTTCAGGGGGTCGGGCGGCTCCTCCACATGAAGGATACCGCTGTTAGCTATGGCTGCCAGGGCCCTGTCGTAGCTGTCATTGGGCACCGCTATCAGCACTTCCTCGAGCTTGTTTGATACTATCAACAGCAGCCCCGCCCTAACGACTCAGCATGGGTTAATAAGGTCTGAAAGGTCTATCAACTTGCAACACGGTTTACATACACTAAGTCCTAACAGCTTAAAAATCAAGACAAGGCCACTCAGCTGGATGCGAAATTGTCGGTCTCGGAGACGAAGGTCCTCGTGGTGGGGGACGAGAACAGCCTACCCCTGTTCAGGATGATAGGCATGTCTGTAGCCAAGGCTTCTAACCAGGCCGAGGCAGAGGAGGCCGTCAGGAAGGCCATCGAGGAAGGCTACAGCCTTATCATCGTCCTCAAGCACGTTATCACCGATGAGGACAAGCTGAGGGACATAGCGAGCAAAGGGGGCGCCGTTCTCCTTGCCCTGCCGACGAAGTGGTCCAAGGCAGAGCCCATAAATATTGAGAAGCTTTTGGCGCAGGCGCTGGGCCTAGGGTGACAGTCATGAGCGTGAGTGGCGACCCAGCCAAGGTCGCAGAAAGCATAACAGGCAAGGCGATATCGGACCTGAACTCGAAGCTTGAGGAGGCGCTTGCCGCTGCCCTAAAGCTCCTGGGGAGCTCCTACAACAAAGCTGTCGAAGAGCTGAGGTCGGCCATTGAGAGGAAGGCTGAGGAGCTCAATGATCTTCTGAAGAGTAAGGCGGCGGAGGCCGATCTGCAGGTGAAGCTGAAGGAGGAGTCGATCAAGGCTGAGGAGACGAGCAGGGTGATGGAGGAGGCCATGAGGAGGCTAAGGCAGGACAGGGGGGAATGGTATGTTAAGTTCCTGCGGAAGGTCCTCCAGTCCCTACAGGAGGAGGGGGAGACCTACGGTGGGTTCACCTTAAGGTGCAGCGCTGAGGATCTAGGGCTTGTCAGGGAGCTAATAAAGGGTTATAGAGGCCTGGAGCTTTCAGACGAGCCGGTCCTGGTGGTGGGTGGAGTAGTGGCTACCTCGAAGGACGGCACAGTCAAGTTAGACTACACGATAGACCAGATAGTCAGGGAGAACGAGACCTTCCTCAGAGGCCTTGCCTCAAGGGAGCTCTTCGAGGTGGTATGAAGTGGCCGTGAGGGGGAGGATAGCAAGGATATCAGGGCCGCTCGTTGTAGCCGAGGGCATGACCGGCGTTCAGATGTACGAGATGGTCAAGGTCGGAGAGCAGGGACTAATCGGTGAAGTAACTAGGATAAGGGGCGACACGGCATACGTCCAGGTCTACGAGTCCACCAGCGGGCTCAGGCCCGGCGAGCCTGTCGAGGGCACAGGTGCCCCGCTCAGCGTTGACCTGGGACCAGGCCTGATAGGGAGCATCTTTGATGGGGTCCAGAGGCCGCTACCGCTTATAGCGCAGCAGATAGCTAAGACAAACCCTGCCAGAAGCATTTTCGTGGAGAGGGGCGTAAACGTGCCGTCCATCCCACGCGATAAGAAGTGGCACTTCGTGCCAAGCGACGCGGCCAAGGTCGGCGACAAGGTGGGCCCCGGCGACATAATAGGCGCGGTCCAGGAGACGCCGCTTGTCGTGAACAAGGTGATGGTTCCGCCGCAGGTGGGTGGCGTCCTGAAGTGGCTCGCCCCAGAGGGGGACTACACGATCACGGACCCGATAGCTGAGGTCGAGGTGGGCGGCGAGACAAGGGATGTATTCCTGTCGCACAGGTGGCCGGTAAGGGCGCCTAGGCCCTACGCGGCCAAGCTCGACCCGACGGAGCCTCTCATCACGGGCATGAGGATCATTGACCTCCTATTCCCCATGGCCAAGGGGGGCACCGGCATGATACCTGGCGGCTTTGGCACCGGGAAGACAGTGACCCTTCACAACCTGGCCCAGTGGTCCTCAGCGAACGTCATAATCTACATCGGCTGTGGCGAGAGGGGTAACGAGATGACTGAGGTCCTGGAGAGGTTCCCAACTTACAAGGACCCATGGACTGGTAGGCCGCTTATGGAGAGGACAATTCTCATCGCCAACACAAGCAACATGCCCGTTGCAGCGAGGGAGGCGAGCATCTATGTCGGGATCACCATGGCCGAGTACTATCGTGATATGGGGTACGACGTGCTGCTTGTAGCAGACTCGACCAGCAGGTGGGCCGAGGCCCTCAGAGAGATAGCCGGGAGGCTGGAGGAGATGCCTGCTGAGGAGGGCTACCCAAGCTACCTGGCCTCGAGGCTGGCGGAGTTCTATGAGAGGGCTGGCCGCGTCAGGGCCCTCGGCAGGCCGGACAGGGTGGGTAGCGCAACCGTGATAGGCGCCGTGAGCCCGCCCGGCGGCGACTTCACGGAGCCAGTTACAACACACACAAGGAGGTTCACTAAGGTGTTCTGGGCTCTCGACACGGCCCTCGCCTATAGCAGGCACTACCCTGCGATCAACTGGATAACGAGCTACAGCGCATATGCAGACACTGTTGAGGGCTGGTGGAGGAAGAACGTTGACGAGGGCTGGGCCGAGTACAGGAGGGTCATAATGGACGTGCTCCTAAGGGAGAACGAGCTGAGGGAGATAGTGAGGCTGATAGGCACTGAGGGGCTAAGCGAGCAGGATAAGCTCGTCCTCGAGACGGCCAGGCTGATAAAGGACGGCCTCCTCAAGCAGAACGCCTTCGATCCCATAGATACATTCACGACGCCTAAGAAGCAGGTTGCCCTCATGAAGATGTTCGTGGAGTTCTATAGGGCTGCCAGCGAGGCCGTCAGGAGGAACGTCCCCGTCTCAAAGGTAAGGGAGGCTGTAGGTCGCCTTTACACGGACATGGTCAAGGCTAGGTTCAACATACCCAACGACAAGGTTGAGGAGATAGAGAAGCTTACAAACAACGTTGTTGAGGTCGTAAGCAAGCTGGGAGGTGGTTGAGGTGAGCGTAGTAGGGATCAAGGAGTACAGCAAGGTCTCGGAGATCAGGGGACCCCTCGTAATAGTTGAGGGCGTCAGCAGGGTAGCCTACGACGAGGTCGTCGAGGTAGAGCTGCCGAGCGGCGAGAGGAGGAGGGGCAGGGTCCTGGAGGTAGCCAGGAATACCGCGGTCGTCCAGGTGTTTGAGGGCACGACGGGCATCTCCACAACTGGGACCAAGGTCAGGTTCCTGGGAAGGACCCTTGAGATGCCGGTCTCTGAGGACATGCTTGGAAGGACCTTTGACGCGCTTGGTAAGCCTATCGACGGCGGACCAGACATAGTTGCGGAGGAGAAGTATGACGTGAATGGGGCCCCCATAAACCCTTCCGTCAGGGCGTACCCCGAAGACTTCATACAGACAGGGGTCAGCGCGATAGACGGTATGAACACGCTGGTGAGGGGACAGAAGCTGCCCATATTCAGCGGCAGCGGTCTCCCCCACAACCAGCTCGCCGCGCAGATCGCCAGACAGGCGACCGTTAGGGGCAAGGAGGAGGAGTTCAGCGTCGTCTTCGCCGCAATTGGCATCAAGTACGACGACTACATGTTCTTCAGGAGGTTCTTCGAGGAGACGGGCGCCATGAAGAGGGTCGCGATGTTCGTCAATCTGGCCAACGAGCCAGCCATGCTGAGGATCGTGGCGCCCAGGGCCGCCCTGACGCTGGCGGAGTACCTAGCCTATGAGAGAGACATGCACGTCCTCGTAATACTGACGGACATGACTAACTACGCGGAGGCGCTGAGGGAGATAAGCGCGGCGAGGGAGGAGGTCCCTGGAAGGCAGGGCTACCCAGGGTACATGTACAGCGACCTCGCGAGCATATACGAGAGGGCTGGCAGGGTTCACGGAAGGAAGGGGAGCATAACACAGATGCCGATCCTCACCATGCCCAATGACGACATAACGCACCCGATCCCGGACCTGACGGGATACATCACCGAGGGACAGATAGTACTCAGCAGGGAGCTGTACGACAGGGGGATCTACCCGCCCATCAACGTGCTGATGAGCCTGTCGAGGCTGATGAAGGAGGGGATAGGAGCTGGGAAGACCAGGGATGACCACGCGCAGGTGAGCGACCAGCTGTACGCGGCCTACAGTAGGGGCGTTGAGCTCAGAAGCCTCGCCGCGGTGGTAGGCGAGGAGAGCCTTAGCGAGGTAGATAGGAAGTACCTAAGGTTCGCAGACTTATTTGAGAAGAGGTTCCTCAGTCAGGGTGTAAGGGAGAATAGAACCATCGAGCAGACTCTCGACCTGGCCTGGGAGGTCCTGTCTGAGCTGCCCGAGGAGGAGCTCACGAACATAAGGGAGGAGATGATTAAGAAGTACCACCCCAAATACAGGCAGGCCGCTAGGGCCTGACCCACGACCCTACCTTTTCCCCCCTCGAGACGAGGAGAAGGACCTTTGGATCCCTCCCGTCAGCGAAGACGAGGGTGAGGCCGCTCCTCCTCGCAACCCCTAGGGCGACGTGGTCGAACAGCTCGTAGGAGCCTGCGGCCTGGCTCTTGCTGGCCACTATGGCCTCCAGCTCATCGTATGTAAGGGACTCGAGTTTCCTTGAGCCTGGCTGGCCTGGCCTTCCAGTATAGACGCCGTCCACGCCGTTTAGGAGGTTGACAAGGAACTGGGCTCCCAGGGCCTCAGCCAGCACGGCAGCAACGGAGTTCGTGCTCTGCCCCGGCTGTAGGCCGCCCATTACCGGTATCATCCCCTCACGCGACAGCCTGACGGCCTCCCTGACGTCCCTGGGCACCTCAGGGGCGGCAAGGGGGGCAAGCGCGAGCGCGACAGCCAGCGCGTTCAGGTTGGCGGCTTCTATACCGACCTCGTCAAGGAGCGACTCAGGCACCCCTAGCTCCCTAAGGGAGTCTATTAGGTCCCGGGCAAGGGGCCCACCTCCCACCACAATTCCAAGCCTCCAGCCGTCCCCAGCGAGGTCCCTTATTACATCGCCTAGCCTCCTAAGGTACGTAGCTGACGGGGGGTACACCAGAGACCCGCTAAGCTTGACAACCATGGACCTCTGCAACATCACGCACCACCGACCTCAGCCGCCTGGCCTCGTTCACCGGTCACGGCTTTTAACCCACATCATCGGCCGCTGCGCCCTTCGGAGCCTTCAGGCTTTAAGCTTGGAGGCGCACTGCCGCTGGGGATAGGCTTGCCCTCCGTGACCCTAGAGGTTGACATGGGTAAGTACAAGAGCGTCACGGTCCCTCTCGACGTGGCCGAGAGGCTAATAATCGAGGTAAGCAGGAGGCTTAACGTAGGGTCAAAGGACGTCATGGAGGCCCTCAGGATAGTGAGGAACTTTGACGAGTTCTACGAGTTCCAGGAGAAGAGATTTAAGGACTATGTCGTGCCTGACAAAGACATAAGCGACATGATAAAGGGGGCTGTGGTGGTCGACAGCCTCAAGCTGATAAGGAGTGGCGAGCAGAGGGAGGTCACGGTCACCTTCGACAGGAGGGTCAGCGAGGACGTGATAGTGGACGCGCTCAAGGAGCTAGGCTACGAGGTCAACGTAGTCAGGCACAGCATATCTGAGCTCCTCTCGGGATCCTAGCTTGCAGCCTTCCTCTTCGAGCCCTTAGCCTGCTTCTTGCCCTTCTTTGCCCTCTTCTCGGCGGTCTTCTTTGCCCTCCTCCTGGACCTCTTCCTTACGGCCTCCCCAGCCTTCCTGAGGAGCTCCTCCACGCCCTCATAGATAAGGGCCTTGGCCTCACTTACGGAGATCTCACCCTGGGCGGCCTTCTCCAGTACGTCGAAGGCGTTGAGCATGGCCTCGATAAGCTCAGGGCTCCCAAGCCTGTACTCCGCAGGAGCCCCTTCCTCTGCCGCTCCCCTCTCCCTCTCCTCGGTGACCGACTCCGTAGCCTCCTCAGTCTCCTCAGCCTCCTCAGCCCTACCTTCCTCAGCGCTCATGGCGGGACCCCGATGCTGTCAGCCTCTTGTCTGCTAAACTTAAATACTTTTGAGCGGTAAGCAGTTATCGCTAAAGGCTGATGAAAGGTGGCGACCTCCGACGAGCTGAAGACGTACCCTACGGCCAAGGACGAGATCAGGATAGGGCCCCCATACCTCACCAGGTACGAGCGTGCCAAAATCATAGGCCTGAGGGCGCTGCAGCTCGACTATGGGGCCTTCCCGCTCGCTGACGTGGAGGCCGCCCGCCTAAGGAGGGACCCTATCGAGATAGCACGCTATGAGCTTGACCATGGGCTGCTGCCGCTCTCAATAGTTAGGCACACGCCGTCAGGCAAGGTACAGGTTATCCCTATCAGGCTGCTGGTCGGGTGATCAGGCAGTTGAACGCTTTTAAATTACCCTTGATAGGTCAAGGGGAGGTGTAAGCTTTGGTAAAGGCGCCTAGGGGCTACAGACATAGGACAAGGAGACTGCTGAAGAAGGGCGTGAGAGAGCGCGGCTCTATCCCAAGGACCAGCATAATGTTTTACCCGTACAAGGAGGGGGACAGGGTGGCCATAATAATAGACCCGTCGTTCCACGACGGCATGCCTCACAGGAGGTATCATGGTCTCACGGGTGTCATAGTCGGGAGGAGGGGCAGGGCGTATGTGGTGAAGGTGATGCTCGGGGACAAGGAGAAGACGATAATCACTTACGCTGCACACCTGAGGCCCCTCGCGTCCTAGCGAGGGTCAGGTTATGTTCAGAAGGGTGGAGTCTAGGAGGTACCTTACGTACTCAGAGGCCAGGGAGATGCTGGAGCGTAGGGTCTCTGAGGCAGGCGGAGCCCTCAACCCTACACAGGAGCGCACCTGGGAGTACCTCAAGATGTTCGGCCAAAGGGACCCCGCCGCGGCCAGGGCGGCCGTCGAGGTTCTGGTAAAGGCTGGGGTGCCTGAGCACATAGCAGTACAGCTCGTCAACGCCTGCCCGGGCGACGAGGGCTTCATAAACCTGATACTCTCGTCTGAGGAGGGCCTTCAGGTGACCGAGGAGCTGATCTCTAAGGTGAAGGAGGCCCTATCGCCCTACTGCGGCGGGGGCAACCCTGCCCAAGCTTAACCCCTCCGATGGATCCTGACAAAGGAGGACGGTGCTGCTGCCCTGCAAAATTAGGGGCCCATTCACAGCGGTGATAGCTGAAAAGCCAAAGGCTGCCGCAAGGATAGCGGCAGCTCTGGGCAAGCCCACCTTCTGCAGGATCAACGGCGTGCCCGTGTACACAGTCCTCCTTAACGGCCAGCAGCTGGTGATAGTCAGCAGCGCCGGCCACATGTTCGGCCCGACCACCGAGGTCGAGGGCCTACCGGTTACAGAGCTGAGGTGGGAGCCCCTCTGGCGATTTGAGAGGAGGTCGAGGCACCTCAGGGCTTACTACGAGGTGCTAGCCAAGGTCCTACCCGCGGCAACTAGCTACGTCAGCGCCTGCGACTACGACATAGAGGGGAGCACAATATGCTACAAGATAATTGAGACCTTCGGAGACCTGAGAAGGTCCAAGAGGGCCAAGTTCTCCTCACTCACTCCGGGCGAGCTCAGCAGGGCTTTCCAGAGCCTTCACCCTCTTGACGTTAATAACGCCATGGCCGGTATCGCGAGGGCCGAGCTAGACTGGCTCTGGGGCATAAACTTCTCCAGGCTGTTGATGAGGTCCTACAAGAGGGCGGTCGGCGCGTGGACCTCGCTCAGCGCTGGCAGGGTGCAGACGCCCACGCTCGCAGAGGCCGTCAGGAGGTGGATAAGGAGGAACTCACATGCCCCGGTGCCTGTTATCGGGGTCGTAGTTGAGCTAGAGAGGGACGGACAGAGCTTCAGGGCAAGGCCCAACGGCTGGGAGCCTAGGGACAGGTACGAGGCTACGTCCATATCGAGGAAGGTCAGGTCGAACGGCTACCTCACGGTGCAGTCCTACGTAACCAGGAGGGAGGAGGTACCACCACCGCCCCCATTTAACCTGACCGACCTCCAGAGGGAGGCGGCGAGAATCTACGGCCTTTCCCCCTACAGGACGCAGGAAATAGCCGAGGACCTTTACGTTTCAGCTCTCATAAGCTACCCGAGGACCGAGAGCCAGAGGCTCCCACGGGATCTGGACTACAGGGGCGTCCTGGACGCCATAGCGAGGCAGCGCGATTACGCTGGGCTCGTAGGGGACCTCATCAGGGAGACCCGGGGCTTACTGAGACCCGTTGAGGGGAGGAAGACAGACCCAGCCCACCCAGCCATATATCCAACGGGGGAGACCCCAAGGGAGCCCCTGGACAGGCCTCACAGGGCTGTCTATGACCTGGTAGTCAGAAGGTTCCTTGCGGCCTTCGCGACGAGCGCCGTAGTATCCAGGTCCACCGTCGTCCTCAGGGACTCTGATGGAAGGGCGTGGAGGGCGGAAGGGATCTCCGTTCTGAGGGAGGGGTGGACGCACTACTACCCATACGTAGGCCTAAGCGATGAGAAGCTCCCCCTCATGAGGGAGGGCGATAGGGTAAAGGTGAAGTCATCGTCTGTGAGGGTCACGTGGCCGGGGCCTGCAGTGAGGCTGTCTAGGATGTCCCTGATAGAGTGGATGGAGGTCAATGACCTAGGCACTAAGGGCACGCGGGCCAGGATCGTGGAGACCCTGCTGAAGAGGGGGTTCATCGTTGTCCGGGGAGGGTCCCTTGAGGTCACAGACCTCGGGTATGCCGTATACAAGGCCCTTCTCTCGACGGCCCCCGAGCTCCTATCCGTGGACCTTACAAGGAGCTTTGAGAAGAAGCTGGAGACGATTGTGGAGGGGAAGCTGACCAGAGAGCAGGTGGTCTCTGAGGCAAGAGAGTACGTGCAGGGTCTCGTTAAAAAGTACCTGTCGAGGGTCGATGAGATAGGCTCCAGCTTGGCGCAGCAGGCGGGCCGACTGAGGCCCGCAAAGGCCTGTCCCATATGCGGCAGGCCCGCCGAGGGCGAACTCTGCGAGCTTCACACCGCCGCCATGAAGGAGATAGAGGCCGCGGTTAACGTGATAAGGGCGAGGCTTGGGATCTCGCAGACCGACGCCCTGAGGGAGCTCTCCGGCAGGAGGTCTGCAGGGAGGTGGGTGAGGGAGGTGGCCAGCTACCTGCTCAGCCGCTCAGGTGACGCCGGGCTGGGGGCGAAGCTCAAGTGAGAGGGACCCTATGTACGGTATGGCTATGGGCCGTTCCCCACCGACGACCTCTCCCAAGACGAGGCTGTAGGGTACCCCTGAGACCATGGTGCCGTTGACCTCGACATAACCGCAGTACTGCGGGTAGCCGGGGTCGGGGAGGGCGTTATTGTCGCCCTTGGTCACGAAGCAGAGCGTGCCGTTATGGTAATATATGTAGATTACCCTGTGAATTATTAACACGTTACCGAGGTAATAGCCGTAGAAGTTGCCCGTGAACCTGTAGACTATAACGTCACCAACCTCGATCTGGGTCGGGGGAACTCTGACTACGAAAACCAGGTCGCCTGACTGGAGCGTCGGGAGCATGCTCCTGCCGTCGACCACGACCGCCGTCAGACCCATGCTCACGTGCGCTAGGACAGTGACCCCGACTATCGCGAGAGCGACCCCTGTCGCCACAAGGACCGCAAGGCGCCTCCTCGTGGATCTGATATCATCACTCAAGGGGGCAGCCCCTTAACGGGCCGACCTTACAGAGGTTAAAACCTCACGAACAATGAGGGCTAGGGATATGGCCTTCAGATGTTGCACGTCTTGCACGTGCTGTTCTCATCAGAGTCAACGGTTACCACCCCTTCCCCTCCTGACTTCAACTTGAAGAGCGAGGCCATCTTGGCGTCCGAGGAAACCTCCTCCACTGCCATCTCCCTCCGGACTATGGCCATCCTTAGGCCGGCCGACTTTCTGACTAGCCTTATGGGGACCTGGGCGATCTCCTTCTGCTGCCCACCGAAGTATATCACCTGGGCGCCCTTGCTCTCGTCCCTGTAGACGGTGATGCCCTTCAGCCCGGCCAGCCAGGCAGTTATGTAGGCCGTGGCCACGGCGTTCACGGTGGCCTCCTTGGGGAGGTTCACGGTCTTACTAATAGACTGGTCAACGTAGAGCTGGGCCGCCGCCTGGTGGGCTATGTGGTACCACACGTCGAAGTCCATGGCCATCGGGAAGAGCCTGGCGAGCTCCCTCAACCCAGCGATCAGCCCCTCCACGTTCCAGCTTGCCCTTACGAGCCTCCCGCCCTCACCGCTCATGCCCGCCCGCCTGACGGCCTTCTCAACGTCTTCGAGGGCCCACCTAAGGCTCCCCTTGTGCCTCGATATGGCCTCGAGGACTGCGTTGACAACCTCATCAGGCGCGCCGGTGCGCCTCACGAGCTCCATGAAGGAGTCCCTGAACTCCCTGGCCACCTCCCACAGCTCCCCTACCAGCACCCTCCTTAGGTAGACCAGCGCGAAGTACGGCTCTATGCCGCTCGTGGTGCCGGCGATTATGCTTATGGTCCCAGTTGGCGCCGTCGTGTTGACGGCCGTGTGCCTGGGGGCCCTCGCCCCGAGGGACCTGCCGTAGGCCTTCAGCGCGTCCCAGAGCCTCGCGGGCTCGTATATGGCCATGGCCAGCATGTGCCTCGGGCTCCCTGCCAGCTCCTCAGGCCGCATCCTCCTGGTCTCCTCCAGTGTCGCCTCGGTGACGCCGAAGACGTCCCTGAGGACCCTCCCCAGCGCGTCGAGGCTGAGGAGCCTGACAGAGCCGTCGTCGGAGACCCTCCTGGTGGCCTCCCCCTCGAGCTGCGACCTGACGTAGTCGTTGAGCCTCACGTCGTGGTACCTGACGGCGAGCCAGCCGCCCTCGAACCTGGCCACCTCGGAGGCCTTCAGCAGGGCGGGCGTGAGGAGTTCGACGAGCTCTTCGGGCCTGCCAGGTTTCACGCACCTGAGCCCCCTCCAGTCGAACTCGGCGCACTCGAAAGCCGGGGCGTGGCCGAGCCTGGCGCCGAGCTCCCAGCTCCTCTTCCATGCTTCGGCCTCAAGCAGGGCGGAGACAGCCAGGGTGAAGGCGACGGCCTCCTCGCTGTCGTACGGGAGCCCGAGCCTCGCGAGGGCCGAGGCGAGGCCCATTATGCCGAGACCCACCTTCCTCGTGAACTTGTTGACGAGGTCCTGCCTCGGGTCGGGCTGCCTGTTGAGGTCTATTACCGCGTCGAGCCCGTCCACTGCGAGGTCAACGTCCCTGGCGAAGGCCTCGACGTCGAACCTGCCCTCCTTGATGTACTTCTCGACGGAGAGCGAGCCGAGGTTGCAGCTCTCGTAGGGGTAGAGGGGCTCCTCGCCGCAGGGGTTCGTCGCCGCCACGGCCCCAAGCCAGGGGGTTGGGACCCACTTGTTGTGGTTGTCCAACAGGAACAGGCCGGGGTCGCCGCCCTCCCATGCGCCCCTGACTATCTCCTCCCAGAGCCTCCTGGCCGGGTAGCGCCAGGCGTGTGGGTTCCTCCTCGACGTGTCGAGACCCTGCGGGGCCCTCCTGAGCGCCTCGGCCAGCACTTCCTCGAAGGCGTTGAGGTATGGGGTGCTCACCCTGCCCTCCCTCAGCAGCCTCAGCGCCCTGCCCTCGCCCGTGGCCCTGGAGACCGAGTAGTGTAGCCTGTAGACGCCATCGCCTAGGTCGCTGTGTCTCGGGTTCACCATCCACCAGTCCCTACCCTCGATGACGGCCTCCATGAAGGCGTCGTGGACGCCCACGCTTATGTTGAAGTTCGTCAGGAACGCGTCGCCGAGCGGGGGCCTCTTGGCCTGAATGAAGCCGGCGTCCTCGGGGCTCTGGCCACTGCTAGCTATCTTCCTAAGCGCCTCTAGCAGGGCCTTGTCGACCTCGTAATGTCCGTCTGACTCGAGCCTCTCTAGCGTCCCCCTGAACTGGTCTAGCAGGGTGATAAGCTGGGGCGGCAGGGCTGAGGAGAGGGCCCTCCAGGGGTCGAAGTCGGGGTCATAGAGGTCCGGGTGCCAGTCGTGGAGTATGCCCATGTTGGCGCCCCTCCTCCTGCCGCCCTGCTTCACTACATCCGTTGAAACGTCGTAGAGTCTCATGAAGCTTATGGGACCGCTGGCGACACCGCTAGTCCCCGCGACAACGTCTCCTCTGGGCCTCAGCTCGGAGAAGCTGAAGCCCGTGCCGCCCCCGTACTTGAACGTCATAACCTGCACGGAGACGCCGTCCATTATACCCCTCATGTCGTCCCGGACAGGTATAACGTAGCAGGCGCTCAGGGCGCCCCGGGCCCCGTCGGCGTACATGTTGAAGAGCGTGGGCGAGTTGAACATGAACCTGCCGTCTATCAGGGCCCTGTAGAGGGCCTCCGGGTCGACCCTCTCCCTGAAGCCCTCGGCGACCCTCCTCATGACCATAGACGGGGTCTCAAGGTACCTCCCCCTCAGGTCCTTCGCCATGTACCTGCTCATGAGGACCCTTATGGCGTTGTAGGAGAACCTCATATCGTCCTGGCAGGGGCCATGGTGTATGCAGGGGGGCACCTGGGCCAGCAGCCCCCTGTTCGGCGCCCTGCCGCCCGAGGTGGGGTAGGCACCCAGCACCTGGGAGTAGATCTCCCCTAGGAGAAGAGCCTTGGCCTCGTCCTCAGCCTCGGGTCTCGCAAGCGACTGCCTCATCAGCTCCAGCTGCCTCTGCTCAGTTGACATATTAGCAGGCACCCCCTTCGGCAAGGTAGATCAGTTGGAGGCGGCCCCCTTCAACCAAACACAGGGCGTCCCACGAGGTGGGCTTCCTTTGGACCAGAGAGTGGCGGCCCCTAATGTCGAGCCTACTAAGGGGCAAGCGCCTCACCATCCCGGGGCGTCATACCTACGCTATCGTTGCGTATTACCTAAGGGGGCGGGTTAGCTATCTTGAAGTAAGAACTCTAATTACCCTCAGGGGGCTTGACGGAACAGCATGGCCGCCTCCGACACTGAGGTAAAAGAGACCAGGACGTGTTCCAGGTGCAGGTCCAGGCCGGCCGTATACCTCAGGTCGAGCAGCGGTGAGGCCCTCTGCCGAAGGTGCCTCTGGGACGAGGTCGTGGCCCAGTCAGCCAGGGCCGTCTCAGGGGCCGGACCAGGTCCTAGGTCCAGGTTTCTTGTGCCCGTGTCCTCCTTCGCCCCGTCCTCTAGCCTCATCGCGGCCGCAGTGCTCTCCTCAATTGAGAGGAGGTTCCCCTCAACAGTTATTGTGGCGGTCCCTTCATTCTACGGCCGCGACCTGGCCGGGCGCCTGAAGCCCGACGAGAGGCTCCAGGTCATCAACTTTTATGTGACCCCGCCGCCTCCCCCCGAGTCAGACATAATATCATGCATAAGGTACGACAGGGCCTGGTCGGCCAGGGCGGCCGCCTCTGTGGGGGCTGAAATAGTTGTCCTTCCTCTGTCGAGGACCGATCTCACCGCAGCCCTGCTGGAGGCCCTGCTCACCGACAGGCCGGAGGGGGTCTTCGACTCCCAGGCGTCCTACAACGCCCTCGGGGTCAGGTTCCTGAGCCTTTTCTCAATGGTTGAGAGGGAGGCCGTGGCCGCGCTCGAGTACCTGGAGGGCTTGCTTGTGCCCCCTGCCTGCAGGCCCCTGGTTTTAACTAAGGCCGTCCTCATGTCCATAGCGGGAGCGCCAGAGAGGGACTACGGGGGCCTCGTGATCCCAATAGAGCTGGCCAGGGCGGTTAGGTCGCCAACGGCCTGCGCTGCCTGCGGGGCCCCTTCAAGGGAGCCCCTCTGCCAGTCCTGCGGTTCCCTCGGACTCGGGTCACTTGACGTTAGGCCCCTCGGACGACACCCCGGGGCCACCGCTCTGAAGTAAGGACTTCAGCGCCTCCTTTTCCTCCCTGTTCAGGTGCAGCGTCAGCGAGAAGCCTCCCCGGGGGGCGAGGCTCGGTGGGTGTATCTCTCCGTCGAGCACCACGTAGCCTGCAGCTATCATCTCCTCAACCAGCCTCGGGTGCATCCTCCGCGCGGCCTCGACAAGGGCCCTCGGGAAGTTAAGGCCCACCTTGACCTCACGCTCTGACAGCTGGGCCCCGCAGACCATGCATGTGAGATCGGGCGTGACCGACCTGAACCCGCAGCGGGGGCACTCTACGGGGGTCGGCGAGCCGAACCTCGCCCAGAGGGAACGCAGGTAGTCGACTACGTCCTGGGCCCCGAGCCTCCTCGCCTCTTTGTACAGGTAGGGGGCCGCCCTGCCCGCGGACTCGGGGGCATAGCTCACGATGAAGTCAAGCTGTTCCCTGGTGAGGCGGGGAGCCCTCATGAGGAGCTGGCTGGCTAGCGCCTTCAGGATGTTGTCCTTAGCCGCCATGACCCTCTTCAGGGCCGCCTCCTCTGTGAGCTTCGTAGAGCGGCCCTCCGCGATCGAGTAGACCATGTCTGACACGACGCCCTTTACGTCATTGAGGGAGAAGCCAAACATGTCGAGACCAAGGGCGTTGAACACCTGTTGGGAGACGCTGTCGATGACTGGCTTGAGGTCGTAGGACGTTGCCGTCCTGCGGGAGGTCCCCTGCTTGCGCTTCTTAGGCTGGACCGCGCCCTCCTCTATCTTCCTTCTGGGCAAGACCTTGTACCTCTGAAAGCCCCACCTTAGATAAAAAAGCTCTAGGAGGTTAAATCCCTCTGAGGAAGGGTTGAGCACTGAGAGTGTTGAGGCTCGCGTCGCCGTTATCGTGGCTGGCCTAAACATTTTGGCAGCGGCTGTCACACTATATGACTATGTCGGAACAGACTCCTTCGTGGGACAGTATAACGGCCAGCCCGTACTCTATTATGAGCCCACCGCAGCGGCCGTGATCGGAGGTCTATCCCTTCTCGCTATCGGCTTCCTCCTGTTCTTCTCGGCGGGTGGGGGCTCATCGGTGCTTAGGCGCAAAGCAGCCCTGGCTGCAATAGTGGCCTCGTCAGCGTTTGCAGCCGGTCTTATCGCCTCCCAGGCTTCAACCGCGTTCAAGGTGATCATACTAGGGGGAAGGGAGGATTCCTACGTGATACAGGTCGCGGCCGCAAGGGCGCTCCTTTCTGGCCTCAACCCCTACAGCCTGAACTACTCCCACGAGCTCCTCAGTAAGGTGGCTGCTGCAAAGCTAACGTTCGTGTACAGGTCAGGGCCCCCGTTCACGGTCTCCAACGCGATCGGCGTAGTGAACGTGCTTGACTACCCCGCCTTCTCATTCCTTTACTACGTGCCAGCCGTAATCATGAGGTTGCCAGGCAACGTCTGGGACGCCATTGTGCTAGGCGTCGCCGTATCTCTCGTGTACCTCAGGGTCAAGAGGCCCTACAGGATGCTACTTCTGCCCATAATCTCGGCTGGGGCCTTCTACTACCTGCTTGACCCAGTATCCTACGACCCTATCAGCGGCTGGCTCGCGCCCGCCTTGCTCGTTGTGGCGTTCGCTGATAACCCAGTTGTATCGGGCGTCCTCCTAGGGCTTGCGACCTCCTACAGGGAGTACGCTGTAGCCGCGGCACTAGTGTACTTCCCCCTTGCCGCGAGGAGGGGGGTCAAAAGGCTAGGTCTCGGCGTTCTTTCCATGGCAGTTACAATAGCGGCCGTCAACATGCCCTTCCTCCTGCTATCAGGGGGCAGGTTCATCCAAGACGTGCTGGTCCCCGTCAGGTACAGGCTTGACATAGAGGGCCTAGGCCTTGCGAGCACCTACTTCCTGACAGGGAGGCCCCTGCCGCATGTACTGCTCGTGTCCATGACGGCCATCGCCTTGCTGCTGGCCCCGCTTCTAACGTATCGCCTCTACGACAGGCTCGGCGGCCTCACTTACGCGATACCCGCCCTCGCCTTCCTCCTATACCCGAGGCCCCTGTTCTCCTACTGGCTGTGGTTCCCGTGGATCGGGGCCATTGACTACATGGCCAATGACGTCAGCAGGAGAGGGCTCCCCCTGGCGGGTCAGGGCGCAAGCCTGGCCACGGCCGCCCTCGCGCCCCTGGTTTCCATATCAGTTGTTGTGTCCTCACTGATGGCTGCGGACGGCGCAGTCGTAAGCCCGCTAACCGCGGCAGCGGCCGGCACGGCGATATTTGCGTCGCTGTTGCTCGTGCCTAAGGTCATCAGGCCAGGGGTCTACACTACGCTTGTCCCAGCCGCCATAATTTCAGGCCTTATAGGCGCCTCCGTCGCTGTGAGGTTGTACGCGGCGTCGCCTTCGCTTGAGATCAACGCGCCACCGCCATACCTGACGAGACCCGTCGCCGTTCTCTCCAGGCAACTCTATATGGATCTGCAGTCGCTTAGGTACACACCCGTAGTCCAGCTTGTGGTACCGTATGGGCCCTCACTAATCCTAAGGGCGTCCACCTCGCTGAGGCCCGCCTTCCTAACGCTCTCGCCGGCCCCCTCCCAACTTTGGACGTCGATGCTTATCGCCGTCTCTGCAACGTTAGTCGGCCTCTCTGCCAGGTCGTACATAGAGTCCGTGTTGGTCTCGGAGACCATAGGGGCAGCTGTGTTCGTTAAGTCAAGTCCCACGGTCGCCATTGCCCTTACGTTCCTTCTGTTAGCCGCAGCGATAGAGCCAAGGGCTGACCTTCTGCGCTCCGCCCTGAAGGGGGCGGCCGCGTCCCTTTCCCCCCTAGGGCTTGTCGGGGCAATAGCCTCAGCTAGGAGGCCCACAATATCCTCAGCCGCCGCCGTAACAGCCGCAGTGGCTCTGTCCCTGGCACTGCTCCGCGGAGGGTACCCGTTTGCCGTTCTGACCTTGGCGGCCAAGTACATCTACGTCTACCTGGTGCTTGGAATAGGCAGTCTCGTGACGTTCATCACGCTTTCAGCGCTAATTGTCGTACCTCCCCTGTTGACCTCGGCCATAAGGAGGCTGTCGCCTTACTCCTGGGCCTCCCCGCTGCTCTCTTTGGCCGCAATAGAAGTGGCCGGCTTCTGGGACCCCTCCTACTCCGTTGGTTACGTCGCCTTCACTCTCCTCACAGCGCTAATGGTTAGCGGGGGGCATGCCTGGCGGCACGGAGCGTATAGTGGACCTCCTAGTTAAGGCGACGGGGGTCGCGTGAGTGGGGCTCAGGCTCTTCGGCCCGAGGGAGCTGGAGGCTGAGGCAGAGAAGTGCGTGTTCTGCGGGTTCTGCGAGAGCGTGTGCCCCACGCTGCCGTTGGGTCCGCACAGGGGATACGGCCCGAGGGGCCGGATAACGATGGTCAGGGGCCTCCTAAAGGGCGAGATAACCCTGAGCGACGAGGTCGTGTCCAGCCTCTACAGCTGCCTCCTGTGCAACGCCTGCAGCGTGGTCTGCCCCGCCAGCATAAGGGTAGGGGACGTTGTCAGGGAAGTGAGAGCCATGCTCTGGCCCGAGGTTACGGGGTACGACGCGGTGGTGAGCACGAGATGAGGGGGCTGAGGATAGCCTCGATACTTAGGTTCATGGGCGAGTACACCAGGCTCACAGGCTATCCTGTGCCCGCGCCCCCCGGCTTCGCGTCAACCTGGTCAAGGGGGATGACACTCAAGGACAGGGGCTCCGAGAGACTCCTCTTCACCGGGGCTCTGTACCAGCTGATCCCCTACATCAACGCCACGGTCAAGCTACTCGAGGTAGCCGAGGCCAGGGGCCTGTCAGAGGCGCTCGACGTTATGGCTTACCTGGCCAGGTTGAGGCCCGCTGCTGTAGCTGGTCTAGCAAGGCCAGAGACAGAAGAGGTTCAGGAGTCCGAGTCTGTGCTGAGGTCAATAGTCGGACTACTGCAATCCTCAGGCGTCGACTTCGCCTACATGCCAGAAGTGTCAGACATGTACAGCGGAGCGCTCCTCCTCGACCTAGGCATCACCGACGCGCTGGCTGAGCATGCCAAGAGGGTCGTCGAGGCGATAAGTTCGACGGGGGCAAGCGAGGTGATAGTTATCGACCCCCACACCGCCCTGACGCTGGAGGTCTACAGGAGGCGCTTCGGCCTAAACGTGAGGGTAAGGAGCTACCTCGAGCTGGTAAGTCCTTCAGCCAGGGCGCAGGGGGTGACGGTTACCATCCACGACTCCTGCATTTACGCCAGGGACCTCGACCTTTGGAGGAGGGAGAGGGAGCTCTTGGCTGCCGCAGGCATCCAGGTTAAGGAGCCGAGGAGCCACGGCCCCTCAACCTCTTGCTGCGGCGGCCCCGTGGAGTCCCTCTCGCCCAGGCTCGCCTCATCGGTGGCGAGGAGGAGGCTTCAGGAGCTGGCTAAGGCGTCGCGGCTGGTAGTGACCGCCTGCCCCATATGCCTCAGCAACCTCAGGAGAGCGTCTGACGGCCAGGTCAGGATTGTGGACGTCTCCCTCGCGCTGACGGGGTCCCTCGCGGGGGCCAGCGGCCTTGACCTGGCGTAAGCGTTGAGGACCCGCGCAGTGGTGCCGCGGCCGGGATTTGAACCCGGGTCACGGGCTCGAG
>CAYFGU010000003.1:0-147365 GCA_964343115.1 uncultured Desulfurococcales archaeon
GTTAAGGCGTGACTAGGAGCCCGGAGACGTGTGTGGTGGGCCCGGAGGGACTTGAACCCCCGACCTACGGGTCTGGAGCCCGCCGCTCTGCCTGGCTGAGCTACGGGCCCACCAATGAAAGGTAGCCATCTCACGGTTTTAAGCGTTAGAACGGGGACGTGTAACGTTAATACCCTGCCAGAAGATGTAATTCGTGGCCAATGAGGAGAAACGTTCCCACGGAGCCCGACCACGGAGTCGTGAAAAAGCTCTACGGTCCAAGGCCTTGTCAACGATAAAAATCCCAGGCGACTTGCAATTGAGGGGTCCGTGTGAAGGAGAGCGAGTTCAGGGACCTTGAGCTTAAGGTCAGGCTTAACTCGGACTCAGCGGGCGTCAGCAGGATTGACTTTGAGGATGGCCTCGTGATTTATTCTGCCCTATTTACATATGCGCTAGGGTCCTCAGGATTGAGAATTTACGACCTGGGTTCGGCCATGGGGTACTCAACGCTCTGGCTCGCCAAGGCATTGGATGAAGCCTGCCTCGGTCCATGTGAGCTAACAGCGGTTGAAATCAGACCCGAAAGAGTTGAGGCCGCAAAGGCCTTCTTCAGGGACCTCGTCTTTGACAAGGTCAAGGTGGCATTTGTACAGGGAGATGCCCTGGATTTCCTGGAGAGGTCGGAGGACGAGAGCATAGACGCAGTCTTCGTTGACGTAGAGGTTTCAGTGTACCCAAGGGTCGTCGAGATAGTCTCAAGGAAGCTGGCGCCGGGCGGGCTGGCAATGTTCCACAACGCGATAAGGCCGCCGCCCCCCGCCGAGACCTTCCAGCTCCTTTTGAAGGCAGGCTGGCGGTTCGCTATCGTGCCTACATTGGAGGGCGTCCTTATAACAAGGAGGACTCAGGGCGTTCAGAGCAGGAGGGAGGCAAGTACGTAACAGCCTGCGGCCGCCATCACGATCCCCAAGACCACTAGGAGCGCTCCGTACCATTTGCTTTTAATGGCATTCCTGCCGCCCTGGCCCAGGTAGGACATGAGGGCTAGCCAGGCGTAGTCCATCCATACGTGGCTCGGGTACATTATCGAGTATCCTACCAGCAGACCCATCGTTGAGGCTGCCTCAACGAGCACAAGACCGGCTGTCAGCCACCAGATAAGGAAGAAGGGGTTCATTGCAGTGAGGATAAACCCTACAGCTAGCGGGCCACCTGCCCACTGCACAGCCTTAGCCTTTCCCCCTATAGACATGCCCCGTAAAAGTCTCAGGCCATCGCTGACAATATCGTAAGCGAAGAAGGCTAGGAATGCCCCCAAAGTTCCTCCAAGACCAAGCCTGACAAATGGCAGGCTGAGCGCCCACCTAAGCTCGTAGGCTGCCACAGATATGACTGCAACGAAGGGAAGCTCGAAAGTCATGTGGCCTGCGGCGACCCTTATGCCAGACCTCCATGAGCCCTTTGCCCCCTCAACAACAGCTGCGAGGCTGAGCGGCCCAGGTGAGAGGGCGCCGCTGGAGCTAATCGCGACAGTTACGGCGGCAAGCCTGACCGCGTCCAAGGCTCCCAGAGCCCACGGTAGTGCCTCCTTTTAACCTCTGGCACAGATTACCCTTGGGCGAAGCACCTAAATTCCTCCTGACCTACCTAAACATTATGGGACAGGTTTTGGGCAGGTCTTCGGTGTCGAGGGGGATTATAGCTGCGGTAGTGATAGTCATCGTCGTAATAGCCATAGCAGGCGGAGTGGGCTATTACTATGCCACCAGACATCACGCAACCTCAACAACTTCCAGCACGTCGACTTCAACGATAACGACTGTTACGATGAATACCACTACTACGCCACCTACCACCACCACAACTAGCACCACGCCTACGTCTACGTCAGTTGTCACGTTAACCGTGGTTACCTATACCGGCTCGCCCCAAAAGCTTCTCAACACAATCGTTGTACCCCTCTTTGAGCAGGAGCATCCCAACGTGAAGGTACAGGTCCTGGCCTACCCCTTCAACAGCTATATGGAGAACGAGATGACAGTCCTTGAAGCTGGAAACAGCCAGTACGACATAGTGACCTACACTCAGGGGCCAGGGCCTAACATATTGCCCTATCTCGCCCCGCTCAACGAGTCAGCGTTCAACATAAGTAGCCTCATAATGACTGTCATGGACTTCGGTGGCGTCTACTATAACCCTCAGACGAACCAGACAACCCTTTACGGCGTGGCCCCCTGGGCTAGCGTCCTAGTGCTATGGTATAACACCCAGTACTTCGACAACGCGACGCTTCAGCAGGAGTTCTACAGCGAGTACCACTTCAGCCTCAACCCCTGGACGTGGCAGAACTGGAGCCAGGTGCTGGACGTGGATCAGTTCTTCACCTCTCACAACATAACTAAGTACGGTGTGCTGATATATGACGACCCCGCATATGACCTCAACGAGGCCTTCCCGCTCGTCTTCGGGTGGTACTACATACACAACTCAACGCTGAACTGCGGCAACCCGGCTGGCGTCCCAGGGTACATGACGCTCTTCATGGGCTGTTACCCCAAGGGCTGGCCGTACAGCTTCCCGCCGCCCAGCTTCAACAACAGCGTCGGAGTGGAGGCCCTCGAGGCCTACAAGGCCCTTGTCTCCTATGAGCCCAACCCCAGCGTGCTCACCGTCTCGTTCGACAACACCCCGAGCCTGCTGGCTAGCGATCAGGCGCCCGCGGGCTTTACCTACATGTCACAGATGGCCTGGCTCAGCCTGCAGAACAGGACCAAGTTCAGGTTCGCACCGGCGCCGGGAGGCTATGCTGGGGCAGGCGCCACGTACCTTGCCATAAGTAAGTACTCCCAGCACAAGGACCTTGCAATGGAGTTCCTCGAGCTTCTCGAGTCCACGCAGGTGCAGGTGAAGTCCTTCTACACGTTTGGGCTCTTCCCAATAAACAAGCAGGCCTACACTGTGCTCCTTGCCAACACTTCGCTGCCGACCTATGAGAGGGACTGGCTCAACGAGTCGTACTACCTGGTCCAGCACGCCTACGCCGGCAACCCGACCATATTCTCGCCCATGGCGGGTAACTGGATCAGCGAGTTCGACAACGCCATATTTGAGTACCTAACCGGCCAAATCTCATCACCTGCCCAGGCGCTTCAGCAGGCAGCCACCGCCACCGTTCAGCTGCTTTCAGCGGGTACCTCCACTTCGACGACCACTACGTCGGCTGCCCCAGCCCCTTACGTGGTCGCTAACGCGCTTCGCGTCCTGACTTTCGCGCCGCAGACCATTAGGAGTAGGTACTGAGAAAGGACTAAGGCTTTGTTTTTAATTACACCGTAACTTTAACTATGACTATGTTAACTCTTGGTCGGCGATAGTGATGATAGCTATCTAAGCTATTTGCGCGACCAGGGATGGCGATACCTCAGGGACCAGGGAACAGCTTGCCAGGGTTCAGAAGCCCCTTCGGGTCGAACGCAGCCTTTATGGCCCTCATGAGTTCAAGCTGTCTCTCGCCGACAGCCGCCGCTAGCGCCTCGCGTTTCAGCAGGCCTATCCCATGTTCAGCGCTCACGGCGCCCCCTAGCGAGAGCGCGATAGAAACCACGTCGTTGAACCAGGCGAGCGCGGTCTTCGTTGAAGCTGGGTCAGTTGGGTCAAACCCTATGGCGGGGTGAAGGTTGCCGTCGCCTATATGCCCGCCCAGAGAGGCCTTTAGGCCATACTTCACGTCAAGCGACCTGAGCGCCTTTACCGCCTTTGGGACACGTGAAGGGGGTACCACAATGTCCTCTATCAGCAGCTGGAAGGGCTTCCCGGGCTCCCTGAACATAGCAACCTGGGCGGGGAAGAGGTTCCTCCTGAGCCTGAACAGCTGCTCAGCCTCAGCCTCGTCGGTTGCCGTGATTATCGTCCTAGCGCCGTGGTCCTTCATTAGGACCTCGAGGAACCTCCTGTGCCTGTCCAGGCTCTCTGGCGTGGTCTCAAGGCTAACGAGAAGCATGTTCCCCTTAACCTCGAACGGCAGGTTAAGTCCCGTTGCAGCTAGCTCGACAGTCTGCTCGTCCATGAACTCAGCTATGTATGGCAGCACCTTCCTCGACTTGAGGTCCACGTAGGCTGAGGCAAGGGACTCTATATCGTCAAAGAAGGCCAAGGCTGTAACGACCGACTCGGGTGCCGGAACGACCCTAAGCACGGCCTCCGTGACGAGGGCAAGGGTTCCCTCACTCCCTATTATGAGCCTAACCAGGTCGTAGCCCTGCCTGCACTTTATCGTCCTGCAGCCCAGCCTAAGCCTGGTGCCCTGGCCGTCGATTAGCACAACCTCTAAGGAATTGACCCAGTCCCTCATGGTGCCGTACTTAGCACCCCTCATTCCACCTGCTCCGTTTGCTATGGCACCCCCTACTGTGGCCACCGACTGGCTCGCAGGGTCCACGGGGAACATGTACCCTACCTCGGCGAGGGCGAAGTTTAGCTCCTCTATCCTCACGCCGGGCTCTACAACGGCAACCCCGTCGACGAGGTCTATCTCCTTGATCCTGTTAACCCTCTCAAAGCTAACTACGACACCTTTCCTGGTAGGAACCGCGTTGCCGCTCAGGCTGCTAGAGGAGCCGACCGGGTAGACTGGGAACTCGTTGTTATATGCGGTTGACGCGATGGCTGACACGTCGTCAGGGCTCTCAGGGAAAGCGACGGCCTCGACAGGGCCCGTTAGACCGTCTGGCTCTGCCCCGTAGAGCCTGAGCACGTTCAAGTCTGTAATTACCTTCTCGGGGCCGAGGGCGTCAATGAGCGCCTTCGCAGCCTGCGATTCTGCCACCCAGAATTAAATCCTGCCTCAGGGTAATTATTTGGGGCTATAGGTTGGAGCCGCCTAGCCCTGATAGGATCATGGGCGTGATAGACGATACCCTTCTTAGACCCTACACGAGGCTTGAGGACGTGGTAAGGCTCGTCGACGAGGCCGAGGAGATAGGGTGCTACTCAGTCTGTGTAAACCTAGTACACGTGCCTTACGTCAGGGCTAGGGTTGTTGAAGTCGGGTACAAGCTAAAGGTCTGCTCCGTTATCGACTTCCCGTTTGGCTCGTCTACAACTGACGTTAGGGTGGAGGCGATAAGGAGGGCCGTCGGCTGGGGTGCCGACGAGGTTGACGTGGTAGCTCCCATCACATACGTTAAGTCGGGCGCTATGTTGGCGCTCGAGAGGGACCTCAGGTCTGTTGTGAGGGCAGCCCACTCAGAGGGTGCGGTGATAAAGGTCATAGTAGAAGACGCGTACACGACCAGGCAGGAGAAGGAGACACTGTATAAGGCTGTGATGGAGTCCGGGGCGGACTTCATAAAGACCAGCACGGGGTACGAGGACCCCTCCTACGCGGCTTCGCTAGGGAACAGGACAGGGGCCGACGTTATTAACGTGAGGCTGATGGCGGAGCTTTCAAAAAGGTATAATCCAGCCATCGGTATCAAGCCTGCGGGTGGAATAAGGACTGTCTCACAGGTTCTCGAGCTGCTGGAGGCTTCAGAGAGACCCCTGGACCCCAGCCGATTCAGGGTGGGCACGAGCTCTGCTAAGAGGATATGGGAGGAGCTGAGGGGGTCAGCTCAGAGGATGTAGCTGTCCTCCCCCAGGACTTTGGCCCTTATCCCGGCCCCCCTTATGAGCCCTGCTCTTTGAAGTTCCCTGGCTATACTGAGGAGCCTCTCCCTCTCCCTACCTGACGTCCTCTCGGCCATGTCCCACAGCACGCCACTCAGCGGCCTGAGGTCTTCAGCGGTCAACAGGCCAAGCCTGGCCAGCGTCCTGGCGGCCTCCCAAGCTATTGTGAAGGCCTCAACGCTGGGCCCTCTAGAGCTCAGCAAATCGACTAGGGCCTGCCTCCTGGACTTCAGCTCAGTGGCCTCTATCAGGGAGGCCTCCGCCAAGGAGGCGGCGGCTGCCCATGCCATAGCCCTCGCCAGCCTGCTGGGCGATGACAAAAGGGCGAGCAGCCTCCCGAGCCTCTGTCTAGCAAGCTCAAGAGGGCCCTTCGAGTTCACCACCACTTCATACCAGGCCCTTGAGGCTAGGCCGTCGTCGTCCGAGTCCAGTAGCTCCAGGAAGCTCATGGTCCTATAAGAAAAGGGTCGCCAGAGGTTAAAGGTCTGAGCCGCCTTAATTACGTCCGTGATGGCCAGGCCACTCTCCCTAGCCTCGCCTTCTCTCCCGAGAGGGCCTCCAGGCTCCGGAACCTCACGTCATATCCATTCGAAATCCACCATACAGTCCCACCCAGACCGATGCCTTGGAAGAACATCCCGTAGACCACGAATGCCCATATAGGGAAGCTTGAAGTTAGGTATGTGGAGGCCGTGTAAGCGCTCATCGCTATAGCCCTGACAGAGCCTATCAGGAACGCCCTGTTCTCAGTTGGAAAGAGGAGCGGCTCATGTATCGTCCTGACCCACCACGTGAACGTTATGAAGAACAGGTTCAGGAAGGTCAGGCCGTAGAACAGGGGGGCGAAGCTGTCGCCAAGCAGCACGTACTCGAGCACCGGGACGAAGCTGAGGAGGGCCCCGACAAATGATATCAATGTGAACTCCCGCGTGTCAAGCTTGTCTATGAACAGCGCCGCGACGGCAGCCGCCGAAGCGCCTAGGTTTGCGAAGAATATCACTAGGTACAGGGCTGCGCCTGTGAAGTAGTAGTCAGCTAGCACAAACGCCATTAGCGACCAGGTCAGGTAGTTGGCGAGCGACCAAGCGGTGAGAACGGCGAAGCGACCTCCAAGTCCAACGGTCGGTGACCCCTCCTTCACTCCCGTACCCTCATAGCTGGTTGTCAGCCTCTCGGCCTCCCTTCTGGCCTTATCTATTCGGCCCCTAGCCGCAAGCCACCTTATCGACTCGGGCATGAGGATCCTTAGCACGATCGCCACTACAAGGCCGACGACCGCCATCACAGCCACGGCCAGCGAGTCAATAACGTACGAGTCCTTCATAGAGTACACGATGTATGCTAAGGCCGCGGCGGCAGCGGCCCCTATGTTCTCAAAGTTAGGTGACGTTATCAGAACCTTCTCCCTCTTGCTGACGGGGCTGAGCTCTGCGAGTAGGGCCAGGCTGACTGGCACCTCTCCCTCGACCCCGAACATGGAGAGGCCGTACCCGAGAAGGAAAACGATCATCTGCAGCAGGCCCTTCGGAACGAGGAGCAGGTCAAGGACGATGATGAGGCTTCCGGCCCCGTAAAGGCCCATCGTGATGAGGAACGTAGTCTTTCTGCCCAGAAGCCTGTCTGAGAGCCTTGACAGTATGAGGTCCCCCATAAGCGGTGTAGCAGCTACGACAACTATGTAGGCGAGGTTTTGATACTCTGGGTAGAAGGCGTATCCAAGGGTGTTGATTATCCCCCATAGGAAGAACCCTATGGAAGTTGACGTAAATATTAGCCAGTGTGCTGTACCCCACCTTGCCCTGTCAATCCTAGTAAGGATTTCCTCCTCCAAGCCTCTCACTCATGGAGAACAGTTGTTCTCCAAATTATTAAATCCACCGAGGCGCCTCAGTTCCCACTTTCCTTCCGCGGCGAACGAGTGGGGTCACTAATTTTAACCTCTGATCCCTCACGTCGACGGGAGACGATGGAGGACAGGTACGTCTACGCCAGGGGCGTGAGGGTGCACTATATCGAGCATGGAGAGGGGACGCCGGTTGTCATGATGCCAGGGGCCTCCTTCAACGCCAGGACGTGGGTCCAGGTAGGCTTGGTCAAGGCGGTCGCAGAGGCCGGCTTCAGGGCCATATCTATCGACCCGCCTGGCCAGGGCGAGACCCCCCAGGGACCATACCAGTTTGGGGGGAGAAGGGAGTTCCTTGAGGACATCCTCCCACTGGTGGGGTTTGAGAAAGGGGTGCTCCTGGGGGCGAGCCTTGGAGGCTTTTCAGTCGCCATGTACGCCCTGGCCCACCCAGACCGAGTGTTGGGCCTCGTCCTGGTTGGAGCTGTCGGGCTTGAGAAGCACGGAGCACAGTTCAAGGCCCTTGCCGGTAGGCCTGTGCTTTTGATATGGGGGGCGGAGGACGACGTCTCGCCAATCTCTAACGCTGAGGCCGTCCTCAGCAGGGTCAACACCGCAGAGCTGGTCAGGCTCGGCAGGAGACACGCATGCTACCTCGACGACCCGAGCGGCTTCACAAACCTCGTGGTTGGTTTCCTGAAGGAGAGGGTCCAGGCCGTCTAGCCTCCGCTGATATCAGCCTAGAGACCTCCGAGGCCAGCCTGTGAGCGACCCTAAGGGGCTCTGGGATTCGAGTGTAGAGCTGGTACGACTCTACAAGCCTTACAGCGGTGGCCTCCTCAACCCCCCATGTCACTATGTAGACCCTGCCCCTCCTCGTCTCAGCCTCGAAGGCGGCCTCTATAGGTCTCAGCGCTCTCAGCCTCACCTCCCAGTCAGCGAAGTGCTTCTCAAGGGGCGGCCTCAGCCTCTCAATGCTAGGGCTGTAGCTGTAGACAACCACTACTGGCAGGCCCGTTAGCCTGTAGAGGCCAGCAAGGGAGACAACGTTAAACCCCCCTATGGTAATGGAGTCTAGAAACACGACACCTGGCGGCCTTGAGATCCTCCTGACAAGTGCAGAAATAATGGACGTCGCGTCAAGGCCGTCAATGTGAATTAGGCCAACCGAGGCCGAGACGGGCCTCAGCTCGAAATAGGAGACGCACGCGACCGCTGTAGCCCCTTCCCCCAGCTTCCTCACTTCACCGTCGTCACATGCAACGGCCATGAATGGCTCCGTTACCTGCACCGAGCGCCTGGTAATGTGGGCGACAAAAACGTTATCGCGGGGGTCAGCCCTTAGGGGCGAACAGTGATAGCATTATTGCAAGGGAAAATATCAGCATGACAAGCCCGACCAGGGTGACTGCCCTTCCGGCCCAGGAGCCTGAGGCCGATATAAGCGCCCCCATGATTAGCGTGAAGGCGCCAATTCCGCCGAGCCATGAAGCCAGAGCCGTCAGCTTGTCGTCCCTGTCCAAGCAGGCCCCCTCACCTAACGGTGGCCGCTATTGCGGCTGCGTACGCCGCCGAAAAGGCTATTGTCAGGTAGAACCTTAACCTGACGGCTGAGGCGGTGCTGACGAAACCGAGACCCCACGTGCTAAGCACGAGGGGGACAACCATTGGTATGGAGAGGAGGCTCAGGAGCCCCCAAGGGAGCCCTAGCAGGTATATCGGAAGTAGGACGGCTAGCAAGACCATGATCGTGTAGAGCGCCCTGGACCCTGCCGCCCCTGCCCTGACAGCCAGTGTGTCAACGCCATGAGCCCTGTCCCACTCCAGGTCCCTTATGTCGTCAGCGAGGGCAACAGAGGAAGATAGGAGGGCCACGGGGACGGACAGGATGACAATATGCAGGGTAAGCCACCCTGCTACGGTGTAGTACCCCCCTACCACCATAACGATGGCGGCGAGGAACACGTCAAGCTCCCCAAGGCCCCTGTACTTCAGCCCAAGCGGCCGTCCGTTGTAGCCCCACAGTAGGACCCCGCCTAGGGCCAGGAAGCCAGGTAGCAGCGGTCTCGGCAGCACGACGGTCGCTATTATGACCATCGACGACCCCGCTATAAGCAGCGCGAGACCTAAGTCCCTGACCTCCCTGAGGCTCAGGCCGTACGTGAAAATGCTGTGCCCCCTAAGCGTCGCGGCCGGGGCCTCTGGCGAGTCGAAGCCGTGCCTCGTGTCAAAGTAATCGTTCAGCAGGTTCTCAGCCGCCTGGAAGGCTGCGACCCCGACCGCAACGAGGACTGTGAGGAAGATCGGCAGAGGGCGAAAGCCAGTTGAAGTTGCCATGGCGGCAACGCCACCCACTACGGCCCTTGAGACGCTGTTAAGTAGGGAGTACGGCCTTGTCGAGAGGAAGTACTCCCTTGGGCCTGGCCTCCTATAGGCCATACTCACTCCACCGCAGATCGACTAGCCTCTCGGTCTCCGGATCAGGGGCGAGCTCCTCTGGGGGCTCAGCGCCCGACTCGTCCCTAAGCTTCCTAGTTGCGTCAATTATGAGCTTCGACCCTACCCTCCTCCTTGGGAGGTATGCGACGTCGAGCTCGTCGGCGGGGGCCTGAGGAACTACTACAAGGTCCCTCGCTGGGTCAACGAATGAGGTCACGGCCCACGTCACCTGGGAGAGGTCCTTGACGTTAACGTCGGAGTCCACCACGATTACAATTTTTGTTAGCGAGAGCTGTCCAAGTCCAAGCAGGCCCATTGCGACCCTAACCGCCTGGCCAGGCATTGACTTCCTTATTGAGACGACCGCAAGACCCTGCACCCATCCAGTCTCCGGGAAGTGAACGTTGACGACCTCAGGGTACAGGAGCCTTATGAAGGGTAAGAACGACCTCTCAGCGGCGAGCGCTATAACAGAGTCCTCCATGGGCGGTCTGCCGACGACGGTCCCATAGTAAATGGGCTCCTCCCTCCGGTAGGCCCTCTCCAGCTTGAATGTTGGGAAGGGCCTGTCAGGCGCGTCGTAGAACCCCACGTGATCCCCGAAGGGGCCCTCGCGCCTGAGGTCTTCAAGGTCTATGTACCCCTCCAGGACGACCTCGGCCCGGGCCGGCACAGGCAGACCGTTGGGGAGCCTGTAGATCTCTGTTCCCTCACCCCTGAGGAGTCCGGCCAGCGCGTACTTGTCGAGCGGGTAAGGCGCAGGCATTGCCCCTGCCAGCAGAGTTGCAGGGTCAGCCCCTATCACGACGGCGGCCGGAACCCTTTTCTCCCCCCTCGAAGCGGCCCTAATGTGCTCGGCGTAGCCCCTCTTGTAGGTCTGCCAGTGCACTACGGCCTCCCCCTCGCCAACTATCATGATCCTGTAGACGCCGAAGTTGACGGACTCGCCGAGCTCGCCAACCTCCCTGTGCACAACGAGCGGGTAAGTAAGGTAGCGGGAGGCGTCCTTGGGCCACGACTTGAAGGCTGGGACGCGTTCAAAGTTCAGGCCTGGGTCCTCCCTGAAGAGGGGCGGGGCCTCCCTTGGCAGCGCGAAGGCAGAGCTTAGCATGGCCTTAAAGTCCCCCCTTAGGGCTGAGAGCGGTGCGGAGACCCTCTTTCCGAGCTCATCTATGTCGGCCATCTCAAAAGCGACCCTAAGGGCCTCCTGGCAGCAGAATATGTTGGAGGCTACTCGCCAACCTGGGAAACCCTTGACATCCTCGAAGAGGAGCGCAGGGCCCCGGGACCTATGGACTCTCCTGACTATCTCAGGTATCTCTAGGATAGGCGACGCCGACGCTCTTACCCTCTTAAGGAGACCCCTCGTCTCTAGGGCGTCCAGGTACTCCCTCAGGTCCTGGAACGGCAACTTACTCCCACCTCGCTAACATGGCTAGCTCCCTCAGGCGTGCCGCCCTCTCCCCCTCTGACAGCCCTCTCAACTCAACGAAGGCCGTTACCCTGCCGGGCCTGCCAGCTAAAAGGGTGGCTCTGTCCGCGACCGCTGCTGCTTCCTCCAGCTGGTGACTCACTACGACTACGGCCTTTCCCTTGGCGGCAAGTCCGCGAATTGCCTCATTCGTCGACCTGACTGAGGTAAGGTCGAGGCCTGCATATGGCTCGTCGAGGAGGAGGAGGTCGGGTCGCGAGACAAGCGCCCTGGCTATGGCGGCCTTCCTCCTGGTCCCACCGCTTACCTCCCTTGGGTAGAGGTCGAGATACTTCGATATATCAAGCTCGTCCGCTACATGAGATATAAGCCTTAGGGCCTGACCTCCATCAACCCCGCTCACCTCGAGGGGGAGGGCGATGTTGCGGGCGATGGTCCTCCACGGCAGCAGGGAGTCCCCCTGAGGCACGTACGCAACCCTGCCACTGACGATGACCTCCCCGACGTCAGGTCTCAGTATCCCGGCAATGATCTTCAGCAGCGTCGTCTTCCCGACGCCGTTGGGGCCCACGATAGCAAAGACCTCCCCCTCGTAGACCTCCATGGTTATGTTTTCAAGCACCCTGAGACCCCCCAGCGACTTGCTGACTCCCTTAACCTCAACGATCACTCTAGCCAACGCCCAGACCACCTCTCGAGTGGCCTTAGCAGGGCGTAATCGATCGCCATCATAACTACCACGAGGAGGACCGACCACGCCAAGAACGCCGAGTATTGGTGTAGCTCAAAGTAGACGTAGAGTCCGTACCCTATGCCACCTGCTGTCCCGAAGGCCTCCGCCACGGGAGACGCTATGAGGGCAACGCCAATGGCAGACCTAGTGCCCGCAATGAAGTAAGGTATGGAGGCGGGCAGGTCTATGTAGTAGAGTCTCTGGAAGCCCCTCAGCCCCATAGCATCGGCCAGGTCGTTGAACCTGGCCCTTGACGACCTGAGCCCTTCAATCATTGAAGTCATAAGTGGAGGGAACGCCATGAAGGCGCTCACGAGGACCGGCACTGCCCTGCTTGAGAACCCGAAGAGGACGAGTAGGACAAGCGCCCAGGCAACAGGCGTGACGCTATGGAGCACCTCCCTGATGGCTGAGACCGCGGTCTCCCCAATGTCGCCCAGCTCGCATAGCAGGAGTCCAACCAGTGACATGCCTGAGGCTATAACGTATCCGCCCACAGCGTCGAGCAGCGTCAGCGAGAGGGCCTCCCCGGCCTCGGCGGGGTGCGTTACCAGGTAGTAAAGGGCTGGCAGTGGCCCAGGTATTATAGACGTGGCCTCAGAAACAGCAAACCATGCCATTAGGATCGACAGTATTCCTATGGTATAACCTGCCCACCTGTACCCCTGCAATCAGCCCAGCCCCAGGGAGCCGCAGGTGAGTACCCTTGTAGAGTTTGGCAAGGTGGGTATCATACCTGCCTGAACTAGATACTCCCACTCGCTCAGGAGCTCCTCTAGCTCCTGCTGAGCTATGCACACCCCCGTGGGCGTGTTATTGGTCCTGGACCAGACCATCTCTGCCACGCTTGGAGGCACGTTGTAGAAGCTGGAGAGGGCGTCAACTGCAAGGGACTCGTTGTGATCCCAGGCGTAGGCTGACTCTGCGTGCACCTCAAGGAACCTGACCAGGAGGGGATGGTCGTTGACTAACTTTGAGGTGGCAACGAGGACGAGGAAAGGTGCGGTTGGCTGCCCTGTCATCTGTTCCCACATCTTCTGAAACGTCGCTATTATCTTCATGTGGTACTGTACAACAGCCTGTGACAACATGGGCTCCCAGATAACACCCGCCTGAGCGGAGCCCGTCAACACGGCGTCAACAACGTCACCTGGCATAGCGTTTACAACGTGGACAACGCTTGCGCCAGTCGCGTTAGTTGACACGGTAAGGTTGTATAGGTCCTTCATTAGCACGATGAACAGGTAGTATGTCCCCGTTCCCACTGGGATGGCGACGGTTTTGCCTGCAAGCTGCGCGGGGCTCGTTATGTTAGAGTTCGCGGGGACTATTATCCCCTGAAAGAGCGTGAAGTCCACCCCGACCACGTATGTGTCGTTGCTCTGCAGAAGAGCTATCGCAGCCAGGTCAGCCGGCAGGATGGCTACGTCAACCTGCCCTCTGAGCAGCGCGTCTAAAAGAGAGGGAGTGAGCGAGAACCCTACGTACCTGTAGCTGAGGCTCACGTTGGCGACGGCCGGGTCGTACCTGAATGCGTCGAAGGAGCTGGCCCCAACCGAGATGCTGCCTATGATTACTGTCTTGTTAGAGGGCCTGTAGAGATATGTGGCCAGGACGGCCCCCACGACGAGGATAATTACAACTATGGCCCAGACGGCCCGTCTCACGGTGTCACCAAGGCGCGCTGGTCATCGACGAATTTAAGTTTAACCACTAATAAGTGGTTAAAACGTATTGCCAGCTGGCTCCCTCCTGCCTGCCCCGGTCCCCTGAAGGAGGGGCCCCACCAGAGGGTCCTCCGATATTGCCTGCGCGATGGTCTCCGCCTCGGCGGCCAGCTCAACGACCCTTGTCTTTCCGTACCTGCCCCTGCTGACGACCCTGCCAGAGATTATCCCGAGCATATCCAGCTCGCCGAGGACGCCGGACACCCTCCTGAGCGTGACCTCCTCGAGCCCGAGGGCCTTCGCGAGGGAACGATAACTGTCATAGATGTCGCCCGTGGTCGCGTAGGTCCTCCCCCACCCGGTGGTCTTCAGCACGGCAGCCAGCACGAGCTTGCCGTGGAGGGGGAGAGTCCTCACTATGTCCGTCACCTTGTCCCTCTCTATCTCCTGCCTCGCCCTTACTACGTGCTCCTCGGTTACCCTCTCTGCGCCCTCCCTCTCAGCTATCTCGCCCGCGACCCGCAGGAGGTCGAGTGCCCTCCTCGCGTCCCCGTGGTCCCTGGCTGCGAGGGCGGCGCAGAGGGGTATGACGCCCTCCTCAAGGGCCCCCTCCCTGAACGCCATTAAGGCCCTCTGGCTCAGGATGTCCCTCAGCTGATCAGCGTTGTAGGGTGAGAAGACCAGAGTCTGCTCGCCAAGGCTGCTCTTGACCCTAGGGTCAAGCATATCGACGACCTTGGCGCTGTTAGTTATCCCCACAAGGGAGACCTTGGCCCTCCCCAGGTGTTCATTGACCCTTGTCAGGTCGTAAAGCACGTCGTCACCTTTCCTGACCAGGAAGTCTATCTCGTCAAGGACGATGATGTAGACCCCCTCGGCCCTCGAGAGCCTCTTGGTAACCCTTGAGAAGAGCTCCCCTATGGAGAGCCCCGTGAAGGGGACTCTGAGCCCGAGCTGTTCAGCTATATCCGCCAGCACCTTGTAGGGGGTCTCCCTCTGCCTCACGTTTACGTATACCGTCTGGAGGCTCGCCCCTTTCTGAACGGCGATGTCCTGGAGCCTCCTCAACACATACTTTGTGACCGCGGTCTTACCAGTGCCCGTCAGGCCGTAGATGAAGATGTTGCTAGGTCTCTCCCCCCTCAGCGCGGGGGCAACTATCTCAGCCAATCTCCTTATCTCAGCGTCCCTGTGAGGCAGCTCAAGGGGGACGTAGTCAGGTAGGAGGACCTCCCTCCTTTTGAACAGCCTCGCCTTGGCCGCCTTCTCAAGTATCTCGTCCAGTTCGTCCAAAGGACGCACCTGCTCCAGGAGAAGGTCAGGTGGCCTGTAGCCTCCGGGGATATAGCTTGGCCTTACAGGGGCTGACCCTGTAAATACCCTGGCAGCCATCTCAACGCTTTTAATCCTCGCCAACATGAGTGTAAGGGGACCTGTGGGCCGGTAGCTCAGCTGGAAGAGCGCTCGGTTGGCATCCGAGAGGTCCCGGGTTCAAGTCCCGGCCGGTCCACCAGGTCCCTCAACACTTCAGCGTATACCATTCGCCATTTCACTCCATAAGTAGTGCTATGATCGATTTACTTTGTCCTTAGTGCATTGAGAGACTTTTTATATGTAGACATTGTATACAAAGTTCCCACATATTTGTAATTACTACTTTAACATTTTATTACATTTGGCGCGCTCGAAAAGCCCTCTGAAGGGGGTCGTAATGGGGACGCATCAGGCCCAGACGTCCCAGGACCGAAATAGTGACGTCAAGGTTTACTGGGTTGCATCAGCTACCTTGTTCGTCCTCTCTATAGTGATGCTGGGCCTCGGCCTCTACTTCAACGTAGAGCTGCACCACGAGCCTGCCCCGCTACTCCTCGGCATTCTGGCCGGGTTAATCCTTGCGACCCCATTAGAGATCTGGAACTGGGGGGACCCTGACATAGTCTGGAGAGTTATGGCGTTCCAAGAC
The DNA here is from genome assembly GCA_964343115.1 of uncultured Desulfurococcales archaeon. Classification (GTDB taxonomy): domain Archaea; phylum Thermoproteota; class Thermoprotei_A; order Sulfolobales; family Acidilobaceae; genus Acidilobus. The sequence continues at coordinate 15,727 of CAYFGU010000003.1, forward strand.
CGCTTCCTCATAATATGCTTCGGCTTCGCGATAGGCCTCGGCGCCCTTCTTCTCTACGGCCTCTACATCATGCCTGGCACCGCCCCGCACTTTGGCATTAAGGCCTTCTTCGTACCTGGCATTGTGGTCGGCGGGCTCATCTTCGGCATCGGTGTCGGCCTCAGCGGCTACTTCCCTGGCCTGATATGGATAGCGCTAGGTCAGGGCAGGAGGGACGCCCTTTATGCAGTAGTCGGTGGTCTCCTGGGAGCCCTTACGTGGTCACTGGTCTTTGGGGCCGCCAGGGGCTTCTTCTGGAACACGTTAAACTTCGGCCCCGTAACCTGGGCAACTTTAGCGGGTTTCAGCCTCACTGACAGAGTCGGCTATTTTGTGGTCGCCGTGATCTTCTTCATAATAATGTTCAGCCTCTTCCTGTTCCTGCCAAGGTACCCTGCCCAGTCGGTCAGGCAAAGCTGTGGCTACCACCTGGCCGGCGCTACTAAGGAGAGCGTGGCGTGGCAGGAGGTCATAGCCGAGGAGACCGAGAAGTACCCGAGGGCCAGAAGGTTCATAACTGAGCTCACTAACGAGAGCAGCATAAGGAACAGCAGGTCAATAATAATACTAGGCCTAGCCTTCACGATAACGGCCGTAGCAGTGATATACCTGAGACAGATATTCGGCGAGTCAACGACCTACGCATGGATATGGGCCCAGATATTCTACGCCATAGACCCCAGGTACGCCGCCGCTAACCCCTACTGGCAGCTCTTTGGAGGTCTCGGCATTAAGAATGGTGTGCCCTACAACAGGCCGTTCAGCGAGATAGGCTGGGAGCCCTTCAGCGACCTAGGTACTTTCCTGGGCTCCCTGATAAGCTCACTGGTTATAAGCAAGAGGTTCATGGCCTTCAGGAGACAGGTTCCACGCGTCTGGACGAGGAGGTTCGGCAACAGTGAGTGGAAGAGGGCGATCGGCAGCTTCTTCGGCGCCTATCTCGTGCTATTCGGCGCTAGGATGGCTAACGGGTGCGCTAGCGGCCACATACTGAGCGGCAACCTCCAGATGGCCATCTCTAGCTTCGTCTTCATGATCTTCGTCATGATAGGGGCCTGGATAGTCCTCTACGCTGTGCTAGGGCTTAGAATAAATAGGTGGGGGTACCGGTACTGACCTAACGTAGGACTCTCGTCCTAATTTTCAATGCTTTTTAATTTCTTTTTTATAGAATCGGTGTCCTGTACTAAAGCGTAAAGGCTTAACGGCCTCAAGGCTCAACCCTGTGAGGGCATGGCCGAGACTAGAATACTCAAGGTAAGCCCAGAGAGGCCTGACCGTGAGCTCATCAGGCGTGCAGCGGAGGTCATAAAGGGCGGCGGCACGGTAGCATTCCCTACAGAGACCGTGTACGGCCTGGGGGCCGACACCTACAACCCCTCGGCAGCCCTCAAAATATTCAAGGCAAAGATGAGGCCTGCCGACAACCCGCTGATCGTGCATATAGCTGACCTTTACCAGCTATTCGACGTGGCCTTGGACCCCCCTGATGCTGCACTCAGGCTCGCCCGCAGGTTCTGGCCCGGCCCTCTTACCCTCCTGCTCAGGAAGTCCCCGAGGGTGCCTGACGTAGTCACGGCCAACAGGGAGACTGTTGCCGTTAGGATGCCAGCGCACCCCGTGGCGCTCGAGCTGATACGCGAGAGCGGCGTGCCGATAGCGGCGCCCAGCGCCAACCTTGCCGGGAGGCCCTCACCTACTTCGGGGGATCACGTGATAAGGGACCTCTACGGGCGGGTAGACGTCATAATAGACTCCGGTGAGACCCTTTACGGCGTAGAGTCGACAATCATAGACCTGACAAGGGACCCCCCTGTCCTCCTTAGGCCAGGCGCCGTGCCCTATGAGGAGGTTGAGGGTGAGCTAGGGGTTAAGTTGGTGGTGCCGGCCTTCGCGAGAGGCCTGGGCGAGGCAGACGTGGCCCTAGCACCTGGTATGAGGTATAGGCACTACGCCCCCTCTAAGAGGCTGACAGTTATCGAGGGTGACTACGCAGACCTGGCCAGGTACGCCAGGAAGTCAGCTGAGATAGTTAAGGAGGCTATGAGAAGGGGTTCAAGACCTGTCATTCTGTGCTCCTCCGAGACCGCCGAATTCTATAGGTCCTATGGGATAAGGGTCATAGAGCTGGGCCCCAGGTCTAACATCTTCGTAGTCGCAAGGAACCTCTTTAAGGCCCTCAGACAGATAGACGAGATTCCTGACGTCAACGAGGGCTTCGCCGAGGGCTTCGAGGAGAGGGGGCTAGGGCTCACGGTCATGAACAGGCTGAGGAAGGCCAGTGGTCTCAACATAGTCAGGGTCTAGGCCTAGACCTGAAGCTCCTCAACAGTCATCCTTGATCTCCTATACATGATGAAGCCGACGCCTGCCGCTGCAGCAGTGGCCCCGACAGCCGCGCCCACCATTATGACCCTTGTTGAGATAACTGACTTCTTGGGCGGCACGTACGGCGTAAGCGGTACGAGGAGATTCATGGTGGATCCTGAAGCCAGCATGACGCTCTTGGTCTCGTTGGTGTAGCCAGGCGCGCTCGCCTTGACCAGGTATACTCCTGGCCTCAGGCTAAGCGATATGCTGCCAACGTGCGACGCGATTATCGTTCCGTTCTGGAAGTAGACGGATATGTTTGCGTACGGCACGTTGGAGTAGGCCGTCAGTATGGCTACCATCGCCCTCGGCGGCGGCGTCACGTTGTAGGCGTAGAGGCCAGGCGAGCTTATCGTGACAACCTGGGAGTAAGGCGCCCTGCCAGAGACGCTAGTAGTAGAGGCTATTGTGTAGGAGCCCGGCATCACGGCCACGTACTCGCTTACGCCAGGGGTTAAGTTCAGGGTGGCAACCGGGCCCGACGCGGTGGCGACCTCAACGGTCGCAGGGATAGCGCTGAACAGCTCCAGCACGGGGACCTTAAGGGTGCAGTTGAAAGTGAGCACATCATGACCTGGAGGGAAGACCTCGGATACTGTCAACGCGGCGCAGTAGTTCAGCGGGGACGCGGAGGTTATTGATATGGTGTAGGGAATGCCAGCCGTTAGCTGGATAGTTCCGTTAACGGGCCACTTAAACGTGGAGCCGTTCACGCTCGCCGTGACGTAGTCTACGGGTATGGGCGAGATAACTGAGAGGGTCAGGTTCGCCACAAGGGGTGTTGGAGAGACGGATATTGTCAGCGGTCCTGTCATGTGCACGATCTCGGTGCTCGGCAAGGTATACTGCCTCACGGCCGTTACGTTCAGTGTTGACCCATAGGGGGCGTAGACCGTGGCGTTACCCACTCCTGCGAGGGTGCCATTTACGTAAATGTAACTTCCAGGCGAGCTTATCACGTTCAGCATGACCTCTGACTGCATGAGCTGGCTCACGTTGACGAGCTGGAGGGTCCCAGCCCTTGGGTCGTAGACCGCAAGACCGTAGGGCCCAAGTGCGTAGGCCTGAAGGTCTGGGGCGTCGAGGAGCACGAACTCCTGCCCTGTCTCCAGGTCTACTAGGACGTAGTCGCCGCCCGGTGTCCTGTAGCTGACGGTCATGCCGTTAACTGAGGCGTAGAGTCTCTGCACCTGGATGGGTATTGTGAGCGGCCCCGCCTCAATGTAGCCCGTGGTGCCGCTAGGGCCGTAGACGACCGCGACGCCTGAACCGACGTCCTCGGCTCTAAGGGTTGTCTGGAACGAGGTCTCTCCGCTCGGGCCAAATATGTAGAAGGTGCCATTCCCGGGCGCGCCAGGCCCCTCAAGCAGCACATAGTAGTTCCCCCCGACCTCGTAGGGGCTCATAACCAGCGGCACGTAACTTACAAGCGCGGTGTAGCTCGCGACCTCCTGTCTCTGGTAGTTGAACACGTATATGGTGCCGTTTGCGTACAGCGCAACCCCTGCCGGGCCGACGCCGCCGTACAGCCATGGCCCACCGATCGTGAGCGTGGCGCCCCCTGCAGTCATCACCTCAGCGTTCCCGTTCATTATTACGAGAAGCGAGCCAGCCCCGGCAGCAACATATGTAACTCCGGTGAGCTTCTGCTCGCCCATGCTCGAGGGCGGGTACACGAGGACAACCATGTGGAAGGGGTACGTGACGTTGGGCGGGTAATACTCGGAGCCCCCGATAAGCTGGAGCGCCTTGCCAATCATCTCAAGCACTGAGGGGGAGGGAATAGCATAGGCCCCTGGTCTCATGGATACCTTCACTGAGTAGTTGCCTATGACGAGCTGCCCGGAGACGGGAACGCCAGCAACCAGGTTTGTTGGGTACAGCGGGTAGAGGACTGTCTGGTTACCAACGTCGGTGACCACAGCGAGCTGGCCTAGGACACCGATCGCGTAGCCTGGGACTGGCACCCAGGACCCCTCTACATACACAAAGGTGTAGCCTAGCCAGGGTGCGTAGTAACCAACGGGTGTAAGGGTGACGTTGCCGATGACGTCTAGGGTTTGGGACGGCTGAAGCTGTACCAATATCATCCCGGCCCTAGAGTTCGCGATTACGTAGTTGGGGGCTACAACGTAGATCCTGGTGAGCTGAACCGGCAAGGAATACGCGCCCACAAGCGTTGGCTGAGAGTAAGGGGCCTCGCTGAGCTCATACAGCGTACCATTGTAGGACTGCACGTAAACGAGCGACCCGTTCACCCCGCCGGACGGGTATAGCGAGAGGGCCCTCAAGGGAATGACGGAGCTTACAGGGAACTCTAGGGCGAAGGACCCGTTGCCGTAAAGTAGAACCTCGGGGACACCCCCGTTCACTGTGAAGGAAATAGGTACAGAGCCGACAGGCGGCACTATAACGAAGTCCTGGCCCGGTGAGAGAACGTACACGCTGCCGTTTACGAGGTAGGCCGCCATATCACCTGAGACCCCTACTAAGTCCCCCACCCAGAGCTCTGAGAACTTTGACAGGGCGGGCCCCGACATTGATATGAAGTAGGCTCCGTGCTCCCCGACGACAAGTATGTACCCGTCGGAGCACGAGGCCGCTATGGCAGTGTCACCTGGCCAGAAAGAATAAGAGGCTCCCGTCCTGAGGTTGACGAGACCTGAGGCCTCAATCATATAGGGGTAGCACAGCGCAACGCCGCCCGTCCCAACCGACAGGTAGCTGATACCTGTCGCTTGAGCTGAGGACCCGGGGACCACTAACACGAGTGATGCGACGAGCAGGAACACAGTGATGGTAGGCAGCAAGTACTTCTGCCCGCTCAACCGACATCAGCTGTATACTTCATATTGACGCGAGCTTTAATAAGCTACCTCTCCATGTAGTCTAAGGCTTCAAGCAAACCCCCTAAAGGGGCCTTACTACCACGACGCGTCGCCAAGCCGTTACTTAGATACGCCTCCAGGGCCTAGTTGAATGCGACAGTGGAAGGGCCCACTGTCAGGTCCAGAGGATAGCGCTAGCCCTCTTTTTATGGTTAGCCTCACCTTGTCCCTTGGGAGCCCATGCTAGGCACGCGAAGGGACTGGATGCTGGCCCTGCTGCCATTTAACGTGGCGATGGGCCCTATCAGCACGCTGGTCACCTTAGAGGTAGCCCAGCTCAGGGGCGGGCCCGTCTCGGTCTCCTACGCTATGTCAGCGGGGACAGGGGCCGGTATCCTCGCCTCAGTCCTGTGGGGCTACGCCCTGGATAGGTACGACAGGAGAGGGGTGCTGCTTGTAGGCCTGTCAGGGACCGCCGCCTTCCTCCTTTTGATCTCCCTTGCGTCAACGATACCTGAGCTCGTAGCCTACTACGCGGCCACCTCTCTCTTCTCAACGGCTGTCGGGATGACGGTTAGCATGCTGATAATGGACACTTACGAGAAAAGGTCTTGGAGCGTGGCCTACTCGAGGTACAACTACCTCTCCTCTATTGGGTACCTCGCCGGCGACCTCTCATCCGCCGCAGCCGCCCCACTGATCGGCATAAGGATGGTGACCGGGGCTATGACTGCCGCGGCCTCGCTCTCGCTCGCGTGGTCGTGGGTCTCTGTGCCTAGGTCTCCTATTAGGTTCGAGAGGGAGTCGCTCCTGCACGTTCTTGAGGCGTTCCTACTCAGGCTAAGGCTGGTCCCAACGATCTTCCTTAGGCTGCCCTCCAGGACCACCTTTAAGCCGCTGAGGCTCCTGAGGCTTGGGGTCAGCCCAGCAGCATACATGCCGCTCCTCTATCTGGGCCTAACACTGTTCTACGTATCGTCAGGGATCTTCAACACGCTCTACCCATATGGCCTGAGGGTCCTCGGCCTCACTAGCTCAGAGGTGCTCACCGTCATCTCGGCAGGTATGGCTGCGCAGATAGTTGGGTTCTGGCTCGCCCCAAGGCTAATATACAGGTTGGGTGGCAATGCCAGGGCAGCTGTAGGCTCGCTCGCTCTGAGGGGGTCTTCGTATGCGACCATAGGGCTCGCGACAGCGCTGTGGGACACAAGGGAGTCCCTCCTACTGACAGGGCTGACCTTCTACCCCCTCGCGGCAGGAATAGCCTTCGCCACCTTCTTCACCGCCTCGAACGTGATGGTCTTTGAGGTGCTGAAGGGGACGAGGGAGGGAAGGGGCCTTGGACTCTACAGCTCCCTGACCGGGGTCTCCTACTTCACCGGCTCCCTCATCTCAGGGTACCTTGCGAGGTACATTGGGATAGGCTGGACGTACGTTACGGCGGGCGGAATCCTCGCAGGGTCGGCCTACATATTTGGTGAGCTCTCAAGGATGTAGCCCTAGGCGTCAGAGAAGAGCGCTCCGGTCACATAGTCCCTGGATGGCTCCTCATCATCCGCTATCTATACGCCCCTCGACCTAGCCCACCTCTCATACCAGGGGGACCTGAGGCTCCCGACGGTCACTGGGGTGTGGGCGGATACCCTGTTAATTAGCTCCTTGACCTTCCACAGAGGCGGCTCGGGTAGCCTCGAGTTCCAGTTGTCGTAACCCACGTGAACAGTCACGGGCGCTATCTCCTCGATCCACGAGGCCAACACGTCAAGGTCGAACTCGAGCACAGGCTCGACGGACACGTACTTTCTTGGCCAGGGTATGTCACTAAGGCTCCTATACCTCTGACTTGGCGGGGGCGCCCTGCTTATAGACCTAGTTATGTCGTCCCTGTTGGTCTCAATAGTTGCGCCCAGTATGGAGCCGCTAGGGAGGAGTTCAAGGAACTTCTCGTACCTTGAAGGGTTCTTGGTGAGGAAGAGGTACCTGGCAGGTACCTGTCTCGCCCTGCTGAGGACGGCCTCGATCCACTCGTCGGGAACGCCATCGCTAAAAAGGTCGCCCATATCTACAACGAAGACTACGTCAGTGGGCTTGAAGTTAGCTCTGGCTAGGTCGGAGGCGTGAAAGGTTGGGTCAAAGCCCCTAGCATACTTAGGGCTGTCCCTCAGCTTAGTCTCAATCAGCCTCATGGCGTAACAGTAGGAGCACCTGTGCGTGCACCCTGTAACGGGGTTCCACGTGCGGGTCGGCATAACTGGCCTCCTCTCATAGGAAGCAAGCCCTCCACTCCCGCTCAAGGTATCACCTCGGTCGAGTCCTCGGTCGGGTCGTACCTCAGGTCCTCGAGGCCAATTATGCCATCCCTTACGAGCTCCTCGACGGCAGGCACCGCTGAGAGCACGACGTTAAGGTACTCCTTGGTGACCTCGTCAACGGCCCTCCAGCCCTCCTTGCCCCACAGCCTCTCCGTTGACGCGTACAGACACCTTCCGCCGCAGTACCTCCTGTAAGGGCATGAAGCGCATTCCTCTGGCACGTGTGGTCCCATGAGCTTGAAGCCTCCATTAATGTCACCTAGCACTGACCAGCGCTCCCTGACCGCTATGGGACAGGCCAGGACCCTCCCGTCCGTGCTGACGGCCACGCTCCTGTAGCCGGCCCCGCACGGGCTCCCCTCATAGCCCCCGAAGAAGTGCGCGCTGAGCACCCCTAGGATCGGTATGATCTTAAGCACCCTGCCCCTCCTTAGCTCCGAGACGAACAGGTCGACAAGCCTTTTCACTCCAGGTATGTAGCTTTTCCACGCCCACTCCTCGAAGTCCCACCTCTCGGTCCAGACCACGTTAAGCTGCCAGTGAATCTTGTCGAATAGCCCTAGGTCAAGGAGGTGCCTAACGTCCTCATATATGTCGGTATCCTGGGTGGCGGTCATCCTCGCTATGGTCTCGACTCCAAGGCATCTCAGGTACCTAGCCGCCTCAACGACCCTCCTGTAGACGCCCCTGCCCCTATGCTTGTCAGTGACGCCCTCCCGGCCGTCTATCGATAGGAGGGCCACATCCATTCTTCTCCAATAGGCTTCTGGGAGGGCCCTGTAGAGTAGGCCGTTGGTCTGGACACCAAATCGGGAGACCCTCACGTTATCCATGACCCAGATAATAAAGCGGGGGTTCAGCAGGGGCTCGCCCCCGTAGAAAATAACGGTTGGCCTGGGGTCGGACTCGACGAGGCGCTTGAGCCTTATGGGGTCGTACGAGACCTTGTGAGGCACGATGCTAGGGGGGAAGGAGCCGCCGCAGTAATCACAGCGGAGGTTGCAGGCCCCCGTAGTGAACACTAGCCAGAGCACCTGTCCCAGCGCCTCCCCGGTCGGTCATCACCGCGCCCTAATTGGCCAGCATCGGTTAAGGGCGCAGGCGCCGCCCGTTTAACGCTCTAGGGTTACATGGCTGGGGGGATGCCAGACAGTGAGGAAGGTAGGACCCTTCAAGGTCTCAATCCTGGCAGCTGACAGCATGGGGGTCAGGGGCATTGCGACCCTGTTAGACGCCTGCGGCACCCTGATCGGACTAGACCTTGGGGCCTCGTTAGCTCCTAGGAGGTACGGGCTGCCACCTCACGAGCTTGAGTTGAAGGCTCTTAAGGAGGCGATGGAGAGGATAAGGGACGCTATAGCTCAGGCCGAGGCCATCACAATCACCCACTACCATTACGACCACTACGTAAGGGACGAGCCCAACCTCTACGAGGGCAAGGCGCTTTTCGTCAAGCACCCCACCAAGGACATAAACTGGAGCCAGAGGTCGAGGGCCCATAGGTTCCTGATTCAGCAGGGGGTTGTGAGGGCGTCCAGGGTCTCATACGCTGACTCGGCCTCCTTCAACGTCGGCTCTGCCAGGCTTGAGTTCTCTGAGCCGGTGTGGCATGGCGAGCCGGGGACCCCTGTTGGGAGGGTGTTAATGGTGAGGGTGTCTTGCGGGGACGAGAGCCTGCTCTTCGCGAGCGACGTCCAGGGCCCAGCAGACCCCTCAGCCATCTCTCGCCTGCTGTCCTGGTCGGGGGCCAGGGCCCTCATCCTAAGCGGGCCCCCCACTTACTTCGCTGGCTTCAAGGTGCCAGTTGAGGCCGTCAGGGCTGGCCTTGAGGGCCTGCTCAGATTGGTCAGGGCCAGAGTTGCGGACACTGTTGTAGTGGACCACCACCTCCTCAGGGACCTCTCGTACCGCGAAAGGCTAGCCGAGCACATGTCTGCCGCGAGGGAGTCAGGGGTTGAGCTCCTCAACGCCGCTGAGTTCATGGGCTTTGAGGTGAACCAGCTGGAGGCCAGGAGGAGGGAGCTCTGGGGGCAAGCTGGCGAGGAGGAGACCGAGGAAGAGGACATGGGCTGACCCGCAAAAGGCAAAATACCGCGAGGACCTCTAGTGATCGAGTGATGAGAGGGGCAGGGCTGTCGGAGGCCAGATGACGAAGCCCGCCGATCGCTGAGGTGTCTGAGATGGGCAAGGTAATCGTAGTCCTACTCGAGGTAGCCATCGAGTTGGTCCCGCCGCAGATCCTCAACCACCCGCAGGTATTGAGGTCTGCCAGGAGGCTCGGCGTGAGACCTGACGACCTCCTCCTGGACGCCGGCCTGCACTGGAAGGCCATGAGGTCGCTTCCCAACTACTGGAGAAGGGGGAGGCCCGACATCGCTCACCTCTCCCTCCTTAACCTCCTAGAGAAGGCCCCCGTCAGTCGTGGCGTCGCGGAGGTCTACATGCACCTTCAGGACGGAAGGGTTTTCGCCTTCAGCCCGCAGGTCAGGCTGCCCAAGAACTACGACAGGTTCAAGGGCCTTATGAGCCAGCTCCTCAGGCTGGGAAGGGTTCCCCCGGAGGGGGAGCCGTTGATATGGGAGGTTCCAGGTGGCCTACGGGGCCTCATTGGGGGGAGGGGCTTGATGCTGCTAAGCGAGGACGGGGAAGAGGACATGAGGCCGCAAGATTTAGTCAGGGAGGCCTATGAGAAAGGCCTAGCGGTCGGCTTTGGGGCCTTCCCGAGGGGGCCCTTCAGGGAGGAAACAGAGAGGCTCGCCGTGAGGAGGGTCAGGCTCATGGGCGGGGAGCCGCTTAAGGCGTGGGACGTGGCCTGCGCTCTGTCGTCCGCGCTGTACGAGCTAATGGAGGGCTTGAGGGGGCCTCGTACGGGTAACCCGTCGTCATCCTTAGGGTCCGGCCACTGATGGTCTCTTCACAGGCCCCGTTAGCCATGGACTGGGCCCTTAAGTGCTTGACTTTGTCTCCCGCGTTATAGGCAGGGCTGGAACTGAATCACCCTCCCCCTTCACTGCGTACACCAGGTGTAGCTTGGTATAGAAGTGCTCGACCTCGTCGTCAGCCAGCGACTCAAGCTGCCTCACCATATCCTCGCTGAGCCTGTCATGGAGCACCTCAGTGACAAGCTGCGCCACGACCCTCATCATGAGCTCCTCCTCTATGAGGAAGCACGAGGGGTCCTCAACAGGACGCCTATTTAGGCACCTGGCCCTGGCATCCTTGATCCGCGCCCTTATTGCGTCAAGGAACGAGGACAGGACAGGGGAGTAGAACGACCATTTTGAGACACCTAAATTCTCGGCTATCGACCCATATATCTCTGCGTGCCTTAGGCTCTCCTCCGAGCTCTCAGCCAGGATTGCGCTCTGGGCCTCCTCGCCTATGGCACGTGAGAGGCTGCCGTCGTAGTCAGCGATCTCCCTCTCGAGCTGCACCGCATAGTGAACGATAGGGCCTACCTCAAACAGCTCAGGACTGTACCTCTGCCTCCACGCCTTCCTGACCTCGAAGGGTGCTTCCCCGCCTACTATGAGAAGCAGGCCTATGCTGTAGCCGACGAGCAGCCACGCGACCCAGAAGACGTTTACCATCACTCCAAGCCTGTATGGGAAGGACACGGCAGCCATTAACTTGTAGACGCCCACGCCGAGCGAGATTGCGAGCACGCTCACTACAATAAGCGTGGGGGCCATGAGCCTCAGCGGCGTCCTCTGGCCCCCTCCCTTCGGGGTGACCCTGAACGGCCTCCTCCTCCCAAGCGCCCACGTGAAGAAGGAAAGTGATGTGGGGAAGGAGTCAATAGACTGAAGGGAGTAGTGAGCTAGGAACGCCCTAAATCCATAGTTGTAGTTCCTCATGGACATTACGTAGCTGTAGAGCATGAAGAGCACGAACGGGATGTATATCAGGAAGTACAGTTGGGCGTACCTGAAGTAGTAGACGTTAAATATGAGGAAGAGCACGGGAGCTATGACCTCCGCCAGAGCAAGGAGGCTTACCTTCAGCCAGTAGATGACGCCATCTAGATAGTCCCAGAACTGGACGGTCCCTATCTTAGCCCTCAGGAGCCTGGGGAGGAGCTGGAAGCCTCCGAGAGACCACCTCGACTGCTGGACCCAGTAGGCCAGGTAAGACTGGGGCGGCTCCCCGCTCCAGAGGGCAGGCACGTCAATATACCTCCCTATGTAGCCTCTCTCAAGGAGCTCCAGCGAGGTGTAGATGTCCTCTGTCACAGTCTCCTCGTTGAATCCACCTACCTCGAGGACGGGCCTTACCCTGAACACGGTCCCTGAGCCCAGTATGAAGGGGGACCCCCTCATGTCCCTTGCCCTCATCACGACCCTGAGGAATGGCAGCTGCTGAATCCACGACGCTACCCCGATCCAGGTCCTCGTGTTTGAGTAGTACTGGGGCACCTGCACGAAGGCGACGCTCTCATCGTCGAAGTAACTGAGGAGCCTGCCTATAACGCCGGGCAGGAGCATCTGGTCGGCGTCCAGGATGACGGCGTACTCGTAGTTGCGGCCCCAAGTTCGGAGCCAGTCGTTTATAGCGCCTGCCTTGTAGCCCCTCCTCTCTGCCCTGTGAACGTAGTTGAACCCTGTCCTCTCGGCTATGAGCTGCAGCCTGGTCACAATGGCCTGGTCAGTTGAGTCGTCAAGGACGAACACGTTCTCGGGGCCCACGGTGAGGCTCGCGACGAGCGCGTTCTGCGCAACGGTTAGGGGATCCTCGTTATAGCTGAGCACAAGGACGGCGACCCTGGCTGAGGCGGTGTCCCTTGGTGTCCCTGTGTAGAAGTCCAGGACACGGGCGTAGTACCTCCTGGCCAGGCGTACGTAGTACAGGTACGTGAAGGCCATAGCGACGGCGACAACAATGTCAAGTATTATCATGAACGTGATTAACGAGGAAATGGAACGGTACCCAATCACTAGCGTTACCAACAGAGGTGCCGCTACTACAAGCGACAGGAAGATCGCATAGTTCCTCAGCGTGGCCTCGCTCATTCTAACCGAGTAATGTGGTGCTCCCAAATTTAACCGCGCAGGTGTTTATCAGCGTTAATCTGAAAGAGCGGGCCCGCTGGGACTTGAACCCGGGACCTCCGGCTCCGGAGGCTTGATCAAGTCATTAAGAGTTCCCAGAAGCCATGTGACTCGGGAACCTAAGTTCACTGGGGACAGCCTTAGGGATTTCATCTTATCTTCACAGTCATGGTCTGGGAACCCCCTAATCCTATAATTTGCAATGATGTCATAATATCCTGCCTCTTGGGCGTTTTATTATATGTATGCCCAGCTTCCCCTTCCACTCCTCTATCTTCCTCCCCTTTTCGTCGCCCAGCGTAAGTGAGGGGTCGCAGACACTGCACCTGCCATCCAGCCTATAGCCCTTAAGCTGGAGGAGCCTGTTCGCCTCCTCCCTCACCTCGCCCCTGAACCCCTCTATGTCGTACTGGTCAAGGAGCTCCCTTAAGTGCCTGTACCGTTCTCCGGTCAGGACGTGCTGGAGTGCGTGGTCGGCCCTATCGATGTTTTTCTTCTTCCCCAGATATCGTAAGTCATATCTTTAAGTGCAGGCTGCTCCTCCGATAATAACTCGAGCCCTTCAGCTATGTACTTCACGTGGTCCTCGGCTATTTCGCCTGCCGGCAGGAGGTCCTCATAGCCTCGAGTTACCATTAAGAGGCGTCGGCTTCTCCTGTGCTCCGTGGTCCTTATCAGTCCCTCGCGCTCGAGCTGCCTGATGCACCTGTCCAGCTCATTTTTGTCGCTGCCCATAACTTCCCTTTTAGCTGGTGAGAATCCTAAGAAAATTATAAGCGGGTGGATATGTGTTAATTTAACGGAGTCCGTCACAAGTTTTTGAATTAGCTTGAGGCTCTGGTCTGTTAGCCTGTCCTACCTTGACGCTAAGGGTCTCATAGCCCTGTGGATGGAGGCTCTGTTGGCGCAGGGGTTTTCCTTGGACTCGCTAGGAGAAGGTCAGGCGTAGCTCGACTAAGTTTCAGCTGGCTAAAACACACATTCTCTTAAAGTAGCCTTGTACAGTTAGCCGTTTAGATTACGAGAAGACGCCGCTGAATTTTGAGCCATATAGACTTAAATAGAAGACTCTGTACCTATTTTATGGTGGTAAAAGTGTTTAACTCTACCGAAGGCTATCCCGTTGGCATCTAGACTTTCAGCTGCTATTGTCTTGGTGTCCTTAACCCTTCTTGGGGCCTTTGCGGGCTATGTTGCTGGACTATCGTTTAGGAGGAGCTTTTCATCGCTCCCAGGAGCTCTGGCGCTAACCAGAAAGTCTGCTACCTTAGTTAGCTCAAGCCAGGAAAACGTCCAAGGTCAGGGCACCATATCCCAAACCATAAACGGCTGCACTAACATAACTTCCTCGGGCAGCTACGTGTTGGAGACCAACATAAGTGGAGACCAGAGCTCCGGCTACTGTATAGGGGTCTTTGCTGATAATGTCGTGCTAAAAGGCGACGGCCACTCAATAAGCAACGGTGCCGTTGGGGCTGGGATATACATAAAGTCAGCTAGGGACGTCACCGTTGAGAACGTCAGTATTGTTGGATACCAGGACGGCTTCTTCATAGTATCCTCCAGTGACAACATTATAGACAATGTTGTCATCAACAGCAGCTCGTACGGCTTCCTGATCGATGGCAACAGCTTTGTGGTCACAGGCAATAGAATAGCCTTTGGCCGAAACGGCTTGTCAGCCTGGGGGAACAACGACGTGATAGATAATAACGTTATTTCTAGCAACACGGGCTTCGGAATCGGCATCAGGAGTAACGACAGCGAGATCTTTGATAACTTCATAGCTAACAACTCCTACACCGGAATATCACTCGAAGGTAACTACAACAACGTCTCAGGCAACACGCTGTTCAACAACACGTGCATTAGCCTGAGCGTTGACGGCATTGATATCATCGGTAACTACAATGTCATCGTTAACAACAACGCCTCTGGTAACGGGAACTATGGATTTGACGTCTACGGTAAGGACAACGCCATCCTTGAAAACGTGGCCTTTAATAACACCAATGACGGCTTTTACGTTACAGGCAACTATAACAACTTGACGGGCAACTACGTGGCATACAACAGGTTGACTGGCGTTCACCTTCATGGTAATAGAAGTGCGGTAGTTTACAACGTGGTCGTACACAACACCCAGAACGGCATTGTAATATATTACGGCAGCAACGACATGGTCTCTGGAAATAACGTCTCTGACAACGCTGCGGGCGTAGTGTCTGAGAACTCCCACGGGACCGCAATAACAGACAACGCTATAATTCATAACGAAGTTTACGGCGTCTGGCTCTACGCCGACAACTATGATATAGTAGCCTACAACAACATAACTGATGGCTGGTCAGTTATGGGCGCTATGGGGGTTATTTTGGAGCACTCCAACAGGGCTGACATAGTTAGCAATAAGATTGGAGGCAACAGCGAGGATGGCATTTATCTGTATGGGAACTACAACAACATAACTGGCAACTCTGTTTATGACAACACAAGGTATGGCATTTATGTGATATTCTCGAGTGACGACCTGGTTTATAACAACGCCTTTAACAACACTATGAACGTAAGGATAATCAGCAGTGAGGTTAACTGGAGCGTCAACCTTAAATCAGGCATGAATGTCCTCGGGGGTAACGTGATTGCAGGCAACGCCTGGCTATCCCCTAACGGGACTGGCTTCTCGCAGACCTGTCAGCCTATGGCACAGGAACCTGACGTGTGTAACACGCCTTACGAGATAATCAGCAACGAGAGCCGTGTATATCATGTAGGTGGTAATGGCACTGACTACCTTCCGCTCAGGTACCCTCAGGAGGTGCCTTACACACCTTCAGTTAGCACCACAAGCGCCGTCAGCTCCACGTCAACAGTGACTACTATGTCCACTAGTACTACTGCGACCAGGTCGCTGACTACCACGTCAACAACAGCTACGATGACGTCAACCTCGGTGACCACAAGACAAACATCATTGACTAGCACTAAGACAACTACGTCAACTAGTATTCATATATCATCAACAACGCCTGTCTCAAAGGTAACATCTCCCAGGCAGTCGTTTGGCAGCACGGCTATTGTGGTCTCTGTGGTAGTTGTAGTTGTATTCGCTGCTGCGATAGCGATGCTGCTGAGGAGGAGGCAGCCGCAGCTGGCTTGACTTTATCGACGTCCTCTCAGGTACATGAGGTACTGCACGTAGTACCTGAAAACGTTCCACAGCAACCTGTTCTCATGGTCTTTAAAGCGGTTATGATGTTGAACCTGACGTCGTCGTCTAACGCGTTGACGTTAACATTGTCGTACCGCTCCTCACTTTGATCTCCTCACCGAGTTCACTCATGAGTTCCCGCCGCTCCCATGGACCGGTAACTTACGCCAGGTCACGTGGTTCTGAAGGGCAGGCCTTAAGAGTTTATATGAAACTTATGACTTGAGGCGGGCCCGCCGGGACTTGAACCCGGGACCTCCGGCTCCGAAGGCCGGCGCCCTGTCCTGGCTGGGCTACGGGCCCCTGACTCCCCGTGCCTTGAAGGATATAACCGGTTAGCGGCCGCGCGCCTCGGGACCTATCTGTCGCGTGTGGTGCCCTGCCAGAACATCGGCGTCCTAGTCAAGTTCGGTGAGGTCGTGTGCTTCTCTGACGGCACCGTCACCTCAACGGGTCCGGCCGTGATATACATACCGCAGGCCGAGAGGGCCCTCGACGGCAGGTCGAGGAGGGTCGGCAGGCTGCAGTCAGAAGTCATTAGTGCCGTCGCCTCGGGGCTCCACCTGAGGGAGGAGATCGCGAGGTCGGTGGACGCCTCAGAGAGCTCAGTAGCTGCAGCCCTGGCGGCCTTGGTAAGGAAGGGCATGCTCAGGTCCGTCAGGGCTACCTCAGGCGGCCCCTGCAGGACGTACTACCTGACGCCTCAGGAGAGCGTCGACGACCTGTTCGCGAGGCTTGGTCTCAGGCCCTGCAGGAGGTCAGGGCTAGCACGTAAAAGTCCCTGAACACCCCCTGGCCCAGGGGCCGGAGCTGAAGCCCGACGCGCCCGTTGACTGCGTGATCGACGCGCACGTCCACATGCCGCTCCTAAGATCAACGAAGGAGGTGAACGACTACATTAAGGGTCTCGTGACTGCCGGGGTAGGGGGTGCCGTGATAATTGGGATACCCCCCTTCAAGGACGTCCTTGCAGGCGTGTCCATCGAGGAGGTAGCTAGGGAGCACGAGAGGGTGCGTCCCCTAATAGAGAGGTACGCAAGCGAGCTCTTGGACCAGCTCCAGCCGGAGGTCCTTTACCTGAACGCCGTGAGGTTGGCCGAGGACTTTTGCACCTTCGCGAGACACCCCCAACTCTCCGCCATGAGCAACTTCGCTCCAGTCTTTCCGGCCAATCTCTCGCTTGCGCCCGACGAGCTCGCGTCCGTCCTCGAGGAGGCCGCCAAGAAGGGGTTCAGGGGGTTCAAGGTAATATCCACGCTCTTCCTCCAGCACCTGGACTCCCCCCAGGTGGGGGCTGTACTTGAGGTTGCCGAGGAGAGGGGCCTCCCAGTGGTAGTTCACGGCGGCTGTGACCCAGGCATTTGGGAGCTGCCAAGGTTCTGCAAGTACGGTGACCCATCCAGGCTCGAGGTTCACCTAAGACAGATAAGGGACGTCCCGGTCATAATAGCGCACGCGGGGGGCTACAGCGCCATAGCCCCAGGCGTCTTCTTTGAGGAGGCCATGTCGCTAGCGAGGGCCCACCCCAACGTCTACGTCGACACCTCCGCCCTGCCCGCTGCCCTAGTCCCCTACGTTCTTAGTGACTTCCCAGAGGGGAGGGTGCTCTTCGGGTCCGACTACCCTGCTGTCTCAAATGCCGACCTGAGGGGATACATGGAGGAGGTGTTCCTCCGAATCCTTGAGATGAGGCCCCGCCGCGATGTTCTTGAGTCGTACGCGCACGCCCTGGCTGAGGAGCTGTTCAGGCTGTCCTGTCTCACGGATCTCTACTCAAGGGTAGGTCTCTGAGCCCCGCTTCCGTCACTTCGTTTACTAATTTCAGAGGTATTGTTAATTTAAAACCAGGAAATTGGTGGGACAGAACCTTATTTGTCCCACTAATATAGAACCTTTAAATAGAGGGTGCAGTTCAGAATACAGTAGTACACACAGGTGATGTGTTTTGTCCGGTGAGGGACAGGAGGCCCAGAGGATAGAGCCCCTCCCGTACGGCGAGAAGTACTTCCCCTATCACAACAAGTATATCGACTTCTGGCGCCAGAGCGTGGAGGACCCAATCAAGTTCTGGGACGAGAGGGCGAGGGAGCTCGTCTGGTACAAGACGTGGGACAAGGTACTTGACGACTCCAACCCGCCCTTCTACAGGTGGTTCGTCGGCGGCGAGACGAACATAAACCTCAACGCCTTAGACCGCTGGATGGGCACACACGTAGCCAACAAGGTCGCGTACTACTGGGAGGGCGAGGACGGTACAGTCAGGGTCCTCAGCTACAGGGACCTCTTCAGGGAGGTGAACAAGCTGGCCAAGGCGCTCCAGGACCTAGGCGTCAAGCCTGGCGACACCGTCACGATATATCTGCCCATGATACCTGAGCTCCCCATCTCCATGCTAGCGGTGACGAGGGTCGGCGGGATCCACAGCGTGGTATTCTCAGGATTCAGCCCCTCAGCCCTCGCCGACAGGATAGTTGACGCGAAGTCGAGGGTCCTCATAACGGCCGACGGCTACTGGAGGAGCGGAAAGGTGATTGAGCTCAAGAAGAACGCGGACGATGGCGTGGCGATGGCCGAGAAGCAGGGCGTCAAGGTGGATAAGGTAATAGTTGTGAAGAGGCTCGGCAACCCGATAAACTTCGTCAAGGAGCGCGACATCTGGTATCACGAGCTCCTGTCCTCCTACTCTGAGAAGACGTACGTAAAGCCCGTCCCGAGGAAGGCCGACGACGTCCTCTTCATACTGTACACCAGCGGGACTACGGGCAAGCCGAAGGGGATAATGCACAGCGTCGGGGGCTACATGGTCTACGTCTACAACGTCTTCAAGTGGAACTGGGACATAAGGCCCGAGGACGTCCACTGGACCATGGCTGACATAGGATGGATCACGGGTCACACCTACATCGTCTACGGGCCTCTGATGAACGGGGCCACAGAGGTCATGTACGAGGGAGCTATCACGTACCCGCAGCCCGACAGGCCCTGGCAGATCGTGGAGAGGTTCGGCGTAACCATATTCTACACGAGCCCTACAGCCCTGAGGACCCTCAGGCAGTACGGAGACGAGTGGGTGAAGAAGCACGACCTGTCCAGCATCAGGATTCTCGGCACCGTGGGCGAGCCCATTAACCCGGACGTCTGGAAGTGGTACTTCGAGGTCGTCGGCCAGAAGAGGTGCCCGATCGTTGACACTTGGTGGATGACCGAGACGGGCGCAGCTATGATAGCCCCCGCGCCTGGCATAAGCCTCGTTCAGCTGAAGCCAGGCTCTGCCACGTTCCCAATGCCCGGCATAGTCGCTGACGTCGTTGACGAGAACGGTAACCCGACGCCGCCAGGGGTAAGGGGGTACCTTATAATTAAGAGGCCATGGCCAGGCATGCTCCTCGGCGTTTGGGGAGACCCCGAGAGGTACAAGAAGACCTACTGGAGCAGGTACCCAGGCTACTTCTACCCTGGCGACTACGCGGTCAAGGACGAGGAGGGATACTTCTGGCTCCTTGGCAGGGCCGACGAGGTGCTCAAGGTGGCGGGACACAGGATAGGCACCGCTGAGATGGAGGACGTGCTTGTCAGGCACCCGGCAGTCGCTGAGGCCGCCGTCATCGGCGCCCCAGACCCCATCAAGGGCGAGGTCCCCGTTGCTGCGGTCGTGCTTAAGGCGGGCGTGAGGCCAAGCGAGGACCTGAGGAAGGAGCTCATTGAGCTGATAAGGACACAGATAGGCCCCATAGCGACCCCCAAGACCGTCCTGTTCGTGAGCAAGCTGCCAAAGACGAGGAGCGGCAAGATCATGAGGAGGCTGCTGAAGGACATCATGGAGGGAAGGCCGCTCGGCGACACCACGACCCTTGAGGACCCGGGCGCCGTCGACGAGCTGGTGAGGGCGTGGCAGGAGTTCAAGGCCTCCATGGGAGGGGCTTAGCCTTAACATAAGGCTTTTTATTTGCCTTAATGTGTAAAATATAAGTGTATAGGCGGTGGGTGGGAATTGAGTGAGAAGGAGCCGTTCGCGGACCCTAGTGCACTAGGCCTGTGGGGCTTCGCGCTCACCACTATCGTTCTCAGCCTCCACAACGCTGGGGTTATAGGCACCGCCGGCATGACGCTTGCCTACGCTTTCTTCTGGGGAGGCGCCGCGCAGGTCTTCGCCGGCTGGATGGACTTCAAGAGGGGGAACCTGCTGGGGGGAACAGCGTTCAGCACCTACGGTCTGTTCTGGATAGGGCTTGCGATGGCCTTTGTCCTCCAGGCCTGGAATAGCGCGTTCGTGTGGGGAGGGACAGAGATCGGGTACTGGTTCATATTCTGGGGTCTGCTGACGCTCGTATACACGGTGGGGGCGAACGCCCTCAAGGCCAGGGTCCTGACAACCGTGCTCGCGCTCCTTACTATAACCTTCTGGGTGCTGGCGGCGGCCTTCATCACAGGCAACAGCGGCATACTAAAGGCTGGAGGCGTCATAGGGCTCATCACCGGTCTCGACGCGCTCTACTTGGGCGCCGCCGTGGTCCTGAACTGGTCCTTCAAGAAGAACGTCCTGCCAACGTAAGACGTCATCCTAACTTAAATACGTTTTTTCCTCCTACTTAAGTTAGGGGACGTTGCAGGTCGGTGGCCATAGGCCCCAGCTGATCGCGGAGATGAAGGGTGGTTACAGCTTCAGGCTGCTGGGTGAGGACGACGCGAGCATGGTGATAGGCTTCTACAGCTCCCTCGACTCATACTCGCTGTACTACAGGTTCCTCGGCATATTCAAGGACTTTGATTCTCATGCCAGGAGGCTGTTCTCCTACCCTTGTAACTATGCGATTGGGGCCTTCGACGCCTCTGGGTCCCTTGTCGGTCTCGGGGAGGGCTTCTCCGACTGCAGGTCTGCCGAGCTCGCGTTCGCCGTGCTCCCAGGCCACAGGGGTAAGGGCATAGCTACTGTCCTAGCCTCCCTCCTGATACTTGAGGCGGCCAGGAGGGGGATCAGGACAATGGAGGCTTACATGCACGCCGAGAACGCCCCAGCAATAAGGATAGGCCAGAGGCTCGGACTGAACCTCTGCATAGAGGAGGGTGGGGTTTACCATGGCAAGGCCGAGGTCACTAAGATCAGGGACCTTGCCCTCAAGGCAGTCGAGGAGAAGGGTGCCAGGCTCCTGACGCACTATTAAACTAAATTATAAGCCTCCTTTGAGCCCGCCTGGCGGGAACCGCATGGGTAACAGGGTGGCTATGTTCTCAGGGGGAAAGGACGGGCTCAGGGCGGCCCAGCTCAGCTGGCCTGTCGACGTGTTTCTCTTCCTGGTTTACGACTTCCCGGAGCCCTCACCCCACATAGAGAACCTTTCAGCGACCGCCGCGGCTGCAGAGTCCATTGGGGTGCCCCTTCTCGTCCTCAGGCTCGACAAGGGGAGGGAGTTCGCTCAGACGGCGGCTGCCCTCAGGAGGCTGAGCGCTGACGTCCTCGTAGCGGGCGACGTCTTCGTTGAGGACCACCTTAAATACATGGATTCCCTGGCAAGGGAGGCAGGAGCTAGCCTAAGGGAGCCCCTCTGGGGCATGGACACGCTCGATATACTAATGAGGGATATAGAGGAGGGCTACAGGTTCAGGGTCCTCGGAGCTAGGACGAGGGGGCTGAGGACGTCCGTGGGGAAGGTCATAGGTAAAGACAACATAGACTGGTTCCTAAGCCTGGCCAAAGGCGACGGCGCTGACCCGTTAGGCGAGAACGGCGAGTATCACACAGTCGTGGTCGAGAGCCCCCTGCACAGGTGGCCTCTCGAACTCTTCTCCGCCAGAAGGGTTGAGCTGGACTGCTGCGACCTTGAGTATGTTATAGCGCCTCACAACGCGAGGTCAAGGGAGAGGCTTGAAGGTGGAGGGGCCTAGCAGCTTTAATATCCAGGTACCCTCAGCTACAACCGGCAGGGGTTGATGTTGAGGTCTAGGTCCTCCCTGTCAACGGCGGCCCTAGCGGCCATAATTATAATAGTAATCGTTGTTGCCGTGGCTGGGGGTCTCGCTTATTATTACTCAACCAGACACCACGTAACGACCTCGTCTCCGACGTCCACTACCACCACTTCTACTACCAGCAGCACTACTACCCCAACTATGACCACGACTACTACCACAAGCACCGCACCTGTCGTAACCTTGACGGTGGCCACATACACTGGGGTGACCCAGTCGTTCCTCGAAAAGGTCGCGATTCCAATGTTCGAGGAGGAGCACCCTAACGTCAAGATACAGGTTAATGCATACCCGTTTAGTAACTACATAACCAACGAGCTGACGGTGCTCAGGGCGGGCGAGAACACCTATGACATAGTAACATTCACACCCACCTCCGCGAGCCTCCTAGCCCCCTACGTGGTACCCCTGAACTCCTCAGTTGTCAACCTGAGCGACCTACTCTGGCCAGTCGAGAGCTTCGGCGGCGTCGTCTACAACTCCACGACGAACCAGTCGATAGTAGCTGGGCTCGCCCCATGGGTCTCTAACGTCCTGATAATATACAACGCCAAGTACTTCGACAACGCGACGCTCCAGCAGGAGTTCTACAGCGAGTACCACATGCAGCTTAACCCCTGGACGTGGCAGAACTGGACCGTCGTAGTTGACGTCAGTCGGTTCTTCGTGCAGCACAACATAACGCCATGGGGGATCCTCACCATGGACACTACGTCAGGGGGCGATATCTTGACGAGCTTTGAGTCCATATACAGCTACTTCTACATACACAACCAAACCCTCAACTGCGGCACCATTCACGGCCTGCCCGGGTTCGGAACAGAGTTCTACGGCTGTATACCCCCCGGCTGGCCCTACAAGTTCCCGCCGCCAGCCATTAACACGAGCGCGGGCCTCCAAGCCCTCCAGGTACTGGAGCAGCTGGTGAGTTATGAGCCAAACCCGTCCCAGTTCCAGGTATCGTTCGATAATGTGCCAGCCCTCTTCGCGGAGGGTAAGGGACCGGCCACTATAAACTACGCCTCAAGGCTCTCGGCCATTCTCAGCGAGAACGTATCGCCCTCCGAGGTCCTCATGGCGCCGCTGCCGGGGAACTACTCGATGGCAGGCGGCACATACTTTGCCGTCAGCAAGTACTCTTCAAACAAGGCCTTGGCTCTAGAGTTCCTAGCCTTCATAGACTCGCCGCAGGTTCAGGAACAGATGTTCTTGAAGCTAGGTCTATTCCCCATATCTAAGATGGCCTACCAGTCGCTGCTCTCTAACATGTCGTTGCCCTCGTACAAGCATGAGTGGCTCGAGGCGAACCTAATATCAGCTGAGTACGCTTACGCGTGGGAGCCGCTGATACCCGTCACTAACAACCTCGGCAACGCCCTAGGGTCTGCCCTCCTCAGCTACCTTGAGAGCCCGACGTCGACCACGCCGCAGGCCGTCCTGAACCAGGTCGCTGCCCAGTACGTCCAGATACTTAAGACGTACTACTCGGGCCAGTCAACAACTACGAGCTCCTAGGTCGGCTGAGGCCCAACCAATATAACCCCCTCCTTTTTTCTCCTCCTGGGCTAGCTTGAGGTTATCCGCGCCCTACCTGGCCTACGTTGCGGCGTTCGGTATGATCCCATTCGCTGTCACGTTTGCCATTGTTGGGATCGACTACAGGGCGGCCCTCGTCTCGCTAGCCCTGGTCCCTCTTAGGGAAGTTTTCGATAACACCATTGTGCTGGCCTTCTCAAACGCCGTCCTCGCGACCCTCGTCGGTGTCCTGGCCGCTGTCGCCATAGACTCCCTAAGCCTCAGGTACCAGAGACCACTCGCCCTCGCGACTGTACTCCCACACACAGTTCCGTTCGTGTCCGCCGCCCTCATATGGTACATCAGCCTGTACGGTGGAGGCTACGGCTGGTTCACGTACATCCTTCACATACAGAACGACCCCCTCTACAGCCCTGCCACAGCCATGTACGGCGTGATACTCGTGAGCGTCTGGGGCTCCCTCACCTTCCCGTTCATAATAATCTACGCTACCCTCAGGGCCATCCCAAAGGAGGTAAAGGAGAACGCCCTGATGGACGGCCTACCCCTCTCCAGGTACTACGGCGAGATAGCAATACCCATGGCCAGCAAGGCAATCCTTATAGCCTTCATAATTGAGCTCGCATTCAGCTTCGGGGCCTTCGACGCCCCCTACGTTCTTACTGGGGGCGGACCTGGGTACTCAACGACCACACTTGGCATACTTACGTATGAGGCCGTCTACAGCCTCGGGAGCTACTCGGGCGGCGCTCTTGTCTCGGCCGCCATAGCTGCGATGGCCACGATCCCTGCCATAGCCTTATTCAGGGTCCTCAGGGCGAACAGGCCAATACTCCCCTCGGTCTCTATCTCGATGCCGGACTGGCTGTTCAGGGGGATAGTCTACGCCCTACTCGCTGTCATACTTTTCTTCAACGTGATGCCGGTGTACTGGATGGTTCTTGTAGCGCTCAGGCCAGACATCTACGACTTCACAAGGCCCCCAATTATGTACCCAAGGGGGTTCACCGCAAGGTACTTCATACAGGCGGCAGAGGGCGCCGTGCCATACTTGGTCAGCAGCGCTGTAGTGAGTGTAACGGTCGGCGTCATTGCGGTCCTGCTGGCGGCGCCGGCTGCCTACGAGGTCGCGAGGGGCAGGGCTGGGAGGTGGCTACTGCCGCTCTCGATATACCTCTACGTCCTCCCGCCTATGTCGTTCGTGATACCACTTTACATGTTCTTCGCCAAGCTCAAGCTCCTAAACACATGGTGGGCCCTCATACTTTCCATGCCGCTCTTCTCCGTGACCTACGGCCTGTGGATTATGAACGGGTACTTCCTCGACCTCCCAAGGGCCTACGACGAGGTGGGGGAGCTGTTCGGCATAAGGAATAGGTTCACCAGGCTCATAATGCCGCTATCAAGGCCCGTGCTCCTCAGCGTCTTCCTCCTTGCCGTTGTAGGTACGTGGCATGCCCTTTTCTACCCCCTGATATTCACAGCTACGCCCTACAACTTCTCTTTCCCGCCCGTCGGGGCGCAGACAGTCACAATATACGCCATGACGGCGATTCAGGAGTCAACGATTAAGTGGGGTCTCCTGGCGTCTATGGCGCTCGTGGCGGCGCTTCCACCCATGGCCCTTGACATAATATTCCTGTCAATGATTGCCAAGGGAGGCCCCTCGGGCGGCCTGAAGTTCCTCTGAAGGCAAAGGCCCCCCATCCGCCAACGCGCTGCGGCTTTGTTGGCCTAGGCTGGTGATCTGTCTCCCTGCCCCCTGGGCTGAACGCCTGGCACGGCCGGGTACGGTAGGTACTCGACGCCAGGCCTGTTGGCTCTGGCCTGCGGGTACAAGACCATAAGGTCATAGACCTCTGGAGGAACCTTCGTGGAGACCTTAAGGCCCATCTCTGTAAGCTGCCTTACCGTCAACGGGTAGTCGTGGGTGTAGTACCCCCCGACCAGCCTGTCAGCTATGTACCTAGCCCTCTCATCACCTAGCTTGTCCCTGACTAGGTCGACGACGAGCTCCTTTACCTGGTTGACGGCCTTCTCGGCCATGTCGGCAAGTATGAGAGTCTGGTCGTCAACCTTGTCCCTACCCTTTATCTCGACGGCCTTGATCACTGAAGGGGCAGGGAAGTACACACCGTTCGGCCCAGCCAGCTGGGGATCGAGCGGGCCCAGCGATGCGTTGGGGTCCATCACGATTTCGTCGGCCGCTAGCGCTATCAGCGTGCCGCCTGACATAGCGTAGTGGGGTACAACTACGACCTTCTTGGCCGGGTGAGCCTTAAGGGCCATGGCTATCTGAGAGGCGGCCAGGACAAGACCTCCCGGGGTGTGCAAAATGAGCATTATAGGGACGTTCGGAGGAGTGCTCCTAATGGCCCTGACGACAGCCTCTGAGTCCTCTATGTCAATATACCTGTAGACCGGCACGCCAAGTAGGCCAACCCTTTCCTGCCTGTGTATCATAGTGATGACCCTCGCGCCGTACTTCCTTTCCATCAGCTCGATGAGCCTTAGCCTCGCCCTATTAAGAGACCTAATTGACAGCCATGGTGATATCATGGTTGCGAAGAGCAGCGCCCAGAACAGGTAGCCAAGGAGATCCAGGGGTACGTTAACTGATGCCAACGTCTCACCGGTGTGGGAGAGAAGTTGGGCATTTATAAGGCCGATAAAAAACGCTGACGTTTACAACGTCAGGGGCCACATCGCATTAGATAATAAAAACACTTTTAAGGAATGTAGGATTAAAATCAATTGATGTTTATGACGGTTCCAAGGGTAAGGACCTACGTGAGGGGGCTTGACGAGATAACCTATGGCGGGATACCTGACAGGAGCGTCGTCCTTATCTCAGGAGGTCCTGGCACAGGCAAGTCGATACTGGGCAGGCAGTTTCTTTACAACGGTCTTGCGAGGGGGGAGGGGGCGGTCTTCGTTGCACTCGAGGAGCACCCCGCGGCCGTGAGGAGGAGCTTCAGGCACTTCGGGTGGGAAGTCTCAAGGTCTGAGAGAGAGGGCAGGTTTGCAATAATTGACGCCTTCACCGCCGGCATAGGGTCGGCCGCGCAGAAGGAGAGGTTTGTCGTGAAGGACGTCGACAACGTCCACGAGCTCGTGGACGTCCTGAGGGAGGCCATAAGGGAGACGGGCGCCAGGAGGGTTACCATTGACTCCGTGAGCACCCTTTACCTAACTAAGCCCGCTGTTGCCAGGTCGGTTGTTATGCTTCTCAAGAGGGTTATAGCTGGCCTAGGGACCACCGCCATGTTTGTGAGCCAGGTCTCAGTTGGCGAGAGGGGGTTTGGCGGGCCTGGCGTCGAGCACGCCGTCGACGGTATAATTAGGATGGACCTCGACGAGGTGCAGGGGAAGCTCTACAGGTCAATAATAGTGTGGAAGATGAGGGACACCCGGATAAGCATGGTTAGACATCCCATGGAGATAACCGACCAGGGCGTCGTTGTTGAATGGGACAAATACCTCAGGCTCGCGCCTAACTCCGCGTCGGTAGAGCCCCTACCCCAGCCTGAAGCAGAGGATATGAGGAGGGCTGTAGAGCAGGCTGAGCGCGCAACAGGTGAAGGAGGAGAGGAGGCTGAAGAGGAGGTGTGAGGCGGCTAGCCCCTTCTACGCATCGCCTGTTTGTGGTGCGGCGGCCGGGATTTGACCCCGGGACCTCCGGCTTGGAGGGCCGGCGTCCTAGTCCAGGCTAGACTACCGCCGCACCGGGTTCTCAGGCCCTGAGGGGCTTACGTGCCTTTCGCTTTGATGGGGATAGCTCAAAGCTCTATATATCAGACTTCTTGGCTTGCTGCTGGAGAACGCAACTTGAGCAGGGGGTGGATCTACCCGAGAAGCTACCTGAGACTCATCTCGGTCATGACAGCGTTCGCAGCCGTGTTGACGCCTCTTGACAGCACAATTGTTAGCATCTCCCTGCCGGCCATAGCGAAAGGCGTGGGCGCTAACTATCCGGAGGCGCTCTGGGTCCCCCTCGGCTACCTTGTCGCGCTGTCCTCCCTTCTGCTCCCCTTTGGTCAGCTGGCCGACCTCAGGAGCAGGAGGTCGGTCTTCACTACTGGCTTTGCAGTCTTTACGGTAGCAACGCTTATGTGCGCCCTTTCAATAAACCCTCTCGAGCTTGACGTCTGGAGGGTTGTGCAGGGTGCCGGGGCTGCCATGATGCTGTCTACAAGCGGGGCCATAATCACGGAGACCTACCCTCCTTGGGAGAGAGGCAAGGCTTTCGGCTACTGGAGCCTCGCCGTCTACACGGGGACTACAATTGGGCCTGTCGTCGGGGGCGCCATCATAAGCAGGCCATACCTGCTAGGCCTCCCAAGCTGGAGGTGGGTGTTCATGGTTACTGTCCTCCCTGCGCTAATTGGCCTTACCCTCTCAACCGCTTACCTCAGGGAAGGTGAGCACAGGGGTTCAGGGAGACTCGACGTAGTAGGCGGGCTCCTGGCGTCCGTCGGCCTGTGGTCCGCCCTTCTGGCCGTTACCTTAGGGAGCTTCATCGGCTGGCAGCCCTCCTACATCGCAATGCTCTCGGCGGGAGTAACAACCCTTTTCCTCTTTGCCCTCTGGGAGGCAAGGCTCGGAAGCTCAGCGCTCCTCGACACGGCCATGTTCAGGTCAGTGCCCTTCTCCATGGGGAACCTGGCCGCGCTCCTCAACTACTCAGGCTACTTCTTCGTTCCCTTCTTTCTCAGCTATTACATGATCAGGGTTCTTGGGATCAGGCCGTATGAGGCTAGCATTCCCCTGCTTGTGCTGTCTCTTGCCATGGTTACGATAGCGCCGCTGAGCGGCTGGGCCTCAGACAGGATAGGAGCAAGGCCCCTCGCGACCTCAGGGATGGCACTTATAGCTGTCGGTCTCGTGCTCCTGTCGTTCTTGGGCCTCAGCTCCTCTGTTGCCGACATAACGTGGAGGACCCTGCTAATAGGAGTTGGGATGGGCTTGTTCTCAAGCCCCAACACAGCCTCCGTCATGGGGTCAGCACCGAGGGAGAGGCTCGCCGTGGCTTCGGCAACCCTCAGCGTCATGAGATTCACGGGCCAGTCCCTAAGCATAGCGATCGCTGGCGCTCTGGCGGCCTCCTACATCCCGAGGCAGGTTCTGACCGAAGTCTTCACGGGCATTGCCATCTCGCAGACCGGCGTCTCCACCCTAGCCTTCGTTGAGGGGCTGAGGCACGTGTACTACGTTATGGCCTTCTTGGTAGCCCTGGGGGGTATAGCATCGGCGATGAGGGGGAGGAGGTGACGTTCTGGGGAAAGGGCGTTTCCTGAGCGGAAAGACCAGGTTGACTTATTAACAGGCGCGGGAGGGATGGCAGGGGGTCTAGGCTTGAGCTCTATCTCAGACCTCGCGGGCAGGAAGATCGAAGAGCAGTCTAAGGCGCTCAAAGAGGTTTACGAGAGGAGGGCCCAGGAGCTGAGGAAGGCTAAGGAGGACGCCCTCAACGAGGTTAAGAGGAGGCTTTCCGAGGCAGCGAAGAGGTTCACTGAGGAGGTCAGCTCATAGGTGTAGGGATTGGCCAGGAAGTGCATTGTTGCAAGCGGGGTCCTAATCGAGGACGGAAGGGTCCTCCTAATAAGACACGAGAAGCTTGGCGTCTGGATATACCCTGGCGGTCACGTGGAGCCTGACGAGACGCCAAGTGAGGCCGTTAGGAGAGAGTTCCTGGAGGAGACGGGTCTCGAGGTAGAGGCGGTAGGGAGGACTGCTGGCGTTGGGTCAGGGGAGGCCGTTGATGAGGTCCTGCCCGTTGCCATACTGAGGGAGGTCGTGCGCTACCCAACAGAAGTTCACATCCACTACGACCTGATATTCAGGGTCAGGAGAGTCGGCGGCACGCTGAGGAACGGGAGATGGTTCGGGCTGAGCGAAATAGACGCCTTGAACACCTATGATAACGTCAGAAACGTGATCAAGGCGGCGGCTAAGGAGGCGCAATAAGCTTCGGTAAGCCCCTCCTCAGTCACCTCTGGCTGAGATACCTGACTATGGCATTTGCGGCGTCCATCCCGCTCTTGAGGGCCGGACCCAGCTGGCTGGGGCCGTGCACAACGTCGCCGGCGGCAAAGACCCCCTTCCTGGTCGTCATGAATTCCTTGTCGACAACTATCGTGCCCCACTTGGGGTCAAGCTTTATCCCACAGCACTCGCCCTCGAATGGGGGTGTCGCCCTCTCTCCGATGGCCTCCAGGACAAAGTCGAAGTAGGCGTCGAACTCGCTGCCCGGTATTGGCTCAGGTCTTGGCCGCTTCTCCCCAGGGACCTGTACAAGCCTGTTCCTTATGATCCTGGCCAACCTCCTCCCAGCCTGCTCCATGTACGCTATCGGGACGGTTAGCTCCCATATCTCAACGCCCGATGCCTCAAGGTTCGTCATCTCCATCGGGCCCATCGGGGCCTCGTTCCTCGTCCTCCTGTAGCTGAGCACGATCTTCTTCATCCTCTCCCTGAACTCGGGGTAAGTCCTAGGGACGTAGGCTGCGTCCTCGGCCGTGTAACCCCCTCCCACCACAAGCAGGTCGCCCTTGACATCTGGTACTATCTCCCAGGGCCTGTAGCCGAACTTAGCGAGATGGGTAGCTACCAGGAACTCCATGGCCGGGTAAACCCAGGGAAGGTCCTCGCCTGGGACGTTCGACTTATTGCTTGTCCAGGTACCGGTGGCTATCAGCACGGCATCATATGACTTTATAAGGTCCTCTAGGTCAACGACGTTTCTGGCCTTAACCACCTCGTCCATCTTATCAAGGTTCTTAGCGCCGACCTTCGTGTTCAGCACGAACTCGACGCCCGCGTCCATAAGCTCCCTTACGCCCTCCCTGACAGGTCCCTTAGGGATCCTGTCCACGTGTATTCCAAAGATCAGCATACCTCCTGGCTCAGGCAACATGTCATAGATCGATACCTGGTACCCCTTGCACCTCAGGACGCCAGCGGCGCCAAGTCCAGCAGTCCCTGCCCCTATGATCGCGACCTTCTTTCCTACGCCCGTGGGGATCTGGTTCGGCTTACACCTCAGGAACTTCAAGCCCTGGCACCGCATTAGCCAACTAAGCTAGGAATTTATACGTTAAGGGCAGGACGACAAGGAGGTAGGAGGGCGTGGCGTGCAGGAAGGGCGCTCTTGAGAGGTGTTCTGCCTCATGGGTTATCTGCGATGGGGGGCTGCCAGGCGAGCTCGGCGAGTCGGTTAGGGTGTTTAGGCTCCTCAGGCCCGGCACCCTGATACCTGCCGTCTCGCCTGACATGGAGTGGGCGTACTTCCTCTACTTCAATGAGTCAGGCGCCGGGTTCTACCTCGCGATGCGCAACACCAGCTTCAACGACCCCGAGTGCGCCGCGCTGGTAAGGCAGGAGCTTGTGAATGGGGTTAATGAGGTCCTATCCCTTGATAGGAACAGGGCGCTCGTTGAGTACATAGTGTCCAATGCGATGTTCCCGTCCTGACGAGCCTCTAAAACCCTTTCTATAAATATAGAAAGGGGTAGTCATGAGGAGTTATGACTTCAGGGGAAAGGAGTGCCCGGAAGGCTACGTGCTCGTCACAAGGGTCATAGACAACCTCCCTCCAGGCGAGGAGGCCGAGGTCCTCATGGACTCCTGGAGGTGCGCTGCAATGGTTGTCTATGCGCTCAAGGACAGCAGGCTGGTTAGGTTCAACGTTGAGAGGGAGGGCAACGTGTTTAGGTTTGTCTTCTCTAGGGCTTAGGGCCCTCGGCCAGAAGTATTCCGACCACTGTTGGCGTGCGAACGAAGGTGGCCCTGGCAAACCTCCTCTTAGCCTCTCTCACGAGGCCTGTGGGCGTCATCATCCTGGACACAGTTGGATAGATGTCTGCGAACCTCAGCCCGTTTAGCCCACAGCCCATAGTGAGGCCCGCAGAGGGCGCGACCACCTTAAACTGAAGGGCCGTGAGGAACGACTCCAGCGGGCCTTCCGGCCTATAGAGGTCAAGGATCACGAGCCTGCCATCAGGCCTGAGGACCCTCCTGGCCTCATCAAGCGAGGCCAGGTAGTCCGTGACGTCGCGGAAGGAGAACATGGCAATAACGCCGTCTATGGAGGACGACTGTACAGGCAGGGACTCGAAGACCCCTGTAATGCACTCCGCTGGCTGCGAGACCCTGGACCTTGCCTTGAGCACATTCCTCTCGGCAGGGTCTATCGCTATTATCTCGGCTTCAGGGTATAACGCCCTGAGAACGGCGGTGGACGTGCCGGGCCCGCACCCTACGTCGATGATCCTCCTGGGGGGGTCCCTACCGGTCCCCAGTAGGGCCGCCGCAAGCGTCCTCAGCTTAGGCGCCAGGTAGAGGCTTATGATGTCACTGACTCTCTCATAGCACCCCATCTCGGCAAGCTCCTCGATCTCAGACCTTATCCTTTCCCAGAACTCTACCTCTAGGCCCATCGCTGGCTGGCTAAGGAGTCCGAGGATAAAGGCGTTCCGCAGATATCTAGGGCAGCCTAAGAGCTCGTCATATTGGTACCACAGGAGCCTCCCCGAACCTACCCAGGTCTACTTTGTCGCCTGGCTCAGCCCCCTCAACTGGGATAACCCTTACTCCAAGGGGCCTGCGCTTTGCGGCAGAGTACGAGGCCACGTCCAGTATTAGCCCGGCCACGTCGTTTACGGACGCGGGGACCGGGACCATGTCGAGGCCGGCAACGCAGGCGCCAGAGAGCATGGCGAGGTATCGAGCTGTTAGCTCGCCCTCGGAGGCCCTGGCCTTCAGCTTGGAGTCCTCCGCCACTGGCAGCATGACCTCGTTGAACCCGACAACCTTTAGGCCGCCTCCACCCGACGCTAAGGCCTCGTTTACTGCCCTGACGCCTAGGGTGAAGCCTGCCCTAGGCATGCGTACCCCCGAGATGGCCTCAACAAGTGCAAGGGTTGACTCCTCCATCCATGGAGAGACGCTCAGATCGACGCCCCCGAGCTCATACCCCGCGGCCTGTGCTACCTCTTCAGCGAAGGATAGCGCCTCTGATCCAGCCCTTCTCACCGCCTTCGCTAAGCCCGTCAGGCCCTCAGCGTAATAGGCCTCCAGCAGGAGGCCAGGGTACGTAAGGGCTACAGTCACAATTTCCCGGCCAGGTATGGCGCTTGCAAGGGGATAATATGGGGTCAGCACCCTCTCGCCCCACACGTTAACGCCGACTCTGGTTGCGCTAGTAGGGTCCCTTGAAGCAACGGCGTGTATGAACTCAGACGCCCTCCTGGCCTCCTCCCACGACGGAGAGGCGAGCACAATAGAGAGGTACACCCCTGCGTGCAGTAGCTCCTCTAGGGCTGGGACGAGGGAGCCGGCACGGAACTGGCCTGCGTTGATCATTACGTCCTTCCCAGCCCTTTCCGCGGCCGCGATTAGGTGTGGGGCGTCGGAAACGCTTGCGTCCGGGAGTACGAGCCTGACATATGTGGGCCTGACCCCCCTCTCCTCAGATATGCTGTCAACGGCCTCGAGCGCCTTTGAGGCCAGCCCCTCCACCTCAGCCTCCAGCTCGGCACCCTCCGCGTCAACGACCCCTGCGTGAAACGTCAAGGCCCTGAGCTCATAACCCCTCATACGAGCCCCCCTCATGCTGCCCGGGCGAGGTTATTAGCCTCAAGGGGGTCAGTTACGCGGAGAGCTTTGGTACTTGAGGGGCTCAGGGATGCGGTTAGGAAGTTCCTAGGCGGCGGCCGCAGCTACGAGGAGTCAGTCAACGAGTTCATACGTGACGTCCAGAGGGAGCTCATAAGGGCCGACGTCAACGTTTCACTGGTAAAGAGGCTGACGGACTCTATTAGGGAGAAGGCCCTGAGCAGGGAACCCCCGCCTGGGGTAAGCAGGAGGGACTGGTTCCTCAAGGCCGTCTATGAGGAGCTTGTCTCGATGTTTGGTGGCGAGGAGAGGCCAAGCGTGCTTCCTAGGAAGCTGCCATGGGTCGTTCTTCTAGTAGGCGTTCAGGGCTCCGGGAAGACTACCACTGCCGGAAAGCTGGCAAGATATTACTCCTCAAGGGGCTACAGGGTTGGCCTAGTAGGCGCCGACACCTACAGGCCTGGGGCACTGGAGCAGCTAAGGACGCTCGCCCAGCAGGCGGGCGTGATGTTATATGGGGAGACTAGCGGGTCGCCCGAGGAGATAGCGAAGAGGGGCGTGCAAGAGCTGATCTCTAAGGGGGCCCAGGTCATCATCATTGACACTGCTGGCAGGCATGGCTACGGTGACGAGGCTGGGCTGTTAGATGAAATGAAGAGAATAGCTCACGCGGTTAGGCCTGACGAGGTAGTTCTTGTCATAGACGCAGCCATTGGGCAGAGAGCCTACGACCTAGCTAGGAGGTTCCACGAGGCCACGCCCATTGGGTCGATTATCGTCACTAAGCTTGACGGCACCGCAAGGGGCGGGGGCGTTCTCTCGGCGGTGGCGGCCACTGGCGCTTGCGTGAAGTTCGTCGGAACTGGCGAGAAAATAGAGGAGCTGGAGCCCTTCGACCCACAGAGCTTCGTGGCAAGGGTTATGGGACTTGGTGACGTCAGGTCTCTTCTTGAGAGGATCAAGGAGGCGGAGGCCGAGGAGAGGGCCGTAAAAGTCGTCGAGGAAGACATAGCTAAGGGCAGAGTTACCATGAGGACTATCTACGCTCAGCTCAAGTCCATCAGGAGGCTCGGCCCGCTTAGTAAGCTGCTCGAGATGCTGCCCACCTCACTACTGCAGGTGAGGGTTGGTGAGGATCAGGCGAGGCTTGGCGAGGAGAAGATCAGGAGATGGCTCAGCATAATAGAAAGCATGACATATGAGGAGCTGGAAGACCCGGACATCATAGATAGGAGCAGGATTAGGAGGTTGGCCATAGGGTCAGGCACTACCGTTAACGACGTTAAGGAGCTCCTAGCGTACTACAGGTCTGTCAAGGCTATGTTGAAGAGGATAAAGCGGGATAGGTCCCTCTTAAGGAGGCTAGGAGTTGGAGAGGAGCTCTAAGCTCCGGGCTGTCCCGACCTCCCTATCACTATCTCGACCGCAGGTAGCTTCACAGGACCCTTATCCGTCTTGACCTCCTCATACTCGGCCCGAAAAGACTTTACTACAACGTCCTTGAAGTACCTATTCTTAACGGTGCTGACCGTGTCGACAGCCTTACATATGGCGTTGCCGCGGGCCTTGATTACGACATCTGAAGAGGGGTTGTTCGTGAAAGCCTCTATTATCGAAAGCACGTAGTTAACTATAGGCTTCTTGCCAACCAGCACAACCGTCTGCTGGGGCTCCGACATTTCAGTCTCCTAGGGCAGGCCAGCGTTTGAGGTTAAAAGCGTGACCTCCTCATTACATCATAGGCTATAGCAGCCGCGACGAGGGCCGCAGAGAGGGCGGCCGCGCCCTCATTGGTCAGCCTGGAGTAGCCTGAGACGCGGTAAGTCACCTGGAAGGAGACCACCTGGCTCTGGTTGCTCGGAACCGCAACAACTATTAGGTACTGGCTTGGCGTCGCTCTTGACGAAACGATGTATGCGCCGTTCTCACGAGGGGCTGTCTTCACGACGTTCTCAAATGCCTCCTCTACAAACAAAGGATTTCCCTGCAGACCAACCACTTCAATTACTACACCTGCTCTCAGGTCGGTCTTGCCCTGGCTGCTCACTATGCTAAGCCCAAGCCCATGGACCTCAGGGAGGAGCTCTATGGGATTCGTGCCCAGGGTAAGGTACACAACCTCTGAGGCGCCCCTTACGGCCACCTCAGCAGACCCGCCCGATGAGGTCGGCATCACTACAGCGACTGCAGCGCCGATCTCAGAAGAGGGGACGCTAGCATTGTATGACGTCGAGAGCTTGACGCCGAAGGCTGTTCCAACTGCTGCCCCCACGGCCAACGCTACTGCAAGGTAGAGGAGGAGTCTCGAGAGCGTGGAGCTGAGCCACCTCAAGTTGGCTCAAACCTCCTATCAAGGTATATGAAGTACGCCGCCATGAACGCAACGTACATCGCTGGCACTACAAACAGCGTCCAAAGGGGCTCCCCGGTAGGCGTCATGTAGTAGTACGTCGCGTAATAGAAGCCCATGGCGTTCGAGATCCTGAGGTACAGCTCAATGCCGTCCATAATGCCTAGAAGGCCTAGGAGGGTTGAGAATGCGATGTAGCCGAAGTAGAACGAAACGCTCGCAACCATGGCAGCGCCTGGGGACTTCAGCCTTGTCGATATGAGGAGGAAGAAGGCGCCGTACATCTGGCTCTGAAGCAGGTATGACGCCCACATTGCGAGGTACTGCGCAGGGTCCTTGAGCACGACAGGGTAGAGTATGACGCCCATTACAAGGGCTGGCAGCCCTAAGAGGACAATGGCGGGCGAGAGGGACCTTGTTAAGTATAGCACAGCCGCCACCAGCCTGCGCGAGACAGGGTACGACATGTATACCTGCATTATCCCGCCCTGAACTATGTTGACAAGGTCGCTTGAGCTTCTAAGCGCTATGTAAAGCGTTGTGACAAATAAGGACATGTACACAGGATTGAAGCCATTGGACGGGGCTATGGCCGACAGCCCTGTCGAGACAGGCTGTAGCACTGTGAGGGAGCCAGCCATGACGGCAACTATAAGCAGCATTATATCGAAGGCTGGCGGCCTCAGCGCGTCCCAAAGGTCAAGGTAGAGCAGCTCAATCGCCCTTCTTGACGACATCACTTGAGCACCTCCTCTATCCCTGGCTCCACGAGGTCTAGCCCGTAGTACTTTATCCCTCTCGACACAGCGTCGGCCAGGGCGAGCAGGAGCTCCCTTTCATCTGATTCTCTTCTGAAGGTGACATACACAGCCTGCACGTCAACCTTAACCTCGAGTCCCCTCTCAGCGAGCACATTAGCAAGACGGTCAGGGTCGGGGGTTCGGACCCTACCTAGCCTTATGCTTGCTATCACTTCATCAGGCGTTCCAACGCTGACCAGCGAGCCTGACTTTATCACAGCAACCTTCGTGACCACCCTGAGCACCTCAGAGAGGACGTGGCTTGACAGAAGTACCGTGACGCCGTCCTTATTGAGCCTGGCGAGCAGGGCCAGCACCTCGTGCCTCTCGACAGGGTCCAGGTTGCTGGTTGGCTCGTCGGCTATGACGAGGCTGGGACGTGATATCAGGGCGTGCGCTATGGCGGCCCTCTGCTTCAGCCCGGCGCTCAGGTGCCCGAAGGGCTTGCCCTCGTGGCCGCTGAGGCCGGTCAGCTCGATAGCCCTCTTAACGTCGTCCATTGAGGCCCCATATATCCTCGCCGCCCTGTAGAGTATATCGAACACGGGCATTGAAGGCGGCAGGTTGGGCCTCTCGAAGATAACCCCTACCCTTTCCCTCGCTCTCGGGTCCCTGAATGGGTCTAGGCCCATGAGCCTTACCTTGCCTTTGTCCGGTCTAAGGAGTCCAAGGGACACCCTGATCAGCGTCGTCTTGCCTGCGCCGTTCGGCCCCACAAGGCCGAGGAAGTCGCCCCTCGGCAGAGACAGCGTTACCGACCTTAGGGCCTCCACGTTACCAAAGGACTTGCTTACATCTGTTAGGCTCAGTACCGGCGAGTAGTCCATGGGGCCCCGATGGACTGTCTACTCCAAATTAATATACGTGAGCATAAGCTAGGGGGCCGCGCTTGCCGTGCAGGTCTGTCGTAACCGGGGGCACGAGTGGAATAGGGCTTCTGGCGGCGGAGGCCCTGGCAGAGTCAGGCTGCGACCTTGTGATCTCCGCCAGGTCTGAGGGAAGGCTCCGAGAGGTCGCAGGCGCCCTGTCAAGTAAGCACCGGGTCCATGTACACCCCATCCGAGCCGACCTGTCTGTGAGAGAGGACGTCGAAAGGCTCGCAAGGGAGTCAATAACTGCCCTAGGGGGCGTAGACTTTGCCTT
Source organism: uncultured Desulfurococcales archaeon (assembly GCA_964343115.1). Lineage (GTDB taxonomy): Archaea > Thermoproteota > Thermoprotei_A > Sulfolobales > Acidilobaceae > Acidilobus. The sequence goes on from CAYFGU010000003.1 coordinate 52,946, forward strand.
TATGAGCTATGGGAACCCACCGTGTGAGCCGTGCGAGCCGGCGTCTGCCTCCTGGGACGACTGGGAGTACGCCTTCAGGATGTACGTAGCCTCCTCTGCCATATTTGCCTCAGAGCTGGTAAGGTCTAACTCATCCAAGACCACGCTCGTGATGGTCTCTAGCTTCTCGTCGAGGTCACCCATGTGGTCTACAGGTGTTTCAGATGTAATCAGGGCCTCCCTACCAGCGCTGGCCAAGCTGTTCTCGAGGAGGTACGCTGACAGAATCAGGGCGATAGTGCTGGAGGTTGGGAGCTTTAGGACACCCGGAGCTGAGAGGCTCATATCATCGCTGTCCGGAAGAGAGGGGGTTAGCCCGGAGGAGTTCTGGCAGTCGCGCGTGGCCTCGATATCCCCCCTGAGGAGGCTTGGCAGGCCTGAGGAGCTCAAGGACATTGTTAAGTGGCTGCTTAGGTCGCCAGACTACATGACTGGAGTTGAGATCCTATTCGACGGCGGCAGCCTGGGTTGCGTCTAGGCTGTACTCCGCATGTTAGGTGAATACAGAGGCGGGCGAGTTGAGAGACAAGAGAGAACTCAAATGTATTCCGCCTAAAGGCGTACTACAGGACGACACTTAATAAGCCTGGAAGACATTACAGCGCGACCAGCCTTGAGGAGGGCCAGTAGCCTCTTTGACATGGTCAGGGACAGGAGGGTGCTCGTCTTCGGGGCAGGAGGCGGAGGGGACGTCGTTGGCGCCCTCTACATGTATCTCAAGGTCAGGAAGATGGGCGGCAAGCCTGTCCTCGGCGCTGTTGTGTGGGAGAGGTTCAGCGTGGACCCCTACCCAGGCCCCATCCCGCTGGAGTCCATGATTGACGTTGAGCCTATTGGGGACTCCGCAGCGCTGGTAACAGGGTCCTCCTATGCTGTTAGGTTCGGCCGCGAGATTAGGCCCCAGCTAATCAGGGCCGCTGGGCTAATTGGCGAGAGGGCGCTGTTCATTGACGTCAGCAGAGGCGCGGATGGGGTTAGAAGGGCTTTGGAGACCGCCAGGGAGTTGCTGGGCGTCGAGGTTTCCATTGCAGTTGACGTAGGAGGCGACATACTTGCCCTGGGTTGCGAGGAGAGCCTCTGGAGCCCCCTGGCCGACTCAGTCTCGCTGGCCGGTTTGCACTCGGCCGCTGGCTTAGATAAAGCAGTTGCCGTCCACGGCCCTGGATCCGATGGCGAGCTTCCAACCGAGCTAGTCCTGGCCTACGTCGCAGACGTCGCGGGCCGCCATGGCCTGATAGGTATCTACGGAATAGAGGCTGACGAGGTTGACGTTTTGCAGAGGGCCGTAAACGAGATCGTCACTGAGGCGTCCCTAATTCCACTGCTAGCCTTCAAGGGCGAGCGCGGGCCGAGGAGGATGAGAGAGGGGAGCAGGTCAGTCAACCTTAGCCCCGTGCTCGCGACGACCTATTTGCTTGACGTCGACGCAGTATACGAGAGGAGCCCACTAGCCAAGCTAGTCGACGGGACAAAGGGGATATCCCAGGCGAGGCAGGCGCTGAACTCACGGTGCGTCTACACAGAGCTTGACCTTGAGTATGACCTCTTCCAGCTGCGAGGGGCTACTTCTGAGAGACCTATCAACGTCACTGACATCAGAAGGGAGGGCATCAGTAGGCTCGTCAGGTCCAACTGCGAGCCGTTAAGATGTTAAGGGTTAGCGTTCTCCTGTTCTACGACGCTTAGGGCCTTCTTGGCCTTCATCTCGGTTACAAGGTCCTCCAGGGAGTCCATCCTCTGCAGGAGGTACTCAAGCGTCTCCTCAAGCTGCCTGTACCTCCCCTCCATCATTGTGACCTTGAGCTTCAGCTCCCTCTCCAGCTTGTCTAGCCTATTAGAGACGCCTATCACAAGGTTCTCGTCGGCGGTCTGCCTCGGACTCAGGCCGCCCTGCAGCCCAAGCTTTATGTAGAGCTTTATGAGGTCAGTGACCTGTATGCCTATCTCGTCGGACTTCTCCTTCAGCTGCTTATACATGGCGTCGCTCAGGGAGAGGTGAACCGTGGGCACGGCCTGTCTCCCAGTTACAAGAGGAGTACAGTGCGAGCCCTAATATACTCTTATGCTACATGGATTCCTATTGCAGGATTCCTCTTGATGTATGCTCCGCGCTTTCAATAAAGGCTCCAGGTAGTACCCAAGGATAGCTGGCGGGCCCTAGAAGGGGAAGTAAGGTGAGATCATGAGGGTGCTCAGCTTCAAGGTGGAGGATGACCTCCTGGAGCTGCTGGAGGAGTACTCAAGAAAGAGGAACATCTCAAAGTCTGAGATCATCAGGAGGGCCCTTAGGCAGTACATAAACTCGGACAAGGACAGGCCGTACATAGGGAAATACATAAAAATTTATACATAATATTAATTTTTGAATCCTAATTATGAAAAAGTCAGTAACCTGCGTTTACCTTTTTCATCCCTCTGGTAGCTTTATTGTAACCGGCTCCTGCTCCAGCTTCCTCAGGTCAACGCCCGGCAGGGTTTCAGCCTCTGGAGGCAGCGGAACCCTCTCACCCTTCTCAGGCGGAGGGCCGATAATCTTGCTAACTCTTCTCTTGTAAAGGCCGAGCCTGAACTTGAAGAGCTTGCTCCTGAGCGCCTGTATAGCGCCCGCGGGGTCGACGGCCTTGGGGCACACCGCGCTGCAGGATGCGGCAAAGTGACATCTGTGGCAGCCGTGCTCGGTGTCGACGATAACGAACCTCTCGGCCCACCCCTCGTCCCTGACGTCGTTGACGAACCTGAACGCGTACATTAGCGCCTGCGGGCCGAGGAACTCGGGGTCAGCCGCAACGACGGGACAGGCGGCGTAGCATAGGCCGCAGTAGACGCAGTTCGTGTACTGGTAGATCTGAAGGTACTCCTCGGGGTACATGTCGTACTGTCCCTTAGGGCTTTCCTGCTCCTCTTTGTCCTTCCTTATCAGGAACGGCTTGACGCTCCTGTGCTTGTTGAAGAACTCTGTGTAGTCAGTCACCAGGTCCCTTATGACGGGGAAGTTGTAGAGCGGCTCAACCGTTATGATTGGGTTTGCGTCGCTGGCAACCTCGGAGAGCTGAGTCTGGCACGCAAGCCTTGGGGTTCCATTTATCATCATGCCGCAGCTGCCGCACATCCCCTGCCTGCAGCTGTACCTCAGAACAAGGGTGTGGTCCTGGCTTTCCTTAACCTTCAATAGGGCGTCGAGTACTGACATGCCCTTGTACGTCTCGACCTTATACTCTTGCCACCACGTTTTCTTGGTCTCAGGGTCGTATCTCCTGACCCTGAGGACAACGACCTTCGGTGGTGCCCTCCTGGCGGCCTCTATATCGATAGCCATGCAACTCACCCCTCACGTGTATGGCGGCAGTTTCACAACGGTCGCTGTAGCTATAAGGGCGAAGACTATGAATACTATCCAGAACAGGGCATTTATTACATTGGTGTAAATCTTGCCCTGCCTCAGTTCCAGGAGCATACCCCTGACGCCGTTAAGGCCGTGGAACAGCGCTACGTAGGCCAGCAGTAGAAGTGCCCATCCGTATGATGTATAAGAGTGATATACGAACTGCGCCGTAACGGTCTGGTCCATGGTAGATAACCCCCAAATCCACGGCACCCTCTCTATCAGATGGAACCCAAGGAGGCCTATCAACAGTATGGCCGTTACATACTGCCAGAGCTGTACCGTCGACGCCCTAGAGCCCATAACCCTCACCCCTCATGAGAATATTATCACCCCGGCAAACAGCCAGAGCACTATCCAGACAACAAAAACAGCATATAGCCACTGTCTCTGGGCCGCCCGGAGTGTTGGGGCTACAAAGGGAGGCTTTGGCTCCTCCGGCTTCCCAACTCCCACGCCGAAGAACTCTGTGAGCAGCAGTCTCACGCCGTTGGGGGCGTGGAAGAGGACAGCGCCGGCCACTATGAACTCCCCTATCCTGAACGGAAGCCCTGCCTCAATTCCCATTATGTGGGTCCAGAACTGCCAGCCATTTTGATGGAACACTATGGGCGCCCAAACTGGCGAGTCGGTCTCTAGGATGTGAGCTAGCAGAAACAGTATAATGATGAAGCCCGTTATCCTGTGAAGAACGAAGGCAACCCTCTCAGGGTTGTCCCTTGTCCTGACAGTCCATGGGTTTATGCTTGACTTCCAGAAACCAGGCCTGTTTTCCTTTTCACCGAGGTCCCTTCCTGACATGCGCAGGTCACCTTAGTACTTCCTCTCGACGGGCTTCCAGGTCGTGATCCTGACAGGCCAGTATGTAAAGCTAATGCCGAGGGACGTACTTGCGTCTCTGGTCACAATGGTGTGCTTTAGCCAGTTAGCGTCATCCCTCTTGGGGTAGTCGAGCCTGTAGTGGGCGCCCCTGCTCTCAGTCCTGTTAAGGGCTGAGGCAGCAACTATCACAGCATTCTGCACCATGTTGTAGGTCTCAAGGGCTGCGACAATGTCTGTGTTGAAGGACCTGTTCTTGTCCTCAACATAAACATTGCTTAGATAGGAGTCCCTCAGCTTGAGGAGCTCGCTTAGGCCCTCGCTCATATTAGTACCATCCCTGAACACATAGAAGTCGTTCATCATTATGCTCTGGATTCTCTTCTTAACCTCATAGGACGGGGTACCGCTCTCCCTCTTTAGCAGACCCCAGACAAAGTCCTCCTCTTTCCTATGAACGTCAGGTTCCGGCTCAGGAGGAGGCGAAGCCGTCTTCAGCGCGTACTCCGCTGCCAGCGCGCCTGCTATCCTGCCGCTTACGAGGCACTCCGCCGTGGAGTTGCTTCCGAGCCTGTTAGCGCCGTGAAGCGAGGCTGCCGAGGCCTCCCCGGCAGCGAATAGCCCCTTAACCCACCTGTTTTCGGCGCTCATAACCCTGTAATAGGAGTCCGTGGCGATGCCGCCCATGTGATAGTGGGCGGCTGGGAAAACGGGTATTGGGTCTGTAACTATGTCAATGCCTACGTATCTTAGACCTATCTCCCTTATGCTGGGGAGCTTCTCATTTATTTTCTCCTCTCCAAGGTGCGTTAGATCGAGGAGCACATAGGGCATCCCTGACACCTCGTCGGTAAAGGCCCTTCCCTGAACGTACTCCGTGAAGATGGCCCTGGAGACCACGTCCCTTGGAGCCAGATCGAGGAACTTCGGGGCATACCTAGCCATGAATCTCTCTCCGTTCTTGTTCCTGAGTACGCCTCCCTCGCCTCTTGCCCCCTCGGTGATTAGGATGCCAGTAGGGACCAGGCCGGTAGGATGGAACTGAACCATCTCAGGGTCCTTTATGGGAAGGCCTGCCCTGTACGCGGCGGCCATTCCGTCACCGGTAGCAGTATGCGAGTAGGTCGTGAAGGCGTAAAGCCTCCCTATCCCTCCCATTGCGATTATTGCGGCCTTGCTCCTGAAGAAGTACAACTTGCCGTCCTTCAGATTTATGGCATAAGCGCCCTTGTAGGTGTTGTCCTCGATCACGAAGTCGGTGACGAACCACTCGTCATATCTCTCCCAGCCGTCGTACTGGAGAAGCTTGTTGTAAAGCGTCCTCATCTCAGCGTGGCCTACCTTGTCTGCAGCCATCGTGGCCCTAGGGAAGCTGTGGCCTCCAAAGGGTCTCTGCATGATCCTTCCGTCTGGCCTTCTGGTCCACTGTAGACCCCAGTGATCAAGGAGCATGATCTCCTCCGGCATCAGCTTCGCGAAGTTCCAAGCAACGTCCTGATCTCCAAGGAAGTCTGAACCCTTAACGGTGTCCCAGGCGTGAAGGGCGTAGCTGTCCCCCTCCTGGGGGTAAAGTACTGCGGCCGTGCCCCCCTCTGCTGCCACGCTGTGACTTCTCATCAGCTGCACTTTGCTTACCATGCCAACGTTAAGCTTATCCCCATACCTTCTCTTGATCTCAACCGCTGCCCTCAGGCCGGCTATTCCAGAGCCTATCACGACCACGTCATGGTAAATAGTCTCTACGGCCAAGGGGCCTAGCCCCCTCCGGGCGTCTAATGTAAAGATTATAAAGGTTGCAAGAAAGCAGATAGATGCTAAAGGGGTATAAGGTAGGCCGTTGTCACGAGCGCTTCCTAACGCTCTCCACATACTTTGAGTGGTCTAGGAATTTGGACGTGTCAACAGGCGTGGAGGGCTCGATAACGGCTATCCACCCCCCGTCGTAGGGCTCCCTGTTTATTAGCTCAGGCTCGTCGAGCAACCTCTCGTTGACCTCCACCACCTTGCCTGATATAGGTGAATAGACCTCAGCGGTAGCCTTTACAGACTCCAGTACGGCCAGGTCCATCCCTTCGGAGACCTCTTGCCCTACCTTAGGCAGGTCAACTCCAACCACGTCCTTTAGCTGCTTTTGGGCGTAGTCAGTGATGCCGACCCTGAACCTCCCTCCCTCGTCCCTAAGCCACTCGTCGGTCGTCGTGTAAAGGAGCCCGTCGTCAACTGTGAACGTAACTTTCCCGAGAGAGACAGTGTATCTCGCCACCTATATCACCGCCCGCGCGTTACCCGACGGAGTATTAACGGTATTAATGCTGTCGTGAACAGGGAGGGAGGGGGCCTCATGGAGGAGGCGATTAATGAGGCTCTGAGGCTTGGGGCGGAGTTCTCCGACGTTAGGCATTACAGGGCTGAGACTTTCGTTGCCTCAAGCTCGGAGGCGAGGGAACTCATCAGCAACTACGGTGTAAGCGAGGGCTATTCCGTCAGGGCCCTTGTCGGAGGGGCGTGGGGGTACTACTCGACGACGAAGCTGTCTGGCGAGGCCGCCAGGAGAGCTGTCTCAAGCTCGCCCAGGACAGGATCAGTGAAGGTCCACCTCCTGCCCCCCGCCAGGGACAGGGTCATAGTAAGGGAGAGGGCGCCCCTTGACAAGTCACCGGCCGAAGTCCTCAGCGACCTAAGGTCGATCAGGGATAGCGTGCTCGCTGCTGATAGCAGGGTCAGGAGCGTGACCGTCAACTACTCATACGGGCATTACTCGAAGGCGTACGCCAGCTCTGAGGGGAGATATATCGAGCTTGAGTACAGCGTTCACAGGCTTACTATCACGGCAGTTGCGAGGGACGGGGACCTTGTAGGCTCCGCATACAATGGCGTCTCTACATACCTTGGATACCCACTTGAGGTGTTTGACGTAAATAGCGTAATCGAGGCCCTTATCAGGAGGTTAAAAAACCAGTTAGCTGGCGTTCACCCCAAGCCTGGGGAGTACACAGTCGTACTATCGCCAGAGGTGGCTGGCGTCTTCGCCCACGAGGCGCTAGGTCACCTAGCTGAGGCGGATCTCGCGGTTGACGGGATACTGTCCAGGCTCCGTGGGAAGAAAATAGCGCCTGACTTCGTTAATGTCTCCGATGCCCCATCGCTCGAGGACCCAATGGCGATAGGGATCACCCCATACGATGACGAGGGCGTGCAGGGGAGGGAAGTCAAGATAATAGAGAACGGTGTGGTCAAGGAGTTCATGACCGATAGGTCCTACTCGGCCGCCCTAGGCCTCGAGCCTACAGGTAACGGCAGGGCCGAGGACTTCAGGAGCAGCGTCCTGATTAGGATGAGGAACACGTTCTTCAAGCCAGCGGATATGGAACTTGACGAGCTTCTTGAGGACGTGAAGGAGGGCTTCCTTATGTCCTCAGTAATGGGCGGCCAGACGAGCCCTGACGGCACATTCCAATTTGGGATCCAAGAGGGATATCACATCGTTAACGGTGAGCTAAGGGAGCCCCTTAGGACGACAGGGATCGCCGGGTACACTATAGATACCATAGCCAACATAAACGGCGTCTCGAAGGACTTCTCGGTGTGGCCTGGCGTCTGCGGTAAGAGCGGGCAGAGCGTCTTCGTAGGCACTGGGGGACCATACCTGAGGGTGTCTAAGCTGAAGGTGGGGTGACCGCGGTGGAGCCCAACATAGCCCTTCAGAGGCTAAGGTCAGCTGGCTCGTCCGCGGAGATCCTGATGGTTAGGGCCTTCAACGTAGATTTCTCATGGGAAAAAGGCACGCAGCACGGAATGACGTACTACGAGGAAGGCTTCGGCGTGAGGGTTATCAAGGGTCACAGGCAGGGCTTTGCCTATGGGCCCCAACTAGACGATGAGCTTCTGTCTAGGGCCATGAAAGCCGCTGACGCATCTAAGGAGGACCCCTATAACTCGATCCCTTCGCCAGAGGGACGTGTCGAGGAGATCCCCGACTCCTACGATGCCGCATTGGAGGAGCCTCATGACGCAATTAGAGGCCTGCTGGACGCGTTGGTGTCGCTGTCCTCGGGCGCTTACAACCTCATCATGGCTAGGGCCTGGGGCGGGTGGGCTGAAGTCAGGATCTTGAACACAGAAGGGGTTGACGTTAGCTCGAGGAATTCCTTCACGGGAGTCGCGGCAGTCGGAAACTACGTTAAAGGGGACTACGTCGGCCCTGAGGTCTCAGAGTACCTGGACTCAAGGAGACTGAACGGCCTGAGGCCTGAACTCGTCGTTGAGAGGCTCTCTTTAAAGACGGAGATGACTGCCGCAAGGAGGAGGGCGGACATTACAGGGAGACCTATACTCCTGACTCCCAAGGCCGTCAACGCCCTGCTCTTCCCGCTGCTAAATCACTCAATAAACCTCGAGAACATAGTGAGAGGGAGGAGCCCGCTTAGGCCTGGTGAGGCGGTCGGCGTAAAGGTCACGATCACAGACGACCCGAGGCTGCCCGATGGGCCTTGGTCTAGGTCTTTCGACGGAGAGGGGCTTCCTACCATGAGGACTACGGTTATAAAGGACGGCGTCTTTCTGACGCCTCTCTCCAACACCTACTGGGCTAGGAGGGCTTCCGCGGCAAACACCCACTCCTCCTGGAGGACCTTTATGTCGCTACCCGTCATTTCAGCCACTTACCTTGTGATCGAGGGGCCCTCGGTAAAGGACGTGGGTGACGCGGTGATAGTTGACGATGTACAGGGGGTGCACACGAGCAACTTCGACGCCGGCGAGTTCTCGGTTACTGCCTCTGTGGCGTGGGACGACGACGGCGGGATAAGGGAGTTCGTTGTATCTGGCGACCTTAAGTCCCTTCTGAGCGGGCTCGAGGGTGCGGCCCACGAGGGGCAGAGGTACGGGAGGGTAGTAACGGGATCACTTCTGGTCAGAGGTCTGAGGACGTCCTCTTAGGCATTTCGACCTGTCAAGCCTTTTTAGCTCTTTAGCCCACTCGATGGCTGACTTGATGCTGCTAAGAGGCGTCATAACGGTATCCGTCCTAGGGGTTTCGCTCTGGCTACTCTTCACGAGACGCGTCAGATACGACCTAGTAGGGGTCGTTTCAGCCCTGATTCTGGTAGCGGCTGGCGCGGTGACACCTTCGACCCTGCTCCACAACCTATCGTCGGTGGCCGTCGTCGTGCTCGCGGCCGCCATGATCATTGCAGGGGTTCTCTCTGCCTCAGGCGTGCTCGATGTGATAGGAGATAGGATAGCCTCGTCCATTGGGAATGAACACATAGCCATCTCGGTTGTCCTAGTGATGTTGGCGCTGGCTTCAGGCTTCGTGAGCGACGTTGCCCTTATGCTGTCCTTCATCCCCGTCGTCTCATCAATGGCCTCTAGGTTCAAGAAGCCCATTGCCAGGTACCTTCTAGCGCTCTCTTACGCTGCCATAGCGGGTGGAAGGTACACAATGATCGGCACCTCATCAAACGTCATACTTGAGTCCCTTTGGATAGACAGGTTCGGTAGGTCCCTTGGCCTGTTCGCCCCGTTCAAGGTTGGCATAGCTGAGGCCGTCCTCGTGGCCGTGGTCTCCGCAGTAGTTGTGCCGCTGATAGTCACCCCCCACGCTAGGAGGGCCGTGAAGATAGAGGAGACGGGCCCCCGTGAGTACTTCGTCGAGGTGGTCATCCCGCCAGGTAGCTCCCTGGACGGGGCCAGTGTGAGGGAGCTCGAGGAGAGGCTTGGCGTTAGGGCCTCCTCTGTCAGACCGGGAATACTGAGCCTTCTGAGGAGGAGGGGACCACAAGTCCTTTCAACAGGGACATCTTTGATAGTTCGGGTTCCTAAGGACAGAATACCCATACTTCTCAGCGAGAAGGACGTAAAGACTAAGATGACTGGCAAGCCCCTGTACGAGCTGCTGGTCACAAGCGATTCTCCACTGGCCAACTCCAAAATAGACGACGTAAACTCTATGGTGAGGGGGATCAAAGTTGTTGGCGTTTGGACCAACAGGGCCAGCTGGCGTGAGTCAAGCCTTGGGGCATACACTTTAAGCGCTGGGGACGTAATTCTGGTCGAGGGCGAGGAGGAGGCGGTCGCTAGAGCGGCCTCCGCTTTCAGCCTGATACCGGTCAGCGGGGTCCCCCTCAAGGCGCTCGACAAAAGGCTCGCGGCTGCCGGCCTACTGGGTCTTCTAGTTGCAGTGATAGGGTCCCTGGCTGGAGTTAACATGGCGCTCAGCTTCCTTGCGGGGGCCTTCATCGCAGTTTTCCTGGCACCATCCCTTCTGAAGAGGGTCTACTCCTTCGTTGACTGGTCAGTCATAGTATTCGTGGGCACCTATATGACTGTGGGGCAGGCCCTCGTGATGAGCGGTATCGCCGGCCACCTCACGATACTTACCTCATATCCGCTGGCGCTATTCGGGGTCTCGCTCTTACTTGCTAACCTTGTTGGGAACGTGGCGACCGTGTCGGTGCTTGGTCCCCTAGCCGTCTATTCGCCTCACCCCCTCGCCTCGGTCATAGCCGTTTCCATGGGGGCCTCTTCTACGTTCCTGACTCCGGCCTCCCACCCCGCCAACATGATAGCGTACTCGATGGCCGGGTACGATGCCAAGGAGTTCCTCAAGGCAGGCTCCGTCGCAATCGCGATAGTCGTGACGCTGACCGTTCTTTTACTTAGGTAAGGCTCGGGCAGCTCGTGCTCAGCTCATCGCCGCCAGGCTCGCCAGAGGTGCGTCCTCCTCACTGCCTGAGGAAGCGGTTCATCGAAGGAGCTATTAACAATTAAGGGTTGCTGGGTGATAAGGCATTAACACAGGTACTAACATCTTTAACTCGAGGGCCCGTAAATAACCCAGGCGATAAGGTTTGAAAGTCCCTACGAGGCTTGTCCTCAAGTCGGACAAGCTCAAGGAGGTAGCTTTAGCTGGCGAGGTGCCGGTTTTCCCCTACTTCGGAGGTGGGGAGTTCAGGACAGATGGCGGTCTGTTCGACGTTCGTTCCCCCATAGACCAAAACGTAATAGCGAGGGTCATCAGGCCTACTCGTGAGAAGGCCCTCGGGGTCCTAGAGAGGGTCTACAGCGTAGGCAGGAGAGCGATAAGAGACACCCCCGGCGAGGAGAGGGTCGACATCTTCGAGAAGACGGCCGACGCCATAGAGGACGCGAGGGAGGACTTCGTGAACATCCTAATGCTGAACGCCGGGAAGACCAGAAAGGCAGCCGAGGGTGAGGTTCAGGCAGCCATAGACAGGCTAAGGCTTGCAAAGCTAGACGTCAGGAGGGTATACGGGGACTATGTGCCAGGCGACTGGTCTAGGGACACCATCGAGACGGAGGCGATTGTTAAGAGGGAGCCGCTCGGGGTCGTCGCAGCAATATTGCCCTTTAACTACCCCCTATTCGACGCCGTTAATAAGATCGTCTACTCTGCTATCGCCGGTAACGCCGTCATAGTTAAGCCCGCCAGCTCAGACCCGCTTCCGGCTCTCGCGCTGTCTAAGCTGCTTATCGACTCCGGCTTTCCCCCTGAGGCCATTGCAGTTCTTCCGCTCGGCGGAAGGGACGTAGGCCAGCTAATCTCTGACAGGAGGATCGCGGCCATCTCATTCACTGGGAGCACAGAGACTGGCCTCGAGGTGATAAAGGAGGCGGGCATCAAGCAGTACGTGATGGAGCTAGGGGGCGGGGACCCCGCGATCGTGCTTGAGGACGCTGACGTTGGGCAGGCCGCTCAGAAGATCGTGACGGGGATAACCAGCTACTCCGGGCAGAGGTGTGACTCAGTCAAGTTTGTTCTGGCGGAGCAGGGCGTCTATGAAGACCTAAAGTCTGCAATAGTTGAGGGTCTTTCGAAGGTGAAGGTCGGGGACCCAAGGGAGCCTGAAACTGACATGGGTCCCCTCATAGACACTGAGACGGCGGACGAGGTCATAAGCGCGGCCAGGGATGCGACCTCCAAGGGGGGCATGGTCCTCTTTGGCGGCGAAAAGGTGAATGAGCTAGGGCCCAACTACATAAGGCCCACGCTTATAGAGGTCGACGCTTCAAGGCTTCCAACCCTCTACCTTTACAACAAGGAGGTATTCGCCTCCATTGCAGTTATAGTGAAGGTGAGCGACCTGGATCAAGCCATAGCCCTCTCTAACGGGAGAAGGTATGGGCTTGACGCTGCCATATTCGGTCATGATGTCGCTAAGATCAGGAGGGCCGCTAGGCTGTTAGAGGTAGGCGCCGTATACGTAAACGACTACCCCAAGCACGGCATAGCCTACTATCCGTTCGGGGGGATGAAGGACTCAGGAATAGGGAGGGAGGGAATAGGCTACACCATAGAGTACGTGACAGCCTACAAGTCAATAATCTACAACTATAGGGGGGCTGGCGTCTGGGACTACCTCTAGACCGTTTGTCTCTACGCCATCTTCTCAACAACGTTATTTTCAACCATGATTAGGGGTAGGGGGCTGGCCCTAGGCGAGGGCCCACTTTGAGGGCAACGGCACAACCCTACCCATCTGCCGGCCTGGCCCATCGCCCGGGGCCTCGACCCAGCTGACGCCCACGAGGCGTATGGGCGCCTCAGCCGGGGCCGGCTGGCAGCGAATGAACGTAAGAGGGCCCTACTAAGATGAAAAGGGAAACAGACCTACGCTAAGGCTAGGCTACCCTAACTCGACGAGACCGACCTCAGAAAGCAGGTTCGTGTAGCTGACAAGCCAGTCCGGTGAAGCCCACCTGCTCCCGTAGATAGCGCCAAGCAGGGCGGCAACCTCGCCGAGGTCACGTCCAGGCGAGGCCAAGAACAGGCCCTCCCTTAGGTAGACTGTTTCGCCTTCAGGCCCTCCAAGGCGCGTCAGCTCAGCTACCCTTAGGGCAGCGTCCAACGACCTGTGTGACAGCCACCTTGGAGACTCTATAAGAGGCGGCCTAGACCTCACGCTGACGCCTGACCTTACGGGGTAGCCCTCCGGTGGCGACGTTATCTGCCTGACGCCGAGAGAGGAGGCTAGAAGGCTCCCAGCGAGCCTAGCCGCCAACTCGTCCCCTTTAGCGAGGTGCCTTGATACGAGCCTCTCTACGAGCATCGCGCGGAAGGGCGTGGGGTCGGGGCTCGCCGCTGAGGATATGAAGGCAGAGAGGGCCGCGACGGAGGATGAGAACTTTAGGACGCGCCGTGAGACCTTGTCAAGGTCGTCCATGTCGGTGTGGTAGTACTCGTGAGGCCAACCGTTAAGCATAGTCGAAGGGATACCGATGGCCGCGGCTATATCGTGATCACTTCCAGCCTCATACGGGACTATGGTGCTCCAGGCGGCGCCAGTCACGTCAGATACCGCCTGAACCGCCTCATAGAGCGAGGCGTCGGCGGCCCCATGAGCCGAGGCTGATGAAGCGACGACCCTGATAGGGCCGTTGAGGCCTCCTGGCTCAGCCCCAACCATGTCGAAGTTCACTAAGTCAGTCACCAGACCGCTAAGGTTCCTGCTTAGGGCGACCGCGCTCCCCGTGTACTCCGGCATCCATACAAACCTGACAGTCCTCTCGGGCTGAGGGATCTCACCCTTGTCGACGAGTCTCGAGAGAACTACAGCGGCCTCCATCAGAGCGGCCGAGCCGCTCGCGTTATCGTTAGCACCTGGAGTCGGGTGACAGATGTGGGCTGTGAGGGCAGGCCCAGGGTTCTCCCTGTCGCCAATCCACGCTACCACGATTGGAAAACCCGGGTCCCTCCTTACGTCCGAGTCAACAGCAACTGTGACCTTAATGCCGCCTGCCTTCAGCGCCTCCGCAACTGACCTCGGAATGGAGACGGCAGGCATTGTGAAGCTCGCTGCCTCGCTCCTGCTTAGGAAAAGGCTCTTGTAAGGGACGGCGTCTAATGGGGCCTCAGGCGAGTAGAGGGCCACGGCTGCCGCTCCAGCGTCGTGGGCTAGCCTGTATACTATGTAGGGGTCGCCAGGGCTAACGACGACCTTGCCCTTCACGTTGGTGTATGAGTTAGGGTTCCACCACTCCCTGTCTATGATGACGGGCTCTCCTGTAATCTCACCTCCGCTCGGGGGGGAATGAGCTGCTACAAGTGTAGGATGCCCCTCGAGCGTGAGCTCAGTGCCGCCCACGTTTACTCTCGCATCATGTATTGCCCAGCCAGTTGGTGCCGTGACCCAGTCAGGCACGCCAGTCCCACCGAACTTCACAAGTTCGACCTCAAGAGAGTCCCCTGCATCCGCGAGCAGCGTCTCCTGGACATACCTCGCTGCGTCAACGATCCCTATGGTACCTTGAACCCTATTGTATGAGGTTATCGCTGCTATGTACCTCATGACCCTGTGCTCACTCACTGCTCTCCAAATGGACCTCAGGGCCCTGGCAACAAGCTCTGGCCTCTCGCTCAAGGCGCTCCCTTGCCGTGATAGAAAACCCAAAATAATAACGCCTCTCCTCTGGCGAGTCCGGGGGTCAACACGAAAGTAGAGGGTGAGGCCATAGCCTTCAGGTCATCTAACGATGATGTGTTGCTTGAGACCCCCGAGGGGCCGGTCTCAATCAAGGGCTCTGTCGTCGGGGTAAGAAGAGTTAGCCCAGGGGGCCCAAGAGCCATGCTTGCCCTAGCCGCATTTATTCTTATCCTTTTGTACCTCGCGCTCTTTCTGAGACCTGAGAGGTCATGGCCCTTCGCTGTGACAGTCTTCTACCTTGGCGTCGTGGCCGGAGCCACCCTCGGAGCGTACGTCTCGGCCTTCGCGCTAGTTCCGAGGAGGGCTGTCGTTATAAGTACCGCGAGGGGCGAGGTCGCATACCTCCTCATACGTGTTGAGGAGCACGCTTGAAAAAGCTTAAAGTTTGGGTTAGGGAAACTGTGCCTAACCATGACGGTCAGGGCAGAGAGGACGGAACGTGTTTCCTGGATCATCGTTGACAGGCAGGAGGCTGGGAACTCGCTTGGGCTAAGGGACACGCTTGAGATGGCTGAGAGGATAAGGCAGGAATGTGACTCAGGCGGCACCTCGGTGGTAGCCATAACAGGTGCAGGCGAGAAGTTCTTCATAAGCGGAATCGACCTCAAGGAGACGGCTGAGGTCCGAGACCTCGACGAGGCTTGGAAGCTTATGTATGAGGGCCTAGGAGGCGTCTGCAGGTCCGTGTTCTCGTGCCGGAAGCCCGTTATAGCAGCCGTCAACGGCTATGCCCTTGGGGCGGGGCTTGAAATCCTCTACGCGGCTGACCTGGCCTACGCTGTCAGGACGGCCAAGCTCGGCGTCCCCCCCGTTAAGTACGGAATGGTTCCTCCAGCCTCATCAACAATCGGCATGCTCCTGGCTAACTCAAAGGCCGTCGCCTACATGGTGCTGACAGGGGAGATGATCACAGCTGAGGAGGCTATGCGCTACGGGCTCTTGAACGATGTTGTTGACAGCATCGTCTCGCTTAGGTCAAAGGTGGAAGAGGTCGCAGCTAAGGTAGCTGCTAACGAGCCAGAGGCCGTGGCGGCGGCCAGAACACTTATGGCGGAGGCCAAGATGCAGTGGCTTAGCGATAAGGGACTGAGGACGCTTGCGGCTTTTACGGCGAGGCCCATCGTAAAGTCAAGGATAGGGGAGCTGCTAATCAAAAGAGTAAAGCCTAACCAGGGATGACGGCGAGGGCCCTGTCCCCCGCGTCCCCTAGTCCTGGCACTATAAAGAACGAGCTGTTTAGGTCAGGGTCTACCGCCAGGGCATAGACCGTGACGTCAGGGTGAACCCTCATGAGATACGTGAGGCCGGGCCTGGAGGCTATGACCGATCCCACAATGATCTTTCCGGAGCCTATCTTCTTTACCTCCTCCACAACCCGACTTACAGTCTTCCCAGTAGCAAGCATCGGGTCCAGTACAACGGCGACGCCTGTGTGAGTGGCCGGAAGCCTTCTATAGTAGAGCTCTACCCTGACCCCGTCCTTGTCCTCATATCTCCTGGCAGCTACAAGACCTATCCTTGAAACGGGGAAGACCTCAGCGTAGCCCTCAACAAGCGGCAAGGCGGCCCCAAGCACGCCTATGACGAGGGGCGGGGATGCGAGATCGAGCTCGTCTGCGTTGGCCCCAAGGGGCGTAGTGACGGTTACCTTGGTCCACTCTAGGTCCCTTGAGGAGTATATAGCTATGAGCTTCCCAGCCTCCCTCATGTATCGCCGGAACTCTTCAGGAGGGGTGGCCCTGTCGCGGAGCCTTGACAGGAGCCACCGGGCGTAAGGTATGTCCTCCCCTATCACGCGCACGCGCTCCAATACTAGACGCCCTTAAGCTCTGCCGCCTAGGGGTTATAGGGATGTCGCCCGCAATAGCGCGCCCTCCTTAAAGGCTTTAAATGACGCAAAGTCCTGGACCCCCGGTGCGACATGGCAAAGGGCCCTGTCGAGAAAGTCCTACAGGCCGTAATTGACCTTGAGAGGTCCATTAGCGAGGCCGAGAAGTACGTTGAGTCTGTACAAAGGGAGCTAGTTAAGAGGGCCGACGAGGCTTCATCGCAGATCTACCAGGAGGCAACCAGGCTGACCGCTGAGGCAGCCAAGGAGCTGGAGGACCTCTATAGGGCTGAGGCCTCGAAAATCGAGGAGGATGCCAGGAGGAGGCTTGAGGTAGTCGAGACGGACCTCAGGAAGAGGGCCGCGCAAAACTTCGACAGGGCGGTCCAAAGCGTGGTCGAGGCAGTTAAGAGACTAGCGTCCGGTGAGTGACCCCTTGGGCAGCCCCTCAGCCTACGCGAAGGTAGTTCCAAGGCTCAGGCTGCTCAAGGCTGGACTGATGGGGGCGAAGGTGAGGGAACTATCACCTCCGCTTGCTGAGGCGCTATCCTACCTCAGGGAAACCATGTACTCTCCTCTCGCCGAGGCAAAGGACGTCAAGTCGATAGAAAGGGGCATAGCTGGGCTCTTCTTCTCTGCCGTCGATGACCTGCTGAGGCTATCGCCAGAGGAGGCAGCCTCCGTAGTTTTGTCTTTCGGGCTCGCGAGGGAGGTGGAGGACCTTCTGACGATTTCTCGTGCTGTCGCTGAGGGCTCCAGCCTTCCGCTATGGCTCCCCTCGATGGAGTGGCCCTCGTCAGAGGTAGGGTATTTCCTCGGTGAGCTTGAGGCTTCGCCTTCTACATCGAGGATACCCGATCTAGTCAGGGAGCCGAGACTTAGGGCCGCCCTCACCGGGGCGATACAGGCTTACGCAGAGACCAAGTCCCCGGAGACGTTCACATGGTATGCGCTAGGGGCTGAGACAGCGATCTTTAACACAGCCCTCGAGTCGCTTGAAGGCCAGGACAGGGTCTCGGCACAGGCCGTCGTCTGCCCATTAGTTGAGGAGAGGGTCGCCCTCGCCGCGCTTGAGGCCTGGGCCCTGAGGCTGAACCCGAGGACGCTGGCGAGGAGCCTGCCGCCTAAGGCTGTCTGCGGTATTAACACAGGGGCGATCGCCTCAGCTTATGAGAGGAACTTGGAGAGCGATGTTGTCTCTCTTTCGATGGAGCTCTCTGGCCTTCTAAAGCATGCGAGGGCAGAGGGTAAGTCCCTAAAGGAAGTGATGCGGTCTGTAAGGAGGACGGCCAGGGTCTCCGCGACGAGGGCGGCAGCAGCGGCCTTTGAGGGGTACCCCTATACACCTGCGCTCGTGGCAGCAGGGCTCGTGCTCCTTTCGATAGACCTTGACAACCTGAGAACGGCGCTCGTAGGGATAGGCCTGGGGCTAAGCCAATCCGAGCTCGAAGTCGCACTAGCTTAGTCTGAGCTGTGGGCCTCTTTCATGGAAACGGTGACCTTTGGGGCCTTCTCCTTAAGGGCCTGCCAGTCCTTCAGGTTGTAGATACAGCCTGGGTCAGGGGCGAGCGGATCCCCGTAGTAGCCGTAGGCCCTCGCCCTGCAGCCCCCACATATGTTCCTGTAGGGGCAGACCCTGCAATACCCCTTGAGCTTGTCCCTGTCCCTCAGGTCCAGGAAGAGGGGGCTCCTTGTCCATATGTCCCAGAAGCTCTGCTTCCTCAGGTTACCTACAGTAATGGGCAGGAACACGCAGGGGGCGACGTCGCCGTTAGGCTGGATCGCCGCGTATATCCTCCCAGCACCGCACCCCCCAACGAACTCAGCTACGGCCTTTACTATGGGATCGCCGCTGACCGCGAAGTGTGTAGGGGCCACCTCCTGGCCCCCACTGACCTGCAGGGCAACCCTGCCATACTGTGGCGCCGTGCTTACTATCTGCAGCCCCGGTCTCCTCTTCATCTCGAGGTATATCTCCCTCATAAACTTCTCCCTCTCTACTGGGTCCAGGTCAAGCCACATATTATCAAGCCCCCTGCCGGTTGGGACGAAGTTGAAGAATATCACCCTCCTGACGCCTATCTCCTCGGCTAGGTCGAGTAGCTCCTTAACCTCGCCAATGTTAAGCTTTGTTATCGTTACCGCCATCCCGTGATCCATGTCCAGCTTCACAGCGTTCTCTAGGGCCTTCACGGCCCTGTCCCACGACCCCTTCACCCCCCTGAACTTGTCATGCTTGTCAGGGTCAGCGCTGTCGATAGAGACCTCAACGTACTTGAGGCCCTCCTCCTTGGCCCTTTCGAGCTCGTTTATGTTCGCGAAGAGCCAGCCGTTCGTTGCCACCGCCGTGTGTATACCCCTTGACGCTATCTCCTTCACAATCCTGTGGAAGTGAGGGTGTATGGTAGGCTCCCCGCCGCTCAGCGCTATCGAGGCGACGCCCGCCCTGTCCAGCTCGTCGACAACCCTGAGCTTCTCTTCAAGGGTAAGCTCGTCAGGCGTAGGGGCGCCGGCCCTCTGATAGCAGTGGATGCACCTCAGATTGCACATATTAGTGAAGTTCCATACTATGAGGAACGGAGCCGGCATCTTCTGGGGCACAGTCACCCCGTACATGCCCAGGCCCTTCATGACGAGGGCCACGCCCCTCCTTATGGCGGGGTCGCTGATTGACCGCTTCACCTGCTCAACGTCCCCGTGCAGGAGCTTGACTCCTAACTCGATCGTGTAGTCTATAATGGGTATCAGGAACCTGGCGTAGATAGGGCATGCCGCTATCTTCTCCCCAACGAGCCTACTGAGGGCATGATAGATTAGCGGGGCCTCCTTCTCCGTCCCGTCAGCGTACTTCACCCTGACGGTCCTGCTGGCCAACCTCAGGGATGCCCTCGTAACGGGGTTATTGAAAATGAACCTGATCCCTGCCAGGAGGTGCCCAATGTCGCCCTTATCCTCCTTGACGTACGGTTCCTTCAGGGCGTCCTCAAGTCCTCGGGAATCAAAACCATCGCTCAAACCTCTTCGCCTCCCCACCTGAGGGGCTCGAACACCCTCCCAAGCGCGTCCCCGAAGGCGGATAGGAACTCCTTCCCTATGACCGACACGAGGTCGCCAAGCCTGTGCGCCTTCAGCTCCTGAACGATGAAGCCCCATCTGAGATAGAACCTCCTATATGCGTAGATCAGCATGTGCCCAAGCTGCTCGGCCGAGAAGTGGAAGCCCCTGATGACAGGCCTCACGGTAGTATAATGCTCCCAGTTCCTGTCAATTATGAGGTCATGCTTCTCTGCGAAGTCCCAGAGCGGCGTACCTGGGTATGGCGTCAGTGCCGTGAACTGGGCGTAGTCGGGCTGGAGCCTAATGGCAAGCTCTACCGTCTCCTTCATATCCTGAGGGGTCTCCCATGGGAAGCCGAGGATGAAGGCCCCTGTCGCGAACCCTCCTAGCTCCCTCTTCCACTGGAAGACCCTCTTGGCCTGCTCGATGGTTATCCTCTTCCCTATCCTGTTGAGGGTGTCCTGGCTCGCTGACTCTACCCCGAAGTATAGGGCACTACAGCCATTATCGTATAGGAGCTTCATTATGTCCTTGTTTACATGATCAACCCTCGCCCCGCATGAGAAGCTTATGTCAAGACCCCTTGTCTTGATTTCGTTCACGAACTCCCTGACGAACTTCCAGTTGGCGGTGAACTCGTCGTCAGTGAACACAATGGTCCTTGTCCCGTACTTGTTCACGATATACTCTATCTCGTCAGCGACGTTTTTGGGTGACCTATAGCGGTACCTCCTTCCCCAGTAGTAGCTTGTGATACAGTATATGCATCCGTAGGGGCAGCCCCTGCTGGCCATGACGTGGGCTATCCTAATGGGCTTATTGAACAGGGTGTACTTGTCCATGTCCAGGAGGTCCCTGTCAGGCCAGGGGAGCTTGTCAAGGTCCTCTATCATAGGCCTGTCCGGCGTGACAACGGTCCTGCCGTTCTCCCTGAACGCGACACCCTTGACCTCCCTAAGGGCACTCATGTTGCGCGGGTCCTTCCCTAGGGTCTCAACTAGCTCAAGCATAGTGTACTCCCCCTCGCCCCTCACGACAACGTCATAGCCGGCGTTGAGTGCCTCATCGTACATGTAGGTTACGTGCGTCCCCCCTGCCACGAGGGGGACGTCGGGCATCTCGCGCTTCAGCTCCTTAGCTGCCAGATAGCCCTTGGGCGCAAGTGGCGTCATCATTGACACGCCGACTATGTCAGGGGAGAAGGACTTAACCTCGGACAGCCACTCCCTCAGCCCGAGCCTCCTCGTCGGGCTGTCTACTATCTTAACCCTGTGTCCGGCCTGCTCGAGCACGGAGGCTATGTAAGCCAGACCTAGGGGAGGGGCCCTCATGCCTGTGACCTTATAGATCTCAAGGTTATGCACGTCGGGAGGGAGGGCTAGCAACACCCTCAAGGGAGCCCCTCAGTTTCTAAATATATCGCTTGGAAGGCTATACACCTGCCCGTAGATGGCAACCGCTAGCCTTCCATGGAAAGCAGTAGATAGGGGCGGGGGGTCTGGGCCTCTTCCCTTAAACCCTAGGGGGCTAGATTAAGGTGGTGAAGCGTTTGGGCAGGCTTAGGTTCGGGCCAGCCGGAAAGCCAACCGACTTCACAGGAGACTATGAGCAGGTGCCCCCCCTCCTAAGGCAGATGGGCCTTGACGCCCTTGAATATGAGGCCGTCAGGGGCGTGAGGGTATCGAAGTCTAAGGCTGAGGCCATTAGAAGGTCCGCTGAGGAGAACGACGTCGTGCTGAGCATGCACGCACCCTACTTCATAAACCTTGCAAGCCCTGAGGAGGACACCGTTAAGAAGAGCATCGATAGACTGCGCGAGGCTGCCATAGCCTCGGAGTGGATGGGGGCGTACGCAGTCGTCTTTCACCCAGGATACGTGAAGGGGAACGCCAGCAGGGAGGAGGCGTTACAGAGGGTGATCTCGGCGCTAGGGCAGCTGTTAGAGTCGCTTGACCTCAAGGTCGCGTGGCTTGCCCCCGAGACCACAGGGAAGGAGTCACAGGTCGGCGACGTTGATGAGACCATTGCCATATGTAGGTCACACGACAGGCTTAGACCAGCTGTTGACTGGGCTCACCTCCATGCGAGGACCGAGGGCCGTTCCATCAAAAGCGTTGACGAGGTCGTATCGATAGTTGAGAGGATAGAGAGGGAACTGGGAAGCTGGGCCGTAAGACCTCTGCACACTCACTTCTCAAAGATAGAGTACGGCAAGGGCGGGGAGCGCGAGCACCACACCCTTTCAGAGGAGAAATATGGTCCAGAGTGGGAGGTGGTATGCAGGGCATACCTAGAGACCGGGATAGACGCAGTAGTCATCAGTGAAAGCCCAGTCTTAGAGAAGGACGCGGTCTTGATGAGGGACCTTTGCTCAAGGCTTCGCTAGGCTTCGCTAGGCTTGCCCTTGCGCCTCGCCCTGGGCGCCTAGCCTCGCGCTCAGGGGGCCAACCTCAGACATCACCTTCATCCTCTCGACCACTGCCATGACGTCAGGCAACATGATGTGCCTGAGCCTGTAGATCGCCTCTAGCGGGACCAGAAGGCGGCCCGCGTCTTCGTGTCC
The DNA here is from genome assembly GCA_964343115.1 of uncultured Desulfurococcales archaeon. Classification (GTDB taxonomy): domain Archaea; phylum Thermoproteota; class Thermoprotei_A; order Sulfolobales; family Acidilobaceae; genus Acidilobus. The sequence continues at coordinate 75,079 of CAYFGU010000003.1, forward strand.
GCATATCTCGCACCTGAACGAGTATGAGACCTCGATGAACCTTTCTCCGTCCTTATCAATCGGCCCCTTTATATCATAGACATAGAGGCCTGGGGCGCCGCATGCAGGGCAAAGGGCAGGTCTGCGAAAGGTCCTCGACTCCAACTAGCCCCCCTTGTGATCTTACCAGGCCGCTAATAAGGAGTGAAGGGGTACCTCCACACAATGACGGCCAACTTAATAACGATCACGCGCGATGCAAGTCAAGGGTGATTATGGCCATCTGCCGTGGGGCCTCCTGACAACTGGGCGAGCCTCTGTAAACCTGACTACGTGGACCCAGCATTTATTACCTCGCCAGCTCTTGTGATGGGTGCAAGGGCGGCCCTGAGCATTAGTGGCACGGTGAGACCCTTTGGCCCGCAGGAGCCCTGAGGAGAGGGAGAGGATTAGGAGGGAGGCTGGGGAGGCCTCCTATGAGCTAGGAAAACCCCTCCCCGAGTCTGTTTTGAGGCTCAGGAGGCTCCTGCGTAGGGCCATAAGGGCCTCACTGACTTCTAAGAAGAGGTTCATGGTCGTCCTCAGCGGAAGCGACCCTGTTAGGCTTGGCGTTGCTACTGCAAGCGTGCTAATAACGTACGAGGCTGTAGTGAGGGAGCTCAGAGGCAAGGGCATCATAAGGGTCCTCTACGCGTTCAACTCGGAGTTTGAGGACTCGCAGCTCAGGAAGGAGCTCGTTAAGAGGTCCGTGAAGGAGCGGTGCAACATGACTAAGCTCACTATAACCAAGGCAGAGGACGCAAGAAGGTACCTCGGCACCACTTACCAGGGCCTGGTGCTTGACCTAGTGAACGACCTGAAGCCCAACAGGGTTGGAATACTGACTGGAGTCGTAGAGGGAGGAGGCGTTATAGTCCTACAGGTGCCCAAGTGGGACACCTGGGACTTTCAGCTCACCGAGTTCAAAAGGAACCTTTTGGTGCCAGGTTTCAGCGAGCCGAGACATGTCTTCATATCATGGTTCAAGAGGAAGCTGCTTCAGCACAGCCGGAACATCTTCGTTGTCGACCTTGACTCAGACGCTGTGATTAGCGGGGAGCCTATTCAGCCGTCGCCTGTAAAGGAGAGAATGATCGAGATACCAAAGGACTCCAGGTTCCCTGAGGAGATATACAGACTCGCGGTAACGCAGGACCAGGTCAACACTATACGGGCCGCAGAGTGGCTAGTTGACCCACCAAGTGAAGGCGGAAAGAAAATGCTAGTCGTGACGGCAGACAGGGGAAGGGGGAAGAGCTGCGCTGCTGGTATCTCGATGGTTGGCTTCATATATGTCACTAGGAGGAGCTCGAGGAAGGTCAAGGTTGTGGTTACCTCACCCGACCTCGAGAACACGCAGAGCCTTATGGAGCTGGCCGCAAGGGCTTTCCAGGCAGTAGGGCTTGAGGCTAGGGTTATCAAGGCAGGTGACAAGATAAGGGGCTTCCGGGGTGATGGCTTCAGGGTTGACTACGTCAGACCAGCTGAGGTTCCTGAAGTTAAGGCAGACCTCGTTATAATTGACGAGGCGAGCGGGCTGCCTGTTCCACTCTTGCACAGGATATGGAGGTCCCACGACAAAATTCTTGTTGCCTCCACCATACATGGATATGAGGGGGCAGGGAGGGGCTTCAGCGTAAGGTTCCTTGGAGAGGTCAGAAGGGACCCGAAAACGGAGCTCAGGACTTATGAGATGAAGGAGCCCATAAGGTACTCCAATGATGATCCGATCGAGGCATGGCTCTTCGACGTTCTCCTCCTCGACGCCGAGGCCGCCGAACTTGACGACAGGGACATCCTGGACATCATGGAGGGCAGGCTAAGCTACGTTGTCGCTGATCAGCAAGAGCTCTTCTCTGAGCAGGGTGAGCCCCTTCTCAGGCAGATATTTGGAATCTACGTACAGGCGCACTACAGGAATGAGCCTGATGACCTAGCCCTCATGGCAGACGCCCCCCACTATTCAGTCAGGGCCGTCGCCACTACCTCAGGGAAGATAGTGTCAGCAGCGCTTCTCGCCGAGGAGGGAGGGCTTAATCCAGAGTTATCAGCGAGCCTGCTAAACCAGGATAAGACCAAGGGCAACATAATCCCCGACAGGGTAATAAAGCACTACCGCGTCCCAGCCTTTGGCACGCTCAGGGGCTGGAGGGTCGTAAGGATAGCGACCCACCCCAGCGTTCAGGATAAAGGAATAGGGTCCAGGCTTCTCAGCTACATAGTTGACGAGGCGTCCAAGAAAGGGTTCCAATGGGTCGGGAGCGGGTTCGGTGTTAGCGATAAGCTGGTAAGGTTCTGGACTAGGAACGGCTTCTCAGTAATTCACATAAGTCCTGACCGGAACCCTGTAAGCGGCGAGTACACAGTCCTGGTTCTCAGGCCGCTAAGTGACATGGCCAAGAAGCTAACAGAGGCCGCTGCAAGGGAACTCAAGGAGAAGCTCCTGGGGAGCCTGCAGGACACGTACAGGGACATGGAGCCGGAGATCGCTATAGCATTGCTTAAGGCCTCAGGGCCTGTGCTTAGCTCACCAAGACCCCTAAGCAGGCTGAAGCTCCAGAGGCTTGCGGCTTACCTCTACGGCACCATGACCTATGAGACCGTAAACGACGTGATAAGGGACGTGGTCAGTCAGTACTGGGAGATGGCCCCAAGGAATGACGGCCTGCTGACGGAGATGGAGGAACGGGCTACGATACTGAAGGTTCTGCAGGGCAGACGGTGGTCTGACGTGGCTAAGGAGCTATGCTTAGGCTTTGACGATGCGCTTATTACCGTCAAGGGGGCGGTAAGGAAGCTAGCGGTGCTCTACTACGGTCTCGCCGAGGGCTCCCTCGAGGGGCTTGCTATTGAAGAGCTCTCAAAGGACTCTGGTACGTAATCCGGCCCGCCGTGCATGGTCCACGACCCTAGCACTTTATCTTCTGGCCGCACTTATGATGACTCTAGCCTCGACGCTACCGATCACTTCTGCGTCCTCGCCGCCCACCCTATCGTCCAAGGTGTTGGCAAGGCTCGCCTCCCCGGCGCCGGGGTCAGTGCCAATCATGTCAGCTCCAATCTCTCCGTACGGGATCCTTATAGTATTCACGGGAACGCAAGGAAGCTACCTGGTCATGTATAACCTTTCCACAAGATCCTACATTATCGTTAGCTACTATAACTCATCGACCGCGCCATACCTTTCGCCAGGGGGCCCTTACCTCTGTGTAGCGGGCAACGTGGGTCAGGAGGGACCGCATAGGCTCTACCTCCAGGTCGTCTTGCCAAACGGGTCCCTGAGGACTGTAAACCTCGCAAACGGCGACTACATCTGTGAGGGACTTGCCGTTCAAGGCGACAGCTTCGTGGCGTCTCTTGAGAACGTTACTTCATTGTTGCTCTTCGGTCAGTCCCCAGACGAGCTGCTGTTCGGCACGATAACGCAGGGCAGGGCGAACGTGACCAAGGTAATTACGCTCCCCAGCGGCGTGGAGGTGATAGACTTTGAGCCTGGGCCAAGGGGTATGCTCTATGGGGTGGAGGTTAAGTACATCTTTACACCGATATCGAACGTTTACGCCCTTTACCCAGCCTTTATCAACATCGGGAGCGAGAGCCTAAGCGTCCTCAACGACTTCAATCAGACGTTGAGCCTTCCATACTACGAGTACCTTGTTGTCGACTCATCCCTAGTGGCTGACTCAATGCTAATCCGGGGCGGGGTCTTCACGACCTACCCCTCTAGCCCTCCCGTTTCCTTATCTGTTAGGCCTGTGCTGGTCTACTTCAACCTGACGACATATGTAATGATTAACGCTTCGCCAGCCCTCCCACAAGGGACCACAGTTACTGGCGACTTTTGGTCGCCTTGGGGGATCTTTGTTTCGGTGGCCCAGGAGACTATGCAGATGGGCGCAGGCGGGTTGATAACGGGCGCTAACTACTCATCTCCGCAGACATTCCTCGCGGTGTGGGAGGGCCCCGTAGTGAACGTGACAAATCTACTTGGCGGTAGGCTTGTGATAAACTACCTCTACGTGGGAGGCCGGTATTACCTGTTGGCCATCAGACCTGGCTCATCTCAGGTCTACATTTTACAGATAACCGAGACTAGCACGCCTGAGGTCGATGAAGGAGTGGCCGTGGCCGTTGCCTTGATGGCGGCCGCGTCCATCTATATTGTCCTCAGGGCTAGGCGTCAGAGTCGCCGATAACGTAGACGTAGAGGGTCCTCTGCCACCCGCTCCTGTCCCCCACAACCTTCACTGGCCTCCAACCGGGTATCTGGAAGTCAAGGGTCACTACCCTAGTCCCTGGCCTGAGCTCCTGCTTGAGCTTAGGCTTAAGAGCCTCGTTCACGCTAGTGAGGAGGTACATATAGACCACGGTGGCGTCCCTTATTGGGACCCTGAAGAAATCCCCGTGGACAATTTCGACCTTCCCTTCTAGGCCCTCCCTCTTGACTCTCTCCATGGCCTCCCTCACCAGCTCGTCCCTCAGCTCAACTCCAACCGCCTTCTTTATTGGATACCTCTTGGCAGCCTCAATGATTATCCTGCCGTCGCCGCTGCCAAGGTCATAGAGGACGTCTCCGTCCTTGAGGTCGAGCGCCTCGAATACCAGGTCGAGGACCTCTGGCCTAGTTGGCACGAATGGGACCGACGGCCCTCCAAACGCCAAGGCAATCCACCCCAGGTCGTCTCCTGTGTTCCAAGGGTCCTGCGAGCCTGACCCCCTTTTACGCTTTGGCTATTGTGGGATGTTTAAAACCCTCAGCGACAGCCTTCCAGGAGCTTGTATGCCCTGTTATGGTAGATCAATGGACATGGCTGCTCTACTACAATCCCATCTACGACCTCACCTACCACAATAGAGTGGTCTCCGCCGTCATAGACAGCCCACCTCCTGGCTACAAGGTAGGGCCTCATGCCCGGTATAAGTGGACCGTATGGCCCCTCGACGTAACCTACCGCCTTTAACTTGTCTATAGGTGGGCCTGGCTCGGCCATTATGCGCGAGATCCACTCATCTCCCTTGCCTAAGAGGGTGACTATAAAGTAATCGGCCTCTACGAGCACCCGGTGGTTCCTGCTTCCCTTGTCAACACATATCAGTACCAGGGGCGGGTTAAGGCTAAGGCTTGTCATGCTGCTAACTGTGAGCGCCGCGTACTCGCCTCCCTGGGTTCTGGCGGTTACGACGTATACCTGCTGCGCTGCAGACCTCATGAAGCCCTTAACTAGCTCGGCCCCGGAGGGCAACCCCCTACCCCAGGTCCAGGAGCTAGCCGAGGAGGATTAACCGTTATCCTCGGCCTCATGATCGCCCTCGGTCTCCTCAGCCTCCTCCTCGTGCTCCGAACCCTTTATCTGGGCCCTGTAAACGTCGTAGGCGGTCTCGATAGCGTATTTCAAGGCGGCCTTGGCCTTCAGTACCTCAAGCGTGGTAAAGAGACCATCGAACTTCACCTCAGCGACCGTGCCGTCAGGTCTCTCCTTTACGTATAGCCTGACACCCTCTCCTTCGCTCGGCCCCCCGGACCTTGCCTGATAAGACCTAATTTCTGCCTCCACTGTCTGAAGGTACTCCCTGATCTCCCTCGGTAGCGCGAGCGGCACCTCAGGCACCACCCTCACATAGCCCTCCCCCCTTAGGATCCTGGCAACCCTCCTTCTCCCGACCTTTACGTCCTCGGACCTCTCCGTCGGGCTTGCCTTTCCCGCATCCTCTAGGTACTCGAGGAGAGTCTTGAGAACCCTTAGCTCTTCCTCCAGCTCCTCTATCCTTTTCCTGACGTATGCCTCAAGGTCCTCCTTGTTAACAGCCTTGCTCTGCTGCTGGCTCAACCCGTCCCCTTCTGTGTGTTTCACGAGCACCCCTATGCCTGGAGGCGCTAAGTAATACCAGATGAATACCCCAGCCCCTCACGCCTCGCTGGCCAGTGAAGCGCCCTCGACGCCTGGCTGGAGGACCCTAACCCATGAAGCCCTCCTACTCATGGCCTCCTCGACAGCCTCCTCAGAGCCGTGAGCAGCCAGCGCTATCACGGACCCCCCTAGGCCTGCCCCCGTGACCTTCGACCCAAGCGCCCCAGCTCTTCTGGCCAGGTAAACTATCTCCTCAAGTTCAGGCGTAGAGACGCCTATCGCGGATAACAGCCCATGGTTTACGTTCATGAGCAGGCCTAGGCGCTCATGGTCCATGCCCTTTATCGCCTCCCACGCAGAGCTAACCAGCTTGTCTGCGAACGCTATCAGGTCAGACCTGAGTGAACCGATCCTCTCTAGCATGGAAAGTACGCTAGCGATTGACCCTGATGTCCTCCTCCTAAGGCCGGAGTCCGCCACAACAACAGACGCGCCCTCCAGAGAGCCGAGCCTTTCCAGGACTCCGGTCTCCTTCTTGAAGAGGAGCACACCGCCGTGTACGACAGTAGCAGGGTCGACCCCGCTGGGGTTTCCATGAGCTACCCTTTCCCCCTCTAACGTCACATAGAAAAGCTCGTCCCTGGTTATGTCTGAGCCTGCCAGGCCAACGAGAGCGAGCGCGGCCGCTGCGGAGGCCGAGGCGCTTGATCCTAGCCCCGCGCCGTCAGGGATCTCGCTTTTGATGGTCAGCCTGAACGGAGGAAAGTCGAAGTCCCTCGATCTTAGGGCCCTTATCACCGCGACTATCGGCGAGAGCTCACTGGGCCCAGAGTACGAAAGGTCAGGTCCCTGAATCAGGGCCCGTAGGCCTAGGTCCCTAGAAGTTATCTCAGACGGCCACGAGGGTAGCTCCTCGGCCTCTGCAATGGCGTATATGCCCAGCGCGACTGAGATTGCCTTTGCGCCACTAACTACAAAGTGCTCACCAAGGAGTATTGCCTTCGCGGGCGCCCTTGCAGTTGACCTCCTAGACAAGAGGTCCCCCAACAACGGATGCAAGGGGCCTTAGGTTAAATTGCTGACCTCCTGGCTAGGCACGAGCGACCTAAGGAGCGTGATGAAGCCCGTATGGCCTATCATTCTTACCGAGGGCCTCAGGGCCTCTGGCCTCGGCTCCCACTCCCTCTTAATAACCTCGCTAACCTCCTGGACTGCAAACAGCCCCGTCCTCCTCACCTCCTCCAGCAGCCTAACCACCTGATTCACGGTTGGCGTGAAAACGACCAGAGGCGCGGAGGGCTTTAACGCCCTGTTGAGGGGGACAAGGGCCTCCCAGGGGTCAGGCATGTCGAGGAATGCCGCGTCAAGGTCCGACTCTTGAACCCCTGACCTCACGTCGGCCTGCCTGAACATGACGCATGATGAAAGGCCGGCCAACTCCACGTTTTTCCTTGCAACGCCCAGCATGTCCTCCCTCACCTCGTATGAGAACACGGAGCCGCCAGGGCAAACGTGGACTGCGAGCCATATGGTGAGATAACCGCTTCCTGAGCCTGCCTCGAGGACCCTCAAGCCTGGCACAAGACCTGCTATCGAGGCCAAGTAGCCAGCGTCCTTAGGGTAAACGACCTGGCTCTTCCTTGCATATATGTGCATAATGGCGTCATGAACGGTGGGCCTAATTACGTAGGCAACCCCCCTTTCAAGCCTTATCGAAGAGCCCCAGGGTAACCCTATAACATCTGAACCCCTAAATGATCCTGCGAAGGTCGAGTATGACGCGCCGGAGCGGAGCCTAAACGCGTACTGCTTCCTCCTCTCCTTTCCCTCAACGATCAGCAGCGCCCAGTCCCCCTCCCTTACTGACATGCAGACCTTCGCCCTGGGGAGAGACTGCTAGCTAAGGTTTTTTGGTAAAGCTCTCAGTTAGAGAGACCGAAGGAACGTGGAGTACGCGGGCTTCAAGGTCGAGGGCGCAGAAGCCATACATCAGGATATGTTGAAGCTAGCCAAGGCTATGGTCCGGCGCCCCGACCCGGGCGAGGCAAGAAAGGAGCTCGAGGATGTCCTTAGGGCGCTGGAGAAGTGGTCGCCCCATGAGGTCAGGATGGGGACAGAGCTACCCAAGATTGAAGTGAGATTGAACAGGGCGTCCGCGCTCATAATAGTGCTACCGCCGAGGCACAGGCTGCTAGCTGTTGAGGCCTCTAGGGATATGTCGCACTGCATAGAGTGGGCCGTCAGCGCCGGCAGGTACCCGGTACTTCTCTACTACTCGCGCAGGGGCCTCATGACAACCGCCGCCTACCTTTACCTTGGGAACGTAATGGAGGACAATAATTTGGGCGTCCTCTTTGTGAACGGTCCAGCTGAGGAGATCGCCGAGGTACTAGATGTCCTAGAGACCAAGGGCGAATACATGCCCTCTGAGAGCGAGCTTGTAGACTTCAGGTTCTGACCTTAGCCGGTAGTGCGTCCGCCAGCCACACCTACCTGAAGCCCAACAAGTTGAGCTGGGATCGGCCTCGCCGCAAGCATGATGGGTCCTGCGCCCGATATGGCCCACTCCACCTCGACCGGGGAACCGATAACCCCTTCTGCCCTTAAGGCCAGCTCAGCAACTTCACGGGCCTCGTTATCCGAGATTGAGGGCCGTTCGGGCTCAGGGTTTTGGATGTCCTCCATAACGCCTCCCCTGACGGCGAGGTACCGCGGCTTGGCTAGCACCCTAGCCTCAACAATATCCAGGTCACCCCTGTCAAGGATGAACGTGTCGTGGGGGGTCCCCCCTGCAAGTAGCCTAGCGTGGATCCCGACCACGGACTGAACTACTACAAGCCGCTCACCCGTTACAGGATCCAAGGTGTAGGCAACGCCGGAGGCCCTGGCCTCAGGTATGGGCTGAAAAAGCGCTGCAACTGGCCTCACCCCAATACTCCTAGCAAGACTCTCGACTTCAGAGGCCCAGGCTGATACATCACCGCTTAGAACCCTTGTGAGCTCAAATGAGACCATGTAGCAGATAACGTATGGTCCCTCGAGGCTTGGCCTGGCTATAGCCAGACCCATACCCAGCTGTTCCGTCGAGCAGTTCGGCGGCCAGTCCGCCGCTATGAACTGTTGGGTAGGTAGCCCGGCCCTTGCGATGAGGCTTAAGTACGTCCCCTCATGGCCTGGCGCGCCGCCCGAAAGCACAGCACAGGTCAAGGGAGCATCCTCTCGAGGAGGACCCTGGCCTCCTCAAGCTTTACAGTGGTTCTCTCGCCCGTGATCTGGGAGTACAGCGTGACTGTGCCAGACTGCTGCTCCTGTGATCCCACGAAGGCGAAGACGGGCACGCCCCACCTGAGACCTCTTCTCCTCTGTGAGTCCTGGCCAGCCCTCGTCAGGTCGACCCTAACGCTGAAACCCCAGCCCCTTATGGTATCCGCGACCCTCCAGGCGTACCTGTAACTCTCGGGAGTCACGTTTATCACAAGGACCTGAGTGTACGTCTTCTTAGAGAGCTTGAATATCCCAACCTCGACGCCGGCGTCGATCAACCTGTCCAGCCCTATGCTCGCCCCGGTCGCGGGCACCTGCCTCTTTGCAAAGAGGCCCACTAGGTTATCGTACCTTCCTCCCCCTGCCACGCTCCCTATGGGCGGCCTGTCGAGCACGACCTCGAGTATGGGGCCCGTGTAATAGTCAAGTCCCCTCACCAAGGACATGTCGAAGGTCAAGACGGACTGCCTCCTGGCCAGCTCAACTAGCTGCCTCAGGTGTTCAACGCCCTCCATGACCTTCCTGTTAGACCCATGCCTCCTGGCCAGCTCATCCAGCGCGGTAAGGGGGTCACCCCTTAGGGACGCGATATCCATGACCCTGGATGCAGCGGGCCCGCCGAGGAGCCTCTCAAGCTCTGCCCTCACCCCATCAGGGCCGACCTTGTCCAGCTTGTCAATAGCCCTGTACACGGGCAATGGGTCCCTTATGCCGAGCTCCTCCTCGAATACGCCTGCGAGGATCCTCCTGTCGTTTATAATTATCTTAAGCCCCGAGCTGAGACCTATAGCCTCGAGCGCCTCCTCGGTGACGTTAACGATCTCCGCGTCGGCCTCAGGATACGAGCTTCCAACTATGTCTGCGTCGCTCTGATAGAATTCCCTGTACCTCCCTCTCTGTGGCTCCTCGTGCCTCCACACCGGTGCTATCTGGTACCTCTTGAAGGGCAATGGAATCTCAGGATGCGATGCTACGAACCTCGCCAGCGGCACCGTTAGGTCGTACCTAAGGGCGTACTCCCTGTCGCTCCAGGGGTCCTTGAACCTCCAGATCAGCCTTCCCTCAGCCTCCTCCCCGTACTTGCCCGCTAGCACCTCCCAGTGCTCAACGGCTGGGGTCTCCAGTGGGTCAAAGCCGTACCTCCGGTAGACAGACTCTATCCTTGAAATAAGGTCCCTCCTTAGTATGGCTAGCTCAGGGGGTATGTCCCTGAAACCCCGTGGGGGCTTTAGCTCCACGGCGCACCCGCGCCCCTGGTGGCCCGATGAATTAAGGCCTTACAGGTCAACCTCCTGCTCGACAAGCCTGCCAGGCACGTATGCAGTGACGTAACATGGCCTTGGGCTCATGAACTGCATCACATAGGCGACGATGTCTTCAAGTGTACCCTCGCCACCTACGGTCTCCCACAGCGGCCTGTGGTCAACCGCGCTGAGCAGGCCCCTCAGGGACCTGGAGAGGGACTCAACGTCGATGTGTCCCTCCCTTGAGGGGTAGCAAAGGCATGCCCGAACGGTCACATCATGACCGTGAAGGCCGTAGCCCATAGACTCTACCTTCATCGCGACGCTGACTGTCGCCTCTGCGCAGACCCTCCATACCACCTCCGCGTCACCCTGTACATGGAAATCGCGATCGACGCTAAGGCCAGGCCTATGGACGTGACCACTATGGGGGACATGAGCCCCAGTCCTTGTGGCACCAGCTAGGCTAAAAGCTTGGAAGCCCCTCACAACACAGGTGAGCAACGACGGCCTGTGTTGACCACCCTAATGACTTCATTAAGAGGCACGGTATGGACGCGAGAATTGTGGACTTCGGTGAGAGCGTGGAAACCGTTGACTCCGCCTCAAGGGTTGCAGGCATCCAGCCCTCCGACATCGTTAAGACCCTTCTCCTCGTTGTCGATGGGAGACCTATGGCCGTATTGCTGCCTGGCGACAAGAAGCTCGACTACAGGAAGCTTTCGGCTCTAACAAGGGCTTCCAAGATCAGGATGGCGTCACCTGACGAGATAGTTGAGCTGACAAGCCTCATGCCCGGTGGCCTCACGCCCCTCTCGGAGTGCATAAGAGGTCTCAAGGTGATAATGGACGCGAGCATATCATCCAGGGAGCGCGTTTGGGTGGGCGGAGGTTCCCCGACGGCTCTAGCGGATGTCTCCGTAAAGGACCTTATTAGGGTGCTGAGACCTGTCATTGCAGAAGTGTCCCAGTGAGATCAAGGTAGCGCTTAGTTTGCTCGCGTCGCCGCTAGTTACCTTAATTGTGGCGATCCTTCCCCTAACTGTAAACTAAGAGGTAGGTGCGCTCGCAGGACCCCTCCCTTTGCTAAAGCCGTCCCAGCAGGATCGCGCTAATAATTTATAATCAGCTAAGTTATCGTCCCATAGAGGTCAGGGCTCGGGGATATCCCTTCCTCGCGCCAAGATATAGGTCGCTCCATCAACCCATCTTCATCGGGGGTCCTCAGTCTATGTCGGCCCGCTCATCCCTTTAGGTCAGTCGCGTGAGAGCTATTTACTGTTAGCCCGTTGCCGTTCCTATCCCATGGGGTCACAATTACCTGCTCGTCCTGCGTGTAGGTCCTACCGAGTCTAAGGGCTAGCTCGGCCTTAGCTATCTCATATCCAAGGTATGCGGAGTGCTCAGGGTCCAGGCCAAACCGCCTTACAGCCGCCCTCGCGACGCTCATCGCGTGCCTCCCTGCCACCGAACCGACGGTCTTACCGTCTTTTACAAAGGTCGCGACGATCTCGCCTGACTCGTAATTGATCGAGAGCACTATATACTGTTCGGGGGTTATCTTAGGCTCAACGTACCCGACATTATACACCTCGCCTAAATGCGCCAGCTGCGATGGCGGCGGTGGGGTTGATTGTTTCAGAATGAGGAGCCTGCTGAACATACCCCTCTCAGTTGACCGGGCCCCCCAGGCCTGCTCAGCCAGCCTGATGGCCTCCTTCGCCTCCGCTGTACCCCTATATGACTTGTACGTCTCCTCCACGACCAGGTAGGCTGAAGCCCTGACCTCGACTGCTATGAGGGCCAAGAGCCCGTGCATGCCGGCCGTGTCGGCCTCCACGTCCTCAGTCACGTCAGCTGCTGAGAAGAGGATAGGCGATGAAAGCCTCCTGGAGGCCTCAAGATACCTTGCGATGCTCTCCGTCAGTCCAAGGGGCGGAACGTCAAGGACAGGGTCAACTATTACCCTCGCCGTCCCAAGCTCCCTCTCCAGCCTAGCTGCCATGTCGAGGTCCCTAGAGGAGACCACAGCGGCTACTCCTCCGAGGAGCTCTTTCGCCTCTAGCGCTTGCTCGGCAGGGAGGCACACACCCTGGGCACCAGCTGAGAGGGCCTCATCAATCATCCCAAGGGTTGAGACCTCGGCGAAAACTGGCCTTCCTACGAGCAAGGCGTCCCTAATTCTCGAGGCTAGCTCCCCATGCTCCCAGGAGGGCTTGGATCCGACGACGATCACGTCAGCGCCGTCGAGGGCCAGCCTTCTTGAGAGAGCCTTTACGGAGTCCCTTGGGACATCTGGTGCGACCTCGGAGAACAGCAGCACAGGGGGTCCCCTACGCGGGATGGGCAGGTCGCTCACCCTGAAGGCCTCTTCAAACGAGAGGCTCGGTCTCAGGGACCCTAGCACCTCGTCAGCGCTCTTCAAAGTATCAAGTTGGGCCCCCCTAGCAACAAGCGAGAGAGCTGCTGGTAGCTCACCCAGGAACTTGGGGCCCTTAAATGTGGGCTTAGACAGTACTGCAGCTATCTCGGCAGCGTCTCCAGCCACGGAGCCAGGTATTATAACGATATCCGTCTTGGCTAGGGCCCTTACTATGTCAGGCCTTGCCCTCAGCAAGGAGGCTATGGACTTCGTACTTAATATAGATATCACTGGGACAGGCAGTGGCACTACAAGAGTTTCCACTTCCCTAACCCCCTCAAGGGTCCCCCTAACCAGCGGCTCGGCGGTCTTGCTTGTCAGTATGCCTATCCTCAAGCCTCCCCCTCCGGACACCGTATCCAGAGGATTTTAAGTCAGAGTTCAACTCCCAGGGGCCATGTGAGCCTTAATACGAGGACAGAACCTTGCAGGAGGGGTAGCTTTTGAGGGCTAACCTACTTACAGGGTTCAGCATAGACTCGCTAAGGTTTACCGAGGTCCAAGACCCAGTGCCAGGCATGGGCGAGGTGCTAATCAGGGTTGTCGCGTCGGGCGTGAACCCTGTTGACTATTATACTGTGAGCGGCTCTAGGTCGGTGTCCCCCATGCCGCACATACCTGGAGTTGAGGTCGCTGGCGAGGTTACTGACGTTGGGGATGGCGTCAAGGGGCTTAAGCCAGGGGATCGAGTAATAGTTTACCCTCGCGTCTTCGACGGTACCTGTGACCTCTGCATCGCAGGCCACGAACACCTATGTAGGAACGGGGGCGTCTGGGGCGTTGTCACTAACGGCGGGTGGGCCGAGCTCGCTTTAGCTAGCGCGTCCAACGTTGTGAGGCTACCCGAGGGGGTCGACTGGGACCTGGCCGCCTCCCTGCCCGTCTCAGCCCTAACACCCTTCCACGCCCTTCTGGAGGCAGGGTTGACCCCAGGAGACGTAGTTGTAGTCGTGGGGGCGAGCGGCAACACTGGGCAGTTCGCCGTACAGCTGGCTAAGCTCATGGGGGCTCGCGTCCTTGCCGTCACTAGTAAGGAGTGGCTAAGGGAGTTCGGGGCAGACGAGGTTGCACCCCTAAGCCAAAGCTCAGAGGCCCTCAGCAGGATGACTGGCGGGAGGCTCGCTGACTTAGTTATCGACTCTATTGGCCGCAGCACCCTTTCCACAAGCCTAAGGCTCCTTGACAGGAGAGGGAAGCTCGTTACCTTCGGGGCCCTAACTGGAGAGGCGCAGCCGGCTTCAATTGTAGACATCTACTCAAGGGAGCTCAGGATAATCGGCACAACGGGGGGGACCAGGCGGGAACTAAACAGGCTTGTTGACCTCGCGGCCAGAGGCCTACTCAAGGTGAAGGTCTGGAAGAGGCTAGACATCAGCGAGGCAAGGGACGGACTCGGCCTGCTCTTCTCAAAGGAGAGGGACGGACGGATTTTAATTAGGGCATGAGGTGGATCCCTTGATCGAGTCGGCTCTCGCTAAGTGCTCAAGGCCGGTACTATCTATAGGCCCTGACGAGCTCGTCAGAGACGCTGCAGAGTTCATGGCGTCAGCAGGCGTGAGAAGGCTAGTGGTCAAGGAGGGACGCAGGTCCATAGGCGTTTTCAGCGCCTATCATCTAGTTCGGCTTCTCGTGACAGGCACGGACCCCTCATCGATAAGGGTATCTGAGGCAGGCCTTGAGGTTCCGGTCTACATAGATCCAACCGCCAGCCTCCTGGAGGCTGCCAAACTGATGAGCAGGAACAACGTTACCTCTGCCCTGGTCGGCCATGAAGACAACGTTCTAGGTATACTCACTACCCATGATATAGTTGCTGCTCTGGCTAGGTCAGCCTTGGGCCGCAGGCCCCTCCACGAGGCCCTGGTCAGATCATACCCTTCGACAGAACGGGAGGCCAAGGTTCTTGAGGCCGCCGCTACGATGACCTCAAGGGGGGTCAGCGGCGTCCTTGTGGTTGAGGGGGAACGGCTCCTCGGCGTCCTAACAGTTAGGGAGGTTATATCGCTCTATGCGTCGAAGGGCGTTGAAGGCCTATCCCTTAAGGTGTCAGACGTGCCATTGCCTGCCGGGGCCTATGTTGACGAGGGGGCCACGGTGTCCGAGGCCGCCGCCGTCATGGACGTGGAGGCCACGGACGTTGCGCCTGTGCTGTGCGGCTCTAAGGTATGCGGGGCCGTAGACGACGTTACGTTGTCAAGGTGGCTCGCTTCCGTCTAACCCCCTCCTGTCTCAGGCAGGACGACAATAACGCTTCCAGGCCTCACGGTTGTGTCAGGCTCGGCCCCCTTTCCATCAACTATCAAAACGTAGTCAGACCTCTTGAGATTCCTTATGACAGGTGCCACGTCCTGAACCGTAGCCTGACCGTTAAGTTCAACCTCAGCCTCCGAGACCCCCGCCAGGTCAGCCAGGTATCCAAGGTACTTTACCTTGACCTTGCCCATGGGCCATCCCTATAATTTCTGGGCTAGGGCGGGCGTTTTAAGACGCATAAGAAAGGGCTTTCGCTTAAAGTGCCCTCCGAACACTGGGTGAGGGGTCTCTAGTGATAAGGCTAGGCGAGCTAAGCGCTGACCAGCTGGGGCCCCTCCTGAAAGAGCGTAACACAGTCGTTATCCTGCCAATTGGGAGCCTGGAGCAACATTGCAGGGGTCCCCTCGGCACAGATTCAATGATAGCTGAGGGCGTTGCCGAGGCGGCCTGCGAAAGGCTTGAGTCAACAGGCTTCAGGTGCGTCATGGCGCCACCCCTTGAGTACGGGTTCTCGGCCGAGTGGTCGCTGGCCCCTGGCACCCTGAGCCTAAGCCTTGTTACGTTTACGTCGATGATCAGGGACATAGTAAACGGCCTGATCAGGATGGGTGCGCAGAACATCGCAATAATTAATGGGCATTACGGCAACTCTGCTGTACTCGAGGCCTCCCTAAGGGACCTTATGGCCTCCCTGCCGCCTGACGTCGTGGTCCTTCAGCTGAACTACTGGGAGCCCCTTAACGTGAACGTAGGCCACGCGAGTGAGGCGGAGGCCGAGGTTATGAAGGCGCTTGGGTACAGCGTCGACTTCGGCAGGTGCGCCTGCGAGGTGACAACGTCGCCTAGGGGCGTGAGGGTCTACAGGAGGCCAGTTGAGGCGGCCGCACAGCTAAGGGAGCCGGCAAGGGGTGAGCTGAGCAAGGAGTTCATAGGGGCCCTAATAGGTGATGCCATAGAGGCCGGCATCAGGGCCGCCAGGGGGAACAGGCGGCCCCTGCCATAAGTTTAGAGGCCTCAGGCCTTCAGACCAATTTGCTGGGAAAGGTTCGATTGTTAGGTTTAGATCGGATGAGCTTTTAGTCGAGCGCTGACCTTCGCGTCCTAGGAGGAGGCTTGCAATACGCTATCGACTACGGCGACGCCATAGTGGTGAGGGGGCTCAGCAAGTCCTATGGACGCCTAGTTGCCCTTGAGAGAGTTGACCTCCGCGTCCGTTTCGGCGAGCTCGTAGCCCTCCTGGGGCCTAACGGCGCAGGAAAGACCACATTAGTAAAGCACCTGTACTGTGAGCTGAGGCCCCAGTCTGGTGACGTGAAGGTCCTGGGGCTGAGCCCTTGCGAGCGCTCGGTCAGACTCAGGACAGGGGTCACCCCCCAGGAGGCCACACCATACCCTGACCTGACGGTATTTGACAATGTGTACTACTCAGGCCGGATAAGAGGGATGTCGAAGAGCGAGGCCAGGAGGAGCGCTGAGGAGACCTTGAAGCTCCTTGGACTGTGGGAGTACAGGGGAAAGTACGTCATGGACCTGTCAGGAGGTCTAAGGAGGAGGACGCTTATCGGCATGGCCATCGTGCACTCCCCCCTCGTATTGATCCTAGACGAGCCAACCACAGGCCTTGACCCTGAGGCCAGGAGGGATATGTGGGACCTCCTCTCAAGGCTTAAGGGCGAGGGTAGGGCGATACTCCTGACCACCCACTACATAGAGGAGGCCGAGGCCCTGGCTGACATTGTCTACTTCCTCAACCGGAGGGTGATAGCGTCCGGCGCGCCCTCCGAGCTAAGGAAGAGGTTCGCCTTCTACTACAAGGTCGTCGACCTGGAATCAGGCAGGGTCCACTACGTAAAGGAGGAAGATGTCAGGGAGTTCGTTGGGAAGCTCAAGGGCAGGTTTGAGGTCAGGGCCCCCTCACTCGAGGAGGTCTACCTTGAGGTGATAAGGGATGCTCAGGGAGCTGGAGTCGCTGGCTGAGATGTTCATAAAGGAGTCAAAGGCCTGGATTGCCGTCGGTCTATTCTACATGATAATGTTCCCGGTGGCGATAGTCTTCGCGCTCGGCCAAATTGTCTCGAGGAGCTATACCTTCTACCTGCTCTCAGGAACCATAACGTTCCAGGTCGCGCTGACAGGGCTGCTGTCAGTCCCAAGCAGCATAGGCATGGACAGGGAGGCGGGCAGGATCTCGCTGATGATAGCCAGCGGCGTCCCGGCCTGGGCGTACGCTATAACCTCAACGCTTGTCAACAACGTCTTCGCTGTAGCATCAGGCCTGCTGCTAGCTGGCGTCGCTGAGGCCCTCGGCTTCATCAGCCTAACGCCGTTAACCGTTGGGCTTCTGGTAGCCTCGCTCCTGGTAAGCGCGTTCCAGAGCTCTATGATTGGGCTTGCCCTTGCATCAAAGATTAGGAACTGGAGGCTACTCCAGCAGGTCGACCAGATAGCCGCCTTTGGGCTGACGTTCTTTGCCCCGGTCTACTTCCCGCTAGGCCTCGTTCCTAGGGACCTATTGCCAATAGCAATGATGGAGCCCACGACCTACGTAGCCCAGGCCGTGAGGCTCTCCCTGCAGGGATCCCTCTCCTCCATTTTGTGGGACCTCGCAACTCTTGCCTATGGAACTATCTTCGGGCTTCTGGCCAGCAGGTGGGGTCTCTCCTGAGCTAGCCACGCTAATGCTACGGCTAGGACCTCTGGCGCGGGGCCCTCCTCACGCTTATTATGTTGTCACCGAACATGTCCCTGAAGGCTGCCAGGTCGATGATGGGCAAGCGGCCCTCGCGCTCTATTACGTTCTTGGCCGGAGGGTTCCTCTCGTAGGCTCGGTTGACCTTGGCTACGCTGTCAGCGAAGCTCTCAACATACGGGTTTACGTAGAACACCCCAACCGGTATCCTGTCGCCCCACTCCTGGGCCTTCCTGAAGGCATGCGTTAGCTTAACCTCGGCCTCAGCTGGGTCCGCGGCCTTGACGAGGGGGTCCCACGAAGGGTCCGAGTCAAGCCTGTAGAGCCTTGACTTGTAGAAGTCGGGCGTGTATAGGTTGTTCCAGGTAGGGCAGGGCTGGAGGACGTCTATTACGGCAGCGCCCCTGTGGGATATGGCGGCCTTTATGAGCTCCTTCAGGTGGTCAACCCAGAGGGCGTACCCCCTGGCCACGAACGTGTACCCGCTAGCGAGGGCTATCGTTATTGGGTTCACCCAGTCCTGCATGTTAGGCAGCGGCATTGACTTCACCTTCTCGCCCCTTCTCAGGGTCGGGGAGGCCTGCCCCTTGGTAAGGCCGTAGACCTGGTTGTCGTGTATTATGACCTTTACGTCTATGTTCCTCCTGCCTAGGGCGACGAAGTGTGCCATGCCTATTCCAAGAAGGTCGCCATCACCTCCGTTCACGATCACCGTCAGCTCAGGGTTCGCAAGCTTGATGCCCTCAGCGTAAGGTATTGACCTCCCATGTAGGTCGTGAACGCCGTTAACGTTCAGGAAATGCGACGTCTTGCCGCTGCACCCGATCCCTGATATGTCAACGACCTTTTCAGGCGGCAGCTTCAGCTCAGCGAGCGCCCTCTGCATGGCCGCAAGTATCCCGAAGTTGCCGCAGGCAGGGCACCAGTCAACCCACACGTTAGACTTATAGGCAGCCTCACTCGCCATATGTCAACACCTCCCTTGAGCTCTCGCCGCCGAGAACCCTCTCTACGGCGCTCGCTAGCTCAGACCTGTAGATGGGTCTCCCTGTGTACTTGAGTATGAACTTGTTTACGTGGAAGCCCGTATTCATCTCTATCACCCTTGCCGCCTGTCCTAGATAGTTGTGCTCAACGTCTATGACCCTGGAAGGGTCGAAGTCCCTGATGACCTTGCTCACGTAGCCTGACGGGAATGGGGAGAAGACTTTCAGGTGCAGGTAGGCGCCCTTCAGGCCCTTTGCCCTAAGGTCCTCCAGGGCGTCCAGCGCGGCCCCCTTCACGAACCCCCACCCTATAAGGAGGAAGTCGGCGCCCTCGCTCCCGTAGAGGACCGCCCTCTCCTCCTCAGGTATCTCGGCGTCCATCAGCCTGAGCTTCTCCATCCTCTTCTCATACATGCGAACCCTGTTTATGGGGTCCTCGCTTATGTGCCCCCACTCGTTATGCTCGTCACCGGTGTACCAGGTTATGGCCCCTGACCCTAGCGCGGGCCTGGGGCTTACGGCCGACGAAAGGTCGAACCTCTTTACCGGCCCCCTCGCCGATGTCACTAGCTGGCCCCTGTCAACCTTCACCTTATCTAGCTGCGGGACCGGCATGGATGCTATTACGTTCGCCATGAACTTGTCAACTAGGTGTATCACGGGGACCTGGTACCTCTCTGCCCAGTTGAGCGCGCTCAGGGTGTCGTAAAATGCCTCCTCAATGTCGCCGCTGGCTATAACGACCCTGGGGAACTCCCCGTGTCCAGCGAACAGCGAGAACAGGAGGTCACCCTGTTGTCCTCTAGTCGGCATGCCGGTGCTGGGGCCTCCGCGCTGGTAGAGGGTTATCAGCACTGGCACCTCGTCGTGCCCGGCCCAGCCTAGGCCTTCAACCATCAGGCTGAACCCTGGACCGCTGGTGGCGGTCGCGGCCCTGACCCCCGTGAGCGAGGCCCCGATAGCAGAAGTTATGGCCGCTATCTCGTCCTCCGTCTGGAACACCACTAAGGAGCCCTCCAGCCCATCGGCACCCTTGACAGCCTGGTGGGCCTCAAGGAACACGGACTCATCGGAGGCCGGAGTTATGGGGTAGTAAGCCTGGTACCTGACTCCTCCGACAATCTTGGCCATAGCTATCACGTCATTTCCGCTCGCGCTTATCATCTCCTCCGCCTCAATGGAGGGAGGGTCGAGCTGTAGGGCCTTCCTGAGCTGAGAAGGTACGAGGCCCCTGGCTATGTCAACGACGACCATGTTTGACTTGACTAACTTCTCGTTACCCTTGAATCTCTTCCCCAGGCCAAGCTCTACATGCTCGTCGTCGATCCCCATTAGCTCAGCGGCGACGCCCAGCAGTATCGTATTCCTGTACCTCTGGCTCTCGACAGACCCTATTCCAAGCTTCCTGGCGGCCTCCGCCAGCACATCCCTGTAGGGGACTCCGAGGGCCCTGACGCCTCTCTTCTCGACCGCCCCTATCACGTCTCCTACCGTCATCGAAGTAACGTTCAGGGAAGCAAGCCTGGCCCTAACCCTCTCCATCACCTCGGGCTCCATACTAATTACCTGTTGAAGGCGGGTCGCGGAGAGACCTGTGTCGTAGACTATGACGCCTCCCTCGGCGACCTCGTGGAAGTGCGTGAAGACGGTCTCTGCGTCCATGGCCCCGAGGAGGTGAACTGGGTAGCTGAGGCTCCTGGGGAACCTCTCAGCAGAGACCGAGTAGTGCACGTAGCTGTGCCTACCGACTATGTTCGAGTAGTACTCCCTGTCGCTCATGACGCCATAGCCCGCGCTCCCCAGCGCGGCGGTCAGTATGGACGCCAGGGTCTCTATGCCCCCGCCCTGAGGCCCCCCTAGGACAGCGTAGAGCTCCTTCAATTCGCTCGCCGGATTTAGGTTAGCCTAAAATAGCTTTACACTAGAATATATACCACTTTCAGAGAAAGGGGTCAACCGTTATCGCGGGACGGGACCCTAACTTATGGGCCCATTGGCCTCACGGTCTCCTGTTGGTTAGCCAGGGTAACCCTCGGCTCCGAGACATTAACGTGCCCTGTGACCGTCGTCTTACGCCGACTTTGATTGATTCAACTCACATCTTTATGTATAGAATGGGTAGTTCGACCCAAACTGTTTAGGTAACGCTTTTATTTCTCCCTCTATCTGACCGGGAAACCAGTGTAGGGGGTAAAGGGGTGGGTAGCTCCTCCAACTCCTACATAGAGAAGGCCCAGGCGTCGGACAGGGAGCTAAGGAAGGCCCTAGGGTTCTTCGAGATAATGTTCCTCGTGCTGGGCGCGATCATAGGCAGCGGATGGCTTTTCGGGTCATACTACGCTGGCATGATGGCCGGGCCCGCCGCGATTCTGTCGTGGGCCATAGCAGGCATTCTACTATTGTTTGTAGCATTGGTCTTCGCCGAGCTCTCCGGCGCCATACCTAAGTCGGGCGCGATAGTGAGGTACCCGCAGTACAGCCACGGGAGCTTCGCCTCTACCCTGCTCGGCTGGGCCTACCTTCTCAGCGCCGTTTCGGTGGCCCCAGCCGAGGCCGAGGCGGCCGTCACATACATCGCCACGTGGTGGCCCAGCACCTGGCCACCACTCACATACACGGCAACGGTGATGGGGACCTCTGTAACGCTGCTGACCGGCGTCGGCTTCGCTTTGGCCTTCTTGTTCCTCACGGTTTTCTTCCTCCTCAACTACTTCGGCGTTAAGCTGCTGGGCGCGGTGACCCACGGCGCTGGTTGGTGGAAGCTACTGATACCATTCGTGACAGTGTTTCTCATATTTGCCCTGGTTTTCCACCCCGGAAACCTCACAGCCTCTTTCTCAGGTGCAAACATCTCGGTTGGTAACAAAACTTACTCCTTCACACCATCCCACGGCTTCGTCTCCTACGGCTGGGCACCAGTGTTCTTCGCCCTCCCGACCACGGGGATAGTGTTCGCTTACCTCGGCTTCAGGCAGGGCCTTGAGTACGCCGGGGAGGCCAGGAGGCCGCAAAGGGACGTGCCCCTCGGAACAATAGTCGGCTTCATAATCGCTATCCTGCTATACATCCTCCTGCAGCTCTCCTTCATAGGCGGCGTTGACTGGGGAAAGCTACAGATGAACCTGACGTACACTTATTCGAACGGGACCACGGTTTATAAGCTCGTCCCATTGGCCCCAGGGAACTGGCAGGGACTTGGCCACACGGTGCTCTCAACAGGGCCCTTCTACGAGCTTTTAGCGATAACCGGTGTTGGCCTCCTGATAGGCTGGGCCTTCATACTCCTGATCGACGCGGTAGTTTCACCAAGCGGTACAGGGTGGATTTACACGGGGACCACGACTAGAGTGCTATATGGCATGGCGGCCGACGGCGTCCTCCCTGAATGGTTCCTGAGGTTGAACAAGCACAAGATACCGTGGATAGCCCTGATAGCATCCTGGCTATTGGGCATCATATTCATGGTGCCCTACTCTGGCTGGGCCCTGATGGTCAGCTTCATCTCTATGACAACTGTTCTCACGTATATAGTTGGAGGCTCAGCTCTCATGGTGCTGAGAAGGACCGCCCCTAACATGCCCAGGCCGTTCAGGCTTGGGAGCGACGGGGTGGCGTGGGTCATATCGGCAATCGCCTTCATAGCATCCTTCCTAATCGTGTACTGGTCCACATACTCCGTCTTCTGGCTCTCCGCAGTCTTCATCCTAATTGGGGTGAGCCTTTACTACATTATGGTCGCCCCAGGGAGGTTCGGTGTAAAGAGGTCACACGGGATAACGGCTGGGCTCATCTTCTGGGTGATCCTGGCCCTGACAACGTACTTCCTAGTATGGCGGAACGTGGTATCAGTCGCCCCGGTAAAAGCTGACCTTACGAGTGTTGGATCGCTTGTCGGCTACGTCGTCATAAACCTCGCCGCCGTCGTTGGGCTGACCGAGTGGCTAAAGAAGGAGATGAATGAGGAGGGGAAGGCGCACACCAATGCCGGCTACTGGGTCATTGCCGTGCTGTTCGCGGCATACACGCTCTCCTGGCTTGGCCAGTACGGCCCGTTCTCAAGTCCAATAATACCGTTCCCGTGGGACACTGTTGCCTCGGCGCTGGTCGCCCTGGCGCTGTTCTTCTACTCCGTCTACAGCGGCATACTGACCAAGGACCTGGAGGCCGTGCTCAAGGAGCTGGGAGTGGCGCCCGTCTGAGAAGGTGTTATTTAAAATTTTATTTTTATAAAAATTTTTAAATTATTTTAACAATGACGTTATCTTATCTCTATAGGGGGACTCCGCTATCGCCTGATTTAGTATCCTCTGGTCCCTCTCCCTGGTTCCAGGTGGAAGCCTCTGCTGGGCCTCCAGCCTAATCCTGACGACCTGCTTGGCAACGTCGGTTGGAAGGCCTGCTATTATCCCCACGTTGGTCTTGCAGACCTCCTTATACTGCTCGTCGGTGGCGGCTAACGAGAGGGCCTTCAAGAAGTCGACTAGGGCCGCTACTACCTGCTCATGGCTCATGCCAAGCAGCTGGCTGAAGAGCCCCTTGAGGAAGGCCTCCCTTGAGGAAGGGTCCATGCTTAGAAGACGCCTTACGTCTACGGCCATTCAACTCACCTCATATATAAAGTTAGCATCCTCTATTTATTTTAGTGTATTTACTTTTATGGCACAGTACATTACCTAAATTGTAATCCTACCGCAGGCCTGGTCCCGCTTAATCCTCGCCCAGATAAAGCAGGCAGGGAGCCGAATTAGATGCTGAGGTACGCTAGAGATTATGACCTTGAGACCGCTGTGCGCTGCATGGTTAGGTCCCTCGGCCTCAGCCACGTGGACACCTCAAGGGTTTTCGTTATCAGGAGCTGGGGGTCGAGGTCGAAGGCGGTTGCGAGGATATATGGTATGCCGTCTGCGTGGAGGTTCGCGCTCGGCCTCAGGCCTATGTACCTAATTGAGGTGTTGTCCGAGAGGTTCGATCACCTGACGGCGGAGGAGAAGGCGGCCGTCTTGGTACACGAGCTCCTTCACGTGCCGTACACATTCTCCGGGGGCCTCAGGCCGCACGGAAAACTTGTCAACGGGAGAGCAGTTCGCTCCCTGATCAGGAGACTTGACAAGGAGTGCCTCGCGCTGCTTGGGTGAACCCTTATAACCTCTGTATCGCTTATCCGAGTCGGGTGAGCGATATGGGATGGTGGAGGTGGTCTGGCGGTCCATGGCCGGGCCACGGCCCCTTCTCTTACCTGCCGCCCTGGGAGAGGCCAGGGTGGGCTCTGTGGTGGGGGGCAAGGCCATGGGTGCCGTACTATCCGAGCTACGCGGCCGCGCCCTACTACGACGCTGAGTCTGAGAGGAGGTACCTGGAGAGCTACAAGCTCTACCTTGAGGACCTGAAGGCAAGGTTAGAGGATGAGATAAAGAGGGTCGACGAAAGACTCTCCAAGCTGAGGAGCTGAGGGGTCACCCTAGGGTCAGAGCGTCACGTAGCTATCTAGTTTTTTGCTAGCAGCTGGCTGGCGCTTTATGATATCTCGACGCCTTTCTTGATGTTGACGGGGAGGGCACGCCTAACTTATGCGGTGATTGATGATTATAAGCAGGTCACAGGGTTGAAGAACTTAAGGTCGTCCGCTTTTTCCGTCCCTCCGCTCGCGCCTATGGCGGAGCCGCTAATGAAGACGCTGCCTGTCAGCGCCTTACGATTGCTCGCAGAACCCTCCCAGGAACTCCGCCAAGGCAACGGCACTGTTGTGCTCCTCGTCCTTGGCCGAGTAAAGGAGCACGGCGCAACCCCTCCGCCTCGCCTCCTCACAGAGCTCCCTCAGCAGGGGCTCCTTGCCGGCCAGCTCAGCGTAGTACCTTACCCTAAACTCGTCCCACCTGGCAGGGTCGTGTGAGAACCATCGCCTCAGCTCGTCCGATGGGGCTAGGTCCTTGGCCCACATGTCAACACGAAGGTCGCTCTTCCTGAACCCCCTCGGCCACAGCCTCTCAGCCAGGACCTTGAGACAACTATCATCAAACTTGTAGCAGTAAAGCCTCCTTGCGGTGAACAGGGCTGCCACGCGCTAGAACCCTACAAGTTTAAGGAAAAACCTTGTGTACATAGTGTACATACACAGGCCTTGCCCTGGCCTCAGCCCTGCTGCGGGTAGAAGTTGAATAGCTTCAGTCTTGCGCCGTCATGCGCGTACACGTAGATCTCACCAGGCTGCTCGTCCTGAGCGAGCCTGTGATGACCGTCGCAGTACGGCTTGTTCTGGGAGAGGCCACAGGCGCAGATATGCAGCTCCTGCCCATTGCTTAGCTTTATTACGTAGGGCCTGTTCCTCTCGTGCAGCACGATCCTCGCCAAGTCTATTACCGGCCGCCAGGCCGCAAGTTCTATTAAAAGAGTATGTCCTGACGACTACATGAGGTTAAATCTTCACAACGAAGTAGCAAAACTGAAAGAGAAAGCATAGGAAACGATGACCTACGCTCCTTTAAAAAACGTTTGTTACGTTTAGGTCCTCAGATCCAGCCCCTAACCTTCATGGCCTTATGTATCCTCTCTAGGGCGAGAATGAATGCCGCCTCCCTCATCGTGGCGTTCTTGGCCTCGGCCTTAAGGCCCTCGTACCTGTCTATTAGCCTCTTTATGTTCTGTGCCATTATGTTATCAAGCCTCTTCAACGTCTCCTCCTCGTCCCACCAGTACCACTGTAGGTTCTCAACCCACTCAAGGTAGGACATTACTACGCCGCCCGCGTTCGCGGCTATGTCAGGGACTACCAGAGCCCCCCTTGAGTAGAGCACCTCCTCAGCCTCAGGCGTTGTGGGCCCGTTCGCGCCCTCCACTATCAGCTTCGCCTTGACGTTCATTACGTTCTCCTTTGTTATGACGTTCTCGATGGCCGATGGCATCAGTACATCACAGTCAACGAAGAGGGACGCCGTCGGGTCCGCGGTCTTCTGCCCACCGGGGTAGTTTATCACCTTTCCGGTCTCTATCTTCACCTTGAGGGCCTTTTCGACGTCAATGCCGTTGGGGTCGTACACGGTGCCCGAGGTGTCACTGACGGCGACGACCTTGGCCCCCATCCTCTTGGCGAAGAGGGCTGAGTACTGGCCTACGTTGCCGAAGCCGTGGACTGAGACCCTGACCCCTTGGAACCCGCCTAGGTACCTCTCCGCCGCAGCCCTGGCAGAGACGGCAACCCCGTAGCCAGTTGAGTACTCCCTGACAGGGTTGCCCCAGAGCTCGACGGGCTTAGCAGTGAACACGCCAGGCACGTTATAGCCCTTTATCTTACTGTACTCGTCCACCATCCAGGCCATGATCTGGGGCGTCGTCCCAACGTCTGGGGCAGGTATGTCCACCACATCGCCTATGAGGGGCGCTATGGCCCTCGCGTAGCCCCTGCTCAGCCTCTCCAGCTCGCCAGGCGACATCCTCTTATAGTCTACCCTCACCGCGCCCTTCCCGCCCCCGTACGGGAGGTTGTTGAGGGCGTTCTTCAGAGTCATGCCAAGGGCGAGGGCCATGTCAGTCTCAAGATCTACCTCTGGGTGGAACCTTATGCCGCCCTTGTAGGGCCCTAGGGCGCTGCTGTACTGGACCCTGTAGCCCTCAAAGACCTCAAGCGTCCCGTTGTCAAGTCTGACTGGGATGCTGACCATGAGTACCCTCTCGGGCCTGCTGAGAATCTTGTAGAGCTCGTATGGCAGGTTGTCAAGCTTTACGGCCCTTTCGAGGACCTGCAACATCCACTGATAGTAGCTGGTTCTTGAGGACACACTCTCACTCAGTGTATACGCAGCGGTATTCGTATTAGAGTTCTCATGATCCGTTATTAATTCCTATTCGTTAAGCATATATAGTTTAACTTTAGTATTATCTTCTAATAATGGGATCTACTGATAAAACACCTAATATCAACTAGACAAAGAGCTGAGATGCACCGTCTCTTCACTTTTTGTGTTAAGGATTTTAGGCCCAGGGTCGTCAGCGACGAGGGTCTCCAATGGGGCTGACGCGCGGCCAGTCACTTGTAATATTATCGACCACGCTAGACATGTTCCTAGAAGGCGTCTTCGTCACCCTGCCCTCGGTGTCCTCCCTAATCTCGTCGTTCCCTGAGTGGGCAGTCCCCCTCTTCCTCTCGACAGTCCCTGTTGGCACCCTAATTGGCAACCTGATACTTGGCAGGCTTACCGATCTGAGGGGCAGGAAGGCTACCTACCTCGCGATGCTGGCTGTGTACGCTGTCGGGGCCGCCATGGTTCTTGCTTCAACAAACGTGACAATGGTGCTGATAGGCCTGCTCGTGACCCAGTCTGCCATGGGGGGCGAGGTCCCCATCGTGCTCAGCTACATAGTTGAGAGCGCTCCCCTGGAGCTAAAGGAGAGGCTCGTCGTCCTCGTCACCAACGTTGGCAACCTGGGCGCGGTCGTGGTCTCAGCCGTAGCCTTAGCCGAGGGCGGGCTGTCGGCATATAGCGGAAGGCTAGCTATCGGCGTCCTTATAGGTCTCGCGCTTGCAATAATGGCGGTTACAAGGTCCCTCGTGCCCGAGTCGCCCCAGTGGCTCTCGCTACGGCCCCAGGACAGGGGAAGGGTCGTCCTGGGAGCTGAGGGGGCCCTATGGCTCGCTCTACTCACACTGATGGCGATCTCATCGGTTCTAACGTTCGGGCTCCTGGCCCTCTATATAGGGCCAGCTGAGTTCA
The DNA here is from genome assembly GCA_964343115.1 of uncultured Desulfurococcales archaeon. GTDB lineage: Archaea > Thermoproteota > Thermoprotei_A > Sulfolobales > Acidilobaceae > Acidilobus. Next base: position 102,509 of record CAYFGU010000003.1, read on the forward strand.
GGGGGGAGGGCCTTCTGCTCCTGTTAGTCTACTTCTCCGGCGAGCTAGTCGGCGGCCTCGTGGCGGCCGCGCTCATGAACAGGCTTGGCTCCCGGGCCTTCACCCTCATTAGCTACTCCGGGGGCCTTATCACCTCGGGCCTGGCGATCCCCGCTATATCGGGGGGCCTGAGGCCGTTCCTCGCCCTCCTCTTCGCAAACGGAGCCTTCACAGAGACCGTCTGGGCGTCAAGGAACGTTCTGGAGTCCCTGTCCTTCCCGACCGCCTACAGGGGTACAGCCATATCCTTGGTTAGGGTGGCACCTTACGTAATCCTCCTGGCCAGCTTCTTCGCATTGAGCAACGTAGGCGTGAGTACGTACCTGTTATTCGCCTCATCCATGTGGGCCCTGGGCGTAGGGGCCTCATGGGTATGGTTCATAAGGGGTCGGGAGGTGGTAGGCCTTCCAACGCCTATAAGGCCTGAGGACGTTCTTCCCGAAAGGGCACGCCAAGGGGACAGGGGAGGGAGCTCAGCTTAACCTTATTAGGCTCACGTGCACGAGTCCGAGGAGACCATGGGGGCAGCCATTGAGGTCAGGGAGGTCTACAAGTTCTACGGCCCCACGCCAGCCCTCAGTGGCCTCACTTTCGAGGTCCCGGAGGGAGGAAGGTACGCCCTTCTCGGACCCAACGGAGCTGGCAAGACCACAACGCTAAGGCTGCTCGTAGGTCTGCTTCGGCCTGACAGGGGACAGGTGAGGGTCCTTGGCAGGGACCCGTCCGAGGAGTTCGAGGTGAAAAGGCAAATAGGGTACCTCCCTGAGGACCCCACCCCCTACCTCACGCTCACAGTCCGCGAGAACCTGGAGTACATAGCGGCCCTCAGGGGCCTCGATGACCCCAGGGGTAGGGCAGAGAAGGTAATGGACCTGCTCGGCCTGAGGAAATATGAGAACCAGAGGGTGTCGGCCCTGTCAAGGGGGAACATGCAAAGGCTCGCAATAGCTCTGGCGATCATCCACGAGCCACAGGTCGTCCTCCTTGACGAGCCGCTCAACTACCTCGACATACCGACCCAGGAGGAGGTCATAGGCATATTGAGCAAGATGAGGGCTACCTTCCTGGTCTCAACGCACATAATGAGCGTCGCTGGCAGGCTGACGGACAGGATCCTCATGATAAGCGGTGGGAGGCTGATATGGCAGGGGACCTTTGATGACCTCAGGAGGCTGGCGCACGAGGAGGAGCCGATAGAGAGCGTCGTCGCGAGGATGATGAGGAGTGCCAGCCCTTAAGCTGACATTGTTCGTCATAAAGACCCGGCTATCGAGGGCGCTTCTTGTGTTCACCCTAGTCATGGTCGCCTACGGCTTGGCGACCGCAGCCGCCCTATACTCGGCGCACACGAACATACCGCCCTCGCTCGTCAGGCAGGAGAGGACGATGGCGGTCATCTACTCGTCGATCCTTATTTTCCTAACTTCCATGCAGGGGGGCGTGGCCGTGCTTAAGTCGGACAGGGATTACCTCTTCACGCTGCCGCTCAGGAGGACCGAGATATCGGTCTCGCTGTACATGGGCCAGCTCATGCTGAGCGGCGTCTGGACCATGGTGTGGCTAGGGTGGTACGTGCCCTTCATTAGGATACCCCTGTCCTATGGCGTCCCCTACATCGTCCTCTACGTGCTCCTGCTAACGTCGCTCAACGCCTCGGTAGCCGAGCTAGAGGCGAAGACGAGGGCTATCGTAGCCTCCCTAATGGCTGTCTGGAACCTCCTAGCGGTCGCCGGGCTTCCCTTCTCGCCCGGGGCCACCCTCTACGGTAAGTACCTCACCGGCACGTTGACAACAGCGGCCCTCTCCCTCGGCCTCACCTACTACGTGCTCGGGCTGAGGCTCACAAAGGCGCCTCTGCTCTACAGCTTCCCGTCCCCATCAAGGCCGCAGGCGGCAGCCGAGACGAATACCATCAGCTTCTCCGGGGTTAAGGGCCTAAGGGCAGTGCTGAGGATGAGGCTCAGCACCATCGCCGTGACCGGGAGGATCGGCGGCGTGGGGGCGGGAGGCTCTAGGTACATCTACAGGAGGACGACGCTGCGCGCCTACATAGCCTACCTCACGGTAGCCGCTGTCGCCTTGTTGGTCCTGTCGGCCATCCTTGTCCTGAGACCTGACCTCCTTCACGCGAACCCTGTACAGGTCGACGAGGCGCTAGTCATAGTGCCCTCGTTCGTCGTCCTCGTCCTCGTAGACTCGAGCGCGATGAGCCAGGTAAGCTTTGAGAGGCCGTGGCTGTCATTTACATCGGCCAGGCCCTCAGACTACCTCAGGGTCTCGGCCTTGGCCCAGGCGATCCTCTCCCTGCTGACGGTTATACCGTTCAGCGCGGCCTACGCAGCCATGGCAGCCATGGGAGTTCGGGGCGCGCTGAGCGTGCTACCCCAGCTCCTCATAGCGGGTCCATGCTTCTCCGTTATCTACTTCGCCTTCGCGGCTGTTGCTGTTGCGACCCCCCAGATAAGGGCCGAGGGCTTCATGCCAGGTCAGGCGAGGGCAATCGGGCTGCTGTTCACGCTGCTTGTAATAGTTCAGTTCGCGATCTTCATGGCCTCCATAGGCTCGGCCACCATAAGCCTTATCACGTCCCTCGTCACCCTCGCGGTCGCGGCGTCGCTTCTGGCTACTACCACCCCCTGGAGTAAGGCTGCCGAGAGGCTCGTGCTCGCTGGCTACGTGTGAGCCGCCTGCCCGTCCCTCGCGGCCTCCCTTCCCTGAATTACAGGCTGGCCCTCGTCACCCCCGTCAAGGGCGCGCCCCTTGGCCCTGAGGTACTCCATCACCTTGTCATGAAGGTACGCGAGGATCCTCCTCTTGTCCTCCATGAGGACAACGTCGCTGTACCCCTTGACGAAGGTGTTGTGAGCGAACGGGGACGGGTAGGGTAGGGGGCCTTTAACTACGACCTTCACCTCCCCCCTTGCCATCCACTCCAGCACCTTACTTGCGTTCTCGACGTCCATGTAGTCCTCAAGTATCTCCCTGTACGTTTCCCTAACGACGGGGTTGTCCGGCATTTCCTCAAGCATTATCTCAAGGAGCCTCTGGGCGCTCAGCTGCATCCTCTCGGGGCTCCTCTCGTAGCCTTTGTACCTCCTCAGGATCATGAAGCTCCTCTGCGCGACGTGCCTGAACCTCCTCCTCATCATCTCGGTCCTCGTCACGGCCCTCTCAAGTATCGTCCTTAGGTTACCTGCACTCACCAGTGAGAGGAGACCCCTTACCAGCCCCTCGCTCGGCTGTCTACCAGAGTAGGTTAGCATGAAGGCGTTGTCGGTCACAGAAACCTTTACTGGCACGTTAAGCTGGTCTGACAGCAGGCTTGCGAAGGCCCTGGACAGGGCGTCGTTAACCCTCCTGCCGAAGAGCGTGTGGAAAACTATGTTCCATTCCCCCTCTTCGTCCTGGAAGTACTCGACAAGCACCGTACTCCTCCCCGGCACGACGCCTACGTATGCGAGCTGCTCCCAGATGTACTGAATTACCTCGTCAGCCGCGTGAGGCTCAAGCCTGTACTCGTTAACGAGCACCTGCTTGGCCTCGTCCACCATTCCCTCACTTAATAGATCTGCGATCCTCTCCCTGAACTCCCCAACCAGGAGGGCGCTGTCGAAGGCCAGCGGCAGCATCTCACTGAACCAGCTCGGCACGGTGGGCCTCTCGTTCTCTGCTGGCTCAACGAAGACCTTCATCCCGTCGGCCCTTAGGAACCGGTAGGTCTTGCCCCCCAGCACGAATACGTCTCCAGGCTCTAGTATCTCGACGAACTCCTCCTCTAGGGAGCCTATGTTCCTCCCCCTCGAGATGACCTTGACCTTCGCCTCATCAGGTATGGTGCCCGCGTTCAGCTGATATATCATCCTCGCGCCCCTCTTCCTCCCGAACTCCCCAAGCTCCTCGTCGAGCCTGATCTTTGAGTAGACGCCTTCGTCGATCGGGTCCTCCTTACCTAGGTATCTCATGACGGACATAAAGTCCTCAAACGCAAGGTCGTGGAACGGGTACGCCCTCCTCACGATCCTGTATGCGTCGTCTATCCTCCACCTCCTCTCTATTGACATACCGACTATGTGCTGCGCCAGCACGTCGAGGGGGCCCTTAGGGATATGGACTTTGTCTATCCTCCTGTCCATGGCGGCCTTTGCAAGGACTGTGCACTCGATAAGGTCGTCCCTGTCCACGACGACCAGAACCCCCCTACTGAGCTGTGATATGTGGTGGCCAGACCTCCCGACCCTCTGAAGAAGCCTGCTAACGCTCTTTGGGCTGCTCAGAAGCACTACTAGGTCGATGTAACCTATGTCGATACCGAGCTCAAGGCTTGTGCTGGAGACCACTAGCTTAAGGAGCCCCTTCTTCAGCTTATCCTCAACGTCAAGCCTGACCTCTCTAGAGAGGCTGCTGTGGTGGGCCTCTATCTCGTCCATATCAACGTAGCCTCTCGAGCTCATGAGCTTCTTTAGCTTGAACACGACCCTCTCTGTGGCGCTCCTCGTGTTTGTGAAGACTAGGGTTGTCCTCGCCGTCTTAGAGAGGTCAGCTATAGTGTTGTAGATCTCCTCGTTTATCTTGTCGGGTTCACCGTGTATTAGGTCAACCTTAGGAGTTACGACCCTAACGTCGAACGGCTTCGTGAACCTGGCGTCAACTATCTCGACAGGCCTGGGGTTTCCCTTATCATCGTAACCGCCTAGGAAAAGGGCGACCTCCTCAAGGGGGGCTATGGTGGCTGACAGCCCGATCCTCTGGAGGCCGGGCCCGCCAGATTCAGTGACCAGCTCCTCCAGCCTCTCGAGGGTCAGCGACAGGTGTGACCCCCTCTTGCTTGAGGCCAGCTCATGAATCTCATCGACTATGACCCATCGGGCCGTGGACAGCCTTTCCCTGAAGCGGGGGGCCACGAGGCTTATTGAGAGGCTCTCTGGCGTTGTGATAAGTATATGCGGAGGCCTCCTGAGCATCCTCTGCTTCTCGTTGGGCGGCGTGTCGCTTGTCCTGGTTGCGACCCTGACCTCTGGAAGCTCGATGTCCATAGCCCTGGCCCTTTCGGAGATCTCCCTCAGGGGGACGAGGAGGTTCTTGTACATGTCGTTGTCGAGAGCCCTGAGGGGACTGACGTACACAGCGTATATCTTATCTTCAAGCGTTCCCCGCTCGGCGAGGGCGAAGAGCTCGTCTAGGATGGCCAGGAACGCGGCCAGCGTCTTCCCGGTCCCGGTAGGGCTGGATATGAGGACGTTCTTCCCAGCCTTGATCAGCGGTATGGCCCAGAGCTGAGGCTCTGTAAACGAGCCGTACTTCTCCCTGAACCAGGCCGCAGTGTAGGGTCTCAGCAGCCCATATACCCTCTCCTGCTCCGCCTCCATCAGCCCGTAACACCTTCCTGCGCAGGGCTATTAGGAGTCCGAGGCTGGACTCGCGACACGACTTATAAGAGGGCGTAAGTGTCAGCCTTACTGCTGCGAGGAGAAGGCGACCTTCTTGAATATGTCGTAAAGCTTATCGGGGTTCTTGGTGTAGAACCTGAGCTTCGTCACTGTTCTCCTCCCCTCCCTAACGAGCTCAACGAACCTCCTGTTTTTATCAACGTTGAGCCTGACGTCAGGCGGAAGGGGGAACTTTATCCCCTTCGTGGTTACGAGCCCCTTTATCACGACGCCCCTATCAGTCACTATATAAGACGTCGGAACGTTGAGCGCGGGGAGCTTCCTGACCCTCTTCAGGGCCCATGTCATTATCCCCTGGTTTATCACAAAGTACCCCTCAAAGTAGGCGAGGAACGCTATGAAGAGGGTAACCCTTGCAAGCCACAGTGGCAGGTCAGAGTATGGGGCCCCGAAGAGCCTGAAGGCTAGGTACTCGGCAAGGTAAGGCACGTCCCTCCACAGGGCGAAGAAGTACGCAAGCCCTATCAGGACCCCAAAAGTCGTGTAGAGGGAGAACTTCGTCTGCTCCTGCAGGTCTACGTAAATCAGTTGGTCCCTTGTCTGTATCGCCCTCGTGTTGTCCTCGTGATATAACCTCTTGCCAGACAGTATCTCAGGGACGTAGCTGCCCTTCTCGTTAAGGTTGCTGCTGGTCAGGACGCTCTGTACGACCATGCTTACCGCTATGAAGACGAAGATCAGCAAGAAGAGGTAGATGTTCACGCCGATAACGGCAGCGAGAGCACTATAGATTATAATGTAGGACTGGTTAAGCGCTATCAGCCTGCTCATCCTCTCCATGTACGACATTGCCTTCCTCCCTGCTAAGGCCAGGCTCCCTTATTTAACTAGGGGGATTAAATTGCTCTCAGGAGACCAAATGTACATCAGGGCCTCAGCGGCGCTTGTAGGGGAGGAGCTTGAACTGAGGAGGGACTTGTGCATAAGCGTCTCTGAGGCTGGCGTCATCGAGTCCATAGAGCCCTGGGGGTCCTGCCCGCAGGACTCTTCTGGGGGGAGCTGGGCCCTCGTTGTCCCCCAGCCTGCCAATGCACACGTCCACAGCGCTGACGGGGCCTTCCCCGAGTTCGGCACGGAGCTCGGCCTTCACGAGCTTGTAGCCCCTCCTGAGGGCCTAAAGTACAGGCTGCTAACGACGCTCAGCCGTGGCCGTCTGGTCGCGTCAATTGCGAGGACCTACTGGGCCGCATACCTGAGGGGGGTGGGCGCGGTGGCTGACTTCAGGGAGGGGGGCGGCGTCGGGTGCGCCGCAGCACAGGAGGCCGCCAGGTCACTTGATCGCGGCATAGATGTCGTCGTCCTCGGATCGCCAGGTCCCTCATTCCCGCAGGGGTGCGCGGGGCTCGGCCTCTCGAGCCCCCTTGACTACCCTGAGGGCACGGTGAGGCTGTTGGCCTCTAGCCTCAAGCCCTCCCTGACGCACGTGGCTGAGGACCCTGTTAACTGGGCTATGGGTGACCTTGAGGTCGCTATAAGGGCCGGGTTCACGGCCGTCGTGCACGGCACTTATCTCAACGCGAGCGAGCTGGAGGCGCTCTCAAGCTCTGGCATTGGTCTTGTGATGTGCCCTAGGAGCAACCTCTGGCACTCCCTCAGGCCGCCCCCCGTTGCGCAGGCCGTCTCGGCTGGCGTCAGGCTGGCCCTTGGCACCGACAACGCTGCGTGGTCCGACCCTGACCCCTGGGCAGAGGCTCAGGCGGCGCTGCTCCTGGCGAGGCACCAGGGGAGCAGGGAAGCCCAGGGGGCCATATTGAGGGCCCTCCTGGTAGGAGGTTACGAGGTCCTGGGGCTCAAGCCGAGGCTGCTGCAGGAAGGCCTCAGGGCAGGGTTCCTCCTTGTCGACGGGGAAGGATCAGGCGTGCTGAGGGCAGCTGATGTGATGAGCGCCATTATAAAGAGGACAGGTAACTGGCTCGTGGCCAGGGTTGACGGTAATGGTATAGCTTTGCTCAGCTCTTACCCAGCCCCGCGTCGATGAGCCTCTTCAGGTTGACCGTATCGAACACGTTCCCTGTGATCTTGAGCTGTCCGCCAAGGAAGGCCTTCATAGCATCCAGCTGGCCGCTCATTATCTTCTCCAGAACCTCAACCGACGCCGATAACGTGGCTATGGGACTGGGGTGCCTTCCCTCGACAACCCTCAGGGTTCCGTTCTTAATCTCTACGTAGAAGTCCCCCAGGCCTGACACTGTGAACTGATAGACCTTGTCCCAGGTCTTCACCTCAGGAGCGACCTGGACGGCCCTCGCGAACAGCTGCTCTAGGGACCTCCTCACCTCGTCCATGGTGACCAACTCTATCGCCTGGTGTGTTTAGTGGTAGCGGGGGAAATTAGCAAAACCTCAACGCCTGACCGTGTGTGGCCCTCATTAAGGAAAAATATAGCACGTTCTCTTGCAGTCGTATTTAAGCCGTCCAAGCTACCCTGACATAGCGCACCAAGAGGCTTCCTGAAAAGGTCCCCCGGCGCCTCTCAGGGCAGGCGTCCATGTTGAGGAACGTAGCGGTGGTCGGTTACGGCCACTCAAGGTTCGGGGTCAGGAACGACGTTAATATGGCGGAGCTGTCCTACGAGGCCATTAGGGAGGCCCTCGAGACCGCGAACCTAGAGCCCAAGGACATTGAGCACGTGGTTGTGGCGAACGCCGGAGGCTGGAGCAGTGAGCCCCTGCCCGCCGTTGTCGTAGCCGAGTACGCAGGGCTCACCGGGAAGCCTCTGCACAGGGTCGAGGCTGCCTGCGCCTCAGGGAGCGCGGCCTTCGCGTCTGCATACAGCGCCATAGCCTCTGGGATGGCCGACGTTGCCATCGCCGTTGGCGTTGAGAAGATGAACGAGAGCCCCACGCCGACAGTCGTCGAATTCATAGGGAGGGCAGGCAACTACTTCTGGGAGTTCCAGAACTTCGGCCTGACGTTCCCTGGGTACTACGCGCTCTACGCAACGGCCTACATGGCCAAGTACGGGGCCAGTGAGGAGGACCTATGCCAGGTCGCGATAAAGAACCACTACTACGCCAGTCTGAACCCCAGGGCGCAGTTCCCCAGGAAGATAGACCTGGAGACCTGCATGAAGAGCAGGTACATAGCCTGGCCCATAAAGCTCTACGACTCCTCCCCGATAACCGACGGAGCCGCGGCTGTCGTCCTGGCAAGCGAGGACGTTGCAAAGAAGCTTACGGACTCCCCCGTCTGGGTGCACGCAATAGGGTCCTCGTCGGGGACCGCAAACTTGTCGAAACGCGACGACTTCACAGGCCTCAAGGCCGCACAGATAGCCGCAGGCATGGCGTATAAGCTCGCTGGGCTCGAGCCTGAGAACACGGCTAAACACTTCGACGTGGCTGAGGTGCACGACTGCTTCACTATAGCTGAGGTAATGGCCTACGAGGACCTCGGCTTCGTCAAGAGGGGCGAGGGGTATAAGCTGGTTAAAGAGGGTCAGACATACATAGGAGGCCTCATACCTGTGAACCTAAGCGGGGGACTTAAGGCCAAGGGGCACCCCATAGCGGCGACGGGCCTCAGCATGGTCGTTGAGCTAACGAAACAACTCCTTGGCAAGGTTGAGAAGGGCAGACAGGCGCCCATTAAGAAGGGGGTTGCCATAGCTCACAACGTCGGCGGGACAGGGCACTACGCCTACGTCTCTATCCTTGGACTTCAGAAGCCAAGGGGGAGGTGAGGGCGGTGAGCGCTAGGACGCAGAGGGAGGAGGCTGACGCCTTCCTAAAGCAGCTTGAGGACTTCGCCAACGCAATGAAGGGAAGCGTGGGCGTGCCCGTGATAGTCGACCCTAAGACTAACGTGGCTATGTGGTTCGACCAGAGGGAGCTGAGGCTCAGGTTCCTGATCAGCGTCGACAAGACCAGGAGGTTCTTCGAAGGCCTCGCCGAAGGCAAGGTCTATGCGACCAGGTGCAGGCAGACCGGGGAAGTGTTCTTCCCGCCCCAGCTAGACTGTCCCGGCGTCAGGGACGGTGATGTCGAGTGGGTAGAGCTCCCAAAGGAGGGCACGCTATTGACGTTCACGGTCATCTACGTAAAGCCCTACACCTTCGGTCAATACAAGGACTACACCGTCGGCATTGCCAGGCTGACTAACGGCGTCAACGTCCTCGCCTGGGTCAGGGAGACTGACCCAGGCAAGCTGAGGGTCGGGATGAAGGTTAAGCTAGAGGTAGTGAGGAGGGAGCCTGAGGGCTACCTGACCTATGAGCTAGTCCCAGGGCCAGAAGCGATGGCCTGAGGCGGCCTGTCAGCTATCCTGCTCTCCACCTCTTTCCTCCTTTCTGCAAGGAACTTCTCTATCTCATCTAGCTGCGGTATTTCGTTGGCCCCCAGCCTAGTCACCTTGAGGGCCGCTACGGCCTGGGCGTATATCAGGGCGTCCCGTAGCCTCTCTCCCTTTGAAAGCCTAAGGAGAAGCGCGGCGGCGAACGCGTCCCCGCTCCCGGTAGAGTCCCTCACTATGTCAACCTTAAAGGCGGGCATGTAGCCCGTGAAGTCGTCGCTTAGAGCATAAAGGCCCAGGGGTCCCATCTTCACTATAACAGTGGTGGGGCCGACCTTCTGTATCTCGCTTGCGCAAGCGACCGGGTCCCTGAGGCCGGTGAGGTTCGCGCACTCCCTCGTGTTGAGCTCGACAAGGTCAATGAACTTTATGAGGCCTCGAAGGGCCTTTAGGCCGGCAAGGCTCAGCCTCCTGCCTGGGTCCCAGGACACGGCCACGCCGAGCTCCTTTGCCCTCACGGCCGCTCTTAATGAGGTGTCAGGCCTAAGGCTAGCTATGTGCACAAATGAAGCCTTCGCCAAAACCTTCTCGTCAATCTCGTCGGGCTCAAGCTTCTCTGCGCAGCCCTTATACCCGTAAAGGATGAGGTTTCCCTCCTTATCTATCATCAGGACAGAAAAGCCCGTAGACCCAAACCCTATCCTCAGCCCAGATATGTCAACCCTGTGCTTCAGGAGCTCCTCCACGACCTGCCTGCCGAAGTGGTCAAGACCGACCTTTGTGATTATGGCCGCCTTGCCCCCAAGCTTCGAGACTATGAGTGCAACATTAACTGCCGATCCTCCTGGGCCAGTGCTCTGCTCCAGTATGTCTGCCTCCTCGTCAGGTGACGCGAACCTGTCCACTGTAAACCTTAGGTCGACAAGGGAGTGGCCTACAGACACCACGTCGACGTCCTTCTGGGCTGTCATGGTGCGCCCTAGCCCTTAGGACAGCCCGAACTTCTTAACCGCTTCCTCTGGGCTCAGCCCCTCGTGAACAACCTCGACTACAGCCCTCGCCATGGCCTTAACGTCCTTAGCCCTAAAGACGTTCCTGCCCACAGCTACGCCGTTCCCTCCGGCAGCTATTACGTCAGACACGTCGACAAGGAAGTCAACCGGCCTCTCCCTTACTGCCCCACCGCTCATAACAACTGGTATTCCCTGGGCCATCTGAACGACCCTCGCGAAAGTCTCCTTGGAGCCTGTGTAGTATGTCTTTATCAGGTCTGCACCCACCTCGATCGCAGCCCTCACGCCATACATTACTATCTCAGGGTCGTACCTGTTCTTGATATTCCTCCCCCTTGGGTAAGCGAGCTGAAGGGCAGGCATACCGTACGCTTCTGCGGCCTCTTTTATTGACATCCAGGTCTCAATCATTTGGTCCTCGTGCTCACTCCCCCAGTAGACGGTGGCGGCAACTGCATCAGCGCCTAGAGAGACGGCGTCCTCCACCGTGGCAAGCCTGCTCTGCAGGTGTATTGTATCCTCCGGTCTCAGCTCAGTCTTCCCGGTCAGCTTAATTATCAGCGCCACCTTTCCAGCCCAGATGTCATGAGTAAGCCTCGCCATGCCGGGCAACAACATCACTGCGTCCACGCCCGCTTCGACGACGGCCTGCAGAACACCCCTAGCCAGCACCCTGTCCTCTGGGAAGTCCTTTGGCCCATGCTCTAGTCCATGGTCAAAGGCGAATATAACCGCCCTTCCGTCCCTTAAGATCCTCCCAAGCCTAACCCTTACGCCAACCGAAGAGTAGTTAAAGCCTGGGTGAGCCAACTCAGAGGCCCTAGACCTAAGAGGGAGAGAACAATATAAGAGTCTGCTTTCTAAAAGCGGGCGCCTGAACTTGGGCTGTCGGACGGCTTCAGTTGCCATTACTGGGGCTAGTGGCGTCAGGTACGGTATACGACTCGTTAGGGCAAGCGGTGAGGTAGGGCTCAGGCTAACCGGAATAATAGTGACAAGGTCAGCTGAGCTTGTGGCCGAGGTCGAGGAGGGGCTACCAAGTGACAGGCTCAGGGAGGAGCTTTCGAGGTACGCCCCAGTCTACCTGGAGGACGACTTCACTTCCCCTCTAGCTTCGTCCAGCAGCTCCCCCGAATGTATGGCCATAGTACCGGCAAGCATGAAGACGGTCGCGATGATTGCCCATGGCCTCGAGCTAAACCTGGTTGCGCGGGCTGCCCTAGCAATGCTTAGACTGAGGAGGCCGGTCGTTGTGGCCTTTAGGGAGTCGCCGATCGGGGTCGCTGAGCTCAGCAACCTGCTTAGGATTGCCAGGATGGGAGGCATAGTTATGCCGCTGGCCCCCGGCTTCTACGGCAGGCCTCAGGCCATCGAAGAGCTGGTTGACTTCATGGTCGGTAAGGTGTTAGACGCCCTGGGGGTGAGTAACGACCTCTACAGGAGGTGGCGGGGCGTCAGAGCTCCTCCAGGCCCTTCTTCCTGATGCCAAGTGATGATGCCAGCTTGGCCTCCTCCTGAAGTTCCTCTTCAAAGCTCTTTGTAAGCCTTGACTTGGTCTCAACAGCGTAGGCGCACCTCCCGTCAGGAAGCATTGCCCTCCTTTCACAATAGGCGAACCTGCACTGTGTGCCCACACACCTGTCCCCAACGAGGGCACACATGGCCACCTTGACCGGCCTGCCCCGATAGTACTCAGTGGTTATCCTCAAGGCCTTCTGGGCGCACCTAAAGAACGGACACAGCGGGTTGCACCTGTCCCCTATCGGTTTCGGCTTAGGCTCCTGCCTAGCCTCAACGGCTGGCTGGTTGGCCTGCCTATCATTTCCGTGCCTTATTGGCTGCCCGTGTGGGCGGCCACCTGGCTGTTCGCCTGGCGCCAATCCCAGCACCTTCTGGCCGCGAACCAGGAGTGTAGTTAGGGCCGAAGCCATTTAAACATTATATAGACGGGTCTCCCACCACCTTGGCCTGCCGTTGCAAGGATGAAGGTCTTCCTCACGCTGTGACTCACACGCCCGGCCCTAACGAGCTCGACAGGGTCGAAAGAGGTCTCGGGCTCGTAATAATGTATGACGAAAGGAGCGTGCTCCAGGCCGGGACCCCTCCTGTAGGCAACGAATGAGGCCCCATATTTGAGACCGGACCTAACGATTAGCCCCCTCAGCCTTAGGTCCCTGTATACGGAGTACTCCCCAATGAGGGGTCCACTGACGCCAAGCCTCTGCGCAAGGTCCTGTGGTTTCAGGGGTTTACCGTCCTCGTCCTCAACTACCAGGGTCCCGGTCTCTGAGAGATACAGCGCCTCCATAGGGTCGAGCAGCAGAGGGGAGCTAATGGAAGAGGGGTCTTTAACCTTCTCGACGCCGAGAGGCTGCCCATAAAAGCCCGACAGGTAAATCTCCCTTGAATCCTCTATGGAGGGGACAACGACCTTCCCTCCTATCAGCCTAGCCCTTGCCATCTGAGCTCAGCCATACATGCCAAGGCCGACAAGCCTAACGTAAGTTGAGGCGTTGTATGCGCAGTCGACGGCGTCCTCGAAGGAATCTATGACCTCCTTGAAGATCATCATCTTAGCTGGGTTAGAGGAGTAGGCTGCGACTATCTTGGCCAGCGCCTCCCTGTAGACCGAGTCAGCCCTGGCCTCTGAGTCTGCGGCCTTCTGGAACTTGTCATCAATGAGCTTCCTTCTCCCGACTACGTCTCTCGGCGGCGCCTCAGAAGCCCTAAGTATGTCTACAACGGCAATTGAAGAGTTGTAGAGCTCCCTTAGAAGGGACCTGACGCTTTCAAGAAGCTCAGCAGGAGGTGACCTTTCTAGGCTGAGCAGAAGTAGTAGCCTGTAGGTGCCTGCCTCAAGCCTGCTCATTATGCACTCCAGCTGAAGGGAGGCTTCTATGAAGAACTCCTTATAGGGCACCAGCGTAAGCCGGCCGTTGACCATGAAGTCAAGTATCCCTTCCTTCCCCTTGCTAACGACATCCTTGAAGGATATTAGGTCCTGCCTGTAGATCTTCTCTACAGCCTCTGGGGAGGGCGACCTCCAGTCTATGCCCTGCAGAAGGAACGTGGTGGCGTCCTCTACTCCCTGAGACATCGCCATCAGTCTCTCTATGAGCGTTGCCATGGTAATGCTTGACGCCACAGCTTAGCACCGGCCGGTCTCTGAAGCTCATTATAGCCATTTAAGCGTAACTGTTAAGGCGTGAGCTAGGGGCGTCGTGACAAGGAGGGTCTTAGCCCTAGACTGTGCAACAGGATCGGTTCGCCTCGTCACCGACCTCGCCGAGCTAGGCTACCCGCTCAGGGGAAAGGTAGTTTTCGCTATAATTGAAGGGGACCTAATAGCAACTGGCACCCTTGAGCCCGGTGAGACAGGAGTTAATCTTGAGCAGTCGAGCAGCCAGGCCAAAGCGTCTGTAGAGGGCAGTACGCAGGGCAGAGCGAACGTAGTAGTTGTCCTTGACCAGATGTTCCGAGGCTACTTCGCTGACGTCATCGAGAGAGAGGTCCCAGACGCCGAGGTCCATGAGATCGTTGGAAGGGGGGTCCAAGGAACTGTCAGCGTCAGTGAAAGGCGCTTCCTAGAGGCGGCCTCTGACGATTTTGATGTGCTAAAGGTCGTGCAGAGGATGGCCTCCACAGGGAGGACAGTGATGTTCTTTACAGGCGATAAGAGGCTTGCGTCGCAGGCCCAGGTCCTGGCTGGTTCCTCGCAGAACGTGCGGGTGCTCTACATGCCTCCAAACGAGTTCCCTGGCAAGGAAAGCCTGGCGAGGGCCATGATTGACGAGGTCAGGAGGGCTCAGTCACAGGCCCATGCTTAGGCCCTCTGTCCACGGAGACCGGAACTGACCCTGCCTTGACAACGCTTGCCCTCAACTACGCATTGCTTGTCGGAGGGCCGTCTTCTCTCCTCTACAGGACTATGCTCGACCTCCTGTCAGCTTCTATACACAGCATTTACTAACTCGAAGGACGCCTGATTTCATAGGTGTCAATGTCATTTAAGACCTCTATGCCATCATTTTGCCTAAACTATCCTTCTAACGCGGACAGCGTATACCCTGACTGGCATACATAGCCAGGGTCCTGTGCTACCTCGGCCACGGGGTGATCGCACTGTAAAGGTTAACAGGCCTGCTCAGAAAGAGGACAGGGGGCTCCGGTGCCCTTTCGGACAGAGACCTGCCCGCAAGCGACCTTAAGGATTAGCTCTAGATGCAGGCGAACCCGCATCGTGTGAACGCCAGCAGCCGGGGCCCGGCTTTAACAAGCGGCTTCGAGGGCCGAGGCGCTGGACCAAATAAGGCCGTCCCTTACTGAACTGAGGATTAAAATTCGGCAGCTCTCTATTAAGGGGAGGGCTGGTTGACCGAGCTTACCAGCGAGGGGCTAAAGCTCCTATCCCAGGCGGCTGACCTGCCATCAATTACGGTCTTAGGAGCCCTTGAAGGAACGCTCTGGCCCGAGGAGCTTGTGGAGGTCAGGGAGCTGGAGGGCCCATCAGTGATCGCACTGCTCAGGTCACGTTACTCGGGCGAGTACTACATCAACGTCGTCTGCAGCGAACGCTGTGGGAAGGCGGTTTCAGAGGTGGTTTTCTCATACCTGTTGTCCGCTGACTCCGCCTGGGTTGTCGTCTCTAACCCTCGGTTAGTTGACGAGATGGTCGGCCTAGGAGCCCGAATCGGTGAGACCCTCGCCCTTCACCTAATGTCTGTTGACGCCCATTCGTTCAGGCAAGCTCCTAGGCCAGCAGGCTTCGACTTCAGCGGGCTTGACGAACATGACCTAGGCGCCGCAAGCGCCCTGCTCTCGTCGTGGGGGGAAGATAAGGCAGCGGCCGCACCCGACATGGTGATGAGGGGCAACGCTTTCGGAGCATGGTTCGAGAATGAGCTCGTTGGGATTGTAGGTACGGTTGCCATGACTTCAGACTGGTGGCAGATAGGGTACCTTTTCGTGGACCCAGAGTTCAGGGGAAGGGGGCTGGGGAAGTACCTAGCGTCGCTTGTCACATCAGATGCCCTGGGGAGGGCCCGGGAGGTATTTGGCGTGATAGAATATGACAACGCGGTTGCCAGGGCGATTTTGGCAAGGATCGGCTACAGGAGTCTCAGCACGTCAATCCTTGTCAGTCTCAGGTCGTCACGTTAGTCCTCGTCCTGCGACTCATCAACTTCGTAAACCTTATAGTCCTCTCCTCCCTCAAGGACCTCCTGAGCCTTACCGTAAAGCTCCTTAAGGCTCTGCTCGTCGTAGGCGCTGACCGGCATTACGTGCCCTACGTAACCTGCGCTGTAAAGCGCCCTTGCCAGGTTCATCGAGAGCTGCAGCTCAAGCCCCCTCAGAAGCCTTGAGTCCCTAACCGCGTCCTCGAGATATCCGTCCTCGGAGAGCCTTGGCAGGACGTCGTTTATGAAGTCTGGCGGGAGTAAGTCGGCCTTGCTGATAACGTTCAACTGAGGCCTCCTGAACCTGACGTTAACAGAGCTCGCCAGGGTAAGTATGGAAATCATGTCAACGGGGTCGTCAAAGAAGACGGCGTCCATGAGGAATATCGTGAGGGACTTGTCGTCCTGTATGAGCGCATTCAGTACGAGCGGGCCCCCCACCCTGTATGCGAACGGCTCTAGCTGGCCTGGGGTGTCTATTATCACATAGTCAGGCCGGAACTCCTCGACCTCCGACCTTATCTTGTCAACGTGATTTATCAGAGCGTCGATGGCGCTGACGAGCGCGCCGTTCGGACCGAGCCCCTTGTCCATGAACTCCTCGGCCGTCACGTAGTCCCTTACGTCAACGTCTGGATCGTAGGGAGGCCTATCTGCGGCCGGATCGAAGTTCACCCTCGCAACAGAGGCGCCCTGCGACTCGATGACAGACGCGAGCTGGCCCGTGAGCGTGCTCTTGCCTGAGCCCGCTGGCCCGACTATCACCACGAACCTCAAGCTGGGTCCCCTGAAAAGGGGGATCCCCACGCACACGCAGACCCGGGACGCGGGTCAGTTCGCGTGGGGATGTCCCGGTCATGGAGGAGTCGACCTTCAGGGCTAATAAGCTTAGGCCCTATGCCCAGGCGATGTCGCGTCTAGGTTCCCTGTTTAAGCCACCTGGTTCGACAGGTAGGACGCCTTTAGGTCAGCGATTATGCTGGATAAAGGTATCTCGACTGGGCAGGCCAGGTCGCACCTCCCGCAGCCTAGGCAGAGCATCGCAAGCGCGGCCCCCTCCTCAACGCCCGAAGTTATGGCGGTCCAGCCGACGCCCATAGGGCCCCCGTAGGCCGGCCCTCCCCACGCGTTAGCAACCTGGTCCCAGACAGGACAGACGAACTGGCAGTAGCCGCACCTCACGCACCTCAGCTGCTCCCTAAGCATAACGTGCCCCGCGGCCTTCCTCCTCCCGTTGTCGATCAGCACTACGTGGAGCTCCGTTGGGCCATGAGCACCATAGACCCTCCTGTGCCCTATGTCCCCGGTGCTGCTGGGCCCTGAGATCACGCTAACGTATGTAGGCGGGAACAGGCCTGCAAAGGCTGCCTGGACAAGTACGACCTTGAAGGCGTCAAGCAGGGTCGGGACTATCTTCTCCACACCAGCGAGAGCAATGTGCACCCTGGGTAAGTTTGTGACCATCCTTATGTTCCCCTCGTTCTCAACTAGCACGATGGCCCCTTCCCTGGCTGCGACGGCGTTACCGCCGCTTATGCCAACGTCTGCCTTGACGAACTTTGACCTGAGGAACTCCCTGACCTTGGCAACCATGGACTGGGGGGTGTCGTCATCTCTGACTTCAAGCCCTAGCGACCTCAGCAGCTCAGCAACCCTCTTTACGGTCATGTGGATGGCGGGGGCGACCTGATGCATGGGCTTCCCTCCCTCAAGCTGCACAAGGAGTTGGCCCAGGTCAGTCTCCCAGACCTCGTTGCCCGCCGACTGGAGGTACTCACGAAGGCCTACCTCCTCGGCCGTCATAGACTTCGACATAACTACAAGCTTCCCAGTGCCGACCAGCCTTCCTACTATCTCCCGCGCCTCTGAGGCGTCTGAGGCCAGGTGCGGCGTGGCCCCAACGGCCTTGAGGGATGTCATAGCCTGCTCCACTAGCTCGTCCATCCTTGATACGGAAGCCTCCTTTATGGCCTTGACCTCCCTCGCTAGCTCCCTGAGGTCAGGCATCAAGGACAGTATCCTTTTGACTCTCTCCTCGGACTCGGGCACGTAAGTCTCCAGGGCCTGCCTGAGGTCCCTGTCCCTGAGCTTGTTCAGCACGCCCGTTGCGACCCTCTCGAAGGGGTCGTTCATGACTCGCCCCCCAATAGCTCAGCGATGTCGAACAGGTTGACGTGAAGCCCTTCCTCAAGCGCCGCGCGCCTCAGGTTCAAGTAACATATTGGGCAGGCAGTAACGACTCTGGTGCCAGCCATGGAAAGCTCCTTAGCCCTCGTCCTCGCAATTGAGTAGGCCAGCGAGGGCATGAGGGCCTCGAGCGGTCCCCCACAGCAGTATGTCCACTCCCTCGACCTCAAGGGCTCCACCACATCATAGCCCGCATCCCTCAGCAGAAGCCTGGGCCGCTCCACGACACCTAGCCTCCTGGCGTAGACGCATGAGTCATGTATTACAACCTCGCCCCTTGCCTGACGAGTTGGCCTCACCAGCTCCATGTAGTTAACGACCTTGAGCCCGCGGCCGAGGGCGGCTCTGTACCCCTCGGTGACGGTGTCGTGCGTGTGAGGGTCCAGCACAATTATCTCCTCTGCGCCCGTCTTATCGACCGCCTCCACCACAACCTTGGCATGCCTCCTGAACGCCTCCTGGAGACCGTAATCGCGAAGCAAGGCCCCGCTGTACAGATCCGAGACTTCAGGGACGTACATGAAGTCTACCCCTGACCTCAGGAGAATTGATGCGATGGACCTTAGCACCCTATTGGACCACTCGAGCAGGTAAGGTTCAGGCCTTAGAAGGGGTAATAGCGAGAGGTCAAAGGAGCCCGAGAGCGTCCTTGCGGCCCTAAGGAGCGCAAACGAGGACGTCGAGGGCGCCTCAACCAGCTTCAGCAGGTCTACTAGCCTCCATATATAAGGCGCCAGCTGGTAGAGGGCCCCGGTGAAGAGGAGCCTCCTCGAAGGCCCCTTTGGGAGTCTCAGCCCCTCAGACCACCGAGACGCGAAGCCCTTGGGGGCAGGGACAGGGTACCCCGTCCTCTCGTCAAGCTCGGCCATGAACTCCAGAAGCTCCCTCAGCCTCAAGCGCGCTCGCTCCTAGTGGGCGGGCTACTGGTAATTCTCCTCTTCGCCCTCCCCGCCCTCTTCCATCTCCCTGCCCTTTATCGACCTGACAAGCCACCTCCTAGAGTCCTCATCATAGACCACAACGCCGCCCTTCACGAGCCTGTTGAACAGCGACGCGGCCTTTTCGCCCATGCTCGCGGCGAGCTTGTCAGCTACCTGCCTTGCGTCGGGCAGCTTGGTGTTCTCAAGCTCCGCGGTGAACTTCCTCCAGAAGTCAGGGTCCGCCGCAACCTGGCCGTCCGGGAGCTGTATGACCACGGCCCCCAGCCTCTCAAGCTTAGCGAAGAACCTGTCGGGGGCCCTCATGTATGCAACGTCCTCGCTGAAAACGACGCCCTGCCTCCTGAGCCTCTCAAGGGCCCCTGACTGTTCTGGGGCCAGGCCCTTCTCTGCCAGCCCGGCCGGGGACCTCTGGGGCCTTGGTGCCTGTACGGAGGTAATGACGCCCTGCCTCATGGACTCCTTTAGCTCCTCAACGTCCTCCTGTAGCTCGGCCAGCCTCTTGGCCAACTCGTCTATCTTTTGGGTGAAGGGGTTCAGCACGTCCTGTATCGCCCTCTCAACCCTCCTCGCCAGCCTCTCCTCAGCAGCCTCTGATGTCTGGGAGGGAGCGGGTCCAGAGCCTGCGATTATGGCAGCCACGTATGCCTCAATGCTGCTGTAGCCTGCTTCCTTAGCCCTCTTCGAGAGGGTCTCGAACAGCTGGTCGGTGAGCTCGACCCTTATAACGGTCTCCTTCTGCACCTTCGGCTGGGTAGACAAGCCGGCCCCTCACAGAAATGGTCGTCCGACGCTAATTAAGGGAGCTGGGCCCTTATGTGAAACGCTGTCCCGACGAGCCACCCGAACCCCAGCCCAGCAAGGGCTGCCGCTAGGAGAAGTCCAAGAGCTATCGTCAACTCCCTCCTAAGGCTGGCGCCTGTGACCACTGAGCTGTAGAAGTGGAAGACCGCCAGGACGACGACGCCTAGCGCCACAGAGGACGATATTGCGACGAGGGTGTCGCTGGTCAGGAAGTAGGGGGCGGCGAGGAGAACCGCAGTTATGAAGTATGAAAGCCCTGTCGCGGCCGCGCTCCCCCCAGGGCTTACGTGCCCCTCCTGCCTCGCCTGGATGAAGGCGGCCGCCGCCATCGATATCGCCGCCGAGAACCCGACCAGAAGCCCTGCAAGGCCAACGATAAATGTCTTCAGGGTGGCACCGAGAAAGCTCGCGTACACCCCTATCAGCTCAGTTATAGCGTCAGCCATACCAAGAGCCACGAAGCCGAGGTACCTGACCCTCACGTCACTAAGCCCCCTTATGAACTCGGCCTCGTGAGACCTCTCGTCCTCGATTATCCTGTCGAGCTGGGGCCTGAGATCGGGAGGAAGGCTTGACCTGAACGACTCATACTCGCTTGCGGCCTTTTCCTCCCTCCTCTCCAGCAGCTGGAGAGTGAAGACAGGGCCGAACAACCTGTACATGAGCTTGAAGAGTCTTGGAGGCCTCTGCGCAACGCAATCCCTTCCGAGTAATGACCTCCAGAACTCGTAGTGCGCCTTCTCCTGCTCGGCTGACCTCCTGAGCTGGTCCGACAACGGCGGCCTCTCACTCTCCGCGAGGGCCATGTAGAGCAGGTAGCTGCCGAGCTCGTCCTTGCAGAAGGCCTCAATCCTGCTAAGGGACTCTTTGTCGATCAAGGGATCCTACGCCCAACGGTAGGTCTGCGTGAGCTAATTAAGCCGTGTAAGGGTCTCTGAGAGACCTCAACCCTGCTGTGCTGCAAACTTCGGAGCGCAAGGCTTTGCACGGGCCCTTCGAGTTAGTTCATAGCATAGCACAGGGACAGTCCTCGGTAAAACACTTGTAGCCCATTGAACGCCAGTTCGTTTATTCTGTCTCCCATATTAGACGTGCGAAGACTGTGTTGGCAAACAGGTCTCAGTGAACCCCATATCCAGGACTGCCGAGACCCAGCGGCGTCACCCCGTCATGGATAATAGCTGATTGAACCCAGGACGGCCAAAAACGAAACTCTGGCTTGCATGCCTACTAAGGCCGACTGGCTTTGGCGCGCTCCATGAGGTAAAGTGATATTAGGACAAGCGTCTTGACGTCAGCAGGCCCGCTTGAGAGGCCGGCGAGGTACTCCTCGGGCCGCATGGGGGCTAGCCTTATCACTTCGTCAGGCTCTAGGGCCTGCCTTGACCTGTATAGACCATAGGCCAAGAAGCCGTGCTGGACCTCGTCGCTGTAGCCGGGGCTCACGTAGGCGGAGTACAGGCGGACTAGCCTTGAGGCCCTATAACCGGTCTCCTCCTCTAGCTCCCTCCCCGCTGCCTCCTCGGGGGTCTCCCCGGGCTCTATCCTACCGGCCGGAGCCTCCAGAACCCAGCCCCCCACCGCAGCCCTCCACTGCCTAAGTAGTAGGGCCCTCCCGTCGTCTAGGAGCGGGAGGATTACAACCGACGACCCGAAGGCGACCTTGTCTGCCTCAAATGAGGATGGCCCGTACCTGACCGTCAGCCTCCTCAGCGAGACCCTCCTGCCCCTACAGAGCTCCTCCTCCGACTCTACGGACGGGCTCACCTCTGCAGGTGGGACCCCAGCCAATCGAGCATCACCCTCAGGTACTCAACCCTGCTCCTGGGTTTCCCCGACCTAGTTAGGTCATGGTTCTCGCCCGGGAAGAGGGCCATCCTCGCCTCAACGCCGAGCGTTTTGAGTGCGGTGAAGAGCTGGAGGGCCTGGCTGACCGGGCACCTGTAGTCCTCAAGCGCGTGCATTATCAGCACCGGGGTGGACACGTTCTCAATATAAGTTAGCGGGCTGGCCTTAACCATGACATCCAATGACCTCCAGGGCTGCTGGGCTCCGAGCTGGTCCTGGTCGAAGTACCACCCTATGTCGCTGGTGCCCCAGTCGCTGTACCACTCAACGCAGCTCCTCTCTGTGACGGCGGCCCTAAACCTGGAGGTGTGAGTTATGACCCAATTCGTCATGAAGCCACCGTAGCTCCCTCCGGCCACTGCAGACCTGTTCGGGTCAAGCTCAGGGAACCTTATGACAGCGTCATCGGCTATCGCCATAAGGTCCTCGTAGTCAACAGTGCCCCACCTGCCCCTTATGTCAGCGAACTCCTCGGAATAACCATCGCTACCGCGAGGGTTACCATAGACCACGGCCATGCCGGCGGCAGCTAGAGCGTGAAAAGTGAACATGAAGCCGTAGCCATAGCTTGTCTTGGGGCCGCCGTGTATGTACAGAACCCACGGTACCTTTCCCTCCCTCCTGGCGTAAGGCATTAGGACCCAGTAGTCGAGCTCCGTGCCGTCCCTGGCCCTGGCCCTTCCCCTGGCCGCCCTGGCGAGGGACCTTGAGGTAACTAGCTCGGCGTTGAAGTCGGTGACGCGCCTGGGCGAGCCTTCCACTAGCTCGTAGAGCTCGTTTGGCTGGGCCTCATTCATCTGCAGGTAGTATACCGCTCCATCCGGTGAGACGCTGTAGTCGTCGACGACGGCGTCCTCAGGCGTCAGAACAGCCTCCGCCTGTCCCCCGCCTGTCCTGTACAGCCAAACCCTGCCAGCGTCATGGACAGGGAAGTACAGGTACCTTCCCGACCACTGTATCGGTCTCGGGCATGAGGGGCCCCTCGCCTCACTGTTGACGCCATTGATGAGGTTCCTGTCAAGGCCTATAGGAACGGGCTCCATGGAGCCAGTCAACGGGTCCATGAAGTAGAGCTTGTAATGGCTCGAGAGCCCCCTCTCAAAGCGGTGGGCGAGGATTGTGACCCTGGAGCCGTCAGGCGACCAGGCTACCGCGGCTACCGAGACGTTAGAGACCAGCTGCCTGTCCTCGCCCGTCCTGAGGTCAATGACCCTTACCTCATCTACGTGCGCCCTGACCTCGTCGAGCTGCTTAACATATATGATCCTCTGGCCGTCTGGGGACCAATCAAAGGCGCTGAGGTCAATGACGTGGGAGGTCAAGGCCTTAGGCTCCCCACCCCTAGCGTCCACAACGTATAGGTTCCTAGGCCTGTCAAAGATGAAGCCCTCACCATTGAAGAACGGGGGAAGCCTTTCCACTACAAGGGCGTCCCTCTTGGAGTAGTCCTTCCACTCCCCCTCAAGTCGAAGCGGCCTCCTTGAAAGGAACGCAATCCTCCTCCCGTCCGGCGACCAGCGGGGGGCCGATATGGGGAAGGGCCACGAGAACAGCTGATAGGCCTCGCCGCTCAGCCTCCTCACGACGATGGAGAACTGAGGCGGACTCCCTTCCTGCCTCACGGTTCTCAGGTGGGCGATCAGGGAGCCGTCAGGAGACCAGGACGGACAGGTGTCGCCAGGCCCCGACGTCAAGGGGTAGTAGGAGACGCCGTCATAGTGCCATACGGAGCTGTCATACCTGTTCGAATCCAGGTTGACCCTGGTCACAACGAAGAGGGCCCCGCGACCCTTCGGCGACGCGGAGGGGGAGGAGACAAGCGTGATCCTGGAGATGTCCTCAGGGGTAAGCCCGGCCAACCAGCTCACCCTCATGGGGCGCCCCTGAACCTGGAGTACACCTCGAGGAGCTCAAGGCCGGTCCTGACCCCGGTCTCCTTACCGTACGGCGTCGACTCGAAGTAAGACCTTACCTCAGCCTCCCTCCCTAGGCCGAGGACCGGGATAACATAGCTGAGGTTTCTGGGAACGATTGCAGTCCCCTCGAAGGCCCTCCATATCCTCTCCAGGCCCCCTCCCCTTAGCCATTCCCAGAGGGCGCCTGTCCCCTCGGGGTTCCAAACGGCTCTGAGCGCATAGATGGAGTTCTGCCTCTTAGTGGAGACCACCCAGTCGAGCGCCTCAAGCAGCCTGGACCTGTCCCTTATCTGGGTCGCAGCCACTAGGACCTTCAGCTTCTCAGAGTCAAGGGTCAGTCTCTCGTACTCCTTCCTGAGGCCCTCCAGGTCGGCAGTGGCGACGGCGTAGGCGGCGTAGACGGCCTGCCTCATGTCTGGCTCTACCTCTTTGCCGAAAGACCTGGAGAGCTCTTCGGCGTAGCCCCTGTCCATTATTGAGAGCCTAAAGGCGATCCTCCCTAAGAGCTCCCTCATGGTTGGCTCGGTCTCGGTGGAGAGCTCGGAGAGCTTGGCCCTGTGGAACGCGAGGGCCCTCTCAGAGAACCTGGAGGGGTCCACCAGGTAGAGCTGGAATAGCTCAGCGCTGAGCTCATATACTGGGAGATACCGCCTCTCGCCCCACAACATGTCGACGACCCTTAGGTACTCAGACTTCGGTATCTGATTCGATAGCGCCAGGTTGAAGTAGTCGTTAAGCAGGCCATAACCCTCAAGTGGGTTCAGGTTCCTGTCAACCATGCCTAGGTCCCTATAAAGGACCCTGTAGAAGCCAGCCCTGTCGAGGTTCACCTTGATGCGGGTTACGTTCTCACCTACGTCGATTACTAGCTGCTTGTCCCTCAAGAATGCGTCAATCCTCTTGCCATTGACCGACATCGTGACTGGTACCATGTAGGTCTCATCTGGCACCCTCCCGCTGAGCGAGAACCTCCTCTGTCTAAGCGTGACCCGACCTGCCTCTGCGTTAACCTCGATCAAAGGGTAGCCGGGCTTCATAATCCAGCTCGTCATGAGGTCGACGACAGGTACGCTCGTGAAGGGGGCGATGGAGCGCCACAGGTCGTCAGCCCTTGCGTTGGAGTAGGCATAGTGCTCAAGGTAAGACGATAGCCCCTTCCTGAAGGACTCGCCAAGGAAGTACTCGACCATCCTCAGTACGCTGGCCCCCTTGCCATAGCTTATCTCATCAAATATCCCCTCTATCTCGTCAGGGCTTGAGACATCGACGTGTATAGGGTGTGTCGTGCTGAGCGAGTCCCTTAACATAGCCCCGTCAGTCTCCCCTATCAGGAAGTTCTCCCACATCCTAAGCTCGGGGGCAAAGGAGTCAACTGCCTTGTAGCTCATGAATGTGGCGAAGCTCTCGTTCAGCCACAGGTCATCCCACCACTCCATAGTGACAAGGTCACCGAACCACTGGTGAGCTATCTCGTGGGCCACTACCTCAGCTATAGACCTCCTCGTGGAGAGGTCCGCGTCTTCAGGGGCCAGCAGTACGTTCTCCCTGAAGGTTATGGCGCCCCAGTTCTCCATGGCTCCATACGCGAACTCAGGGACCGCTATGAGGTGCATCTTTGGGAGGGGGTATGGTATGCCGAAGTACCTCTCGTAGAACTCGACGCTCCTGCGCGCAGCCCATAACGCATACGAGCCGAACCTTGCCCTGCCCTGGGGGGCGGCGACGATGTACCTGCCCGCTGGGTCGACAAGCTCCTCCCACCTGCCTATACCTAAGTATAGCAGATATGTTGACATGGGCGGAGTCTCAGCAAACTCGATAACCTTTCTGTCGCCGTCGATTGTTACCCTCTCGATCGGCATGTTTGATATCGCGTGCAGCTCCTTGGGTATCCTCACCGAAAGCTTGAACCTAGCCTTGTAGGACGGGTTGTCGACGCATGGAATCATCTTCCTGGCGTGGACGCTCTCGAACTGGGTGGATATATAGTAGTCGTCCCCGTGCCTGGCCCTGTATATGCCGACTATCCTCTCGGCGGCCTCTCCGTCGAACTCGACCTCAAGGGCGCCCGAGAACCTACCGGTTCTAACAGTGACTCCGGTCTCGTCCTGATGGAACTGCACCTGCTTACCGTTCGCCATCACAGAGGTTACCTTAATGCCCTCTGCGTCGAGCCTGACGTCCTCGTTCGCTTCAAGCTCTATTACTTCCCTTCCCGTGTACCTGAACCCCTGAAAGTCAAGGAATATCAAGTACCTCGCTATCTTAACGTCCGGACCCCTGCGCATCAGCTGCACCGCCAATTGGCGAGGCTGACTAAATAATAAGACCACCGTCCACGTTGCGCAAGTACTAAGTGATATATTAGGCCCAAAACCGTAATCTTTGATTGGCGAGGCGTATGAGGGCCTACATGTCGTGGGCTGTGCTTGCCGTAGCGCTGAGCGCCCTTATCATGGTCTCTGCACCCGACCTGGCGCATGCGGCTGGGCAGAATTACATATACGTCTATCCCAACAGCGCTGTCAGGGTCCTCGTGAACGGCACCTATGAGGCCGAGCGCCCCATTGGGTCCTTCAACACCTCGATAGCGGTTACGTTCTACCCCAACTTCACTGTGCTCACCTTAAGGCACGAGGGCACCCTGCCCTCAGCCAACTTCACGCCTCCGGAGAGCCCGCAGGGGGACGAAAGCTGGCAGCTTGGCGAGGGCCAAGGGGTTCCCCTGTTCTCTGGCTACGTGAGATCCTACGGCTCCCTGAACCTTACCTCTAATGGCAGGGTAGAGGAGCTGAGGCTCGTCAGCAACTCTGCCTACCTAAACGGAAGCAAGTCGGCAGGCCTCAACATAAGTGAGTACGAGTCCATTCAGGCAATCGCGAGCCCACCAGAGTACGAGGTAGTAATATGGGCAAACGCCTCCTGGTACCCAGCCCTCCAGGTGCCGGAGGAGGGTAACAGCCTGCAGGTTCCAGTCGGCAGCCTCAGCGGGGTTACCGTGAAGGAGTACAAGGTATACGTTAACTCGTCCTACGCCTCGGTGTACATAGTGCTGCAAGTTAACGGCACGCCCGCCTCAATAAACACATCCCTTGGAAGGGTCCAGGCCGTTCTAAACGCTGCCCTCACGCCGGGCTTCCTCTTCGCGAGATACAACGTGTCGCTCAATCTCACGTCACGCACGGGCTCACTTTACGTGTTCGTCAACGCCTCACGCTCCCTGCTAAATGAAGCCACCATGGCGCTAGGGCTCGCCTCGAGGGCTTCAGGCGGGCTGACGACATCCTCTGGCGCGGGGGCCTACATGGGTGAGCTCACAAGGATCGTTAACGTTACGGACGAGATAGCCTCGTACGTAGAGTCTAACCTCAGGGTCGTGACGCCGTCCACAATGTTCGTCAACGTAAGCTCCCAGGGCGAGTCTCTCAGTTACGCGCTCGAGTCCGCAGAGTTCGAGAGGGCTGGGGCCACCAGCCCTAAGCAGAGCCTCGCGGCAATAACGTACCTTGTTGGGAACGTTAGCCAGATACTTCGGCAGAACGGGTTCGTGGGACCAGCTACGCTAGTCAGCTCACTTGACGGCGTCCAGGTGACCCTCGTAGGCGTAGACGGCGTTGTGGTGAAGCCGTCAGTCACCACGATCGGGAACCTAACATCTGTGTCAGTGACCGTAAGCGGCAACTCGTCAGCTACCAGGACAGCGGAGACCGTTGGAGGAGTAACGGCAGTAGCCGTAGTACTAGTGGCTGTCCTATTCCTGGCCAGGAGGCACTGAGCTTCCTGGCCGGTCTACTTTGTTTAACCCCCTAACGCTTCAACCGGCCCGGGGGCACGTGGGCTTGCGGTGGTGGGTTGGCGCGTCCCTTGTCTACCTGACCCTGATCGCATCAGCGCTCGCCCTCGCCCTGAGCCCATACCCAGGGAGGGCGGTCTGGGGTATCGAGGCCTCAACTAACCTGACCCTCGTCTGGTTCGACCCCGCCAACACGTCAGAGGTGGTGTTCGCGCTCCAGAACGGGACCATAGTTCAGTTCGGGCGGAAGGCCTACTGGATCCCCGTGTCCGTGAGGGCAGCGTGCAGCCTCGGAAGGTCTGTCGTCCTGGCAGGCTCGTACAGGGGCTCACCGACCCTTGTCTTTGCGGACCCTCACGGGGCTGAGGCAGAGGTCCTCAACGCGAGCGGGACCTTAACGGCCGTCTCCTGCTCGCCTCAGGTCGCTGCGGCAGGCGCCGTCACGGGCCTCATATCTCCACCTTACAGGCCATTAATACTGTCGGGCGAGCTCGCCTTTGAACTGAACGAGACAGTGATGTTCGAGCCTGTCTGGGCCTACGGAGCTGACAACACTACCTTCGCGGCGTTCGGCTCCAACTACTATGTCGAGATTAACTCCACAGGGGCCTACATAGTCTACGCCCCAGACTACGTCGATTTCTACGTGGCCACCAGGAGGCTGGTTGCGGGGGAGATGGTGCTCAACTCCTCGCAGTTGCCCTTCGTGTCGCTCACAAGCGGCGATCAAACGTACGTACTCTCCTCGAACGGCTACGTCCAGGTCGTGCAGCCTGACCTTAACAGCCTGTCCCTGTACGTAAGGCCGCTGTCAGGTTGGGCCCTTCTAGTTTACCTGACAGCCTCTGGCCCTGGGGCGTCAACGACCGCTGTCCTCGATTACCCGTTCTCCCTGAGTGCCGCATTCCCCTACGAGGGAGGCGTTGAGATAGTTGGGGCCTTCTACCCAACCCATGGGTCAGCACAGATAGGCCTTTACATTAATGGCACCGCTACTGGGTACCTCATGTCCGGCGGCAGTGTTATAGGGTGGACCTCGTCCTCTAGGCCGGCGTCCCTGACACCATCAGCCATCGTTGAGCGCCGGCCCTTCCAACTCAGCGGTCTGAGGGTCGCAGCCAGCGAGGTCAGCGCTGCCACAGCCTCCCTGAGCGCGAAACCCGTCCAGCCGATTAACGTTAGGACGGTGAGCCTGGGCTCAGGCGTTTACGATAGGTCGCTCTCCTACTCAGTGGATGCGGTCATAATCGCAACCGCAATAGTGGCTTTCGTCAGGAGGTCGTGAAGAGCCTGTCCCTCATAGAGAGGAGGGCCCTAGCAACCTCAGGCCTGAGGAAGTACGTAGGCGGTGTCACGCCTTCCATAAGCATCTTTCTTATCTCAGTTCCGCTTATCCTGATCCTGGAGCTCTCATCATGTGGGCATATCTTCTCGTTCACGACGCCGCCGCACTTAGTGCAGTAGAAGAACTCCCTTAGGAAGAGCGGGGTTATCCCTAGGTCTGGGAACTCCTCAAAGGCCTTCCACGCGTCGTAGGGACCGTAATACTTGCCCACGCCCGCGTGGTCCCTGCCGACTATGAAGTGGGTCGCGCCGAAGTTCTTCCTCATGATCGCGTGGTGGACGGCCTCCTTAGGGCCAGCGTAGTGCATGGAGGCCCTCAGCACGCTGAAGACGTAGCTTCCCCTGGGGAAGTAGTTTGTTAGGAGGGCCTCATATGCAGCGACAATGGCATCGTCCGTGAAGTCGCCAGGCTTCTTCCACCCCACGAGGGGGTTAACGAAGAGCCCGTCAACGAAGGTCAGGGCCGACTTCATTACGAACTCGTGACCTAGGTGTGGAGCGTTCCTAGTCTGGAAGGCAGCTATCGTCCTCCACCCCAGTCTCTCAAATAGAACCCTCGTCTCCTTAGGCCACAGCCTATACCTCTCAAACGGCTCTTGAAGAGAGGCAAACTGCTCAACCCTTCCCCCTATGAGGAACTCCCCCTCCCTAGCCATGACGGCAGCTACTCCTGGGTGCTCAGGGTCATAGACCCCAAAGACCTTCTCCGAGAACTCCCTCCTGTCCCACCTGAACGCGTCCTCCACGCTCATTATGGCGAACCTCTCTCCCCTGTACCCAAGCGCTACCTCACCGCCCACGAGGCTCCTCGCGGTGGACTGATCAACGTCAAGGACGATCGGTATCGTCCAGGGGACGTCGGTAGTCAGCCTGGAGGACCTCAGCACGCTGTCATACTCCTCCTCGGTCATGAAACCCTCAAGGGGACTGTAGACACCGTGGGCTATGTTGGCCGCGTCGTAGGCGAGGTAGGGCCTTAGCTCGATGTAGGGCAGCTCCAAGGCCTCCTCAGCCAGCCTCTGAGCCCTCTCGCCCTTAGTTACCCTGTCGATCAGCTTGCCTCCGTGGGGCGGGGCAACCAACGGCACTCACCTCATATATAGCCGAGGCTCCTCAGCCTCTCCAGTATCTCCTTCCTCTCCTCCTCGCTGACCGCGGACTGGGCCTTCTCCTTCTCCATGTCGCTTACGACCTCCCTCAGGACGTAAGTGACAAACTGGCTCACGCTTGTGAAGCCGGTGCCAACTATTAGCGCCCTTATACGCTCGAAGAGTGGGGTCGGTATGGAGACAGTCGTGTACTTTCCCCTCCTTCCGCTCGAATGCCTCGCCATTTTTGCCCAGGCCCTTGTCTACCAGGGCCTTATAAGTTTAATTAAGTTTAATTATGGCACATACGTTATTTTCCCCTGATACAGCCAAAGACTGGTGACAATAATGCCCTGCCTAAGCAGGGGGGCTGTTGCGTGGATAACAGGGCTGCCGGGTAGCGGGAAGACCACGATAGCCAATAGGGCCAAGTACATCCTTGAGGGTAGGGGGTATAGGGTTGAGGTCCTTGACGGGGACTGGTTCCGAAGGCACCTAGACCCTGACGCGGGCTACTCGAGGGAAGAGAGGGCGAGACACCTCAGGAGGGCAGCCTGGGTTGCCAGGCTCCTGGCGAGGAATGGCGTTATAGTGATCTGTAGCTTCGTCTCCCCCTACAGGGACGTCAGAGAGGAGGTCAGAAGGATAGTGTCCGAGGAGGTCCCCTTCCTAGAGGTCTATGCTAAGTGCCCCCTTGAGGAGTGCATCAGAAGGGACCCGAAGGGCCTATACAGAAGGGCCCTGGCGGGCGAGATACCTAACTTCACGGGGGTGAGCGACCCCTACGAGGAGCCTGAGAGGCCGGACCTTGTCCTCGATACCTACAGGGGAGATCCTGAGGAGAACGCGAGGGCCCTGGCCGACGCTGTCGAGAGGGTTCTTCAGAGGTAGCCCAGCCTCCTGAGCCTGTCCCTGACGGCCTCCTCGTCCTCCTTGCTCATAGCCTCCCCCTGCTGCTCCTCCAGGAACTCCCTTAGCAGGAACTCGATGAGCTCGTCAACCGATGAGAAAGTCCCCTGCTGCTCGACGTACCTCTTGGCCCTCTGGTAAAGGTCCTCCGGGACGCTGACCTGGACCCTGCCTGCAGACACGGGCGGCACCCTCAAAACGTAAGGCTACCGGTGTTATAAGCGCAGGGGTCACCGCGCCTTGCCAGATTCCTCCTGTAAATGGCCCTCCCTAGGGCCCTCAGCAGCTCGAGGAGGGGTAGTAGGGGGACCAGAGGCGCTAACCTTGGCTCATCCATGGCCACGTGCCTGATCACGCTATCGTTGGGATTGGCCCT
Source organism: uncultured Desulfurococcales archaeon (assembly GCA_964343115.1). Lineage (GTDB taxonomy): Archaea > Thermoproteota > Thermoprotei_A > Sulfolobales > Acidilobaceae > Acidilobus. The sequence goes on from CAYFGU010000003.1 coordinate 133,618, forward strand.
GTCCCTGTGAACAACGTAAATTGTCTTGAACTCTAGCACATGCATGCAGCTTCCGTCCGGAAGCGTGGCCCTCCAGTCCCTTACCTGCCCCCTCCGCCTCCCCCAGGACGGCTCAAGGCAACGGCTTCGAGGGTCAGGCAACCCGCCCTTTGGCAGCAGGAAGTCGACATGATACGGAAGCCTTGTGAGCACGCCAGCAACGTCTACCCAGTCCAACTCGGTAGCCCCATGCACTGCGAGGTATTTACGCCCTAGGGGGCACCCATCGCACGGGCAACGCTTTGGAGTGCAGAGGCGTAGTGCGGGTCGCCGCTGGCCTCATAGCCCTTGGGATGACTAAGGAAATGCTTAGGGCAACCCTTCACTATGACCTTCATCTTGACCTGCGAGGCGAGGAGTTCGAGCAGCTCTATGAGAGCGCCTCCAGGTGCGTCGCCGAGGGCCTCGTGAAGTTCAGGAGCTGGTCAACTCCCTTTAGGCCTGGAAACTGTGACAACGAAATCGTAAAGGAGGTAGGCTCCATGGTCCTTCGAGGTATGGACCTTGAGCAGATAGCCTTGCTCGTGCTCAGGAAGCACTACATGATAAGGGAGGGGGCCACCTATAGGATCCTAACATGGAGGGATGTCGAGTTCGCCTACGACGTGGCCCTGCTATGCTTAAGGCAGCTGGTGGACAGGTCAAGGGGGGCCGCTGGTGAAGCTGAGGGCCTCAGTGGCCAGGGCGCAGGGGTCAAGTGAGGACATAGACGAGGTAGAGCGCCAGTTCAGGCTCTCGGCCGCGAGCGCCGGCTTCTCTGAGGCAGAGGGGACAGCCGACGTCGCTGCAGTCCTCGTGCTTACTGGTGGGACTGAGAGGGACGTACTCAGGTTTTCTGAGGGCGCCCGCGTCGTCCTTCTCTTCTACCACAGCTCCTACAACTCGTTTGCAGCCGCGTCAGAGGCCGCGGCCCTGCTGGGGTCGCTGGGCGCTAGCGTGTGGCTTTATGACTGGACCGAGTCAAGCCGCGTCCTCAGGCAGGCGGCTAGGGCCGCGGACTCGCTGACGGGGCTGAGGGGCCTAACTATAACATCGTTCGGGGGGCCGTCGGAGTGGCTCGTCTACAGCGATGGCTCAGGCGACCTTTTAGGGGCCCGTGTCAACGTGGTCCCCCTTGAGGACCTGGTCAGGGATGCCAAGGCCTCTCCTGCTGAGAGCTACCCTCTCAGCCCCACGGGTCTCGAGGGGGTCAGCGAGGGGGATGTGCAAAAGGCCCTCTCGCTCCTCGCCGCCATGAGGAGGCTGTCAAAAGGGCCTCTGACCGTGAGGTGCTTCGACCTGCTCAGGGCCTACGGGGTCACCCCATGCCTCCCGCTGGCCATACTGAACTCGCTAGGAACGCCGGCTGGCTGCGAAGGCGACGTGCCGAGCCTGTTAACCATGTACATTCTCTCAAGTATATCGGGGAGGGCGGCCTGGATGGGCAACGTGACGCCAGGCCCTGAGCCTGGGACCATTGGAATAGCCCACTGCACCTTCCCCCTCTCCGAGACCCCTTCGTACTCCCTGGTCACACACTTCGAGACCGGGAAGCCCCTCGCCGTAAGGGCTGAAGTTAAGGAGGGCCAGGTAGCTACGATCGCTAAATATGACGCGAGAACCAGGACCCTTAGGTCAATTAGTGCCCGGGTCAGGTTAGGTACAACGTTCACGAGGGCCTGCAGGACGCAGGTAGCCTTCAGCGTTTCCGAGGATGCGCTGAGGCTCTTCCTCTCGAAGCCGATGGGGGCCCACTACGCTGTGGTCTTCGATGACGTACGCCCAGGCCTGAGGGTGTTCTCAGGGCTGGCCGGCGTGAAGCTCGAGGAGGCCTAGCACCTAGCCGACGCCGAGTATATGTCGAGCACTGCCCTAAGGTCCCTTATCGCAAGCGAGGCTGGCATGGGCGGGTCTGCCCCCCTCTCAACGGCCTCAAGGAAGCCCCTTATCTCGTCCTGTACTGCGTCTCCGGGGGGAACGCCGACTCGTTGGCCGTTGAATATGAGGTCGCCGTGCCGAGCGAGGTAACTGACGCCCCTGTGCTCCGCTATGATCCTAGTTGAGGGATCCTCGTATACGGCTCCCTTCTCCCCGTAGACCTCGACTATTGGTAGGGGAGGCGCCGACCTGAACGCCCAGCCATACATGTACACCCCCCTGGCCCCGCCTGAGAACCTGAAGACCGCGATACCTACGTCCTCACCCTCCATATCCACTACCCCAGAATTGTAGGTAGTGCCGCACACCGACCTGTAGTCGCCACCTAGGTTAAGCAGGACGTGGAGCATGTGAACGCCGCCGTCTATGACAGCGCCGCCCCCCATCCTCTCCCTCGACCTCCGCCACCCCTTTGGCTGGTTGAAGTGGGTGTCCCTAACAACTATAGTGTGCACGCTCCCAAGCCTCTCCTTCAGCTCGTAGAGGCTCGTAAAGGTCCTGTCGAAGTGGTAGTTCTCGGCGACCATGAGGCTTCGGCCGCTGGACTCGGCTGCCCTAACTATCGCCTCGGCCTCCTCAAGCGTTCTCGCTATCGGCTTCTCGAGAAGTACGTGCTTCCCTGACGAGAGGGCCCTGATAGCCATTGAGGCGTGCGCGTCATGACTGACTACCAGGTCGACCACGTCTACGGCTGAGCCGAGAACCTCATCGTAGCCTGTGAAGAACCCAGAGGCGCCGAACCTGGCTGCGAGCTCCCTGGCCTCGCCCCTGTCCGAGCTGTACGTATAGAGCTCGACAGGGTACCCGGAGTCCCTCAGGCGGGAAAGGGCCGCAAGATGTACTGAGCCGAAGCCCCTGCTGCCCACCACAGCTACCTTCAGCATCTTTCGCTCACACTCACCGGGGCTCAGCGTAACAAAAATATGCTACTTAACGAGGCTTAACGCCCACCGAAGGCGGCCCTCTCTATAGCAAAGCCCACCACAACGAACGGCATCGCAACGACAATTATCATGAGGCCAGGGAAGAGTATCCACCACCAGTACCCGTAAACTGCCGCGTTGTTCGAGTACGCCTGGTCCAGTATGTAGCCCCAGGTTACGATGTTAGGGGGGGCTATCCCAAGGAAGGCGAGGGTTTGAACGAGAAGAATAGCGCCTGGTATGCCTAAGACCGTGTAAGCTACTATGAACGGCATGAGCCTCGGTAGGAAGTGGGTTAGGAACGTCCTATAGGATGGTATTCCCATTAGCCTGTCAGCCTCAACGTACGCGTTGGTCCTTATGCTCTGGGCAGAGCTCCTGGCTATTATCGCGTAGAAGGGCCAGCTCAGGAAGGTTATCAGGAGGGCCTCGGTCATTATTGAGAGCCCTGACCTCAGGAGGAGACCAAGTGTAACCAGGAACGGGAGGGCTGGAAGGGCGAGTATCACTGTGCTGAACCAGTTCAGGGCGGCGTCAGTCCTGCCTCCGAGGAAGCCAGCGTACCCTCCGACGAACGCCCCTATGAGGACTCCCAGCAGCGAGGTTATTATGCCTATCTCAAGGGCGTTGGGTAGGCCGAGGAGAATGCCGAGGAATATTGACCTGCCCTCGTAGTCGGTCCCCATGTAACCGTACGCGTTGCCGAGTATCCTGATCTCGGCCTGCGACAGCCTCTCCTGGCCCGTCGTCACAAGGTAGACCGTGACCGTGTAAGTCCCCTTCTCAGCAGGCCCGATCCCTGACGAGGACAGCCTGTTGAAGAGGGCCTCTGAAAGCAGGCTTGTAGTTATCACGGTCGGCGTGGTCCCAGTCTTCTGATATATGTAATTCACCAGCGGAGTCTCAACGCCTGCGAGGTCGAAGGACCTCACCGAGCTACCAACGGTCATGCTGAAGTTGACCTCGGACCCCGACGGCTTCTGCCACACAACGAGTATGGTCTGAATGGTTGCGTTCCCCCCGAAGCTGAAGTCGACGTCCGAGGGGGCTCGGAGGCTTGGCCAGCTGAAGGTATACGTAAGCTGGTACACGTAAGTCTGGCCTATCTGCCTGTAGAGGGAGACCTTGGTAGGCGAAAGGTAGAGCGTTGGCGTATACACGGTCGGCTCAAGGTACACCATCCAGCTAGGGGCTGCGTTGGAGGGGTAGGTGTCGGACCAGTACTTGGGGTTGTTGAGATAGTTAAAGGCCACGCTGCTGGGCCACGTGCTCACGTAGATGGCGAGGCCGACGAAGATTATTATGACGATAAGGGCCGCCACAGCGCTCTTGCTGCTGAGGACGAACCTGAGGTAGGCCTTGAAGCCCGACTCGTACTCAGCCATCTACTACACCTCAGCCAGCTCCCGCCTTTATCCTCGGGTCAAGCATGCCCTTTATTACCTCATTTAGGAACAGCGCTATGACGAGGACCAAGGTCAGTACGTATGTTATGGCCATTATCGTGGCCTCGTCCTGCTCCATCACGGCCTCATATGTGAGGAGACCAACCCCTGGCCAGACGAACACTATCTCAGTCGTGAGCCCGCCTGCGAGCGAGGAAGCCAACATCAGCATAACCTGCGTGACGATCGAAGGAGAGGCAGTCCTAAGTATGTGCCCGAACACTATCTTGCGCTCTGGAAGGCCCCTGGCCTTCGCCGTTAGCACGAAGTCCTCCTTAGAGGTGGCCAGCGCGAGGCTGCGCACGACGTACGCGAACCCGCCTATGTTCACGATGAAGAAGGCCAGCAGGGGCAGCGTCATATGGTCGAGCAGGCTCATTGTGTACTGAAGAGGCTCCTGCGAGAACGTGAGACCGTAGCTCACCATACCGTTAGGGGGGAACCAGTGGAGGTCGTAGGCTAGGCCGGCTATCAGGAGGAACCCTATCCACCAGGTTGGGAGGCTCGAGTGTATTACAGCTATAACTGGGATGGCCTTGTCATAGGCCGAGCCCTGGTACCTGGCCGCAAGGACCCCGAGCAGTATGCCGACGACAACGATGATGACCGTGCCAGTCGTGAAGAGCAGTATTGTGCGGGGGAGGGCGACAGCTATCAGGACGCTTATCTTATTGGTCGGGGCGTAGCTTGGGTACGACACGTCCGGGGGGGTCACGCCGAAGTGGAAGGTCAGGAGGTCCCACATCTGTATCGCGTACCTTATTATGAGCGGTTGGTTGAGCCCCAGGGCCTTGATCAGGGACTGCTCGTACCTGTCGACCAGGATGTTCACTGACGTTATGTTAACGGCGCCCTTATGGGCCTTGAGCAGCTGCGTCCTCATCTGGTTGGCGGCATATTTAACGTAGTCCCAGTAAAGCTTCTGTACCACGGGATAGGTGAAAACGTATAGTATCGTCATGGCTGCAAAAAGCACTGTTACGTAAATAATCGCAGTCTTTAGCAAAAAAACCTTATAGCCCATATGCCGTCGTCCCCCTGGCCATTTACCCTCTCCTGGCCAGGAGGGCGACAGCAGCTATTATAACTATCACGACCACAACTATTCCCACTACAAGCGTTGTCGATACGGTGGGAGGCTTTGCCGTCGTTGTCGTGGTTGTGGTGGAGGTCGTTGTCGTCACGGGCGTGGGCGTGGTAGTGGTTGTCGTGGTTGTGGTCGTTGTCGTGGTTGTGGTGGAGGTCGTTGTCGTCACGGGCGTGGGCGTGGTAGTGGTTGTCGTGGTTGTGGTCGTTGTCGTGGTTGTGGTGGTGACAGGTGTAACGGTCACAGTGTACTTCGTCGGGTTAACGAGTATGTTGTTCCACGTGTATGCGTAGAGCACCAGATAATATGATCCTGGGGCCAGGCTCTTGGGCACCGTTAGCGTGAACGTGCCCCCGCTGCCGCTGGTCACGTTCTCCTGCGCCTCTACGACGCCCTCAGGCGAGATGAACTGCGCTATTACGGACACGCCACTCTGCGGGGATGTGACGTTCGTGCCGTCAGGGGTCCCGTAGACGGTCCCGGTGAGGGTGCCTCCCTGCGGCACCTCGCCAAGGAGCGGGAGGGACACCTGCACGCTGTAGATTATGGGAGTGCTGGACAGGACGCTCGGTACCTGGACGTTGAAGTACGGGTTCCTCACAAGCTTAGCGTACTGGCCGGGCTGGTAACTGACGAGCATGAACGGCCCCTCGCCTATGACAGCGTTGCCGTAGGTCTGTATGTAGCTAATAGCGTCGGAGTAAGCCTGTGAGGCGAATGACGAGTTGACAAGCTGCACGCCGCTCAGGCTCTGGACCTCGAGCAGCCCAGCCGGTATGTATGCCGATGCCTCGTCCTGCTTGAGGTAGCCTAGCACGTAACCAACGTCAGTCGGGCTGACAAGGTTGAGCCAGTCTATGCCCAAGCTCGTGGCCTCGGCCGTGCTCCACGCGGCCTTCCCGTGGGCGACAACCTGGGCCATGGCCACATAGAGCGGCCACGGCATCATCCCGCCGCCGGGCTCAGCGTACCCTAGTATGACGAAGTCGCCGATGGTGCTGAGCGCGGCATAGTTCGGGTCAAACCACCATGCCGTGCTCCATAGCTCAATAGCCGTGCTGTTGAGCACCTGGAAGCCTACGATCTGGCTGACGAATGGCCCGTAGACAGCCGCGGCCGTTGTGTCGTAGATCGGGCTGCTTGAGGAGAGCGACGCGTTGGCGGCTATCAGGTACTGCTCTATTATGTCAGCTAGGGTAATGGGCTGTCCGTCAACGAACTTGTCGCTCTGCATCAGTGGGGCGAAGTTAACTATCACAGCGACCTTCGCGTAGGTGCCGGGCTGCACGTGGTTCACTTGCATGGTGGTTGCGTTGTAGACGAGCGCGCTGGTCGGCACCGGTATTGCGGCGCTCACGCTAAGGTTAACCAGCTTATAATCTATCCCCACAGCTACTGGGTATCCGTTCCCGGGTATCGAGTATGTGATTGGCAGGAACACGCCTGAGGCAGTGGCCACGCTGTATGCGTCTGTCCAGCCCGCGACAGGGTTCATGCTTCCCATGGCGAGGTGCCTCACGCCTATGACGACCTGGCCGCTGGGCGCCTTTGCGCTGATGTAGCTGAACGGCGTTACGAGGCCTTCTATGAAGTTAGGGATCAGGCCCTGAACCATGTTGCTGTTTACGAAGATCGGGATAAGGCTCATGGCCAGCCCGATCCTGACTGCCGAGACAACCCCGTAATAGTTTATGATGTCGAGGAACTTGTAGTACTGCTGGCCGCTGCTGAACTGGCTCATAGCGAGTATCAGGGACAGGTTGTCTATGGTGTTCAGCTCGCTGGTGAGCTTGGGCTCCTGCAGGCTGGTCGTGTTAATTATCCCCCAGGCTACTCCATATGCGTCGCTGGCAGGGAGGTTCGCAAAGGCGGCGCCGTAGAGGGACCCGGGGAGCCCCCAGTCGTAGTAGCCGTAGGTGCCTCCCCAGGCCTCTATGAGGACGTTCCAGTTGCTCTCGTTTGGCGGCTCAGAGTATATCATGGTGATCTCCTTCTCCAGGTTCCCGTAGACAGGCTGAACTGTGAAGCCTAGCTGCTCAAGCTGGCCTATGAAGAAGGTGGCGTACTGGTACCTGACCGTGGTGTCAGTCCTAACGAAGACGTAGACGGTAACGGGGCTCCCGTTGTAGTACCACTTGCCGTTTATGTACTGGAAGCCGTGGGCTGTGAGGGTCTTGTAGATGGTCTCGTTGGCATATGAAGGGTTGTAGGTCACGTTCGCGAACTCGGCCGTGACGTTGCTGGTCGTCAACATCTCGTACTCACCGCCATAGAGGGTCAGAGATGGTATCCCATAGCCGTCAAGTATGTCCTGGACGAAGTACTCCCTGTCAACGATGTAGTTTATCGCGAACCTAACGCTCTGGTAGTAGAACGGGTTTATCACAGGGGTCCCTGAGGAGCTCTCGACGTACTTCATGGGGTTGAGGAGAACGTCGTAGAAGGTTGAAGGCATCTCGTATGCGACCGCCCCGCTCGGCAGGACCGGTATCTTTGAGGGGGGTATCGCGTAGTTGTAGAAGGCTATAACGCCGTGGTCGAAGTCGGCTATCCCGGCGCTGTCGCTGCCCGCGTAGCTCTTCAGGATAACGGTCGTCAGGGGCTCCATGGTCTGCTGGGCCCTAACGGCGGCCGGTGGGACTATGATCAGCAGGGCGAAGGCGATAATTAAGGATCCTACAGCCAGGGCCCTCAGCCTAGGGTCCATTTAAACCACGCTGTTAGAGAGAGGCCTCTCAGGGGTTTAATATGTTATTTATCCTGTAGCTCAGCCTGACACGAATTAAACATGTGATGTAGGGTGTGACGGCTTGAGGGTCCTCATAGCGGCCAGCGGCGGCGGGCACACGGGACACGCGGTCGCCATAGCCGAGAGGCTGCTCGAGATGGGGGTCGAGGTGGGCTTCGTTGTCCCTGATGGTGATCGCTGGACGGAGTCGAAGGTGGCGGGCCTGGGCATAGTGGCGGCGAGGACACCTCGGTTTCTCGAGCCCGGCGAGGGGCTGCTTATAGGCCTCCTAAGGTCGCCCGCGGCGATACTCAGGGCGCTTGCCAGGGTGCCCGGGGGCTATGACGTAATTGTCGCCACCGGGAGCAACCACAGCGTGGCTGCAGCTCTGGCCGCCCGCCTCAAGGGATCTGACGTGGTGGTCGTTGAGGCAACGGAGAGGTTCCTCGGCCCAAGCAGGGCCTTGCGGGCCCTCTCACCGATAGCGAGGCTGGTAGCGCTCCAGTGGGAGGAGCAGAAGGCGTTCTCGAAGAGGGGCGTCGTTGTTGGTCCCATGCTGGGGAGGAGGAGGTACGAGCCGAGTGACGAGGGGTACGTGCTAATAACGGCCGGCACCTACGGCTACAGGAGGCTGTTCGACGCTGCCCTCTCGGCCGGGCTCGAGAACGTCGTTCTGCAGACCGGTAAGGTCGACCCCTCCCTCTATGTCTCCAGGAGGGGGTGGAGGGCCTTCCAGTTCGAGGCCGACCTGGAGAGGCTCATAGCAGGGGCTAGGGTCGTGGTGACGCACTTCGGTAGGACTGCCGTGGAGTCCGCGTGTAAGTACGGGAAGCCGACCGTCCTGGCCCCAAACCCCGAGTGGGTCTGGATGAGGAGGCCGGAGAGGATGAGGGAGGCTGAGATCATGGCGAGGAGGCTCGGGGCGTACTTTCTGCCCCCCGACAGGGTCACCCCTGACGGCCTGGCTGAGGCGATAGAGGCGGCCCTAGGGATAAGGCCAGCGTACTGCGAGGACGGCGCCGTTAGGCTCGCCGAGATCATAGCCTCCTGGTCGAGGTGACCGACTTGAAGGTTGTAGTGACCGGCGGAGCCGGCTTCATCGGCAGCCACTTGGCTGAGGCGGCCCTTAGGCTTGGGCACGAGGTGATAGTCCTTGATGACCTGTCCTCCGGCGACATCAGGAACGTGCCACCAGCGGCGAGGCTCGTGATTGGGGACGTGTCGAGACCGACCGACCTGATGAAGCTCACGCCGCTCGTGAGGGGTGATGAGGTTGCTTTGGCCCACCTGGCCGCCATCGTCAGCGTCCCCGAGGCCATGGAGAGGCCTGCGAGGGCCTTCGAGGTCAATGTTCTGGGGACCGTTAACGTTATGGAGCTGGCCAGGTCCATTGACGCCTATGTGGTCGTGGCGAGCAGCGCCGCGGTCTACGGGGACCCGCCCTCGCTGCCGGTCAGAGAAGATCTCCCCACCAGGCCACTAAGCACATACGGTGCCTCCAAGCTGGCGTCGGAGGCCGCCGCCCTGGCCATCGCTTCAGAGAGGGGGCTGAGGGCCTCGGCCCTCAGGCTGTTCAACGTTTACGGGCCGCGGATGAGGCCAGGCCCTTACGCCGGCGTCGTGCTTAAGTTCCTAGCCTCTGCCCTCCAGTGCTCCGCTCCAGAGGTGTACGGTGACGGCAGGGCGACGAGGGACTTCGTCTACGTCGCCGACGTGGCCGACGCCTTCATCAGGGCCATAGAGAGGAGGGCCTCCGGGGTCTTCAACGTAGGTACGGGGGTTGAGACGAGTGTCCTTGAGCTCCTGGATCTCGTGTCCAAGGTCACCGGTGCGAGGCTTGAGCCCGTGTTCAGACCCCCGAGGCCTGGTGACATTAGGCGGAGCGTCGCAGACATAACCAGGGCCAGGGAGACCCTTGGGTGGGCCCCGAGGTTCTCCCTTGAGGAGGGGCTGAGGCTGACGTACGAATGGCTCAGGTCCTTGAGCCCCTCCACTCGTACCTCCTAACGGCGAGCTTCGGGAGGGCCAGGACGCCAGCGAGCATGTAGAGGGCCACTATGGCGGGCAGGGGCCTGAGGGCCTTCCCGCCCCTTCTGAGGGCTAGGAAGTAATAGGCCGTGGCCGGGATGAGCCAGACAGCGCTCCACTCGAGGGTCCACTCCGCCAGCTGAGGGCTCAGGGCCGCAAGGGCTAACAGGGCGAGCCAGGGAGTCATCAGGTACCCCCAGGCAGGCATTATCAGGATGAGGATGAGCGGCCAGGTCCTCCTTATACCCCTGAGGGCAGTGTAAGTGGCGAGAAGGGCGCCCCTGACCCACCTCTCCTTCTGCCTTATGACGGCCCTTATGGAGGTTAGCGGCTCCTCTACGACAGGGGGTCCGGGGAGGAAGGCGATCCTCAGGCCCGACGCCATGAGCCTCACGGTGAGGTCTATGTCCTCAGTGGGCGCGTAGGGGCTCCACCCCCCGACCTCGTCTAAGGCCCACCTCCAGACGAAGTAGCCAGAGCCTATGATCATGGACGTGCCCGCGAAGCCCATGAGCGCCGGGGCCAGGACCTTATTGTAGAGCTTCATCTCGGCCGACTGTCCCCTGACGTACGCCCTCAGCAGGCCCCTGCGAGCCCACTCGGGCACCTCGACCTCCCTCTGAAGCTGCGCGGCAGAGTAGCCGGAGAGCAGCGCCGCCACGGCCCTCGATATGGCATCGGCTGGTGCAACGTCGTCAGAGTCGAGGACGCCTATCACGTCGCCGCTTGCGATGTTGAGGGCCCTGTTGAGGGCTGCCGGCTTACCGCCATGGGAGGTGCCGAGGGAGACCCTGACGCGGACGCCTGAGACTAGCCCAGCGAAGCCGTCCTCCGCCCTGAGGCCCAGGGACCTAAGGGCGTTGGGGAGGAGAGGGTCGTCGGCCTCGCCAGCTATTACGACCTCGTAGAGCTCCTTGGGGTAGTCCTGGCTTAAAAGCGACGATACGGCCCTGAGGAGCCTGTTGCCGTCCCCGTAGGTGGGCACGATAACGCTCACGAGGGGGCGCTGAGGGGGGTTAAAGGCCCTTCCCACTCTTTGCCTGCCCCTCGGGAGCCCGTGGTATATGATTACAAGCTCGACGAGCAGAGCGACGCTCACCGTGATAGCGCTCCCGGCGGCGTAGGCCATGGCCGCCCTCTCGGAGGAGACGTGCAGGGCTAGGTGGACGCTCTCTATATACTGCCTGAAGGTGAGCATTATCTGTCCTGGCACAGAGGCCGACAACCCGGTCCGACAGGGATCAGATCACGCACGGGGTAATAAGCGTGAGGGCTTAACGTCTTGATGCGCGCACGCAAAGGCCTTAACTGAGGACGCCAGCCGGCCCGCACGCGGTATAGGGCTGTGACTGCGCCCTAGACCCCTACATCCTGATTACAAAGGTATATTAGTTAATAGTGTAACACAATTAACACAGCAGGAGGGTGGTCACGCTGTCGGCGAGGGTCAGGCTGACCCTCGACCTAGTTAAGCCCGAGGACCTTGACCTGGTAGAGCCCCTTCTCACGACGGCCCCAGAGATCCAGCCCTTCTACTCAAGGGAGCTCGTTGAGTCGTGGATGAGGGAGGGCACCTTCCTCAAGGCTGTGGAACCGGGCGGACAGATCATAGGGGTGATACACATGAGGCTGGTGGCAGACGCCGTATGGCTGGAGGGCATAGCCGTGAGGCCCGACATAAGGAGGAAGGGGGTTGGGAGGCAGCTTGCTGTCCAGGCCATGGAGTTCTCGGGCGGAAGCGTGTTCAGGATCATGGCGAGCGCCAGGAACGTACCCTCGAACTCGCTCGCCAACTCGCTTGGGTTTACGGAGGTTGACAGGGTGTACCTCCTTGAGGGCAGGTACGTAACATCGGCTGAGATCGCGGAGGAGCTGAACCTAAGGGACGCGGACAGGTCCGTGATAAGGGGGGTCAGGGGCTTCGTGGATAGGCTCGCCTGGGCCCCGATAGAGTACTACGAGGGCAGGATCTACTACGGTAATGGAGTAGCGCTGCTGGAGACCTCGCCGCCGTATTTTGCCATGGGGGTCGCCGAGGGCTACAGGTCCTTCACCAGGGAGCCCTCGCCCTCAGGGGAGGAGTTCATAGTCTACGAGCTCAGGAGGCCTAGGCCCTCATGAAGAGGGCCAGGGCGGCCGCGCCCACAACCGCCTGAATTGTCATGAGTCCAACGGTGACCCCTCTCTCCGTGGCCCTGCCCCTCAGGGACCTCTGAACCCTTATCATCACGTGGGTGAGGCTGTATGACATAGGGTATGGCGGCTCAAGCCCACCGTCCTGGTTTGGCCTTCCAAAGTTCTCCTTGTAGACCCCGTGGACCAGCCCCCTTATGAATAGGAGGAGCTCGACATAGTACAGAAGGTACATGAAGAGCCCGAAGGCCGCTATGTCGCCCAGGACTACGACGCCTGCGTAGTAGGCGCCGACCGCGTAGGTCATTGTGTTGCCAGGGAACACCCTCGCAGGGTACCAGTTGAAGTAAAGGAAGGCCGCAAGCGCCGCAGCCATTACGAGGGAGGCGTAGGTCGTGAACCAGAGGCCCTTCGCGGCGGCGAAGGCCGCTGTGAAGGAGAAGAGCACTAGCCCGAGCCCCGCCTCGAGGCCGTTATAGCCAGCCAACATGTTGTAGGCGTTGGAGGCGCCCATGACACCTAAGGGGACAACAAGGAGAGGGAAGAGGGGGCCGAGGTATAGGACCCCCAGGAAGGGCACGTGAACTATGTAGGCGTTGTACTTAGCTATCATGAGGGGGAGGGCGGCGGGGATCGTTGAGACCACCCTCACCCACTGGGGGACCCCCTTCTTCCACCCAAGTATGTCGTCGAGCAGTCCTATCGTGCCGGTGAGCATTAGCAGAGAGACGAGCGAGAGCACGGGCACGGGCTGGTATAGTGTGCCGTTCAGGAAGGTGTTGAGCGCCTCCATAACTAGGAGGCCGAGGCTCGTCGCCACTACGACCCAGAGGCCCCCTGCCTCGGCGACCTGCCTCCCGTCTGCCTTGTTCATGTCCCTCCCGACCAGGCCCCTCTGCTGGGCGACGGATATCCATGGGGGGACCGTGGCCATGACAGAGGCGAACGCGGCTGCCGAGGCTGCCAGCGCTATCATGACCTCCTGGAGCAACCCTCTCCCCCTCCAGCCTCTAGGGTAGGGCTTTAAGTGCAGGGCGTCTCAGGGATCCCGAGCTCCCTCGCCCTTCGCCTCACGGGTTCCGGGACCTCGTAGCCCGAGGCGCAGGGCCTTGACTCGACCTCCTCCCTGATGACCCTCACGCCGACCTCCCAGAGGTCGTCTGTGCCGAATCGATTAACTGCCTCCCTCCTCACGGCCTCAAGGGCCTCCCTGTAACCCGCCCTCCTCACTAGCTCGTGGAAGCCTACGATGCTGGCCAGCACCTTGAACGCCTTCCTGTCAGGCCTCCTCACCCCGCTCAGGTGCACCCCGAGGGGGTCTCTTGAGAGCCAGGCCCTGAAGTAATAGGGGGGTGCATATAGGTACTCGTTCCTCCCATCCCAGAGGTACCTAAGCGACCTCGAGTAGGTGAACATCCAGTGCTCGACGTGGTGCCTGTCCCCCCTGC
>CAYFGU010000004.1:0-133162 GCA_964343115.1 uncultured Desulfurococcales archaeon
CTCCCCCGCTCCCCTCCCTGACCCTGTAGGAGGTGAAGACCAGGGGGTAGCTCAGCTCCGCCACCTCTATCGGGGTGTTCATGGTGTTCGTCATGTTCGTGTGCACGGCAGAGACGCCGTCCGAGTCGGGTCTCGCGCCGGAGCCGCCGCCCACGGTCTCGTAGTAGGCCCAGGCCCTCCCATTCCTGGGGTCGACGCCGCCGAGCATGACGTTCATCATGGTGCCTGAGGAGGCGGCGGGCACGCGGCCAGGCATCGCCCTCGACATGGCCAGGAGGACAACGTCTACTACCCTCTGGCTGGTCTCAAGGTTTCCGCCACCCACGGGGGCAGGCGGCCTGGCGTTGAGCACGCTGCCCTCGGTCGCCTCAACCTCAATGACCGAGTAGAGGCCCTCGTTGACAGGCACGTCGGCCTTCATTAGGGACCTTACGGTGAAGGAGGAGGCCGCGTAGGTCACGCCGAGCACCGCGTTGACCGGCCTTGGTAGCTGGGGCGGGGCGCCTGGGAAGGAGACCTTGACCCTGCCCCCTCCCACCGAGACCCTGGCCCTTATCGCGACGTAGTCGTTCTCCCCTGGCCCGGTCTCAAGGTAGTCCTCGGCCTCGTACTCGCCCTCGGGCCACATCGAGACCTCCCTCGAGGCCAGCTCCCTCGCGTACTCTATGCCGCTGGCCCAGCCGTCCAGGACCGCCTGGAGGCCGTACCTCCCTACCAGCTCCCTCACCCTGGCTATGCCAGCAAGGTTCGCAGCGACCTGGGCCCTCAGGTCGCCCTCCGCCACCTCCGGCGTCCTCACGTTCGCCTTTATGAGCTCCACTACGTCGCGCCTCAGCGACCCCCTCTCCACCAGCTTGAGAGGGGGTATGATGAGGCCCTCCTCATATATGCTGGTGGCGTTTGGGTTTATGCTGCCAGGGACCGGGCCCCCTATGTCTACGTGGTGGGCCTTGTTCACAACGTACGCCACGGGCCTCCCCTCTATGTAAACAGGGGCGAGGACGGTGACGTCGTTTAGGTGCGTCCCAGTGACGTAGGGGTCGTTCGAGATTAACATATCGCCCTCACCTAGGTCGAGGCCCTCCTCCTCAACCCGCCTCAGCAGGCCCCTCAGGCCGACCCTCAGCGAGCCGAGGTGGACGGGTATGTGCTCCGCCTGGGCCACTATGTTGCCCTCGGCGTCCGCGACGGCGCAGCTGTGGTCGGCCCTCTCCCTTATGTTGGGCGAGAGCGCCGACCTCCTCAGAGAGACCCCCATCTCCTCAGCGATGAAGACCGTTGCTCTGAAGATGACCTCCCAGCCAGCCAATGCCCTCACCTCCTCAGCTCGAGCACGCCGTTTTGCATCACCTCCAGCCTCCAGCCCCTTGGCACGACTGTGGTCGAGCTGTACTCCTCAACTACGGCTGGCCCGTCGAGCTTCGCGCCCCTTGGCAGAGAGGACCTGTCGTAGACGGGCACCTCGTCCCAGTGGCCCGAAATAATGGCCCTCCTGCTCCCCTTAGGCACGACCTCGCCGGCCTTCGGCGGCCCGAGGAGCCTCGGCTTCGGCCTCCTGACTACAGCGAAGACCCTGGCCATGACGACCTCCACGGGCCTCTCAAGGGTGAAGCCGTAGGCTGCCCTGTGGGCCCTCTCGAAGGCCTCCCTCACGGCCTCCGGCGTCGGTTCCGGGGGCGCCTGTATGGTCAGCTCCCAGCCCTGGCCCTCGTACCTGGCGTCGAGGAGCCTGACGAAGTAGTCGACTCCGCCAAGCCTTGTCAGCAGCCCCGCCTCGAGCCTCGAGAGCGACTCGGCCGCGTCCCTCGGGTAGGCCTCCCTGGCCTCGAACCTCATGTCCGCCATGAGCAGGCCGAGGGCGCTGAATAGGCCCGGCTCCGGTGGCACGAGCCCCCTTGATGCCCCCATCTCCTCGGCAAGCTCAGCGGCGACCTGCGGCCCGGCCCCGCCGAAAGCCACGATAGTCATCGACGATGGGTCGAGGCCCCTCTCCACAGTCACCAGCCTCACGGCCCTTGCCATCTCGAGGACTGCGAGCCTCAGGGCCTCGGAGGCGACCTCGTAGGGGTCGCCCAGTGTTGACAGTGCCCTCAGGGCCAGCTCCCCCCTCAGCCTCACCAGGCCTCCTGCTAGGGAGTCGCCTATCCTCCCAAGGGCCAGGTTGGCGTCGGTTATCGTTGGCCTCCCGCCTCCCCTCCCGTAGCTCGCTGGCCCCGGGTCCGCGCCGGCGCTGAGGGGGCCGACCCTGAGGGCGCCTGCCTCGTCCCTCCAAACTATAGTCCCCCCGCCAGCCGAGACCTCCGCTAGGTCAACGAAGGGGAACCTGACGGGGTACCCGGAGCCCTTGATGACCCTGCCGTGGTGGGCCTCGCCGCCGACCTCGTACTCTGTCGTGACCTCTACCTCGCCCCTCACTATAGAGCTCGCCTTCGCGGTCGTGCCGCCCATGTCGAAGCCGACAGCCATCTCGACGCCGAGCTCCCTGGCAAGCTCAGCAGCCGCAACGGCGCCGGCGGCGGGGCCCGACTCTATGACCTGGACCGGCCTGGCAGCCGCCTCCCTGACGTCGACGAGGCCGCCCGAGCTGGACATCACGTGGAGGGAGGAGGCCCCGAGGGGAGAGAGCGACGCCCATAGCGACTCGAGGTACCTAGAGACTATGGGCTGAAGGGCGGCGTTTATGACAGTCGTCGAGGCCCTCTCGTACTCCCTAGGCTCCGGGGCGACCTCAGAGGAGGCGCTGACGTACCTGAACCTCCTCGATAGGACCGCCTTGGCTGCCAGCTCGTTGGAGGGGTTTCTGTAGGAGTTTAGGAAGCAGACGGCCACGGACTCGACACCTTTCCTAGCCATGTCCTCGGCGGCCGCCTCAACCTGCGAGGCGTCGACCTGCCTGAGCACAGCGCCGTCGGACAGTGTCCTCTCGTCAACCTCGTACCTGAGCTCCCTGGGCACGAGGGGCCTCGGCCTCGTGAACCTCAGGTCGTAGAGCCTTGGCCTGTTCTGCCTCCCTATCTCTATGACGTCCCTGAAGCCCCTCGTGGTTACGAGGGCGACCCTCGGCAGCTCGAGTCCAACCTGGCCCAGCACCGCGTTGGTGGCTATCGTGGTCGCGTGCACGACCTCGAAGGAGGGCCGAGGCGAGAGCCTCGAGACAGCCTCCAGGGCGCCCTGCTCCGGCCTCCTCGGCGTCGTGGGGACCTTGGCGAGCCTAAGAGAGCCTGACTCGTCGACGTACACGGCGTCAGTGAACGTGCCCCCGACGTCAACGCCAACGAGCCCCAAGGCTCCCGGGCCGGCGGCGGCAGCGACAATTAAAGGGCTGAGGAAGGAGGCGGGCCGCCCTGGCGACGCTAGGCGGTGGCGGCCCTGGCGAACGACCTCGTGACGAACCTCGCGCCCCCGTACTCGACCAGCCTCACGAGACCCCTCCTCTCCAGGTCCGCTATCACGTCCTCGGGCCTCTCAGCGAGACCCCTTAGCGAGCTGAGGGCGTGCTCAAGTCTCAGCGGGTGCACCGCAACGACGGAGAGGAGCCAGGCGGCCGGGTCGCCGCCCGCGGCAGAGGGGGGCGGGGGCTCCGGCATGTTGAGGAGCTCGACCCTCCCCTCCCCGAGCCTCTCCGCGAAGGCGCTGTATGCCGCCACGAGCTCTTCGGGGCCCGGCGGCCTCACGAAGGCCTCCGCGGGCGGCCTGACTGGGACGGCCAGGTAGGCCCTGTAGGGCCTTAGCCTTGCTATGAACTCGGCCGTCCTTGCCAGGCCTGCCGGGTCCGCGTTCATGCCGTGGACCAGCATAGTCTCCGTTACGAGCCTCCCGCCGTACGACCTGGCGAACTCCTCTATCCCGGCCAGCACCTCGCCGAGCCTCAGCCTGGGGTTCGGCCTGTCGACCCTCCTCCACGTGGACTCGTCGACGGAGTCGACCTTCAACGAGACGAGGTCAGCCTCGGCCAGGTCGGCCCTGGCGTCCTCCCTGAAGAGGAGCGAGGCGTTGGTCAGGACGGCGACGGGCCTGCCTGTCCTCTCCCTTACTGCCCTAACCTCGGACCCCAGGCGGGCGTCCAGCAGGGGCTCCCCGTCAGGGACGAAGGTCACGTAGTCAACGGCGCCGCCCAGGGCGTTTAAGGTCTCGACAACGTCCTCGACCACGGCCCTCCAGTCGTAGAACTCCCTCCTGTCCAAGCCCATGTCGAGGGTCCTGCCAAGCTGGCAGTAGACGCAGGAGTACGTGCAGGCCTTGTACGGCACGTTGTTCACGCCGAGGCTCCTGCCCAGCCTCCTCGAGGTGACGGGCCCGAAGGCGTACCTGAACACCGCGGCCGCCGAGGATGTCGTCCTCGCAGCAGTATTAAGGTCTCCTGACGTCAGCCGGAAGGTGGGCCCAGCGGCTCGCGCGGTGAGACCGGGCGCAGCCATGGCGCCCATCTCTGGGCCTCTTATTATGCCGCCACCTGCACCTAGCGGCGGAGGCTATGGCGGAGCTAGTGAGCGTCTGGGGCAAGGGAGGGGTCGGCAAGTCCACCGTCGCCGCGGCCCTGGGCCTCCTGTACGCAGGGAGGGGGCTCAGGACTCTCGTGGTCTCGACGGACCCCACGCCGGCTGTCGCGAGGCTCCTCTGCGGCGGTGAGGTCGGGAGGAGAGGGGCGTGCGGCGGCGTGGACGTAATTGAGCTAAGCGACGACGACGTGGTTGACATGTGGAGGGCCAGGTTCGGTGACGAGGTGTACAGCGTCGCCTCCTCGTTCCTCCCCGTCGACAGGTCTATAGTAGAGTACGTCGCCAGGGCCCCAGGGATAGCTGACGAGTTCACCTTGTACTACGTCTACGAGCTAGTGGGGGGCGGCGCTTACGACGTAGTTATATGGGACACCACGGGGGCCGGCGGCAGCCTCGCTCTGCTAAGGCTGGAGAGGGAGCTGTACGAGCACATGGGTGAGGCGGCCAGGCTCTACCTCAGGGTCAGGTCGACGCTGGAGAGGCTGAGGAGGGGGCAGCGCGACCCCCTGGAGCTCATAGACTCCTGGAGGGAGCTCGCCAAGGAGATGCTCGAGCTGCTGGCCTCCGACAGCCATCGCCTGCTGCTGGTCTCGGAGGCCACGAGGCTGTCCTTCCAGGTCACCAGGGGGGTGCTAGACGAGCTGAGGTCCTACGGGATGTCGGCCAGGGCTATAGTGGTCAACAAGGTGGTGCGGAGGGGCGCGTGCCCCGGCTGTCACCTAGTCGAGGAGATGGCGAGGGAGTGCGAAGAGGCTCTGGGGCTCTTCGAGGGCATCGAGGGCGTCAGGAAGGTTGTCGTGCCTTACATCGAGCGGGCTGAGGAGAGGGTCAAGGGGGTCGCCGCCGCCCTGGCTGCCTCGGGCCTGCCCTGACGCTGTAACCGCGGCGCGACCGAAGCGACCACGTTAGCGTCAGCCCCCGGAAGGGCAGGGATTTCCGTCATACCGCGGCCGCCCCAGGCCAGGCCCGCCCAGGGCGGACCGCAGCTCTTAGGGTACATTACCTTCGGGCCGCGCATAAGGCCGCGGAGAGGCTTGAGGTACGGGGCCCTGGCCGCCCTCGCCGTGCTCCTGCTCGCCGTTGCGAGCCCCGCCCTCGCCTCATCCCCGGCCGGGCCCTCCTACACTGGCGTCCAGGGGCTCGCCGTCTCGCTGCACAACCTGAGCGACGTCTTCGGCCTGCTCCCCCCAGGGCCAGTTAACCTCACAGCGGTCCTCGGCTGGCTGTACATCAGGAGCGCGTCATTCTACACGCCGGGCGCCGGCCCCTACGCCTCTGCCCAGCTGAACGTTGACCTGCTTGGCCTCGGCGGGGGGCAGCTCCAGTACCTGTGGGCCCAGGACGTTGCGGCCCTCGAGGACGCGGGCCAGGGAGGGCTGGAGGTGAGCCTCAGGGTCAACCTCTGGAACTTCACCTCCGCCGGCGGCTACAGGCCCGGCCTCGGCTCTCCCCTCAGCTACGAGGTCGTTTACGGCTCGGCCGAGACCTCCCAGTCCCCGCAGGGTCCCTTCCTCCTCTCGTCGACCCCCTGGGCCCACGTCGGGCTGCCCGCCAACGTGACCCTGGCCGTGGCGGCCCAGGGCAGGTACGTCGGCTTCTACTACTCCCTCGGCGGCCCCCTGACCCCGCTCCTCATAGTAGAGCTGCCCGTTAACGTGACTGCCGTCGTCTGGCCCCAGGAGGGCATGGACGCCGAGTTCGTCCTTGGGGGCTACATGAGCGGGTCCGAGGCCCACGTGACCGCCTGGGATGGGGCCTCGGCGATAAGGTACTACTACGGCCCCTGGTCGCCCGCCATGCCCCCGGGGGAGTGGTACTGCTTCCCAGCCGTCTGGCCCGAGGGCTACCAGACTGCAGAGGCCGTGTCGGACGTCTATGGCGTCAGGCTCGTGCCCAACGCGACGCTCTGGGCCTACGAAGAGGTGCAGGGCCAGCCCAGTGGCAGCCCGATGGTTGCGTCCGCCTTGCTAAGGCCGTACCCTGGTGACGCCTCGGCGTACCTCTGGCCCCCGTGCGCGAACTGGACTGTCGTTGCCAGGTACTATTACGGGGGGTCCTGGCACGTCGAGTCCGCGGCCCCCCACCTAGACGGAACCGTCAGGCTCGAAGTGCCCCAGGGGGCCAGCTACGTGAACCTCACCGCCGTCGCCTGGGTCGGGGGCTTCCCCGCCTTCGAGAACACAACCGCCTACGGCTCCCCTCCAACCTCAGGCGCGCCGCTTCCGACCATCCCCTCGGGCCCCCTAGGCCTCGCCTCAGTCCTCGCCATAGCCTCCTCCCTGGGCGCCCTGGTAGCTGCGGCGGGAACGAGGAGGCGGGCCCCGGACGGCCCGGCTTAACTTGATATACGTCCCCAGCACGCTACAGAGGGGTGCGCGCTTGAAGCAGCTCATAGCGATTCCGGAGAGGTGCACGGGCTGCGGGAGGTGTGAGCTCGCCTGCAGCTTCGAGCACTTCGGCGTCTTCGACCCAGAGCTCTCGGCCATACACGTGCTGAGGCTCGAGAGGGAGCCCCTGGACGCCCCCCTCTTCTGCATACAGTGCGGCCTCTGCGCGGTTGAGGGCGTCTGCCCCCACGACGCTATCTACAGGGACCCCAACACCTTCGCCGTCGTCATAGACAGGGCCAGGTGCGACGGCTGCGAGAGATGCGTCATGGTCTGCCCCTACGGCGTCATAACCATAGACAGGCTTGAGAAGAAGGCCGTGAAGTGTGACCTCTGCGGCGGCGACCCGGCCTGCGTCAAGGCCTGCCCAGAGAACGCCCTCGCGTACGTAGACGTCAACGAGGCCGCCTACTTCAAGAGGTACTTCTTCGCCAAGCTCCAGGAGAAGACCATGGTCCCCATAGTCCCCTACCCGGCCTCGAGGGGCCCGTGATCGCCTCATGGCCCTGAGGCTGAGCGTGCTCTATGGGGGCTCCGTCGCTGAGGCGGCGGGGCTCCACAGGGAGGAGGTCGAGCTCCCAGAGGGCTCGACGCTACGGGACCTCATCGCTGAGCTGGTTAGGAGGCACGGGCCCAGGCTCGAGGCTGCGATGAGGGGCCGCGTCCTCCTCCTCGTCAACGGGAAAGGCGTGGACCCCTCCTCCCAGGGGTCGGTCAGGCTGGCCGACGGCGACTTCGTGTCGATACTGCCCCCCATATCTGGCGGCGCGACGCGGAGGCTCCTCGACACCTCTGCCCTCGTCAAGTACCTGGCGGGCGAGGAGGGGTGGGACAGGGTGTCAGCCCTGCTCAGGGGCTCCGCTACGCTTGACGTTGCCGTGGTGGAGGCCGCCAACGCCCTGGCCAGGAGGGTGAGGGCTGCGAGGCTAACCCAGGAGGCCGCCCAGAGGGCCCTTGCATCCCTCCTTGACGGCGCCCAGGGCCTGGAGCTCATAGGCTTCAGGGACTTCGTCGGCCAGGCCCTGGAGATCTCCTCGAGGGAGGACATTACTGCCCAGGACGCCCTCTTCGTCGCGGCCGCCCTGAGGCTCGGGGCAGAGCTTGTCACGGCGGACTCGAGGCAGGCCGAGGTCGCGGCCAGGCTCGGCGTGCCCGTCTCGGTGGTCTAGGCCCCAAGGCAGCCCCTCTGCAGCTCGAAGGCGAGGGACTCATAGCCGTCGAGCCTCGTGCCCGCCCTGACCCTGACCTCGAGGACCCTGCCCTCCGCCCTCACCTCGCCTGGCATCTCATATGACCTGAGGGAGGCGCACCCGGGGAGGACCCAGTAGACGACGTAGTCGTACTCGGCCACCGCCGGCTCGTAGAAGTCCTCGTAGACGTTCACGCCGGCCCTCGGCCTCCAGGGTATCTCGGCTATGAACGTGGCCGATGACCTCCTCGGGTCCCCCCTCACCTCAACTCTCGCTGCAACGACCCTAGGCCTCACGTCCTCCCCGTTTACTACGACCCTCTCGGAGTCCATCTGGGACTGCATCTCGGCCCTCAGCCTCTCCTCCTCCCTCCTGAGCCCCTCCCCGCCTGAGCTTAGGAGTCGCTGGTACTCCATCTCCTCGTCCTCGTAGTCGAAGACTATGACGTACCCTATCACGCCGCCATGGACGACCAGGAAGCCCTGGCCGTACAGAGGCCTGGCCAAGGCAGGGCCCCCTTAGGTACTCGGGGCCGGGCATATACGGCCAGAGGCCAGCGCTTATTAGCCTGGGAAACAACTGTTCTTCAAGGTGAGGCCCTTGAGGCCCGCCCTGGTCATAGTTGACATGCTTAACGACTTCGTTCACGGGGCCCTGAGGACCCCTGAGGCCGAGTCGACTGTGGGGCCCGCCAGGAGGGTCCTAGACTACTTCAGGTCAAGGGGGTGGCCAGTCGTCTACGTGAACGACTCCCACTACGCCACCGACGTAGAGATGCCGCTCTGGGGGCCCCACGCGATGAAGGGTACTTGGGGCGCCCAGGTCGTAGAGGAGCTGGCCCCGAGGGAGGGGGAGTACGTGCTGGAGAAGCACGCCTACAGCGGCTTCTACGGGACCGCCCTGGACCACGTCCTCAGGTCCCTCGGCGTCGACACGGTCGTACTCGTCGGGCTCGACGCGGACATTTGCGTCAGGCACACGGCCGCGGACGCCTTCTTCAGGGGATACAGGGTTGTCGTAGTGAGGGACGCTGTGGCCGCAAGGATAGACAGGAACTGGGAGGAGTACTACAGGAGGGTCTACGGGGCCACGATCGTAGGCAGCGACGAGCTGCCCAGGGCCCTCGGCTGAGGCCCAGGGCGCTAGGCCGTCCCGACGGCCTCCGGCTCCACGAAGGTGATAGTTCCGGTGAACGACGCGTGGAAGCCTGCGCTCAGCTACGTCAGGGGCGAGACACAGCCAGACGCCGTCATAGCGTCCTGGTGGGACTACGGGCGGTCGCGAAGCCGTGGCTGTTGAGGTAACGCACTTATACTTTCGTGGTAGCCAATTAATGGTAGTAAAAAGTGGGTAGCTACGTGACGGTCTCCACTAAGGTGAGGAGGGAGCTGCTCGAGAGGGCGAGGAGGCTTGGAATTAACGTGTCCGAGTTCCTGAGGGAGAGGCTTGAGGAGGAGGTCCAGAGGAGGGAGGCCGAGGAGCTGAGGGCCGAGATAAGGGCCCTGAGGGACGTCCTGGAGAGGGTCAACGTGAATAACGTGGTCAGGGACGTAAGGGAGGCAAGGGAGGGGCGTTGAGGGGGAGGCGCCTCTTCGACGCCTCGTCCATATTCGCGGCGATCAGGTCCGAGAGACCTGAGCTCCTCTTCGGAGAGTACACTCTCGACCTAGCTAGGTATGAGCTCACGAACGCGGTCTGGAAGGAGTGCTGCCTGAGGAACCTCCTCTCGCCGGAGGCCGCGGAGAGGCTCCTCGGCATAATTGTCAGGGCCGTTGACAGGATGGAGGCCTTGGGACTTAAGGGGCTGGAGGCTGATGCCCTGAGGTTCGCGAGGGACCTGCGGCTGACCGCCTACGACGCCTCCTACGTAGCTGCCTCAATGAGGCACGGGCTCGTCCTTGTGACCGAGGACGAGAGGCTGAGGAGGGCCGCCTCAGCTGTTGTCGAATCCGTCGGCCTCAGAGAGCTCATAGGCGGCCAGGGCCCAAGGGACCGACATACGGGGACCTAGGGGACGCCAAGGCGGCGCGGGCGCCACCGACCGCTGCGCTCGGCGGAAATCCCCAGGGCCCTCGCGATTAACAGGCTGTGAACTTGAGGGCGCCCGTCAGCGTGGACGTGCTGGTTATAGGTGGTGGGGCCGCTGGGATGAGCGCTGCCTCCTGGGCGAGGAGGAGGGGCCAGGACCTGTCCATGCTCGTGCTCGAGGCCACCGACATGGTGAGCCACCCCCTGCGGCCTTCCGTACTTCATAGGTGGCCTCTTTCAGGACCCTGGCCTGCTTCAGGCCTACGACGTTGACGCAATGGGCGGCCTGGCGGAGGCTGAGCGGGGCCGAGGGGGAGAGGGTAATCTACGCCCATCACCCGGCCCAGGCCTGCGGGCTTAGGTCGACGCTCTCGTCGGCCTCGTCAGTTAACGTTGTCGGGGGCGGGATCCTGGGCGTCTAGCTAGCCGACCAACTGGCAGGGCTGGGCAAGAGGGTTACGCTTGTCCACAGGAGGCCGTACCTCATGTCAAGGGACCTCGACCCTGAGGTCGGCGAGATGCTGACGAGGCACGTGGCGTCCCTCGGCGTAAGGGCCCTCACGCGCTCAAGGGTCGTCTCGTCCTCCGAAGGGGGTCGTGGTTAGGCTTGAGGGCGGGCCCTGACGGGTTCTGTAATTAGCTGACGTATCGCTTAAGGCCCCTCGAAATCTCAGCCACCTCGACCTGAATGTCGCGAAGGGAGCTCTCAGGGAAGCCTCTGGGCGGCGTGGCCAGGCGGCTCCAGAGGGCCTGGCCCGCGGTTGCCTACGCAGCCCTCCTCGCCATAGCTGCCGCCTCAGCCTACGTCAGGCTGATACCGTACCTCAGGTACGGGAGGACCCTCAGCGAGGTTGACCCCTACGAGTACCTCTGGCTCGCGAACTACCTCTACTCCCACGGCCTTGGCGGCCTCGAGGGGCTGAGGCACGTGGCCTTCTGGTGGTACCCATGGGGGAGGGACTTCCTCAGCACTGAGTACCTCGGCCTGCCCCTTCTGGCCGCCCTCGCGGCCAGGCTGGCAGGCGGGGCCTCCCTCACCGAGGAGGCCCTCTCGCTCTCCCCTGTCGCCTTCGCGGTCGTCGGGGTGTTGGGCTCCTTCCTGGCCGTGAGGGCGATAAGGGGAGGGTACCTGGGCCCCCTGGCGGCCGCGCTTGGCTTCGCGTTCCTCCCAATCCTCGTCCTGGACCACGGCTTCGCGACCGACCCCGCGAAGGTCTTTGACGGCATAGCCCTGCTGCCCTACCCGATGTACTTCCTCGCCAGGTCGTACAGGTCTGGGGACCCCTGGAGGTCCATAGCCTGGGCGGCCGCAGGCGGCGCCTCGGGCGGGCTCATCGCCTGGCTCTGGGGAGGATACGAGTACATGGCCCTCCTAGTCTCAGTCGTCGCCGCGGTCGAGCCTTTCCTGCAGAGGCCCACGCCCAGGGGGGCGGCAAGGCTCGGGGCGGCCTGGCTGGCCTTCGCTGCGGTCTCCCTGACCTCGCCGGCCGTCCGCCTCTCAACATTCTACAGGGGCCTTGGCCTGGCGCCCCTCGCCCTCGTCGCGGCCTACGCCCTCGAGGCCTTCTACGGCGGTCTTCGGCTCGACAGGCTCGGCCTCTCCAGGAGCCCTGGGGTGAGGCTCCACGCCTGGCTCCTCATGGCGCTGGCCGGCCTGGCGGCCTCCCTCATTGCGGGGGGCCTGCTGAGCCTCCCCTCGAGGGTCCTACTGGGCCTCGGCGTCGCGCCTCCCCCGACCTCCGTGGTCCCGCTCACCGTGCAGGAGTACATGGGGACCTCGTTGAGGAGCGTGGCAGCCTCCACGGCCCCTTACCTCCTGGCGACAGCAGTGGGGGCGGTCGCCCTCGCTGCCCTCTACGCGACGGGGGCTGAGAGGCCATCGCCAGGGGACGTGCTGCTCATAACGTCGATGGCCCTGTCAGCCGTCTTCATATACGCCTCCGTTAGGGAGGCCTACTACATGCCGTCCGCCGCCCTCTACACCGTCATAGCGGGCGGGGCCTCGATATCGCTCCTTGCCTCCGTCAGGTCGAGGACCTACGACAAGAGGAGGAGGGCTCACCTTGAGGGGCCGAACCTCGCGGCCCAGGCGGGGGCCGCGCTCCTGGCCGTTATCGTGGTGGCCTCGTCGGCCTACTACGCGGGCGTCGAGGTGAGGACGCTGGCGCTTGAGGCCCCCTCTATCGAGACCGCATGGCTGGGCCCCATGGCCGTGCCGACGGCCTCCGGCTCCACGAAGGTGATAGTTCCGGTGAACGACGCGTGGAAGCTTGCGCTCAGCTACGTCAGGGAGGAGACACCGCCGGACTCCGTCATAGTGTCCTGGTGGGACTACGGCTACTGGATAGGGGTCCTGGCCAATAGGACCACAGTTGTCGACGGGTCAACAGTGAACGGGACCCAGATAGCCCTCGTCGCCAACGCCCTGACCGCGCCAGTGGGCCAGAGCGGCGCCTACCTTGAAATGATGGGGCTGCCCGCGAACAGGACGTACGTCCTTGTCTACGAGTTCTTCGTGGGGATATACGACAACTCCACCCGCTCCGTCCTCATGTTCCCCTACCCAAACATCTACCCGCTCGGGCCTGGGGCCTACGCTATAACCTACGGCCAGGCCGACATGGCCAAGTCCTACCAGATGCTCAGGATATCCCTCAGGGTCGACCCCTACTACGGCAACCCCCTGCTCTCGAACTACTCCTCCGTCACAGCCCACGGGGGGTACGAGTTCTACCAGTTCCCCGGCCTGGCCGGCTCCCCGCAGGCCAACGTGAGCAGGGTCCTCGGCACCACAATTTACGACCTGATGCTCTACGGGGTCTCGCGACTCAAGGCCTACGGCGTCATGGGGGAGGGGGCTGCGTGGCTTGCGTCGGCCGCCAACTTCACGCCCGCCGCCGTACAGTACGTGGACCCGACCACAGGCTCCGTCGCACCAGTCCCCCTAAGCCCGCCCGACCCGGGCCCCTACTACGAGCCCGTAGCCTTCTTCGCGTCAGTGCCTTACGCCTGGACCCCCGCCGGCTCCAACGTGACCTACTTCTACGCTGTGGTCGTCTTCCTCTACAGGTGGACCGGCCTGCCCTAGGGCGGCCATGCGCCCCATGAGGGCCCTCCAGGCGCCGGAGGAAGATGACGGCAGGCCTCCTGCCCTCCGACATCATGGGCCCCCCTCGCCTGGGAACCCAAGGTCTGCGAGCTAAGGTTCAGGAAGGTGCATGTTCGTCAACTTCGTCCTAGAAGCTCTCGAGCCACCTCTCGCGCCTTGTCGAGCCTCCCGGCCCGTCAAGCCAGGTGGGCGACGCTGCCAGCCCGAGCCGCTCGTCGCCAGGGCCTTCCCGGGGAGCTAGTCCCCGGCCTTGAGGAGCTCGCCGGGCACATGCTTGGGCTGAGCCACGCCGAACCTGGCCACCGACCAGAGCTCCCTGATGCTGGAGGCCCCGGCGTAGCCTAGGCCCGCCCTGACGCCCTCCACGAGCTCGGAGACGACGGAGGCCACAGGCCCCCTGTAGGGCGCGAGGCCCTCGACGCCCTCGGCCACCCTCTTGGAGGCCCTAGTGTACCTGTCGACAGCGAACCTCCTCTTCATCGCGCCCCTGCTAGCCATGCCCCTGTAGGGCTTGTAGGCCGCCTCCCCGACCCTGATCAGCTGGGCCGGCGCCTCGTCGGTGCCGGCAAGCAGGTAGCCGAGCATGACGTTCGAGGCCCCCGCCGCGAGCGCCTTGACCAAGTCCCCGGAAGACCGAACCCCGCCGTCGGCTATTATTGGCACGTCGGCGCCGTACCTGTCGACGGCGTCCCTGGCGGCCGCCACGGCCCAGAGCGTCGGCGCGTAGGCGCCGCCGACGCCAGCCGTGGTGCAGATGGAGCCGCCAGCTATGCCGACCCTGAGGCCGTCGACCCTCTCGACAAGGGTCAGCGCGTCGGCTGCCGCCTCGTAGGTGCCCACGTTGCCCACGACCAGGTCGGCGGTCGTTGACCGCGCCACCTCCCTGGCTGCCCTCATGGCCTCGACGTTGTGGAAGTGGGCCACGTCCGTGACCAGGGCGTCGACGTGCTTGTCGAGCGCCACGGCCCGCCCCGCGTCAAACGGGGATATGGCGGCCGCCACGACGAGCCTCCCATCACGGTCCGTCGCAGGCGTCATCCTGTTGAGCGAGTGGTCGAAGGTGACCGTGCCGACGTACGCCCCGCCGAGGGCTATCGCTGCCGAGTCGCGCCCGCCGGCCTCGAGGTAGTCCAGGGCCTCCGAGGCCCTTCTGGGCTCGAAGGAGATGGGCGGGTCCAGGACTGCCGAGACCGTCCTTCCCACGCAGCCCCGGAGGGCCTGGGCCCTCGCGTGCCCGACCAGCCTGCCGTCCCGTGAGACCACGGGGAGGTCCCTGAGGCCAAGCGCCCTGAGCTCCTCGAGGGCCCTACCGCACTCCTCGTCCGGGTCGAGGTGGGCCCTCGACATGGGGACAGGCGGCGCCTCCTTGACCCTGCTGACTATCTCCACCTGCTGCTCCCTCGGCATGTTCCTGTGCACGACCCCTATGCCCCCCAGCAGCGCCATGGCTACGGCCATGTCGTACTCGGTCACGGTGTCCATCGGCGACGAGGATATGGGTATTAGCGTCCTGACCTGCCTGCTGAAGCGCGCGCTCACGTCGACCTGGCTCGGGTCGACGGGCGCCTTGCCGGGGACAAGGTAAACGTCGTCGAAGGTGTAGAGCCTCTCGGCCCCCCGCAGCCTGTCAAGGAACCCCATACCCCATCGCTACCTCCCCGGCGCAGCCTAGTAATAAGCGACCTAGACGGGCTCTATAGTGGACGGCGGCTTCGTGGTTATCGCGTACGTCACCATTGTGACCTCGGGGACCTCTGACGTCACCCGCGAGGCTATCGACTGGAGCACCTCATAGGGCAGCCTCGCCCAGTCTGCCGTCATTCCGTCCTCGCTGACTACGACCCTGACGGTCACCATGTAGCCCTCGGCCCTCCTGTCCCCCTTGACACCGACCCACCTGTCGTCCCCGACCACGGCGAAGGCCTGCCACACGGACTCGTACAGGCCGGCCCTCCTCAGCTCCTCCTCCACTATCCTCGATGCCCTCCTGACGACCCTCAGCTTCTCCTCGGTGACCTCGCCTATCACCCTCACCGCAAGGCCTGGCCCCGGGAACGGGTGCCTCATCGCTATCTCCCTGGGCACGCCGAGCGAGAGGGCGAGCCTCCTCACCTCGTCCTTGTAGAGGTGCCTCAGCGGCTCGACGACCTTGAGGCCCAGCTCCTCGGGAAGGAGGCCCCCGACGTTGTGGTGGCTCTTTATCCTTTCGGCGCCGGGCTCGGCCCCGCTCTCCACCACGTCCGGGTACGTTGTGCCCTGCACCAGCCACCTTATCGAGGGGTCTGACGACGCAACCTCTTTGAACACCTCCGCGAAGACCCTTCCCACTACCCTCCTCTTCTCCTCCGGGTCCCTCACGCCTGAGAGGGCTTCGAGGAACCTCTCCCTCGCGTTTACGTAGATGGGGTCCAGGCCAAGCCGCCTCAGCGCCTCCATCGCCTCCTCCGCCTCGCCCTCCCTGAACAGGCCGTGGTTTACGAAGACCGCCACAGCCCTCTCCCCGAGGGCCATCCTGGCTATCACGGCGGCCGTCGTGGAGTCAACGCCCCCGCTCACTGCAACTACGGCCTTTTCGCCAGGGGGCACTGCCGCCCTCACCTCCTCCACAAGCCTCGGCGCAAGGCCCTCGGCCCTCCACGTGGGCCTGGCGCCCGCGACCCTGAGCAGGAAGTTGGAGAGCAGAAGGCGGCCCCTCGGCGTGTGGGAGACCTCGGGGTGGAACTGGACCCCGTAGACCGGCCTGCCCCTCAGCCTGAAGGCGGCCACGTAGCCAGTGGCCTTGGAGATCGCTAGCACCTCGCCCTCTGGGCCCGCTGACGCCACGTGGTCCGAGTGGCTCATCCACACGTCGTCCTCGTCTTGCCACCCCTCGAACAGGTCGTCCCTGACAACCACGGAGACCCTGGTCCTGCCGTACTCGCCCCTCCCCCTCCTCACCTCG
This sequence comes from uncultured Desulfurococcales archaeon, assembly GCA_964343115.1. Lineage (GTDB taxonomy): Archaea > Thermoproteota > Thermoprotei_A > Sulfolobales > Acidilobaceae > Acidilobus. Next base: position 16,155 of record CAYFGU010000004.1, read on the forward strand.
CCGCCGGCCATCTGGGCTATGAGCTGGTGCCCGTAGCATATGCCGAGCACGGGGACCCCGAGGCTTAGCACCCAGCCTCCGACCCTAGGGGCTCCCTCCTCGTAGACGCTGGCGGGGCCGCCTGAGAGGATCACGGCCTTGGGCCTCATCGACCTCACTAGCTCCTCCGACGCCCTTGAGTACGGGACGACCTCGCTGTAGACCCCCAGGTCCCTGACCCTCCTGGATATCATGTGAGCGTACTGGCCCCCGAAGCTTATGACGACCACCACGTCGTGCTCGGACGAGGGCCTCCACACGCTACCCCACCTCCATCAGGGGGACGTAGGCCCTCCTCCTGACGCTGTAGAGGCCCCTGTCGGTGACCCTGAGCTCCGGTATGACCGTGAGTGTCAGCAGCTGGACCTGGCCCAGGAGCGCCTCGCCGTCGCACCTGCACGCGGCGCCTAGGGCCGAGGTGACCCCGGCCAGCAGCTCAGCCACCTCCCCGGCGGCGAGGTCCGACATGAGCCCTGCTATGGGCAGCGGCAGGGCGGCCGCGACGCCGCCTCCCCTGGCTACCGCTATGCCGCCCCCTCTTGAGACCACGTGGTTTAGCGCAGCCGCCATCGAGGCCCTGTCCGATCCCACGACGACTATGTTGTGGGTGTCGTGGGAGAACGAGGAAGCCAAGGCGCCGTCGATCCTCTGCGCCAGTATGCCGTCTCCCTGCCTCTCCGCGCCGTACCTGTTGATAACGTGCACCTCCGAGAGGTCCCCCCTGAGCGCCGGCTCCCAGCCCCTTACCTCGAGCCCCTCGGCTGACTCCCTCGTCAGGGTCGACCCAGCCAGCTCCAGGACCCTTGCCGTGACCCTGCCCCTCTCGACGGGCGCCCTGAGTCCGAGCCTCGGGGTGAAGGAGACCCTGAGGGAGCCCCTCAGCCCCTCGAGGCCGCCGCAGCCCCCTCCGCGCGGGGCCTCAGAGCCGTCGATGAAGGTCATGAGGACCCTGAACTCCCTCAGGTCGTTGACGAGGGCAAGGTCCGCGAACCTGCCCGGCGCCACCGAGCCGTACCAGGCCTCCAGGCCCGCGGCGATGGCGGGGGCCAGCGTCACGGCCCTCACGGCGTCCAGGGGGTCAGCGCCGAGCTCAATAGCCCTCCTGACGGCCCTGTCGAGGTGGCCCTCCCTGACGAGGTGGAGCGCCTGCAGGTCGTCGGCCACTATGGGCACGAGAGGCGAGTACGTGGATACCAGCCTGTGGAGCACGTCAAGGTCCCTCCAGCTCGACCCGTACCTCACGAACGGGTAGACGCCCCTCGAGAGCCTCTCCAGCGCCTCGCCCTCGCTGGTGACCTCGTGGTCGCTCCTCGGGCCAAGGTCGACGTAGGCGTCGAGGACCCGGCCGCCCAGGCCAGCCATGTGGCCCTGTACAGGGACGAGGAGAGAGGCCTCGGCAAGGAACTGCATGGCCTCCGGGTCGCCCTCGGCCACGGCGTGGACGTCCATGAACTCCCCCATGCCGGAGAGCTCCCTCGCAGCGGCCAGCGCCTCGGCGTAGCCGACCCTGGCCCCGCCCTCGTCCGCGAGCCTGGAGGGGGGCACGTTAGGGGGAGCCAGGAGGAAGGCCTTGAGGCCGGCCCCCTCGAGGCCGGCCGCCACGGCCTTCACGCCGTCGAGCCCGGCGACGTTGGCCACCTCGTGCACGTCTACGAGGGCTGCCGTGGTGCCGTGGGCCACGAGCTGCCCGGCGAACTCGGAGGGGCAAAGGAAGGAGCTCTCAAGGTGCACGTGGGCGTCCATCATCCCAGGGACCACGAGGAGGCCGTCAGCCTCGATGACCCTCCTGGCGCCGCCGCAGTCTCCCACGCAGGCTATGAGCCTCCCCTTGACGCCGACGTCGGCCCTGACGACCCTCCTCGCCCACACGTCCACTACAAGGCCGCCCACTACGGCCAGGTCAAGGGGCTCGAGGCCGAGGGCGGCCCTGGCGGCCTCCACGAGCTCCCGGGGCCGCGGGCGAGGGTCCCGAACCACGGTCAACGTTAACACCTAGGGCTTGTTTGTTTCTGTTTAGCTTTGGGAACGGGTATTAAGGGAAACGCTTACGTGTTTAGGCGCTAGCCGAATTTAACCGCGGGCCGCCTACCAGGCACTTTGGCCGGCCGCGGGCGCGGCTGTCCCGTACCTGATGGCTGCCAGAAACGTAAGCTACGTGACGGTTTGCCCAGCCCTCGTGGACCTCGGCCTCCTCCTGCCACCCGGCTATCTGATTAACGACAGATCACCCTTGGTCATGATAAGGGGCCTCGGCATCTACCTCTCCCGGATTTCGGAAGTAAAGGAGGGCGGTCAATGGGGCCTCCAGGTCAGGCTGGACGGCCTCAAGCCGAACGTGAGGGGCAACGTTAACTGGGGGGTTAACAGCCGCGCGACAGGCTCTCAGGCTCTGCCTAAGCGGTACTCTCACATACATAGGCAGCTCGAGGCCAAGAGGCCCTTTGGGCGCGTCTTCGTCAGGGACGAGGTCGACCCGTCGAGAAACGAGACCATAGCCTTCTGCTCCCCGAGGCCCCTCTGCGCCACCAGGGACTTCCACGTGATAGGGGACGGGACCAGGGGGCTGGAGGAGTGGTACAACCCAGAGGAGCTCAAGGGGCTGTTGGCGGCCTTGGGGAAGGAGATGTTGAGGCCTGGACGTGGTTCGTGGAGGAGGACCTCCTGGACGTGCCGATGCCAGCCGACGGCCCTCTAGGATTCAGCGACTAGGCAAGGCCCTCCGCCTTGAGCCTCGCAATTATCTCGTCAGCGACCTTCTTGCCCCTCTTCCTCACGTTCTCCAGGCTCATCGACCTCTCGTGGAAGCCCTCCACGTGGAGTACGTCAGCCGTGTCGAAGATGGACGTCAGGTCGAGCTTCTCGGAAGCCGAAAACAGGAGCCCCCTCGTCCACCTCCCAGCGAAGTTAGCCTCCCTGGCCTCAGGGATGTCTTTGAGCTCTGCCATGAGCTTCACGAACTCCTCTGCGGCCCTGTATATCTTCTCCGACGCCTGCACCGCGTCGCCCCTCTGGACGTACTCGTAGAACTCGTCGACCCTTTTCAGTATCTCGCCCACGTACTTCCTCCTCAGCTGCTCCCTGAGCTCGTCCTGCCTGTTCTTGGCGTCGGAGGCGAGGGCCAAACCGTATCCCGTCGGGGCCGGTGAAATCGCGCGGCTATAACCGTAATCCTTGGCCTCTCAGCCGCGGCCCCGGCCGCCGAGACCCCGCAACGCTCAGAGCCCCGGGCCGGCTCGGGGGCTGGCGCGGCGCCGCCCAGCCTTCCATCCCCTGGGGTATGGGCTAGGGGCCGACCTTCTCGCCACGCGTCCCCGCGACGTAATTTACCAGCCCTCTCGAGCGAGCCCCGCCTTCACGGAAGCGAGAGGCGGCGCACCGGCCTCCGCCATACCGAGGGCCCGCGAATGCTAGCCTAGAATGGAGCCTCTCTCAAGCAACTCACGACCCGCATTATGGTTGCCGCGAGTATCGAGAAGCAGGTTACCAGCATAGCGGCGTCCACGACGTCTATGGCTCCCTTTATGAGCCCCAGGTCTATTAGGTAGCTCGGCACGACCCCCAGGACCCCGCCGAGCAAGCTTAGGAGGTAGAGGAGGAGCGGCACGGTTATCATGAAGGTCGTGGCGAGAGCGCGTGCCTGTCCATGTAGCCTGAGCACCCACCTACTGCTCCAATTACGTCCTCGCTCAACTCATTTTACACTAACAATGGGACTTGAAAACCGAGACTTAAAAGTTTCACGATCCCAGCATACTGTCATGTGCTGCACCTTTCGCCAGGCCCTGGGAGGCGCTAGCCGCGGCTACGGCTCGTCCGCCACGCCACGGCGCGGCCCGCCTCGGACCGATAACGCCCCGGCGGGGGTGAGGCCGACGGCTGGCACATATAGCCGCGGGCCGCAGGAGAGGGCGCGGGATATAGCTTGCCCTCGCTCGTCCCGGAGCTCTCGGAGGCGACCAGGAGGAACCTCGAGGCCTACGAGAGGATGAAGCGGGAGCTGCTCGAGAGGCACAGGGGCAAGGTGGTGGCCATAGTCGACGGCCAGCTAGTCGGGGTCTACGAGGACGAGGACGCGGCCCTTAGGGACGTTGTCGAGAGGTTTGGCCTCGTGCCGATGCTGATAAAGAGGGTTGAGGAGGAGAGGCCAATACAGGTCCCCCCAAGCTACGCTTACGGCCTCATGCAGGTGAAGCTCTAGGCGAGGTGGTCGCGTGGTGTGCCTGTAGTAGGAATAAGTTACAGGGGACAGCAGCCAGGCGGGCCAGCCGCTGCCCGATGCCTCGGCGTTGGCGTCCCTAGGGCCCGTCGTAAGCGTCGACGTTCTCCCGCCGTCCGTCATGGAGTCGTGGGCCGCCAGGGCTGGGAGGCAGCTGCCCAGGGCCGAGGACGTCGCTGCCCTGATAGACACGGGGGCTGCAGTGACCGGCGTCGACGAGAGCTTGGTCAGGTCAATCGGACTGCCGCCCGTCGGAACGGCCAAGCTCATGACCGCGTCAGGCGACTACACAGCTGAGGTCTACGCCGTGAGGCTCGTGATAGATGGCGCCCGCGTGGTCTCCGTGAGGCTCGGGGGACAGCCCTACAGGGTGCTCATAGGCAGGGACGTCCTCCGGCTGATCCTGATGACCTACAACGGGTTCCAGGCGCAGGTGACGCTGGGCTACTAGGGCAGGCTTGGCGCCTCAGCGACGTTTGAGCCCCTCCGCGGTCAGGCCACGCGGCGCGTCGCCGTTCACGAAGGGGCCGGCCCTTAGGCTTTCGGCCCTCTGACTCATAATACACCCCAACACCAGGGTTGCCGCGGGGGTTCGCTTGAGGAGGGAGGCCTGCTACACCGCCGCCCTCATGGCGATGGTAATTGCCTACTCAGCCGCCTGGTCGTACATCACGGTGGCCAAGATATACTCAATGGGGGCCACCTTCGCCGACCTCGGCTACGTGGTCCAGGGGGCGTGGGACGCAACGCACTCAGGCCCCCTTGGCGCACTTAACGCCCTGCTGACCCAGTCGGCGCTCCTCGTCTACGCCCTGCCCCTCCCCCTCGGGAGGCACATGTACGAGGCCATGGCGGTCCTACAGAGCGCCTGGCTCGGGGCAGGCGCCGTCCCCGTCTACCTCCTTGCGAGGAGGCACCTCAGGAGCGGCGCGACCGCCCTTGCCCTAGCCGCCTCCTACCTTCTCTACTTCCCAATGGCGGCGTCAACTGGTTCGACGTGCACAGGGAGACCCTCTTCCCCACCCTCTTCATGGCTGGCTACTACCTCTACGTCAGGGGAGGGAGGTCGAGGTACGCCGCCGTGCCCGTAATGGTCCTAGCCTCGACAGTGAGGTTCCCCTACGAGGTCTTCCCCCTCTGGCTCGGCGTCGTGCTCGTGGGCGGCTGGGCCCTGAGGGGGCGAAAGGGCCCCAGGGCTGACCTCTACGCTGGGCTCGCCCTCGTTGTGGCCTCCCTCCTCCTCTTGGCCTACGACCTCGGCCTCCTGGCGGCTCTCGCCGAGCACCCAACGTCGCCCTCCGCTGTCGCAGCCTCTGCCGCCTCCTCGGCCAGGGCAGCCTACGGCGCGTACCTCAGGCTCTCGGGCCCCTCCTGGATGCTCGGGACATATCACGTGCCCCCGCCCCTGTACAGGTCGTGGCCCCCCAGGCCCCTCACGCTGCCTGGCTACTGGGTTAGCCCTCCTGACGGTTGCCCTCTACCTCATCCCCGTCCTTGGGCTCCCCCTGTTATCGAGGAGGTGGGGGCCAGCCCTCCTCCCAGGCATACTCCTGGCGCTCCTGAGCCCCTACCCGGGCTACCACTACCCATGGGCCTTCCACCTCCAGTACGCCTCCACCCTCATGGCGCCCCTCTGGCTCGGCACCGTCGAGGCTGTCGCCCTGCTCTCAAGGGGGAGGCGGGGCATGGTGGTTCTGCTTTCCCTCGCGGTCCTGGCTGCCTCGGCTGACTCCGCCCTCCTCTTCCAGCCCCACGGCCCCCTCAGGCTGGTCGCCGTGGGCTACGAGTGGTCTGGAGGCAGCTACGTGCAGGTTACGCTGGCCAACGAGACCCTTGGCCCTGGCTCCCTGCCGGAGTGCTCGTGGACGGCAGAGGCCCTGTACTTCGACGCCAGCACTGTGGTCGGCTACGTGCAGGCCACTGTGGAGGCCGAGTACGTGGGCGGCTGGGTCGCTGTCTCAAGGGTCTCTTTCGTGCAGGTGGCGCCGCCGGAGCCAGTCGGGTAGTCACGGGCCTAGGGCGCTACCTGGTGGCATAAATGAGGCCAAGCCTCGAGTCGGCGAGGCTGCTTTAATGAGCTCCCCTAGGAAGGCTGGCCTGAATCGAGCCCTCTTAGCTGCATCGCACTTAAGCGCTGCGGGAGGTTAGGCAAGATATATATATATTTGGATTCTGCAGCACTCCTATGGCTAGCCTTGGCGCAGACGCCCAACGTAGCCATAGTGCTCTGCGACACGCTGAGGAGGGACGTGCTGGACGTCTACGGCGGGCCAGTGTCGACTGCCCGGCTGCTCAGGGCCCTTGGCGAAAACACGGTCACGTACCTTGGGTACTCGAACTCCTTCTGGACAGTACCCTCACACTTCAGCCTATTCACTGGCATGCCCGTTGGTAAGCACGGTCTCCACGAGGCCCCCGACATGAATAGGGTTAGGGACGTGATGGAGCTTGGGAGTCAGTACTCCGGCACCACGCTGGCCTGGGAGCTGAGGAAGTTGGGGTACGACACTACAGGGATCTCGAACAACATCCTCGTATCTCGCCTCAGCGGCCTCGACAGGGGCTTTAAGACTTTCATAACTAACAGCTCCTGGGTCCTGGACGCGCCCAACATCGCGTACCACGAGCAGGAGCTGCTCGAAGAACTTGCCGCGAGGTACCGCGGTGGCCTGAGACACCTCAGGGCGTTCCTCGGCCTGGCCAGGGAGAACGGTCTCGGGGAGGCCCTCTCGACCGCCCGGCTTTACGCCAGGGTCTCGCTCCTCAGGGCGGTCTCGCCGTTCATAGCCGACAAGGGCCACGTGGACGCCATAGACGCCGCGAGGTGGCTTTTGGGGCCCGAGCCTTTCTTCCTCTTCATCAACCTCATGGAGGCCCACGAGCCTTACTACTTCGGCGACCCTAACCAGATCTTACTATTACTAAAGGACCGTTCTAAGAGCGTTTTGAGAGCGCGCAGGAAAATCGGCGAGCAGCTGAAGGGGTACCTCAGAGCGACTCAGATATGTGTTATGGCCGCCGCAGCGATAGCTAGGCTCATTCGCGAGAAGGGCCTGCTACAGAGGACCCTCTTTATCTTAACGTCAGACCACGGCCAGGAGTTCATGGAGCACGGCGCCCTAGGCCACGACAGCGGCCACCTCTACGAGGAGGACGTGGGCGTGCCCATCATAGTCAAGCCGCCCGAGGGCCTCAAGCTGTCCCCTAGTGGCTGCTACGTGGGTCTCCACGAGCTCTACAACCTAGCCCTCTCCGCCGCGTCGGGCGAAAAAGAGTGGACGCCGTCATGCGGCCCTGGTCTCGCGGAGTCCTACGACGGCGTCTTCCCTGACCCGGAGGCCGGCAAGGGGGTTAGGAGGGTGGCCGTCTTCGAGGGCGACAGGAAGGTGGCATACAGGCTCGACGGCGGAGACTGGCTTGTCGAGGAGGTAGTTGTGGGCGGGAGGAGGCTCGACCCGAGGTCTGGGGAGACGAAGAAGATAGCCGAGGAGTTGGCCCCTGCCCTGCCGCGGTAGTGCTACCTCTTGTATATCAGCCAGCCCTGAAGGTAGAGCGCGTCGAACCTCTTGAGGGCGAAGTCCCTCACGGCCTCCTGCAGGGTCTCGACGAGGGGCTCGCCGGCCAGGTTGAACGACGTGTTCATTATGATGCCTTCCCCAGTAAGCCCCTTGAAGGCCCTGATCAGGTCGTACCACGTCCTGTTCTGGTCCCTGGTCACGGTCTGAGGCCTCGCAGTCATATCCACGTGGCAGACTACGGGCACCCTGTCGCACGCCTCTTTGTCCCTGTACCTGAACATGAGTACCATGAACTCGTGAGAGGTAGGGTCCTCGAAGTACCTGCCCTTGTCCTCGTCAAGGAGCGAGGGGGCCAGGGGCCTCCACCACTCCCTGCCCTTTATGTCGTTCGCCAGCCTCCAGTACTCCCTCCTCCTCGGGTCGGCGACTATGGACCTATTCCTGAGGGCCCTCAGGCCAAGCTCGGCCCTGCCCTGATACCAGGCAACTATGGCCCCTTTGGCCACCATCTCAGTCACTGGGCCGACGTCATCCCCGATGTATTCCGCCCTGAAGCCCGTGTCCTGCACGAGCCTCTTAATGTAGTCATCGTCGTGCTCAGGACCCAGGTACACGTTCTTGAGCCTCTCGTTCCTCACCTTGCCGCCGAGTACGTCTACGAGCACATACTCGGCGGCCCCCACGACGGTGCCGGCGTCGTTGGCTGCCGGGAAGATAAACATGTCGTTGAATATCTTGGAGTAGTGGAGCTCCATGTTGGCCCTGGCGTTGAGCGCCACGCCGCCCGCCAGCACCAGCTTGTCCTCGCCAGTGTGCTCCCTAGCCCACCTGCCGAGGTGGACGAAGAGCCTGTTGGTGAACTCCTGGAGCGCGCGGGCTATGGTAGCAGCTTTTGGGTCTAACTGGCCCCTCGGGTTCCAGCTCACCCTGCCGCCAGTGACCACGTCGGCTAGCCTTTTGTGCCAGTTCCAGATCCTATCCCACACATGGCGCCCGTTCTTGTCATCGCGTAAGTAGTCTGCACGCGGTGCATTGCGTAACCTATAAGGCATGGGATCCTTCCCATCATCTAATACGAAGAGCTCTCCGGACTTGTTGAGATAGTCCTCCTGCAGCTCCCCGTAAGGGGCAAGGCCCATGACCTTGCCTGGCCCCTCTAAGATCTGAAAGCCCAAATTTATGGAGATGGTCTCCCACAGCGCCCCTATGGAACCTAAATGCGTCGGCACACTGGCGACGAGCTCGAACTCGCCCTCCTTGACCCGCCATATGGTCGTCGACTCGAATTCTCCTGTACCATCGACTATTAGCGCGGCCGCCGATGGGAAGCCAGAGAAGTAGTAAGCGGAGGCAGCGTGGGCCAAGTGGTGCCTGACCGGATATATCGCCAGCTTGCTGGGCATCTCCTCGTTTAGCTCGTGTATGGCCGTCTTGATCAGCGACGTGGCCAAAGCTACGTAGTCGCCCCTCAAATAGGACAACGCCAGTCTAAGGGCCGCCTTAGCTGCGTTACCTGTCCACGTTATGTTGAACCGCCTTTGCCTTAATAAGTGGTACTCATCCATGAAGTACCTCCTATCCCATGTGGAAAACAGCCAAGGGTCGAAATTCACGGCATATGCGTCTACGTCCTTGGGCTTGACGCCCTCCTAAATAAGGTAGCGGTAGGCTGCCTTCAGGACGTTTAGGGGCGGCTCGCCAAGAGAATGTTTATGCCTGGTGAACCTCTCCTCCTCGGCAGCAAACACGAGCCTACCATCCTGTATTACGGCTACCGCGTTGTCATGCTCTGTGAACCAGTTGGACCCTATTACTATCATCGCGATTGAACCTCGTCATCCCCTCATGAACACGCTCGGATTAATAATATTTACTATCTTTAGAAGATTTTCTAAGACACGCTGCTTAAAACCTAAGCCTCGTAAATTGTGAGACCTGAGCTACGGCCATACCATGTATATCACATGTGTATTTAACAGATATTACTTAGCTTTAAAATAGTCACTTCGAGTGTCTAGTCCCTAAAATCATGATATAAGGCTGCCTTAGTTCGTTATGAATTGGATATAGTATTATAGGAGTCCGCGGCCCCGCGCTAGCACTGATCTCATAAAAGCTTGAATCTCCTGTAAGCTTAAGCTTACACCGGCGTCCTTAACGTAAGCGAGTCCCTGCCCAGCACGTAGAGGATTGACATAGCTATTCAGCTCTCATCTATTTCCCTTAAGTGAAGTTGCCCGCTAGGTACTTGCGCGCTCTGCAAGCGACCGTTCTTGCGAACCCTGTCGATTTAGGCGACAGGTTATCCTAGCTATGACATAAATAAGTATTTATGCGATTATATAATTATATAATCGCTGGCATCATGTTCGCGCATAAATCATGATGCTCTATACTATTTTAATCAACCTGTGAAGGTATTAGGACTTGTTCCGCCCAGCCGGATCTTTGTCGGATCGTATCAAGTAAAGAAGTCCCTTGAGCGCCGGTACATCTCTAGCTTTATGGTGGTGAGCAAGTACTTCTCCTTGAGGCTTCTCGGTAGGTATTGGAGCACGTAACTCACGCTTGCGGGGAAGACTATTGGGTATAGGCTAAAGACCCAGTCTTTAATATAGTGGAGACTGTCGTCCTTCTCAAGCCTGTCCTCAAACATGTGCTCGGCGCCGATCGCATTCACCATGTCCCTTGTAGCCTTAAATAGTCTCCTTCCAATCGAAAAATATACAGCGTAGATTTTAAGCAGTTTGAAGAGACTTACCCGTAGGCCTTCGAGCTCTAGGGGGCTCAGTAGATATTTTATGAGGTTTAACAAGGCCTCGGTATAAAGTGTCCAGTAAAAATTGTAGGGACCGCAGTTGTGCCTCGCCACATCATAAACGGCAAAATACGTTTGGAAGATGGCAATCGCTCTTCCCAGCCTTTGTAACCTTAGTTGCCTCACCAACGTTTGATCGGTGTCAGCAAGGAGGCTTAGAACCTGCTGAGGGGTTATGTGCGACGATGTACTATGGAAGGCGACCCTATAAAGCGTCAGCTCAGATGACGTGAGATACAACGAGCCCTCATCACTGGTGAACGCTCTGGCGTACATGTAGAGGTCCACAGCCGTCTTCATTCCGCTCAGTAACCTTAGATCATGGTCACTCAAAAGGCTCCTTCTTATTGCTATTGACGAGTTATTAAAGTCCGCGACAGTGAGCACATTAATTACGTCAATAGCACAAGGTATCTTCTTGATTCTTTCCTCGATAACCAAATCTGGATATTCCTTCATCATACCTACGTGAAAAAGGAACCTGGATATTTCTAATGGTATCGCATGGCCGCTCTCGTCTATTGCAGTCTGCCTGTTGTGGAAGTAGATTACGTCCCTACGGCTTCTGAACGTCCTCTCCACAACCTCGAGCCTCTCTGGCCTGTACATGTCGTCGTCCTCGAGGAACGTTATCACCTCGCCCTTGGCCTCCTCGTGACCTATGGTTATCTTGCCACCAAGAGGAACCACGTCGGTAACTACGTCTTTCCATCCATTCCTCCTTACGATCCCGTCAGAGGTTGGGCCCTCAAAGTTCTTGACTACTATCACCTCGAATCTGTCCTTTGGGAGCGCCTGGGCCTCGAGGCTGTGCAGGGCCTCGGGCAAGTACCTCCTCCTGTCGTGGGCGGTGATATGACTGAGATGTAGGGGTCAGGCATCGTGAGACTTCACCCGTGGAACCTCTTAAAAATTTCCTGATGAACAAGTTTTCTGTACCCTTGGCATCTTCCTCTACACCAAGGTATGCAGAAGGTACCATAGGGTACCGGGTAGCCGCGTAGGCGTCTAAATTGGCAGGCCTATTGCGAGGCGCTCGACTGGATCCGCATTATGATCTCTCGCCGCGGCCTAGGGGGTGTGGTTACAAAATATAGTCCCTCGCAGCGTCGCCCCTCACGAGCCCGTAAACCCTGGCCAACCCAACTAAGGGCTCAAGGGCGCCCCTAGGAGTTAGGTTATGTAGCATGCTAACAGTTTAATGTCAAATTTCAGATCAGTCTCTAACTGGGGTTGTTATGCTTACGTTCCAACTCAATTCGTTAAACCCATTAGCTGCCTCGAATTTGACCCTGACGCCGTCGCCGAACCAGTGGAGTAGAGGGCGGAGGTGACCTTCATATTAAAGGCACTACAGCCGGAGTTCGGTTTAAGGGTTTGGTAATGTGAGTAGCCATCTCCAGACACTGTCATTAATTAAATGACGACAACCACGAAATCAAGTAGCCTAGGGCCCAACGTTATTCCTTAGACATTAAAAGCTACATGGGTGTTGCCGCGCGGCGACTCGCAGAGCCCGTGATGGGTGGCTATCCCATTCTCTCCCCGAGTCTGTAAAGAAGCCCTTTGATGGCGGTGGAGCCCGTCCTGGCAGCCACAATCGGGAGAAAGGCCCTAGCAGCGAGCTCGAGGGCCTGAACCAGGCCGCCATTGCCAGAAAGCGAGGCCAGCCTCAGCTGGCAGCCCAGATATCTGAGGGCCTCTGTCAGGGAGGGCGATAGGTCTAGGCCGGCCTGCCTGAGGTCGGCCATAGGCAGTATGCTAAAGTGAAGCCTAAGCCCTAGAGAGAAGAGCTCATAAGAGTTGCAATGACATTCTGAGGGCAGGAAGCGGGCAACATAGGAGGACCACCTCACGGCTTCTACAAGGCCTAGGACGGCTTTAAGAACGCGGGTAGGGGATCCTTTTAGTGGACCATAGGTTATGTGACTCCAGCTCTCGCCATGAGCCCTGTAGTAGGTCAGGGGCTCCCCGGATAACGCTATAGGGAGCTGGCTTCTTAATGCTATAGCAAATAAGAGAAGATCTACAGCCGTACTCATATTTGCTACGATTTTAGGGTCCAGCAAGACCTTTTTAATGGCCAGTGAACTGTTGTTAAAAAAGAGACCTAATCCCAATATTTTTCCCTTGGCGATTAATAATTGGTAGTAGCATATGCCTAGCCGGGAGTCCACCTTAGAAAGGATCCTCGAATCTATGACAACGTAGCCAGGAACTCTGATTTTCAGCCCTGGAAGCGGGCTCACTTCCCTAATTACCTTATTGTTCTCATCTATCACTACCTGCTCATTGTGGAAGTATGCGATATTCTTAACTTTCAAAAACGCCTCGTAGACCTTCTGTAGCCTCTCGGGGGCATACATGTCATCGTCCTCAAGGAAGGTAATGACCTCACCCCTGGCTTCTTCAAGGCCTATCGCAATTTTACTTCCAACAGGGACGACGTCTGTGACCACGTTCTTCCATCCGTTGCGCCTTATTATCTCGTCAGAGATTGGGTCCTCAAAGTTCTTGACAACAATTACCTCAAATTTGTCCTTACTGAGGGTCTGAGCCTCAAGACTATGAAGTGCCTCCGGGAGGTACCTCCTCCTGTCGTGGGCCGTTACTATGACTGAGACGTATGGGTCAGGCATCACGGAGTTAAGCTTGAGCCGGATTTAAATTGGCTTAGGCTGCCACTACTAGTCCAGTATACTACCCCTCAGAGGATTGCTATCGTCGCTTCCCCAGCCTCGAGCATGTGAATCTTAATAATATTTATATTTTGTATTTAAGTAGTATCTAGCTCTCACACGGAAACCTGATTTTACGAAGCAATCTCGTAGCTTCCCTTCAGGAGCTTTTCATAGACAGGCTTCGCCGTTGCGAACCTGCCCCCTAAAACGTCCCTATCACTAGCTTTATGTCAAACTACTCAATAGTGGCGCAACCACCTTGGCCTAAACCCTAAAGAGACGAATATACTAGCTTCTTGTTTTCAGGAGACTCAATAGCTAAGCTTAGCATTATGCTTTGGACCCATGTTACATGAAGCTTGCCTAAGTTAGCTTTGGCTGCGCGCTAGCAGCCTTTTATGCTAAGCGTCCCTTAGCTGTGAGCGGTAGCAAGCACCTTGAGTGTAATGGTGCTGGGCGGCGCCGGGTTCATAGGCTCGGCGTTCGTCAGGGAGCTCAACAGGAGGGACTTCAGGCCCCTCGTCTTCGACCTGCTCACCTATGCAGGCAGGCTCGAGAACCTGCGGGGGGCAGACTACGACTTCGTCAGGGGAGACGTTAGGGGGTCCGAGCTCCACGAGACTATAAAGTCCTACAGGCCTGAGGTTGTAGTCAACTTCGCGGCAGAGACCCACGTCGACCGCTCTATATATGCGCCCCAGGACTTCGTGACCACGAACGTCCTTGGCGTCGTTAATGTCCTTGAGGCGGCGAGGCGCTACGGCTTCAGGTATGTGCACGTGTCCACCGACGAGGTCTACGGGGAGAGCTGCGCAGACGAGGGCTCGCCCGTTAACCCCTCGTCGCCCTACAGCGCCTCCAAGGCGTCGGCGGACCTGTTCGTGAGGGCCTACGTGAGGACCTACGGGGTCGAGGCCGTGATAGTCAGGCCTTCTAATAACTACGGCCCCAGGCAGTACCCCGAGAAGCTGATACCAAAGGCGATAATAAGGACCCTCCTGGGCCTCCACGTGCCGGTCTACGGGGACGGCTCGCAGGAGAGGGACTGGATCTACGTTGAGGACACGGCCAGGGTGATTGCAGACATTGTGGACAGGGCGGAGTGGAGGGGCGAGGTCTACAACGTGCCGGGCAACCAGAGGGTCAGGAACTTGGAGCTGCTAAGGCTGCTAGCGAAGGTCATGGGCGTGGAGCTCAAGCTGAGGTTCGTCTCTGACAGGCCAGGACACGACGTCAGGTACTGCATGGTCAACACGAGGCTGAGCTACAGCGTTACGCCCCTGGAGGAGGGCCTCAGGAGGACCTATGAGTGGTACGCGAACAACAGGTGGTGGTGGGAGCCCCTTGTGAAGGACAGGTTCTTCCTGGAGGACGAGCCATGGAGGGGCGGCGCGAGCCCTTACTCCACCTCTACGACAGAGTAGTCGCCTACCGTGAGCCTGACCCTAACGGTGTTCCTGTTCGGGCGACCTAGCACCCTCGCCCGCCTCCCTATCAGGCTGTCCTCAAGTTCGACGTCTGAGACCTCGGAACCGTCGAGAAGCACGCTGTTCTGAACCCTCGCCCTTCTTATGACGGCCCCACTGCCGACGCTGGTGTAGGGGCCTACAAAGGAGCCCTCAATCACGGCGCCCTCCGCTATCGAGGCCGGTCCCCTGACCACGCTGTCCCTGATTACTGCCCCCGGCCCTACCTCGACCCTGCCCTCAATCCTAGAGTTAGATACCTGGGCTCCGGGGTCAACGCGCCTCGCCGCCCTCTCGTCCAGCACGAGCTGGTTGGCAAGTATGATGTCGTCCTTCTTGCCCGTGTCGAGCCACCAGCCCTCGTGGACAGCGTACCCTACGTTGTAGCCCCTCTCTATCATGAGCTGGAGGGCGTCGGTTATCTCAAGCTCGCCCCTGGCGCTTGGTCTCAGCGACCTTATGACGTCGAAGACCTTGGGCGTCAGGAAGTAGACGCCTATCAGCGCCAGGTTGCTGGGGGGCTCCCTGGGCTTCTCCACCAGCCTCGCAATCCTCCCGTCCCTCACCTCGGCGACGCCGAAGGCCCTCGGGTCCTCAACCTCCTTCAGGAGGACCATGGCGTCGTAGCCCCCCTCCTCGAACTCCCTCACGTACCTCGCTATGCCGCCCTGCAGCAGGTTATCCCCTAGGTAGACTATGAAGGGCTCGTTGCCCACAAAGGGCTCGGCTAGGAGCACGGCGTGGGCTATGCCGAGCGCCCTCCCCTGGTAGATGTAAGTTATGTTGACGCCGAGCCGCGAGCCGTCGCCGTAGTGCGACACAACGAGCTCGGGGAACGTGTCGCCGAGTATAAGGGCTATGTCCCTGATGCCGGCTTCCCTAAGGTCCTCTATCACGTGCTGGCTCACTGGCTTGTTGGCGACTGGAATCAGCTGCTTAGGGCCGCTGAAGGTAAGGGGCCTGAGCCTCGTCCCCTGGCCGCCGTGCAGAACAACTCCCTTCATGGCTCACGGCCCTCTGCCTGCTTGCATTGGGTCGAGCAGGCCCTGCTTTAACGCCTCCCTCAGGGTGGGCCAAGAGGCGTCCTTCCTGGACACAACTGCCCGGTCCCTTATAGGCCACGGTATGTTGAGCTCGGGGTCGTCCCACCTTATCCCTGCCTCAGCATGGGGCGCGTAGACGTTGTCGACGGCGTAGAGCACCAGGGTGTCGTCCTCGAGGGCCTGGAAGCCGTGGGCGAAGCCCCTCGGCACGTAGAGGGCCCTGCCGTTATGGGCCGAGAGCTCCACCATGGCCCACTTCCCGAACGTCTTCGAGCCCGGCCTTATATCAACTGCCACGTCGACAACCCTGCCCCTCAGCACGGCCACGTACTTGGCCTGCGCATAGGGGTCCCTTTGGAAGTGCAGCCCCCTGACGACTCCCCTCCTGGAGAGCGAGAGGTTGAGCTGGATAACATTGAAGGCAACGCCAAGCTGGAGGAGCTCGGAAGGCCTGAAGAGTTCGGCGAAGTAGCCCCTCTCGTCCGGGAAAGAAGCCATTTCGACGACTATCACGTCGGGTAGCTCGGCCAGCCTGTAGGCCTTGAACGGCAAGCGAGTCGCCGAGTTTCATAGCAAAGGTTGATTAAATTCCTTTCAGGAGGCCCTTTTGCTTGGCTTCCTCAACTAGCGTTTTTACGCCCTCCTCAACACTGTAGAAGTTAAAGCTGAGATATGCCCTGGCCCTGCCGACGTCAAGGCTTGAGTCCCTCGGTCTCCTCGCCCTCCACCTGATATCTGACAGCTTTACGGGCGTCACGTACTCTCTGGGCAGGCCGGCCGCCTGAGCTATCTTGAGCGCGAGCTCGTACCTTGACACTCTCTCGCCGGCCACGTGAAGGACGCCCGTCCTTCTCTGCTCGATGAGCTCGACAATGGCAAGGGCAAGCTGCCTTGCGTGTATCGGCGAGTACCACGAGTCCTCGACCGCGCTGACCTGCTGTCCCGAGACCAGCCTCTCTATCACGAGCCTCGGGAAGTTTGGCTTAAGGCCGCTGTAGACGCCCGAGGTCCTCAAGACAAGAGAGTAGTCGTAGGACATCGCATATGTCTCGCCCAGGAGCTTCGTGAGGCCGTAGTAGTTGACCGGGTTCGGAAGGTCATCCTCCCTGTACATGCCCTTCTCTCCATCGAAGACGTAGTCCGTCGAGACGTGGACTAAGTAGGAACCAACGACCCTTGCAGCCCTGGCTGCGTGCCTCACAGCCTCGGCGTTGACGGCGTAGCATCTAGCCCTGTTGATCTCGCAGTTGTCTACGTCGGTCACGGCGGCGCAGTTCACCACGACGTAGGGTTTGAGCCTAATTATAAGATCCTCAAGCCTCACGTAATCTGTCACGTCGAGTCTCACGTCAGCAGAGGCTCTAGAGCCATGGGTGCCCACGACCTCATGGCCCTTCGACTTAAGGAGGTCGTAGAGCGCCTGGCCCAGCTGACCAGAGGCGCCGAGCACTAGCGCCCTCAAGGTGTCACCAGGCATATTGTTATCTAAGCATTTTTAAGTCCGGCTCAAGCTTAACTCCGTGATGCCTGACCCATACGTCTCAGTCATAGTAACGGCCCACGACAGGAGGAGGTACCTCCCGGAGGCACTTCATAGTCTTGAGGCTCAGACCCTCAGTAAGGACAAATTTGAGGTAATTGTTGTCAAGAACTTTGAGGACCCAATCTCTGACGAGATAATAAGGCGCAACGGATGGAAGAACGTGGTCACAGACGTCGTCCCTGTTGGAAGTAAAATTGCGATAGGCCTTGAAGAAGCCAGGGGTGAGGTCATTACCTTCCTTGAGGACGATGACATGTATGCCCCCGAGAGGCTAAGGATAATTGCTGGAACGTTTCAAAACTATGGAGACCTTACCTATTTTCATAATGGTTGTGTTATAATTAATAGCAAGGGTGAAGTAATAGGTCTTTGCAATGACTTGCGTGATATGTTAATAAGAACACCTCCGAAATATTGTAGGTTGCTTTTTTCTAATGCCGTAAGCTTTCATAATACAAGCTCTATAGCTGAGTCTTCATGGATACTTCATAAAATGAAGCGGTATATAAAGAAAATAAATGCAACACCCGACTTCGCACTATTATCTTTCGCTGTTCTCGTAGACGGTATGATATTGCTTAGTGGCAAGAGGCTTACTTTATTCAGGGTTCACGGCCAGTCCACAGACGCTCATACATATAGATTGAGAGCGGGACATTGGAGGAAGTCTGTGGCGCAGCTAGAGAGGGCATACCTCGCGTGGATGTATGATCATGCTCTATTAGCACAGTTATTTAGTAACCACCCCTGTTATGATTATCTAAAGTTGCCTGAGCTAGTGAAAAGACTAGAGGTTTCAGCGGCCCCAGACGGGGTTATAGATAGGAAAATATCGACGTCGCCTCTTGATTTCGTCAGAGCTTTCCAGCTTCAATTCAAAACAGGATCACGAGATATAAAACTTACCATGGTGCTAGCCCTAGATTCCATCCTTTCTAAATCGCCAGGCAAGATAAGAGAACTTTATTGGTTTATTAGATGGGAACTGGGAAAGAAATAGGCTCCTAGTACACATGTGCTCAGTTGAGGAAAGGTTTTAATTGCAAACTTTTAAATAATTGTAACACTAAGATCACTTTAGCGGTCGGTCGCCGATAATAAAATTGCATTCCCTCACATAATTAAATGGAAAGCAAGAGTAGGACTACTTCTGTAAATACATATTCGCTTGTTAACAAAAGCCTTGTACCTGCAAGGGCGTGGCGTGATTTTTCGGTATAATTAAGTCGTGCATATAAATCAATCACTTACAAGTTCTAGAAGCTTGGCTTCGTCTCTTCAAATCTAAACTAAGGTTCCATCAGCTTTTTAACAAGGTTATTCCAAGCCAGCCCTAGCCTAGTAGCCATACTAGCCGTCAGGTCGGGCCCGTACTTCTCGCATAATTCTATGGAGACGGCTATCGACCTTGCCAGTCCTTCGACGTCGTCTACTTTCACGATCCTAGCTCCTAGCTTCTCAAAGAATTTCTTACACACAGCCTCCGTAGTAATTACTCTGAGACCCATAGCCGGCGCCTCCGTAAGAACCAGCGGAGACCCTTCGCCTCTGGTGGGCAGCACGAATACGCAGGAGCTGGAGTACAGCCGCAATAGCTCTTCCCTTGGGACGTCGCCTCTGAGCTCAATTAGGTCCTCAAGGCCACTGAGCTTCACGTACTTGCGCATCAAGTCAGAGTAAACCGGATCCGCGTAAGGTCCAACTATAATCACTTTCCACCCCCGCAGGACGCCAGAAGCCTTGAGCCTCACCAGGGCTCTGATCAGGACGTCAAGGCCCTTTCTATAGATTAGTTGTCCTGCAAAGAGGATGCTTCTCTCCCTTGAGGCCCGCGGCTCAAGCGCGGCTACGTCGTCCGGCACGCCGTTCGGCATTACCTTAAGCTTCTTCGCTAAAACCCTTAGCGCCAAGGACTTTACTATCCTCTCGTAGGCGCAGGGGGTCTCAACAGTCGCCTTATCTATGAAGACCGAAAGGAGAGAGTGATACAACTTGGTTAAGTTTAACGGACCTTGGGCGAAGCTACCGTCAGTGTCTAGCTTGGCTATGACCTTTACTTTGACTCCTTCGATGAGCCTTCTAAGCGCCTTGTAGAAGGCTAAGGCTGGCATCTGCGCCAAGGGCAGATACTGGACTACGATAATGTCTGGCTTCTCAGTCTTCAGTATTTTGAACAAAATTACATTGGTGCGAATAAAGTACTGTACTGTCCTGAGAGGATTGGGGGCGCCTTCACCGGGCTTTATGAAACCTATCTCGTACGTTCTTTGCCACGCTCCCTTACTCACGAAAGCCTTCTCGTGAATAACTGTTATGGTTTCGTAGCCAAGCCTGGCCAGGTGAGTAGGTATTTCTCCAGGGTCTTTGAATAAGTGAGTTTCGTACATGACTCCATTAGGCCAGTAATATAAGATCTTAGGTCTTCGATCGCTAGGCGCATACTTAGGCAATGCCACCACACTCGCACGTGTAATTGCTTCTACCAGCTTAGGTGGTACGCCTTAGCGATCTTAAAGGCTAAAGAGTTGCTTGGCACTTTAGCCGTCCCTCATAAACAGGTATTAGTCTCAATACTTTAATTATTAAAGATCTGAAGACCGTGTCAGTCTCGCTAGACAGCAACATCAGGGTTCTGCCTTTTCCCGTCCACGGCGCAATTAATTAAAATGACGACGTTGTTGAGTCATTAGTATATTAGGATGCTCTTGGTCACACTGATAGTCTGAGAGATGGCTCTATCGATACGATCCTCGGCGTCGCTAGCGTAAAAGAACTTGGTCGAGTTACCTATTAATGACACCACAAGGGTTTAGGTCTTTACTTTATTATTAGTCCGTCTAAGCAATGAGTAGTATTTACCAGCTATATGCCTTATATCATAGGCATTAACAGCTCTAGCCCTGGCCCTCGCCGATAGTTCCCCTCTTAGGGTATCGTCTTTGATCAGTTTACAGATAGTCTCGGCAAAAGAACCTGCCGTTGGTGGAACCTTGATCATGACATTCTCCGCTTCCTCTATGTAGATGGACGAGACTATAGGCATGGCGAGCGCCATGTAAAGGAGCGACTTAAGCACGTCAACTGGGTATATGGTGCTCTCACGCACCAGTGAGAGGCCTATCCAGCAGTCGCCGCAGACCTCGGGTAGCCTCTCGAATTCCACGCCGCCGACGAACGTGAATGCCTTGCCTAGGCCAAGGTCGGCTGCCTTATGCTCGAGCCACGCCTTCAGGGGGCCCTCGCCAACCACTACGAACTCGGCGCCCCCGCAGCGGCGTGCCACCTCCCGGGCTATGTACGGGAGCATTTCGATTCCCCGCCCTACTAGAGAGCCCACGTAGGCTACCCTGGGCCTGTCGGACTTCCTGGCCGGCCTTATGACGTCGGTGTCTATGGATGAAGGGATATGCAGGACCTTGTCCCTGAGCCTCTCAGGCATCAGTCTCCTCGCGAACTCCGCCAAGGCTCTCGTCGGCATCACTAAGTAGTCAACAAAGCGGTCAACAACGGCCGCCAGGTACCACGTCGAGAGGACCTTGTACAGCCTCGGGTCGCGCGGGGAGTACCACACGTCGCCGAAATCGAAAACAACTAGCTGCCCCTTGAGCTTTTTCACGACCGAGACGTTGGCCCTGAAGATCGGTGAGGGCAGTACCACTATGGCAGGCACCTCAGTCGCGGCTCTTATCGGCAACGCCAGGCCGTTGGCTAAATACGACTTTATTCTCACGACCACACTACCAGCAAACACCTGAAGGTCTAGGAAATACTGCGGCCTGGCCACTACGTCCTCGTAACGGGCCCTGAACCTGGGCGTCACTAGGTAGACCTCATAGCCGTAGTGCTTGGCGAGACCGCGGGCTACCATGAGCGACCTATGCTGGCCCCCGGGACCTATCACGTTAAACTGGTTGCCGTAGATCTCGACGCGCTTCAAGACACTCACTCTGGCAAGGCACGGCTATGAGGTATGTACTATTAGGCTCCTTAATAAAATATGACGCCGACTGGCACCTGACATTGCGGTTAACCAATCATTTTAAGACTTACCAAGCGGCTACAGAGCACACATGACGCGAGCGGGCGATTCTTGCATGGGAAGTATGATGAAAGCCGATGGCCCACTAACCTCTCCTACAAGTCGTAGGCCCCCTTGGGCTAATGATATGCTTCGCAGGGCCGAGGTACCTCACCGACTCCACGTATCTCGTATGCCCTAAAGTAGGGCTGGCAGGTCCCGGCCAGCTGCGCTTGCCGGCCACCGAGAGGTCAGTGTCGTCGACCAAGGTGATTATCACGGGGCCCCAGGACTCCGGAAACCTATGCGAAATAAAAGGACCCGAGATACCAATTGAGCTGCCGCCGAGGCGGATGGTCCCCTTGAGGGTCACAGCGGTGATAACCACGCTCTGCAGGGACTCCCTTAGGCTGACCCTCGAGGGCCTCGCCGGCCAATCGCGGAAACCGGACGAGGTCCTCGTAGTGCACTCCTGTGACGGGGCCAGGCTCAACAGGCTCGTGGAGGGCTTCGACCGCGCCCTCAACGTCCAGGCCGTGCCCCAGAGGGGCGTAGGGGTCCCGGGCGCCGTGAACACCGCCATAGAGGAGCTGGAGGGCGACCTGGCGCTATTCATAGACGACGATGCCGTGCCCCCGGAGGGCTGGGTCAGGCGCTACGCAGAGCTGCTCTGGAGGCTCGGCGGCGGGTACGCCGGCGCCTCGAGCCGTGACGTCCTTTTCACGCCGGGCAGCGCCCTGGTCAGTGGGCCCGACGACGAGCCCGTAGTGAGGCTCTACAGGTGGCTCCTGGCCCCCCTGGTCAGGAGGCCGCACCCAAAGCTTAGGGACTACAGGCTCGGCGTCTACGTGGACTCAAGGTACCTCGTGGCCCACGGCCCCTGCATACCGTACATGAGGTGCCTCTCGCTACCTTTCAGGGGCGCCAACATGGCCTTCAGGACCGATGCCCTCGAGGAACTGAGGCTGCCCGAGAGTAGGGCCTGGGCCAGGGGCCGGGGGTACGAGCAGTACCTGGGGGCGGCCCTAGTCCTGAGGGGCTACAGGTACGCCTACGTCCCAGACAACCCTGTCCTCCACCTAGCCCATGAGGGGGTGTCGAGGGGGCCGCGGGACAGGCTGGAGGAGTCTCTCCTCAGGTGCTTCCTCCACGAGATCCTGGGCTCACCTGAGCACAGCTAGGTAGCCGACAGGCGTGTCAACAACTACGCTGGAGTTGTACTCGACGACGATTACGTTATAGTACAGGTGCTGGTAGTCCGGGCAGGACGCGTAGGCGGAGTAGATAAAGTACGGCTCGTAGTAGCCCATGGACCCCGCCTGGAACCAGCCGACCGTCGCGGTCTCATTGCACCACCGCCCAACTGGCGTGGGAGGGAACCAGGACGGTACTGAGGAGTCCTGCGCCAGCTCCCCTACCACGGCGGACGGATAGCTACTCCCTACGGCTATGTACTGTGACCTCGTAACCACCCACCACGTTCCCATGTCCCAGCCAACGTCTGGGAACGCAACGGCGGGGTAGCCGGCGAAGGAGGCGTAGAAAGCCAGCGTCGACATGACCACGACAGAAGCTATTAGCGCACCCATGGCCGCCCTCCTGTAAATCCTGGCCTCTACAAGCGAAGCCAGTATGACGCTGAGGACGCCGAGCATCATTATCGGAACCCTGTCGGCCCACCCAACTGCGCCAAGGCCCAGGGTGAGAGCAGCCCCTACTAGACCCGAGAGGCCCAGGGCTCCGAACAGTAGACGATTCTCAGGCCTTCTTATCGCGAGGGCGATAGAAGCCCCGAACGGAATTACAAGCTCTAGGATGTAGGCGGCCGCCTTCACCTCAACCGCCGCGTGGTAGGCCGGCGTGGCCCTGTACGTGGCTTGGGATACGAGCGAGGGGGCGTGGTAGAGCAGCTGCTTAAGCGTGCTGAGGGTGACGTGCCAGTAGTAGCTGATGCCCTGCTGAACGAAGGTGTAGGAGTTGTACATCGCCATCACTAGATAAGCAGAGAGCGAGGTGGCGAGGGCTGCCAGCGCGGCCCTCCTGGCCGGCCAGCCCCCTTTATCAGGGAACAGCATATAAACGGCCACTCCTCCGAGGAGCGCCACGGTCATCAGGGCAGCGACGAGCTCATGGGTATAGACAGCAGCCAGGGTCGAGAGCAGTAGGGGCGCCAGGAGCCTCCTGTCGCGCTCCCTCACGGCCATCACGAAGAAGGCCGCCGCCACCGTGAACGTTATAGTGCCATAATCATTTGATGCCATTGCTGGTATGTCCGGCCACAGGGCTAGCGAGAGCGCCACGGCCAGCCCCGAGGCCCTCCTGCCGAGGCCGGCAGACCTGGCCAGGAGGTACACGGGGGGCGCCATCATCACAGAGAACAGCTCGGGCGTCCACTTTATCGCAAAGTAGAACGGCGGGTCCTTGAACCAGGTGGGGTGGCCCCACAGCATCAATATGGCCTCGGCTAGGGTCAACCAGAGAGACCTGTTGAGCCACATGAAGTCGAAGTATGGGGTGAGGTGGCCGAACTCGGCTATGTACATGGCCCTGTACATGTGGTTGAACGAGTCCTCGAAGTCGGTGATGTAGTATCTGTCCGCCAGGTCAGGCACAAGAAATTTGATTGTAACCACCATCGCTATGGATAATATGACAGCAGGTACCGCTAATCTCCTATCGTTCTCAAGACCTGCGAGGATGAGCGATATCGTTGCTACAATACTTCCTAAAATGCCTAAGGGTTCGCTATATGACAGAGGACCATAGACATAAGGCACCTGAAATACTCTATCGCCCGCCGTAGCGAACTCTATCGAATAAGTGATTAGAGCTGCCAGCAAGATTATCAAAAAGGCCATCAATGTCCTACTGCCGGTGCTTGCTAGCATGCAAATCGCGTCTCGAAAGTTAGCGCTGCATTAAAAAGCGCTCACGACCCGCTTAGGCCAGGAAGAATCGATGAGGGCGAGCTATGACATCATTAAGCAGGTACGCTCGTGATCTGCTGATACTGGCCGTTAGTGGCAGGTTGGTGAAGGATTTAACTGAGATGAGGCGCATATACGCCGAGCAGCTGGCAAGGTTCCGCGTCATCGGAGTCCCAGGTTATTCGAATGGACCTCTGGTAAGTGTAATAGTGCCTACCGTCAAGAACGACCTCACCCTCTTTCTGAGGCTCGTAAAGTCGATTAGAAATAGTACTTATAAAAATTATGAAGTAATCAACGTAGAGTACGACCCTAATTGCAATAAAGAGAACGCCTTAATTAAGGAAGGAGATAAGCTAAAAGTCGTATGCACGAGTGTGCCTGGGATAGGCTATGCTTCTTATCTGGGCACGCTATTCGCAAAGGGCGACCTCATCATACGTACGGACGCCGACGCGATATTCCCGCCACATCTGATAGATCTCGCCGTCAGGAGGCTGACTTCGAGCGAAACCTTGAGCGTGTTCCACGTAGGTCACTTCTACTACGACGGGGAACTGGTAGACAACCTCATGGCATTTCTTTACGACAAGTATTGGCGGAGACCCTGGAATACCACAGGCCACTTCATAGCATTTAAGAGGCGCGTGCTTTCAAGGGTGAACTTCGACCCTAAACTTAAGTATCACGAAGATTATAACTTTGGAGAAAAAGTATACAATTTATATGGAGGAGGCGCGTTCTTCTTTGATAGGTTTAACGTCGTCTTAGTAAGCGCCAGGAGAATAAAGTCGCTTGGAAGGCTTAGATATATCTTACGTGGATACATTCCTAGGCCTTGGTCGAGAACCAGCCAAGAGACCTACAAGAGAACTCAACGCCGCGCTGTTCCGGCTGCCTTCCTGTAGGCCTCCATGGACATCTCGTAGACCTGATGCCAGCTGAGGGCCTCGGGCCTCCCGGCCTCGCCCATCCTGTCGGCCTCGCCCGGCGAGGAGGCTAGCCTGGCCATGGCCTCTGCGAGCGACCTGGGGTCCCCGGGCCGCACGAGGAGGCCGTTCACGCCGTGCCTCACCCTGTACCTCAGGGCCCCCACGGCGCTCGCTATAACGGGTCTCCCCCGAGCCCACGCCTCGCTGGCGGCTATCGAGTAGGCCTCCGCGTAGTCGCTCACGCTAGGGACGACGAGCGCGACGGCCCCGTCAAGCAGGTGCGCCTTCTCCTCCTCACTAATGAAGCCGAGGAACCTCACGTACCTCTCGACGCCGAGCCTTCTGGCGAGCCTCACATAGAGCCCTGGGTCCCCCGGGCCCGCCACCGCGGCGCCGACGTCGGCACCGAGCCTCCTCGCCTCGGCCACGGCCCTCACCAGCACGGCGACGCCCTTGAGCCTGTGGAGCCTCCCCACGTAGGCGAAGTAGGGCACGCCGAGGCCAGCCAGCCTCCTGCCGGCCCCGGGGTCCTTCGGGAGCCCTAGGAGGACGTCGCTGACCCCGTCGGGGACCAGCACGGGGTCCTCGACGCCCATCGCCCTGGCCCTCTCAAGGTCCCAGCCGCTCTTCACCATTACGACGGACGCCGCCCCGACGGCCCTCCTGGCCATCATGTTGGCGTACCTGGAGCCTGCGAGCCTCACGAGGAGGTTCGGGTGGCTCCCGAGCGACCCTAGGGCCATGAGGAGGAAGGCAACGGGGACGCTGAGGCGGGCCGCCTCCTCGGCGAGCCTGACGCTGAAGTAGGAGTTCTGGGAGTGGGCATGGACCACGTCAGCGCGCCTGAGCAGCCCCGCCGGGACTTCGAGCGGGACCGTGAGGTCGGGGAAGCCCAGCCCGACCGCCCTCGCCCTGTGCACGTGGACTCCATTTACCTCCTCCTCTGCCCTGCCGGCGCCGCGGCGGGCCGCGACGACGTGGACCTCGTGGCCCCTCCTGGCCTGCTCCTCGGCTAGCCTTGAGATGGCGATCTCCATGCCCCCCCTGACCGGGAGGTAACTGTGGTGTACGTGGACTATCACAGCCTTAGTCGTGGACTTCAATTTCTCGTACACACGCTTGAGATTCGCTAATGAAATCTTAAAAAGGTAGTGTTATTGCCTATCAATAATGCGGTAGAGAGATTGAAAATTGACGACAACTCCTACATCTCCGTCATAGTCACCGCCTACAACAGGAGGAGGTACCTCCCGGAGGCACTTCATAGTCTGGAGGCCCAGACGCTCCCAAAGGACAGGTTCGAAGTGATCTGGTCAAGAACTTCGAGGACCCGGCGTCGGACGAAATAATAAGGCTCAACGGTTGGATGTGGGTATACAGCGACGAGGTGCGGCAGGGGCCCTACACCTTAGCAGGCATAGAGGAGGCGAGGAGCGAAGTGATTACCTTCCTGGACGACGACACGTACTTACCTACGAAGTTAGAAAAAGTGTTCAAAAAAAAAAAACTGATTTACCTTCATCACCCGTTCTTAGTTATAACTGAAGATGGTAAATTGCCTGGAAAAGCACCCTAATAAGGTAAGCAGGGATCTATATATTAGAGATCCTCTAAAATATCGCCAGGATCTTAGTACAACGTTAGTTACTTTTGTCTGGTTCGTACACGACGCCATAGGGTACTCTACAGCCATTGCGATAAGGAAGGAGCCTGTAGAGAACGCTCTTAGGACTTTACTTAAGCATACTGTTGCTTTGCCCGACGTAGCCCTTTTCGCAGCTTCTGTAATAACTCAAGGCGACTTGCTCCTTATATCAGAAGCGCTGTCATTTAGAAGGATTCACAGAACTAACATATCCCTTAGCCTGGCTCCGTCCAATCGTAAGTACGTTAGGTATTTCTGGGGCCTCGACAGCAAGATCTTTATGGCAGCAACTAAAGGGTCTGCCTTTTCGAGCATTCACAGATGGATGTATTTAGCGAACCTTTCTGAATATATGGCGTTTCCAACTTCTATCGATAGTGATCCCCCTAAGCTAAGGCCCGGCTTAGACGAGCTGGTTAACTTGCTCTCATTGCTCCGCGACCGGAGCTTCTCTAGCATCAATCACGTCTTGCAAATCGCAGGCATGGCAATAAATTTTGTCATAACTTTTGCGCCTGACCCCTGTAAGGCAAATTATATTAAATTCAGGTATAGGCTGACTCAGAAGGGGTTTCCGGCTCCCTAAGCTTGATCAGCCTGTGGTGTGAAAGGCTTGCTCTGCGTCGGGCTACCGTCGTACAACAGACCCTCGGCGCTGAGGCTCTCCCTTGCCAGCTTCCTGTTCAACGGAGCCGAGCTGGCGGTAGTGGTGGCGGACGCCAGTGACGGAGCCATAGCCGAAGAGTACAGGGCCGTTACCGGCATTTATAACGAGAGGGTGGTAGCTGAGGTCGGCCTTGGCAGGAGGGGCAGCGTAGGAGCCCGGAACAGGGTGCTGGAGCTGGCGGCC
The DNA here is from genome assembly GCA_964343115.1 of uncultured Desulfurococcales archaeon. GTDB lineage: Archaea > Thermoproteota > Thermoprotei_A > Sulfolobales > Acidilobaceae > Acidilobus. The sequence goes on from CAYFGU010000004.1 coordinate 43,851, forward strand.
GAGGCTGGCTGCGATCCACTTGTCATGGCCGACGACGATTACGTGCTCCTGGACTCAAGGACCCTTGAGCTGATGATGTTGTGGACGAGGGCTGATGATGTGGGCGCCGTGGGCGGGAGGGTCGTCAACTTGATCAGAAGGGCTGTCGACCCCGACTTCTTCCTGAACCTGCGAGTGGCTGACGCGCTTTCGCTCATGATGGGCTACGTATTTCTAGACGTTGCTAACGGGCCCAGGAGTGCTGCCTACCTGACGCCCTTCTTCGCCCTCCGGGGGGACCTCCTGGCCAAGGTGAGGTACGACAGGCTATACGAGAGCCCTACTGCGTTCCGCGAGGAGAGCGACATCCAGGAGCAGGTGAGGAGGCTCGGCTACCTTCTGGTCTTCGAGCCGAGGGCCTGGGTGACACACCTTGCGCTCGAGTATGGTGGAAACAGGTCCGAGATAGAGGAGAGGGCCAGGATGAGGTTCAAGGCCAGGGGCGCCGCCGCTTTCATAGCAAAGTGGTATAGAGGAGCAGGATTGATTAGTAGGCTGCTGGCCTCCACGCTGCTCATGCTGGCGTACAGGCCTTGGATGGCTGCCGAAGTACTTGCCGGCGTCCGCGATGGGGTGATGGCGGCTAGCGCGTCGCTGAAGGGCGATGCTAACTTCCGCTAAGTATCGTCCCGGCCCTTAGTTTTAATTATTTGAGTGTGCGCCTGTCCCTTCGTAAGGCATGTCGCTTAGGGCCAAGGTCTTCAGGGGGGCCGCGAGGCTGCTGTCAGCGAGCACCTTTGTCACCCTGCTCCAGTTAGCCTTTTACCTGACGATAGTCAGGGTCCTTGGCCTCCGTGGCCTCGGGGCATACTTCGGCACAACGCTTGTGTGGACCTTTGCTAGCTTTGCCCTTACGTGGCCGGCTAGTGGCTTCGGGAGGTTCGTCACGGGCGAGTACCAGGCCGGGAGGGTCGAGAGGGCGAGACACCTCTACACAGCAGGGGTTATGGTTGGTCTAGCAGGCGGCCTCTCGGCGATGGCCGCGTTCATAGCGTTGGCCCCCCAGGTTGCCGCCCTGACCTTCAGAACCGCCAGCTACTCTGGACTCGTGAGGCTCATGGCCGTCGACCTGGCCCTCACGGCCTATAACTACTACGCCGGCGCAGGTCTCATCGCCATGATGAGGTTCGGAAAGATGTCGGCAACCCAGGTCCTCTGGGCCGTCGCTAGATACCTCACAGGCATTGTCCTCCTGTTCGCAGGCCTCGGCCCCACTGGACTTGTGGCAGGGTGGGTGGCCGGCGACGTGGTCAATGCAGTCTTCAACACCTACTGGTCAAGGGACCTCCTGGTGGGTTCAAAAACCCCTCACCCGATTGGCCCCGTGATAAAGTATGCGGCACCCCTTGCCCTGGGCGGGGCTGTCGTGACGGTTCTCCAGAGCTTTGACAAGGTCTTTGTGCTCGCTAAGCTGGGAATAACAGAGCTCGGCTCCTACTCGACCATAATGATGGCCTCGACCGTGCCCCAGATGCTCCCTGGCGCAATAGCGAACGCCCTCATGCCGGCCATGGTCGGCATGGAGGAGAGGGGCCAGCTGACGCCTGAAGCCGTCGAGAGGGCTGTCAGGTACGTCACCACGCTGTCGATACCACCGCTCCTCCTGGTAGCCGCGCTCGGTAGGCCCCTCGTTCTCCTGTTGCTGGGTCCCAACTTCGTGCACGACTGGGTTGCCTTCACCATGCTCACAGTCGGCCACAGCCTCATGTCCTTCGACATACCTATCACCCTCGTGCTAATGGCCAAGAAGGACTCGAGGACGCTGGCGCTCCAGTCAGTGGTCACGGCGGCCGTCATAGCCGCCCTCGCCCCTCCCCTCATCGACCTCTGGTTCGCGGCCGGGGCTGCCATAGCTTACGTGCTAGCGAGGCTCACGGGCTTCCTGGCGATAGCCATGCCGAGGGTAAGGGGTTACGGGCTCCTGAGGGTTGACCTCCGGGAGTACGCAAGGCTGGCTACAGCCTCTGCCCTAGTGTTCCTGGGCACGCTAGGGATAGGGCTCGCCACAGGCATGAGGCTTGCCCTCCTGCCGGCCTACCTTGCATTTGGATTCCTGTTCATGTGGGCGGGCCTGAGGGGGCTGAGGGTGATCAGGGCCGAGGACTACGACGCCCTCCTGGAAGCAGTTCCTCCCGAGCTGAGGGGAATAGTCTCAAGGCTGTGGTCGGGCCTCGGCTTTCCAATCCCAAGGGCCCCGCTCGCAAATGGCGGCTCAACCGATGGCTAGGGGGGCTAGGGACCACCTGAGCCTCCACCAGGCCTCCCTGGCCCAGCACGGGGCCCTTGATAGGGCGGAGTCGACAGCGAGGACTGTCAGGAGCCTCGCGTCGCCGCCCATCTTGCCGGACAGCCTGAGACTGAGGGCCCTGAGGAAGTCTAGCGGTGACGACCTCGGCCTCTGGGGCAGGGCCCAGTCGGGGGCGGCCGAGGCCTCGAGCCTCCTGACGAGCTCCAGGTGCTCGGCGTATGAATAGCATGGGTGCCCCTCAAGCATACTGAGGGCCAGCGAGGCTTCCTCGGCCCAGGCCGCGTAGGCCCTGGCTAGGCCAGCCACCGCCTCCCTCCAGCCCCCTCCCCTGGCGGTGTAGGAGTGGGGCGTCGAGGCCGCAGCGTGCACCCTCCAAAGCGTCAGCCCCTTTCCGCTGAGGAGCATCCTGCCGCCGGCCAGCAAGGCCCTAACCATGATTATCAGGTCCGGCGAAGCCGTGACGACACCGCTATGGAGCTCGAGTTGTGGAAGCCGCCCGGTTCCACGAACAGCTCCCTGCACCGCCTCGGCGGGTCGTCAACGGTTAGTTCCGCGCCAAGGCCGACGGAGGCTACCGCTCTCCCTTCCTCGTCTATCGCTACCTGCGCGTTGTGGAAGTAGACGAGGCCCCTCAGGCCTGTGAAGGCCTGGGCTACGGCCTGGAGCCTCTCGGGGGCGTACATGTCGTCGTCCTCGAGGAAGGTTATAACTTCCCCCTTGGCCTCCTGGAGACCTATGGCCATCTTGCCCCCGACCGGGACGACGTCGGTGACTATATTCTTCCAGCCGTTGCGCCTTATGATCCCGTCAGAGAAGGAATCTTCGAAGTTCCTGACTACTATGACCTCGAACCTGTCCTTGCCGAGGGTCTGGGCCTCCAGGCTGCGGAGGGCCTCTGGCAGGTACCTCCTCCTGTCGTGGGCTGTAACTACGACTGAGATGAAGGGGTCCAAGACGCCTCAGGGGGCAGGGGCCCCTTCGGCTTAATATCGCCTTCACCTGAGCCCCTTGAGCCTTGTGACCTCCTCTATGGCTGACCTCACGTTCTCCCTGAAGGCCTCGTACGAGAACCCCCTCGCGACCTCCCTGGCCCTATTGGCCAGGGATGCCCTCCTGGCCTCGTCCCTCAGGAGGGATCTCACGACGGAGGCCGCCTCCTCGACGTTGGTGTATCCAAGCGCCGGGTCCACCCTCGAGGCTATGTCGGTCCAGCCCCCTCCATCTTTGTACACCACTGGCACCGCGCCCGCAGCCGCCCCCTCAGCTATGGCTATGCCGAAGTGCTCTGGGAAGGGCGGGTGAAGGTAGACCTTCGATGTTGAGTACAGCTCGTCAAGCCTGCGTCTCGGGACGTCGGTCTCCACGTGCACGTTGTCTGCCCTCAGCCCGTCGATGAGCGACCTCACCCTCTCGAGCACCGGGCCAGAGTACGAGCTTGTTGAGCCCACCATGTAGAACTGGGCCTCAGGCACCATCTTGGCGACCCTCACCACGGCCTCCAAATTCTTCTCTGGCGTGAACCTGCTGACTGTGAGGACGATGTTCTCCTTCCTGTCGCCGAGCTGGAGGAGGGACTCAACATTTACCGGGGGGTGAAGCACTTTAGCCTCGAGGCCGTACGCCCCCCTGACCTTGGCGGCCGTCCAGGCCGAGTTGGTCAGGACAAGGAGGGGCCTCGAGGAGAGCCTCCTGGCCTCCCTCCCCACAGCCCAGTTGTATAGCCTCCTGAAAAGGCCAGGCCTGACCCCCATCTCCTCTAGGTAGTCAAGGACGGCCGGGTAGTGGATGTAGCAGGCGTCTAGGGGGAGCGGGACGTTGGACTGGGTGTCGATGTAGACGTCGTAGCCTCCTATTCGTCTGAGCCTCCTTGCTGCGGAGGCGGCGGCCTCGAGCCTCCTTAGCCTCGCCAGCCTGTCCCCGCCTATCCTCCTCAGGAGGGACGCGGTTACTGACGGCCTCAGGGGCCTGGGCCTCGGGTAGTCTTGGCCGGCTATCAGGGGCCAGGCCCTCTCGTCGAGGAAGGTCGTGTAGAGGTCGACCTCGTGGCCCAGCTCCCTGAGCGCCCTGGCCATGCTAATGGCAAGCCTCTCGCCTCCCCCGGCCTCCTCGAAGGCCGTGTGGAGGAGCGCTATCCTCACGGCTCGCGTCCTGGCGTCAGTGGGTTCAGGGGTTATTATGTTGCTTGAGCTCCTGCCCCCCTCAGGGCGCGGGGGCGCACCTCACGTCTCTCCTGGCGGCCGAGGCCTCGTAGGCCTCCCTCCCGGCCTCCGACCTGGCAAGGAGGTACTGGCCGTTGGTGCAGGAGTAGGCGTGCGGCAGCGGCCCTAGGGCGGACTCGGCGAGGGCGGTGAGGTCCCGGAGCCTGACCTTCGCGGCGAGGGACCTGTGGAAGGAGGTATAGGCCTCATCCCTCGGCAGCCCCACTGCCCTGGAGGGGTCCTCCAGGGAGGAGAGGCAGAGCAGGTCGAAGAGCTCCCTGTTAGTCAGGGGGCCGCAGGCCCTGTACCTAGTTGGGGAAGCAACCGACTCCAGGGCTATGAGCGGAACCGTCGCGAGGAGCCTGGGCGACCCCCCGAGCCTCTCCGCCTCGGCCAGCACCCTCTCGGCTAGCCTGTAGCCGTTGCCCCTGAAGTCGTCTACGCCGACCCTCAGGAGCCTGCCTATGTAACCCAGGCCCCTGGCGTACCTGGCCTCCCTCCCCGCCGGGGCCCTGAATATGGTCCTCCTGATGGGGACCTGGAGGCACCTGCTGAAGCCGACCCTGACAACGAACTCAACCTCCTCGGCGTAGTTGAGGTCCCTCCAGCCGCCCCTGGACAGGGCGTGCTCCCTCAGCGAGACGAAGGGGGCGGGCGCGGGCCCCCCGACGGACGAGACCGCCCAGTCCACGTACCTGTGGAAGTACTGGTTGTACTCGTCGTCAAGGTCGAGGACCGCGACTGCGTAGCTCCCCTCCGGGCACTTGTAGAGGGCGTACTGCCTCCCGAGGCCCCTGCTAGACCCTGGCAGCCTGTGGACCTTCAAGTTGTAGTCCTTTGAGATCTCGAGCAGCCTCTCGTATGTTCCGTCCGTTGAGCCGCCGTCTACTATAACGATCTCGGCGTCGGGCCTGTAGAAGCTAGCTATAGACCTCTCAAGTGTGTCAACCGAGTTAAGCACGGTGCCGTAGACGCAGAGGCGGGGCAAGGCCCGGCACCGGGTCGTCCGCCCGACCTGGGTTATTATGTGGACCCGCCCGCCGGACCCCAGCTGAGGCCGGCGAGGAGGACGCCGGCGTTTGCTGAGGTGACGCACAGGAGACCGTCAGCCGCGGGGGGCAGCCCTAGGTCGGTGAGGAGGCCGTATAGGTACAGCTCGCCGCTGGGCGGGACGAGGAGCACGTAAGTGGAGTTTACGGCCTCCGCGAGGACGGGCGAGCTGACGTAGACAGAGGGTACCAGCACCACGTCCGCCCCGCCGTAAATGACTGACAGGGAGGCCGAACCGTTTGGGACTGCGCCGGGCCAGGCCTGGGACAGCGGTGGAAGGCCGTGGGCCTTCATGGGAGGGTAGAGGTAGTAGTCCAGGTCGTAGTACCTGAGCAGGTCCCCGTCCATGCTGGAGCAGACGTAGACCTCGCCGGGGCCCGAGTAGCTCACGCCGAGCAGCGTTGTCCCGTTGGCCGGCTCGCCGTACTCCGTAACGTTGTCGACCTCGAGATACCCTAGCCCCCAGCCGATGGGGGCCGTTACGCCAGGCCTCACCTCGAAGGCCCTTAGGGGCCAGGCCGTGGGGAACCGGGGCTGGGGGCCCACGACACCCTCCCAGGTGGCCGAGTAGCCGCCCGCGAGGAGGATCACGACCTCGACCTCCCTCCCCTGCCCCACATAGTATTCGGGAGAGGCTGGCGCGAGCGTCACCTTGTTTAGGCCGTTGCACACAGTCCCGTTCAGCGGGTACCAGAGGTATGGGTTTGCCGCCTGGTTCGGGCCGGCGTTCAGCACGAGCGCCCAGGTGACGTTTAGGCACCTTGGCCACAGGCCAGTCGCCGCGTAGTATACGTATACCTCAGCGGACGTGGCGGTCCCGCTGACGCCCAGGGGGTCTGACCACGTGACGTTAACGACCTTAACTGGCGGCGCCGCTGACGCCCCGGGCAGGCGTGAGAGGGCAACTCCTAGGGCCGGGAGGGCGACGACGGCGACCGTAACCCCCGCCACTATGGCGGCCGCCTTCAAGTCGGCGACCCTAGAGGCGGCGGGCCTCCCCCTCGTTATGCTCGGGGCGACCGCGGCGAGGAGGAGGGCCGGGAAGTAGTAGTAGTTCAGCAGGCCCCTAGGGTAGGGGAGGAAGGTCAGGACGATGAGGGACAGCGCGGCGTCGCCTACGTAGGGGTACAGGAGGTAGGCCGCGAAGCCGAGGCACGCCCATGCGGCGACGTAGATAACGGAGGCGAGCCTGGGCTGCAGGCCCTGGGCGACACCTATGAAGCCCGACGAGAGGCCCAGGGGGATGGCGCTCCCCGGGGCCAGCACGCCCCTGAGGGTGTCTATGGGGGCCGTAGCGAGGAAGGGCGCCAGAGCCCCAGCCAGGACCGCTGAGGCGGCCCCGAGGAGCCTGAGGGCCGACCTGGCGCCTCCCCTCCTCGCCTTCACGGCAGCGACGACTGGCAGCATGAGGAGGGGGTCCTGCTTGAAGGACAGGGATAGGCCCAGCAGGGCCCCTGAGAGAAAGTCCCTGTCTAGCGTCATTAGGGAGGCGGCCATGAGGGCGACCCATGGAGCGTCAAGATTCCCGCCCGACGTGAAGCCGGCAAGCCAGCCCGACAGGCCGGGCACTGAGACAGCGAGGGGGGCCAGATAAGGCCTGTCCCTGTAGGCGTAGAGGAGGAGGCCGACGACGGAAGCTGTCACGGCGGCCGCGACGAGCTGGTAGTTGACGCCCCAGAGCGCGGTCGGCAACATGAGGAGGGCCTCGAGGGGGGTGTAGTCGTAGGATGCCGTGAAGCCTCCCGCGACCGTCGGGGTCGAGATCTGCACGGGGACACGGGACGTGAGGTAGGCCAGGTAGACGGAGCTTGGGACGGCGTAGGGGTTACGCCAGGCCGCGATGGCCTTAGCAGCCACGTAGTCGAAGAGGAGCTCGTCCGTGCCGAACTGGCCAAGGTTGCGCAGGTTGGCGTAGGCCTCCAGGGCCATCGCCCCCACCACCGCCGAGGCTGTAAGCCATGGGACGAGCCTCGGCGTGACCCCGGAGGCCGAGAGGACGACGGACAGCAGGGAGAGGGCTGTCAAGGCCACGGCGAGGGCCGAGGCAGCCCTGGGGTAGTCGAAGCCTACCATGATCCCGTAGACCGGGCCGACAACGGCGAACATGGCGACGATGGCGCCGAGCGCCTGAACGAGGACTAGGTCACGGTCGGCCTGGCCTTTCACCCGCCCGCCCAGGGTCTTTGAAGGCGTCCTGGGCATTTTAAGGCAACCGCGGACGCCTCACCCGTACGCTATCTGGAGGCGAGGGGTGCCAGGTACCTGGCCTGGCCTAGAGCCCCCTGCCTATTGCGAACGCCCTGAGCTGGGAGACCCTTATGTAGAAGTGCTTCATGAGCAGGCTCACAGCCCACAGGCCCCTCCTGGTGGGAACCAAGGCCCTCCCTGAGTCCCTCAGGAGGCCAAGGGCCTCAGCGGTGATCAGCTCGAGGGGCATGGAGGAGTAGGGCCCCCTCCCGAACCTCCTCCTGAAGGCCTCCTTGTCGAGCCTCAGCCCGTACAGCCTGTACAGCGCGTACAGCCTCTCCTCCTCGCCCCTCCCCAGCGCCCTGGCAAGCCTGACTGGGCTCCGGCCCTCCGAGGCCAGGGACCTGTACCTCTCAAGGCTGAACGTGTTGACGAGGTAGAGGCCTTCGAGGTGGCTCATGGCCCCAGCCCCAACGCCGACGAAGAGGTCGGAGTCAACTATGTACTCGTCCCTGAGCCCCCCGGCGCCCCTCGAGAACTCCCAGGCGGTGTCCTGCCTTAGGCCAATGCGGCGGGACTCCTGCAGCAGGAAGTCGTAGAGCTCCCTCTCCCTGCCCTCGTCTGGGACCTCGAGCCCCCGCCCCCTTATGGAGGGCATGAGAGGGTAGGCGGTAAGCTGGTTCGCGGCGCTGGCCTCGAAGGCCTCGAGCTCCCTCCTGAGGTCCCCCTCCCCTTGGCCAGGGTAGTTGAATATGATGTCTACGTTGACTGTCCTGGCCCTTGAGCACGCCTCCACTGCCGCCATTATGTCCTCAGTGCCCATCCTCGGCCTCCCTATCCTGGCGAGGGTGTCAGGGTAGAAGGACTGGACGCCGAGCGATATCCTCGTGACGCCGGCGGACACGAGCTGGGAAACCTTGTCGTCATTTATGTCGTACGGCGAGGCCTCGACCGACGCCTCGAAGGGGCCCGCCTGCGACCTAATGAAGTCGAGGGCCTCGCAGACCTCCTCGGTTGCCAGGGTTGGCGTGCCCCCGCCAACGTAGACCTCAGGGAAGCTGGCCTTCCCCCACCTGCCAAGCATGGCCTCGAGCTCGCACCTCAGGGCCCTGAAGTAGGGCCTCACGGCGTCCTCCCTGTAGGGGACGCTGAAGAAGACGCAGAACGGGCACATAAGCTGGCAGAAGGGGACGTGGACGTAGAGGGGGACCGGGCCGGGGGGCCTTGGGGGGGCCACGCCGTCGACCAGGCTTACGTCAAAGCTGTAGGAATACAGCATCTTTTTTATTATGCTCTCAAACGTAAGCTACTCCCATCACAGGTTAGGTAGATCTGAGGATAATACCCTTTAAATTTAGATAGGTATTGCCGGGAGCAGAAGCCGGAGCCCAGGTGGAGTACGGGAGAGGGCGGAGACCTAAAATACCTCGATCAAGGCCTTCGAGGGCGCGAAACGCGCCACATTACATACTACCGTCAGAGGAGGGTTCCGCCCCCGCCTGGCTGGGTCGCCTGCCCGCCTGACGTCATGGCCGCAAGCCTCGAAAAGTTCGCTGCGTCGCCCAGCTTCATGTAAGCTATCAGGAGCAGGATCCCTACGATTATGCCGCCGAATATGAAGCCTATTATCACCCAGGGGAGCTCCTTCCTCCTCGCCCCCTCGTAGTCACCCGCGTCTATGAGGCTGTTGACGCCCCTCACCTTAACGATCAGGACTATCAGGAGCACCATGGAGAGGAGGAAGAAGATGCCCACGCCTACAGCGTAAGCCACCGCCGCCTCGACGGCAGGGATGCCGTAAGACAGGTACCTTGAGGCCGCTGCGGCCCCCGCGAACTCGATACCGGCCAATACGAGGAAGACTATGACGCCGATCAAAGAGAGCACCCAGCCCACCGTGTTCAGCGTCTTTGCCGTGGAAGCGCTCGATGCCGCCATGTAGCCAGACTGTCCCTGTTGATACAATATTCCCACTTGCGATTTCTTGTTACTCCCTCATATAAAAGCGTTTCCAAAGTTAGTTCTATAATTGACCGCTCGCCTTCCGGTATTAGGTATTAAGCCCCAATTTGGACTAGGGCCCCAGGTCTTGAGATGGCGTCGAGGTGGCGCGCTTGGCTTGGGGCCTACGTGGTGAGCCAGGCCGGGCTATACCTCACTGTGAAGGTGTCCCTCTCAGCGCTGGGCCCCGCGCTGACGCTCCCGGTCTACCTTCTCGGCGGCTCCGCGATGCTCCTGGCGGCCGCGAGGACGTGGCCTATCCTCGGTAAGGAGGTCGCCCTGCTGGGTCTCATGCAGGCCTCCAGCGCGGCCCTGTGGCTCTCAGGCCTGTACCTTCTCCCCCCTGCCCCGGCGGCCGCCATTAACTACTTCATGCCCTTCGTCGCAATGGGCCTCTCAGCCCTCCTCCTCAGAGAGCGGGTCGACAGATGGGAGGCCTCTGGAGCAGGACTGGCAGCCCTCGGCGTGGCCGTCGTCGCGGCCTACGGGGCCAGGGAGGCCAGGAGCGCCCTCGGGGTCGCCCTCACGGCGGCCAACACGGTCGCCTGGGCCTCTTACAGCCTCTACTACAGGAGGCTGAGGGGCCTGGACCCTGTCCTCCTAAACGCCTCCTCGCTCCTTGTGGCTGGCCTCGTCACCCTGCCTGCCCTGGCTCTTGCCCCTCGCACAGAGTTCCACGCCGCGGGGTGGACGCTGACCTTCCTTGCGGGCGCCCTCGCCTCCTCGGCGCTCACGTACGTCAGCTGGACGAGGCTCATGAACTCCGCGAGCGTCGCGAGGGCCACGCTCTCCAGCTACGCCGCCCCTGCCGCGGTCGCCGCCCTCCAGGCCGCCCTGGGGCGGCCCGTCGCGCCTCAGGAGGCTGCCGGCCTCGGGCTCATGGTCCTGGGGGCCTTTGTGGCCTTCGGGGGAGGGCGCTCCCGCCGCAGTCAGTAACCTTTATATCTGCCACCAAGATAAGTCCCTGAGGACCCGCCATGGAGTACAAGTGGACGGTGCTGGTCAACACCACGCTGAGCGTGCTGATGTCCTCAATGAACATGTACATAGTGCTGATATCGCTGCCGGTCATATTCAGGGGCCTCGGCGTAAACCCCTTCGCCCCTGGCGAGTTCGCCTACCTCATATGGGTCCTCATGGTCTACGGGATCGTCCTTGCGACAGTCCTCGTGACCTTCGGAAGGATATCTGACATGTACGGCAGGGCCAGGGTCTACACGTGGGGCTTCATAATATTCTCAGCGGCCTCGATAGGCCTGTCCCTAATACCGAGCGGGAGCGGGAACGCCGGCGTCCTGGCCCTCATAGCGCTGAGGGCAGTGCAGGCTGTTGGGGGAGCCCTCCTCATGGTCAACGGCACTGCCCTGCTCACAGACGTCTTCCCTCCCACGGAGAGGGGCAGGGCCCTTGGCATAAACCAGATATCGTTCGTCGTTGGCTCCTTCCTCGGCCTCATAGCTGGCGGCCTCCTCTCGGGCTACGACTGGCACCTGGTATTCGTCGTGAGCGTACCCTTCGCTGTCGCCGGAGCCGCCTGGTCCGTGCTAAAGCTGAGGAGGACGAGGGGAGCCGGCCTCGGGCATGTCGACGTTATGGGCAACGTAACGCTGGCGCTGGGCCTCCTCCTCGTGTCCCTGGGCCTCACCTACGCCCTCCTCCCCTACGGGGGGAGCCAGCTGGGCTGGGGGAACCCTGAGGTCATAGCCGAGGTGGCGGTCGGCGTCGCCCTCTTCGGGGCCTTCGCCCTTGTCGAGGCTAGGGCGCTTCACCCCCTGTTCGACCTGAGGCTCTTCAGGGTGAGGCCTTTCACCTACGGCGTCCTGGCCCTCCTCTTCAACTCCCTCGCAAGGGGCGCCATAATGTTCCTGGTCGCCATATGGCTGCAGGGCATATGGCTCCCGCTGCACGGCTACTCATGGACCCAGACCCCCTTCTGGGCCGGCGTCTACATGCTGCCCATGCTCGTCGGGACTGTCATAATGGGGCCGATAGGGGGCGTCCTGACGGACAGGTACGGGGCCAGGGTCTGGGCGACCCTTGGCATGGCGATAATAGCCGTCACCCTCTACCTCCTCACCGCGCTCCCCTACAACTTCAACCTGCTGGAGTTCGAGCTCATACTGTTCGTCAACGGCCTCGGCAACGGCCTCTTCTCGGCCCCGAACACGACCGCCATAATGAACGCGCTCAGGCCCCAGGACAGGGCGACCGGCAACGGGATGAGGCAGACGTTCGCGAACATAGGGTCCACCGTCAGCATGGCCCTCTTCTTCACAATACTTGTGACGGTCCTAACCGCCAGGATGCCCTCGGCCATACAGGCAGAGGCCTCAGCCTACGGCCTGCCCCCTGAGGTCGCGAGGTTCCTCTCATCCCTGCCCCCCAGCGGCCTCCTCTTCGCGGCCTTCCTGGGCTACGACCCCGCCTCGGCCCTGCCGAGCGGCGTGCTGAGGTCGCTCCCCGTCGACGTCAGTAGGGTGCTGGACTCCCCCTCCTTCCTTCCCAGCGTGATAGGGGGCCCCTTCATGGACGGCCTCAGGACATCCCTTTACATATCGGTCGCCCTCGTCGCGGTTGGGGCTGTGCTCTCGTTCCTGAGGGGAGGGAGGTACGTTTACGAGGAGCACGGCGACCAGGCCAGGGCGTGAGCGCCCAGCGCAGCAGGTCACTCCCCTTAATACCCTCGCCGGGCCTTCCAGGGCGGTGAAGGGGCTTGAACCTGCTCTGGGCACTGGGGCTTAACCCGTCGTCGCCCGCTTCCATCGCGGTGACGGTCATTGAGTTCATCCTAGGGCTCGTCGCAGGCTACGTACTGTTCAGGGGCATCAAGTACATACTTGGCTTCTTCCTTGTCCTGATAATAGGCGACCTGCTCAACGTGTGGAAGGTCTCGGTCCTCAACGTGAGGTCGGTCGCGGCCGGAGGTGCCAACATAACCGCGATCCAGCAGGCCCTCGCGTCCCTTGCCCCCTACCTCGCCGTCCTGCAGCCCCTATTCACGAGCGTCGTGGTCCTAGTGGGCTTCCTCATAGGGGCGGCCATAGCCTTCCTGAGGTGAGCCCGGCTTTCTTGGCCTGGCGCCCTACCTTCCCACCTTCCATGGGCCCGGGGCCCCGCGCCCAGACCGGAGGGCCGCTGGTCTCGGGGGCCTGGCCTTGGGGGTAATACCTAAGGCTGTCACCTGACTATGATGACGGTGACCGGGGCGTTGGCGACTACGGCCATCGCCGTGGAGCCTATGTTGACGTCGCTGACGGTGAGGCCCCTGGCCCCCATTATGACGGCGTCGTACTTCCCGGTCCCAAGCTCCCTCAGCACCTCGTTGGCCGGGCTCGTGCCCTCGTCAAGCCTGACTGCCTTGAACTCCAGGGGCGCCCTGCCGGCCGCCCTGGCCTCCACGGCCGCCCTTATCCTCGACGCGTCGCCGTGGGACGCGGTTAGGACAGTGATCCTGGAGCCGTACCTCCTCGCGAAGTCAACTGCCAGGTCGAGGGCCCTCAGGCTGCTCTCTGAGCCGTCCACAGGCACGAGGACCTCCCTGAACCAGAAGCTCACGTAGTACGTGGGCTCTGTCAACCAAGCCACCCCCTCATGACGCCCAGGGTCGAGTCAGTAAGCTTTATCGTCTCCTCCCTGGTGGCCGAGCCCGTGACAGCCCTGACGGCGTCAACGTTCTCCGGCACGACAACGGACTCCTGGTGGACGGCGTACATGAGGGCGACCTCGTCGCCTGAGGCGCTGACGGACTCCTCGAACACCATGACCTCCGGCATGTCGCCCCTCCTCCTGCCCAGGTCCCTCCCCACCTCGAAGAGGTGGGCCGTCCCCTCTACGCCTAGGGAGGGGGGAACCAGCAGGACCCTCGGCGTTGACGAGAGGGCCTCTATGACGTCGCCCCTTCTCACCTGTCCCTCGAAGTACACGTAGAGGAGGTGCACGTGCATGAGGGTCGTGGGGGCGACGACGGCCATCGTGAATATGTCGAGGTCCCTGAGCACGGTCCTCACGTCCCTGGCGTGGTGGCTGGGAGACCTGGCTGGGTTGGGGAGTATGGCGTTTATGGGACCCCTCTTCACCTCCTTGGTGTCGGCTGCCCTCCTCACTATGACTGCCCTCACCCTCCTCACCCTTCCGGCCCTCGAGAGGGCGCATATAGTCCTGAGGAGGGAGGTCGTGTTGCAGGAGACCACCCTCACGTACCTCATGTTCACGGCCTCCTCGTAGTTGCAGAGGGTCGAGAAGGAGACCTCGGCAACTTCAGGCTCCTCTCCCCCCTGGAAGACTGCCCTCACGCCTGCCCTCTCGTACATGGGCCTGTTCTTAGCCCCAACCCCGTCAGGGGTCGCGTCAACGACTACGTCAGCCCTCGAGACCATCTCCTCAACGGTGCCGGCGACCTTCACCCCGGCGCGCTCGAAGGCCTCCTCTGAGCCGGCGGGCACGTATATCGGTATGCCGGCCCTCATGGCCCCGAGGGCCTCGAAGCTCGGCCTCGTCTTGGCTACTCCTACGAGCTGCATGTCGGGCTGCAGCCTAACCGCGTCGGCCACCCTCTTGCCTATCGTCCCGTAGCCGTTTACGGCTACCCTTATCACCTCGGCCCCACCCCCCTCGCCATCGCCTCGACGGCTGGCAGGGGCTCGCCGCTCAGGAAGACGAGCATCGCCCCTCCTCCTGTTGAGACGTGGACCTTGGACTGGGCCTCCTGGCCTAGGTCGCCGGCCACGCTAGCCATGTGGCCGCCCCCTATTATCACGAAGCCCGAGCCGTCGACCGCCGCCCTAAGGACGGCCCTGCTGCCCTCCCTGTACCTAGGGTCCTCTATCACGCCCATGGGCCCCCTCAGTATCGTTACCTTGGCGTCCCTTATTATGGACGAGTAGAAGTCCCTAGTGGCGGGCCCTATGTCCTTAATCACGCCGTGGACCCTGCTTGAGGGCTCCTCCCTGACCTCGCCGTCCCTCTCGGTCACGTAGTCTATTGGCACCTCCACGGGGGCGCCGCTCATGATGAGCTTCCTCGCCCTGGGCACGAGCGCCATTAGGCCTAGCCTCTCGAGGACCTCCAGGTTCTGCCTCCCTATGTCAATCCCCTTGGCGACGGCGAAGACCTCAGCCACGAGACCACCAGCCAGTATCCTCTCGGCCATCCTCCTCGCGGTCAGGTTGGCTATTATCCTCAGGGTGTCGTTGACCTTCCCGCCGCCGAGGACGAAGACCTTGGGGGAGTCCTCGGGGTTGAAGAGCCTTGAGAGGGCCCTCAGCTCCCTCTCCATCACCCTCCCGGCCGCAGACCTGAGCACGAGCGGGAAGCCGACAAGGCTGGGCTGGCTCCTGTGGGCTGTGGCGAAGGCGTCGTTAACGTAGGCGTCAAAGAGGGGGGCCAGCCTCCTGACGAGCTGGGTCCTGGCCTGGGCCTCCGGAGGGCCCTCGACGACCTCCTCAGCGTAGAGCCTCACGTTGTCAAGCATCAGGGCCTCCCCTGGCCTAAGGGACTTGATAGATTCCCTTGCGCAGGGGCCGGCCACGTCGTCTATGAACTTGACCTCTACGTTGGCGTGCCTAGATAGGAGCTCGGCGTGCTGCTCAAGGCCTATGAAGTCCCTGTCCCCAGGCCTGCCCTGGTGCGAGATTATAACGACGGCGTTCCCCCTATCGACGAGCTCCCTCACTGTGGGGGCGTGGGCCCTTATCCTAGAGTCGTCGAGCAGCTTGCCCTCCTCGCTGACCGGGGAGTTAACGTCGACCCTCAGGAGGACTTTCAGCCCCCTGGGGTCGAGGTCCTCTATGGTGGGGACCCTCAAGGAGCCGAGCTCTAGCAGGCCTGAACACCTAGTCCCTTTCGGATCCCTGATATTTAAATTTTTGAAAGGAGGAACCTCATTACCTCTCAAGGCCGAGAAAGGCCAGGTACGCGGCAATTGACGCGACCCCAGCCCAGGCCTGGGCCCCGCCCAGCCTTCCCCTCATTGCCCCGGCCGCAGAGGCCAGGACGGCGGCCTCCGTCGCGGCGACGGCCGCAATTACGTCAGGCGAGGCAGGCCAGGGGGCGGCCAGCATGCCGACGGCCGGGTAGACTGTGGCGTACAGGACCTGCTCCCCGATGAGGGCCGAGGCCGCCATTGTTCCGAGCCCCCTCCTGGCCCAGGCCAGCGCGGCGAGGGCCTCCGGCAGGGCGGTGGCGGCAGGGACAAGGAGGCTGGAGGCCGCTGCAGCCGTAACGCCCAGCTCTCCTGCTGCCCACAGGACGCCGGCCACCAGGAGCCTCGAGCCGTAGGCGAAGGAGGCGACGGATGCGACGAGGAGCGGGGCTGAGACCTTAACGGGCGTCGACCGCTCCGGCACCTCCTCCCCTCCCGACCGCCACGCCAGGGCTAGGGCTACGTATGAGGCCACTAGGCACGACGCGGCCCCCGCCCTTGGGAGCAGGCCCCCCAGGAGCCTGGGGGCCAGGACGAGGGGGAAGAGGGCCGCGAACGCCAGGTAGGGCCTGGAGACGGACCTGTCCACGTTCAACCCCCCGGTTAACGCAATGGAAGCTGGGAGGGCGACGGTGGCTATGACGAGCGGCTCGCCGACCACGGTTCCCTCGGCGACCCCAAGGCCGCCTGCCCCCCTGAACTCAACGATGGAGGCCAGGAGGACGGCTAGCTCCGGGACTGATGTGAGGAGCGGACTCACCACGCCCCCCGCCAGCCCCTGCCCGAGCCTGGCCCTCGAGGCCAGGGACTCGAAGGAGTAGGCGTAGGCCACGGACCCCGTGAGCACAGCCGCTAGGCCGACTAGGAGGTCGAGGGGTCCCCCTAAGCCCGACACCCGGGGCCTAGGAGGGCAGGAGGAAAAAAGAGGGTTCCGGCCCTCATATGTAGAGGACCACGTCGGAGGTTGCCGCCTCGGCCAGGAACGTCGCGACGCCGGCCACGTCGTCTACTAGGGTTGGGTCGAAGTCCTCCTTCCTCAGGCCGAGCATGTCGGCCACGAGGGAGCACGCGACTACCCTAACCTTGCCAAGAGACCTGGCCTCCCTCAGCATGGAGTACCACGTCAGCTTCTTTCCTGCCAGGTACCTCATGGCCTCGTCCTTGAACTCCTCGTAGTCCCTGCCCAGCTTTGAGAACCTCTCGACCTCCCCCCTCCTGAAGGCCACCTGGGCGAAGCTCGCGAATATGAAGACCTCCATGCCCTGCGAGACGGCGCCCTGCGCTATGACCGCTGTCGAGAGGAGCTTCTCGTACGTGGGGGATATCAGGAAGATCGATACCTTGCCTGCCATCACCCTCACCGATCTCTATATAGAGAAAGCCCCTATTATCCTTTCCCTATTAAGAGAACATGAAGGGGGCCTGAGACAGGCCCTAAATACCCGGCGCGGCAGGCCAACGAGCTCGCTTAGGAAGGCGGTAAGTCGCCCTGGAGCCGCCGCCGGGACTTGAACCCGGGACCTCCGCCTTACCAGGGCGGCGCTCTACCGGCTGAGCTACGGCGGCGCGGGGCCAAGGGCCCCGACCTCAGCCTCCTAGTGCAACTTTTAACCGTTGATGGGGTAGAAACCTATTTAAGTCCTTGTGCACAGTCAAGTTAGGAGTCCAAGGGGGGTGTGCACATGAGCCTCTGGGGCGCCGTGGAGTGGCTGTTCAACCCGCCGCAGGACATGTCGCTGGGGCTGATACTGCTGATATCCTTCATACTCGGCCTCCTCCACGGCGCGACCCCCGACGAGCACACCTGGCCCATAACCTTCAGCTACGCTGTCGGGGCCTACAGCACCAGGAGGGGCATGAAGGCCGGCTTCCTCTTCTCCCTCGGCTTCACGGTCCAGAGGGCCCTGCTTACCACGCTCGGCTACCTCGGTCTCGCCTACTTCTACCAGAGGTACAACCTGGACGGCCCAGTCTACATCGTGGTCGGGGCAGTTATGGCCATCGCGGGCTCCTACGTTCTAAAGGGCAGGTACATTCACCTCGAGCTCGACAGGCTCCTCCGCAGCAGGACGCACGCTGAGGAGGCGGAGAGGACGAACATATACGAGAGGCTCAGGGACGTCCCGCTGGGGATGACTGTCGTTCACGGCCTCATAGCCGGCTTCGGCTTCGGGGCCTACGCCACCGTGATAACCTTCGTGCTCGCCCCCAGGGTAGGCTCAGTCCTTCTGGCCCCGCTCCCAGGCCTCGTGTTCGGCCTTGGGACCATGGCGATGCAGGTCATATTCGGGGCCGCCTTCGCCTCCCTCGTGAGGCTCTACGGACTCGGTGAGGACGCTATTAGGAAGCTGGGGGCCGCCACGGCCGGCAGGACCCTCTACTACGGCGGCATAGCCTTCGTGCTGATAGGGGCCCTGGTCATCGCCATCCCCTCCATAGACCAGTTCGCCCTGAGCACGGGCGTCCCGATACCTAACCTTGACGCGTTTGACGTGGGGCTGCTCCTTGTGCTCGTGGTCGTGGGGGCCATAGGCCTGGGGAGCATGGTCAAGTCGTACATGGACCTCAGGGCCCTCTCGAGGCAAAGGGCTTAAACAGGCCCAGGCCTCCAGCAGAGGGGTTGCCCTTGCCCAGGCCTACCTCACGGAGGGTTATACCTCAGGACAGCCTGGCAGGCGCCATAGCCTCGCCGGGAGGCCCCAGGGTTTACGCGCACAGGGACGCTAGGGTCGACGGGCTTGATGCCCTCATGGAGGAGCTAAGAAGGGAGAGGCCCCTCCTCAGGGTCACCAGGACGGCCGTCCTGGTGAAGGCGGTGGCGTCCCTCCTCTCCTCAGGGGCCCACAGGGGGCTGAACGCAAGGGTCGGCGACGGGGAGGTCCTCTACTTCAGCGAGGTGAACCTGGCCGTCCCCGTTTACACCCACGGCGGCAGGGTCGCGGCCGTGCTAATTGACGACGCAGCAGGGAGGCCGCTGGAGGAGATAGCCTCAGCGCTCTCGTCCCCCTCGGAGACCCTCGACCTCTCGGAGGCGACCTTCGGGCTCGTTAACCTTGGCCCCTTCGGCCTCGACGTGGGTCTAGGCATCTACGTCCCTGGCCCCGTCGCCACCCTTACAATTGGGAGGACGAGGCCCCTCGAGGGCCAGGAGGGGGCAGGCGGCGGCAGGCTGATGGGTCTCACCCTGGCCGTGGACCCCAGGGCGGTTGGCCCTGACGAGGTGGGCTCCTTCCTGGCTGACCTCTCCGCCGCCCTGTCAAGCCCCGCCGCGCTGAAGCAGCTGATGAGCGCTTAGGCCGACCCTCATCGTTTATATTTTCACTCAGGTTATTAATAGTGGGTGAGCTGCTTGCCCAGGCTCAGCTCGGGCCTAATAATAGTGGGGGCCTACGCCCTCAAGGTCAGGAGGACGCTCTTCGCCCAGCTCAGGGACAGGACGAGGGGTGACAAGGAGTGGGCGCAGAAGGTCGCATACGGGGCGGCGCAGCTTAACAGGGTGCTCTTCGAGCTCCTTGTCGACAGGCTCAAGCTAGACAAGGGTGACGTGGTTAGGGTCCGCATTGACTACGACGTTGACGAGGCGAGGAAGGAGATAGTGTGGAGGTGGGACACCCTGACCGTCGAGGTCTTCAGGAGGGTCGCCGACGAGCAGGTGGCGGGCGCGGTCAAGGAGGTCGCCTCCAAGGCGGCAGAGATCGCCGCCACAGGGCTGAGGTACGAGGTCTCCAGGCTTGGGGAGACGGAGGACGGGGACGTGGTGCTGGCCGTCAGGGCCGGGGGGAGGGACGTCGGGGCTGTCATAGTAACTCCGCTGAACGACGAGGTCCTCCTCAAGACCGGCGCCGTGCTCGAGCCCTCGCCCACGCTTATAGGGAGGGCCAGGGTAAGGGTCGGCGGGAGGCCGCTTGAGGAGGCCATAGCTGAGCACGTCTCCAAGGCGGCTCCGGCTGGGAGGCAGGTGGACGAGGGGGAGGCCACGAAGATAATCAACGACCTGAGGGCCAGGGTCTCGGCCAGGCCCCTCGAGGAGGAGGAAGGGGAGGGGGCTTAGGCACGCGTCAGGGCGGCAAGCCCGACGAGGAGGGCGGGACCAGGGAGGGCTGAGGCGCCTCCACCTTGCTGAGCGCGTCAAAGGCCATTATAGCGTAGACCTCGCCTACGATCACGAGGACGGCGCCCACTATCACTATCACGAGCAGCGCGCCTATCCAGTACCACTTGGCCGCGCTGCTGAAGTTCTGGGAGGAGTCCTGGCTTAGTGAGGCGGTCCTCTCCGAGAGCATCGTGAAGATTGACCTGAAGAGGTAGCCGTCTATGACCAGGACAAGGTAGAGCGCGAAGAGGGCGCCTATAGCAGTCCCTAGTATGTGCCCCGAGAGGACGCCCATCACCAGTGCCGCCATCCCCAGCAAGGCCGCCACCACGCTGATCACGAGGACGTAGATGGCGTACATGAAGATCCTCCTCTCGCCCAGCTCCTGGGCCAGCCCGTGAAGCGCTATCAGGAGCAACACGGCGCCGACGATAGAGATGACGGGGCCTATGTAGGGTATGAGGGCCCCGACCAGGCTAAGGATCATGGCGATGAACCCACGCCTCCCGGCTTCCCTGACGGCCTGCAGGTCCGGCTGGGGGGCGGCCGTGACCTCGCCTAGGCCCAACAGCCCAACCCTACGTCCAGTGTTGTGTAACCGCCCTTTATGTTCTTGGGTCCTAACGCCTCGCCGTAGCTGCAGGTGGAGGGGGTTAGTTAGGTTTCTGAATGTGGTCGCGCCGAGGCGGCGACGGGCCTCCAGGCGCTCCCAGTCATGGGGGTTCATAGAGCGTAAGTGGCCAACCGCGCCAGCATCTCCCTCTCAGGCTATGCGAGGCCGGTCCTCCCTAAAACCTCCGCCCCTTACCTTAACACCTCAACGTCTGGGCGAATCCGAGGCTTATAACTAGAAAAACATAATTGGAAGTTATCAAGGGCTACCTCACCTTCTCCTCAGGAAGGCGAAGGCGGCCGCGGCCATCAAGATCACGACGACCCCAGCGACGACGTACGTGGCGACCGTGGATGAACGGGAAGCGACGGGCGTCGTCAGGGACGCCGAGGTGGATGCGGTGATGGAGGTTGTCACTGCGGACGTCTGCTCTGCTTTGGTCGTAGTTGTCGTCGAGGTGGTCGTCGTAGGTGTCGATGGTGTAGCAGTGGTCGTCACGGTTGCTGGCGAGGTCGTGGTGGTCGTAGTCGTGGTCGTCTGAGCAGTTGTGGTAGTAGTTGCCGTGGTAGTAGAGGTAGTAGTCTGAGCGATCGTAGTAGTTGTCGTCATGGTCGTTATTGTAGTCGTGGTAGTCGTAGTGTTGGTGGTCGTCTCCTGAGTGGTAGTAGTTGTCACCGGAGTGGTTGTTGAGGTTGCCGTGGTAGTTACGTAAAGGACCTCCTGGGGGTACCTCAGCGGAAGGTAGTCCGTGTTGTTGCCCCCTAGGTTGTAGGGCTCGCTGCATATATCAGGCTCCTGGGGCATGGGGGAGCAGTTCTGGGAGAACCCAGTGCCGTTGGGGGAGAGCCAGGCGTTGCCGCCTATGACGTTTCCTCCAAGTATGTTCCTGCCTGGCCTGAGCGTTACGTTCCAGTAGGCCCAGGAGTTGATCATGTAGACGTTGTCGGTGTTGTTGAAGAGGTTGTCGTATATGAGGTCCCCACTTGAGTAATAGAAGAAGAGACCGTAATACCTACTGCGTGCAAAGATGGAGTCCGCCACCTGGTCGTAGCTGCCAGACATGAAGAGACCGTAACCGTTGCCGTAGGCGGTGACGTTGTATACCTGGTCGTAGCTGCCTGAGACGAAGAGACCAGCCCCGTTGCCGTCTGAGGTGACGTTGTAGACATCAGAGTAGTCGGCCGTGACATTGAGACCAATCTCATCTCCGTCCGCGATTACGTTGTGAACCTGATTGTGGCTGCCAGGCATATAGATGCCATAAATAAGGCAGCCTTCCAAGGTTACGTTATAGACCTGGTCGTAGCTGCCAGATACGTTAATGCCGTAACCGTTCATGTCCATGGTGACGTTGTGCACCTCAGAGTAGTTACCAAGCATGTAGATGCCGAAAGCATAATTGATAGACTCTAAGTCCTCTATCGTCACGTTACGGCTTGAGCTGCTTACGTAAATCCCAACAGGAGAAGAATAAAAATTTCTCAAGACGTGGCCGTCGCCGTCAAGGGTCACGTTGCTCGAGAAGACACCTATGCAGTAGCCGGTTGTCTGAAAACCGCTTATGTTTGAGCTCAGCATGTAGAGTCCGGGCGAGGTTATGTTGGTGCAGTTAGCTATGTAGTGGGCCTCCTGCAGAGCAGTGGCAGTAGTGGTTGAAGCATAGTCCGCTTGGGGCTCAGAGGCCCCAGCGACGCGGCCGTGGGCTAGCGCGAGGCCTGCCAGGGTCAGGAGGACATCAAGGGATGCAACCAGGAGCCTAGGCCTGCCCAAGGCCCATCATATCCAGAGCACCGCCGTGCTCCTCGCCCATGTTAACAGTGGGTTATATATAAGCCGTGATGGAGGACCGGCTCCTCCCACCACTATGTAATATATGACGCTCGTGGGCCCGCTCCCAGAGGTTGGGGCCCGAGCGCGACGCGTGACTGAGAACCTCCCGCGAGTGTCCTGGTCAGCCTCGATAAACCCGGCGCGCCACGCCTGAGGGACCCCTCGGATCACTCCCTTGCGGCCATAACTATGAGCGCCAGCGCCGCCACCTCGACCGCCGTAACCGCGATAAGGGCGAGGGCAACGGTGGCCGAGAGGCCTGAGACCACCGAGGCCTGATAGACGACGTATGCTGACCTGGCCGCGCTGTAGGCCACGACTGCGTCCTCGCCGGTCCTGGGCATAGTTACCGTCAGAGTCCCGTTGGGCGACGCTACGACCTCCTGTGCCCCCTGGCCAAGGGGCACGACCGCCTCCCTCGGGAGGAGGGCGGCCAGGTTAAGGGAGAGCGCGAGCACAAGCGCCATCTGCACGGCCATGAACCCCACGGCGGCCACGACCTTCCTTCCAATCGAGTTCCTGTGTACGCCAGAGGCGTAGTACAACGCGTAGAGGTACGCGGCCAGCCCGAAGCCGACCGCGGAGAGGGCTGCCTCAGCCGTCCACAGCGAGAAGAGGCTAAGGGGCACCTCCCCTCACCTCCCTTACGGACCTCCTTATAGACTCTATTGACCTGAGGAGGAGGTCCGTAGGATAGTAGAGCTGGCCGTACCTGGGCCCGTCGGCCGTCACGAGGCCAGCCTCGGTCAGTACGTCCAGGTGGTGCCGCACGGTCCTGTAGTTCACGTTGAGCCTCTCGGCCAGCTGGTTAGCGTTGGCTGGCCCCTTTAGTATCTCCTCGACGATCCTGAGCCTCATCTCTCCTCCCCTAGAGCCGACGAAGAGCCACCAGAGCATGCGGCCCTGGTCTCTGAAGCCCAGGTCATGCACGGGCATCCATGCGGCTCCGCCTGGGCAAGGCGATCAGGCGGTCTTAAGCCTTGCCCGCCTATACTCACGGGGAGACCGAGAAACGTCACGGGTGTAAAAAAGATCGCATTCAAGCTGGAGTTACCTCAGCCCTGGTACTGGCCCGGGGCATAGCCGGGGGCGACTGCGGATATCTGTAACGGGTGGACTATCCAGTACTCGCTCACGATCTGCCACTCCATGGCCGTCGCGTTGTATTGATAGTACAGCTCCTCTGTGACGTTAAGGACGAACTCGACGGGGTGAGGGTTCGAGCTTGTCGGGTAGGGGAAGACGACGAACTGGAGGGGCGCCTCCACGAAGGCCGTCGTGCCCTTAACAGAGACGGTTGGTGGCACCAGGGAGTACCACACGACGTACTCGTAGGTGTCGTCGAACTTGGTCCAGGCGGAGTTTATGGCGGTGATGCCAGTATAGTTCCCGCTGAGGGGTCCTCCAATCCAGTGCAGCGTGGCGTTGGGCGAGTACTCTGAGAGTATCAGGGACGCGTTCTCTATCGCTATGTCGTTCCAGTGGGCGTATGCCTGCGCCAGGACCATCTGCTCCTCGACGTACGTCTGAGGCGGGTAGCCGGCTATCACGTCGCTGACCGAGAGGGGCCTGACCTTCCACAGCTCGTGGGTTATCTGGAACTGCCTGACGCTGGCGTTGTAGACGTAGGTGAGGACCTCAGTGACGTTCAGGACCATTATGTGGAGCGGGTCCGCGGAGGGGGCAACGAAGAACTGGGCGTAGCCGGTCACGTTGTACTCTACCGGCGTCAGCTCAGTGACGGTGGGCGGGATGATCGTGTACCAGTACACGGTCTCGTAGAGGCCGAAGAACTTGCTCCACGTCGAGTTAATTGACGTGAGACCGCTGTACGTGCCGCTGAGGGGCCCACCGACCCAGCTCAGCACGGCGTCAGGGGCGTACTGGGCGATCACGAGGGGTGGGCTCTCTATGGCTATGTCGTTCCAGTGGCCCATGGCGTCAGCAAGGACGGCATCCTCCGCTAGCTGTATCTGGCCTGGGTAACCGGCGATCACGTCAGTCAGAGGTATAGGCTTAACCTTCCAGACCTCTGTCGATATGAGGTACCCGCCAGAGGTGTTAACGTAAGTCAGCAGCTCGGTCACGTTCAGCACGAACACGTTGAGGGGCTGGGAGGTTGGTGCCACGAGGAACTGGACGTAGCCTGTGACGTTATAGGTGCCAGGCCCGACCGCGACCACGCCTGGGGGCACTATGGTGTACCAGTAGACAGTCTCGTACATGTTGAAGAACCTCTCCCACACGGCCCCTATGGAGCTGGCCCCTGTGTAGGTGCCGCTGAGCGGGCCGCCGACCCAGTGAAGTGTAGCGTCCCCCTCGTACTCAGGGACCACGAGCGAGGCGTTCTCAATCGCTATATCGTTCCAGTGGCTCATGGCCGCCGCCAGCACTACCTGCGGCTGCTGACCCCTGTAGTTGGCCTCGGCCTCGGAGTAGGCGGTCTGGAGAGAGGAGTACTCGGCCTGAAGGGTTGAGTAGCTGCCCTTCAGCGAGCTGTACCTGGACGCTAGGGAGTAGTACTCTGAGCCCAGCACGGCCACCGCGGCCACAAGGACCACGACCGCGACCGCGAGCCCTGCGAGCTTCGCCTCCAACTCGCTCGCCGTTCCAGTTTTAGGCTAGCCTAAATTAAATTCGTTTTTCAGTATCATATGCAAATCTGCTGCAAATCCCTTGGAGCCGCAGGGGGCTGCAACGATGCGACCTAGGGGACGGCCGTAGGCTACAGGACTAGTCGCAGCTCGGGCCGCCGCAGGCCTCCGCGGTGGGCCAGGAGGCTGTTGACCCTGTCCAACAAGTAGGCTGCTGTCCCCTTGGCTTGGTTGTTGCCTGCGTAAGCGGCCTGGCGGGCCCGCCGGGACTTGAACCCGGGACCTCCGGCTCCGGAGGCCGGCGCCCTGTCCTGGCTGGGCTACGGGCCCCGTCCCCTGCGGGCGGCCGTAGTAATTTTGCTTGCAGCCGCTGGGCCCCTTGCCTTTAATGCTGGCCTGCCCCCGCCCCAGAGGGGCGCATGCCGCACAGGCTCTACGTGGACGGCGACAGGCTCGTGGTCGAGCTCAGCGGCCTGGAGGTCGTTGAGGCCCTTAGGAGGAGGATTGAGGTCCCCTTGTCCCAGGTCGAGTCCGTCGAGGCCCCTAGGCCCACCTGGGGGTCGCTTCGCTCCGAGGTCGCCTTGAGGCTGGCGGGGACGAGCATACCCGGCAGGGTCATGGAGGGCCTCTTCGCCGTGAGGGGCGGAGGCCTTGGCTTCTACGCTGTCAGGGACCCCTCGAGGGTCGTTGTGGTGAGGCTTAGGGGAGGCCGCCTCTCAAGGCTCGTAGTTGACGTGGAGGACCCTGACGCCGTCGTGGCCGAGGTCTCCGCGGCAGTTGGGGCGAGAGGCTGAAATTCCCCGTGCCCCTCTGACCGCCCCGGGATGAGGGGTGGTGACGGCACTGAGCCTCGCGGCCGTGAGGACGCCTGATGGCCTGACCGATGGGTCGCGACTCAATGTCATAAACGCTTATAATTTTTAGCGGCCCTATATATCTGCGACGCCCCATGCCAAGGCGCAGTAGGGCCCAAGAGGAGGCCGCGGCCGACTGGCGCTACGAGCTGCTAGTAGAGGTGAGCAACCTGAGCTTCGCTGTCCAGAGCGCCGTGAACTACTGGAGGAGGCTTGGCCGCAACGACATGGTCGCCCAGGTCGAGAGGCTCAACGCGCTCGTGGCGCTGCTAAGGGAGGGGGCCAACGAGGCGATAAGGGGAGGCGGGACTCAGAAGCTGGCCGAGGCTGTCGCGCTCCTTCAGGGCCCCTACTCCAGGTACATGGCGGCCCCGAACGAGGTCAGGGACGAGCTGTGGAGGATAAGGAACATACTGACGAGCCACCTGCGGCAGGTTAAGGTGGCAGCCTGAGCTTATGATCTAAAAAGTCCTTCCGGAGACCTAACAGGCCCCTTAGCCCGACCTCACTTCTTACCGCCGGAGGAAGTGGTAGTGCAGGTGCCGTAGCAGACGTAGAAGCTTGAGCCCTGTGCGTAAAGGCCGGAGGGCTGGGCCAGCACCTGCCCCTTGTTGTTGACCATTATCATCTCTGTGTTGTTGAAGCTCGAGATGTTGCCCGTGGAGCCGTTGGCCAGGGCGACGTAGAACTTGCCAGGCGGCAGGATCCCGGTGAAGTACGAGTTGAAGTAGGCCTTCCCGAAGTCTGCAAGCGTCGTGAGGCCGTAGCCTATGGCGGGCCTCTCGACTACCCACTCCGCGCTGTCGTCAAGCGCACCGCTGACCGAGGTCCAGGGCGACGTGTAGTTCCAGCCCTCTGTTAAGTCAACCAGCACAGTCCTGTACTCGTTTGTGCTCGGGTTGTAGACAACCCAGCCCACTATCTTGTCGCCCGGCTTCACGACATAGCTGGAGGGGGCCGAGACGGGGGCGGCAGGGTAGAACTCGTACCAGGCGCTGTAGTAGGCCCTCCCTCCCTGGCATTGGGCCTGTATCCCTGTCTGCTCGACAGTTTTGTCGTTGAAGCCGTCTATACCGACCCAGACGGCCACGTATGTCGTCTTAGAGCTGCAGGATACGCTCGGCACTACCCAGCTCGCGTTGACCGAAATTATCAAGGAGCGGTTGAAGACGACGGCGTAGCCGGCCCAGTTGTAGTCCGTTGTGACGCTGGTCCCCTTGACGTGGAGCCTGGGGTGGTGGTACACAACGACGGCCTTTGAGGAGTGAGGGCCAAGCTGGATGGGCATGATAAAGGCTACCGCTAGCAAGGCCACGAGGACGGCCGCCTTACCCAACGACAACGTGTCTCAACCGTCAGGGGTTGAGCGTGGGAGATATTTAAGGGTGAGGGCGTTAGGGTGGGAGTGAGACAACGGGGCGCCCTACCTGCTCAGGCAGACCGAGTGAGGCCCCCTGGTAGCCTTCATTGCTACGATAACAATTTGGTTGCGGGCCCTGCAGCCCGCGAGGTCATAGGTCCCCAGCCGCCATCGGTAAACTGCCACCGCTCGTGCTAAGGGCTTCACGTATTTGTGAGAATGCCCGGCAACGCACGGCCTCGACGAGTTAGGTCGACCTGCAAATGCAACTTGGCTAGCCTCTAAGGAGGCCTGGCTCAAAACAACTCATTAAGTCCACCTCGCTCGTATTGTCCGCCCCGCCCCATTACAAACAACCTAGGCGTTTCTTGATGACCTTTTTAGTCTTCTTACGCGCCTCCTCCTAGGGGCAGGCTTGCCTGCACATGAAGTTCATAGAATCCTTGCCCGGAGGTACCTCGGTTTCAGCGGCGAAGAGGCTAACGAGGTTGATAGGGCGATCGACCTAGGGCCTGTTCACGACCTGGGCAGGAGGCTGCCCAGAATTCCTCTTTATATCGAGATCATCAGCGGGCAGGAGCCGCCTGCCAGGGCTAAGGAGGCAGAAGATCTTCTCGTGAAGCTCCTGGGCAATCCAAGGTCAGCGAAGCTGTTCTTCTTTCATCACGGCCTCGACTACCTGGCTTACCGGGCTGCCTCAGCGATCTATCTTGGCCTTGACCCCAACAGGGCCTGCCCTAACATAGTAAATGGCGTCATGGGGGACTTAGACGTTGTGGCAGGTAGGGTGTCCTACGAGCTCCCTGACATGAAATACGACGTACAAAGGGGCTTCAAGGAGGCTAGGCCTGATGTAAAGGGCGCCCTGGAGCGTTCATGCAGTGACGAGGTGCTCCTGAGGTGGGCTGAGACCGAAGTTACGCCGACCTACAGGAGGTACGCAGACATGGGGTTTGTAAAGTCAGAGTTAGTTAAGAGGGTGGCTGATGTTCTCAAAAAAGACCTAAAGTATCTCCTGAGCTACACCTTAGGCGTTCAGGGCATACCACATACGAGGTCAGATGTGGAGTCGCTTCTACAGGGAAAACCTGTTAAGGTCAAAGTCAGGGACAAGGAGATCCTAATAACGCCTGAGGACGCACTGAGGAGCTCGTGGACATATTCAGCGCTTCTCGGCAGGGGCCCTCATGGGCTCACCTCCTGGGCCCTAGGGCGGATAAGGAAAAGCATCGCGATGCTCTCGTCGCTCCACTCCGGTCTCTATTACGTTGCGCTGGTGACGGACTTGCCATCGTCCTTGATTGAGGAGCGTTACCTTTCTACGGACAAGAGGAGGTCAAGCTTAGCCCGAAAAGCCTTGAAGTTATACAAGCTTCTCCAGTATGATCCCACGATTCAGATCGAGGCCTACCTTGAGAAGGAATTCTACTTTGAGGAGCTTAAGAGGGAATTATCGACCCTCCTTAGCCCCGACGTTGCTTACAGGTCCATGAGAGCATTTGTTAACACTGTGGGGGTCCTATTGGAGTTCACCAATGAGCTTGGCATTGATGTCTTGAGAGGCTACTGAGGCCCAAAGCCGGCCTGCGCGGTCTAAGATCCATTAAAGCCCGACGTTAATACCTCACGAGAAATGCGGCGTGCCAGTTCAAAGGTCGTGAACGCCTGAGGCGGATTGGAACGATTCCTGAGTCCTAGACCACTCTGGTGGGATTTTTAAGTATAGAACGGAAGCGCGTCATGAGCTCGCGTCGGCCTAGCCGTTATATGTTGTCTCGACCATCCCTAGCAAGGTGAGCCGTTGAGGCGCGCCGACTACGTCGCTCTCGTCCTGGGTCTCGTGGTCACAGCCCTCATCCTGGCGGCCTCCTACGTACAGCCGCTGTCTGTGCTGATCGCGGCCTCCAACCCCCAGAGCGGTGTCTACGGGTACTCCATGGACGCCGTCGTGAGGTCTGGGACGCTGAGGGTGCCAGGGCTGACGGCCCCTGTGAAGGTGGTCGTTGACAGGTACGGGGTCTACCACATATACGCCGGGAACCTGCACGACCTCTTCCTGGCCCTCGGCTGGGTTGAGGCCCAGGGGAGGCTGTGGCAGATGGACCTCCTGAGGAGGGCCTCCGCTGGGAACCTCTCCCCCATACTCGGGCCCTCATACAGCCAGGCGGACCTGTTCCAGAGGACCATAGGGAACCTGGTCACAGCCGAGAGGGACTGGAACGAGACCCTCGAGCTTGCTCATAACAGCTCCCTCGCGAACCTGACAGTCTTGGCCCTCGAGGCCTTCTCCCAGGGCGTAAACGACTACATAGCCTACGCCGAGGCTCACGACGAGCTTCCCTTCATGTTCGCGCTCCTCCGTTACAGGCCCTCGAACTGGACGCCTGTCGACTCTTTCCTAGTGCAGCAGTACATGGTGGAGGGCCTCGAGTTCAGCGACGACCCCCTCATACTCTCGCTCATGTACTACAGGATGGGCAACCTGACCAACTACCTCGTGCCACCGTTCCCCGCGATACCCCAGGTCTACTACGGCGGCTACAGCGGCCCGCCCAACGAGACCGTCGCTAGGGAGGCGATGAACATCTGGCCCGTCAACTCTACCGTGGCTCAGCTCGCCTATGAGGTCGTCAAGTGGTGGGACCCGCCCTTCATATCTCACTGGCCACCCGAGCACAGCAACGAGTGGGTGGTCTCAGGGAACAGGACGGGCACGGGGCATCCCATCCTGGTAGGCGGTCCCGTGCTATCGTTCACGCTGCCCATGATATGGATCCAGGCCCAGCTGGTGGCCCCCGGGTTTGACGTATATGGCGTCATAATCCCAGGGGAGCCGGCCGTCGTGATAGGGCTCAACGGCCACATAGCCTGGACGCTGACTGACGTGGAGGCCATCTCCTGGGGGACCTTCTTCTTCGTCCAGGGGGTGAACTCGACGGACTACTACTTCAACGGCTCATGGCACCCCATTAAGCGCTATAACGTGCTAGGCACCGTCGTCAACTGGACCAACTGGGGCCCCATAATGGCTGAGGGCGACGGCCTGGCGATCGTTATGTACTGGCTCGGCAACAGCTACAGCGACGACCTAGGGGTCCTACTGCAGATCGCCAACGCTACCAGCTGGGCCCAGTTCCTTGACGCCCTCAGGAACTGGGCCGTGCCTTACCAGAACTTCGCCTACGCCGACTCTGAGAACATAGGAGACGTCAGCGCCGGGA
Source organism: uncultured Desulfurococcales archaeon (assembly GCA_964343115.1). Taxonomy (GTDB): domain Archaea; phylum Thermoproteota; class Thermoprotei_A; order Sulfolobales; family Acidilobaceae; genus Acidilobus. The sequence continues at coordinate 74,059 of CAYFGU010000004.1, forward strand.
TATACCCCATATTCGCCATGAGCAACGGCTCCCTGCCCTTCAGCCCTGACGCCATTATGCCCGGTAACGGAGAGGAGTACGTGAGGGGCTGGATACCCTTCAGCGAGATACCGCACTCCTACGACCCGCCGAACGGGTTCATAGTAAGCTCGAACCAGAGGCAGGTGGGCCCCGCCTACCCGTACTGGTTCGGCGACTCAATGACCCCCTCTCCCGGGACCAGGGCGTGGGTGGTGTACGACTACCTCGAGGCACACGCGAACGTATCGATACATGACATGATGAGCCTGCAGTGGAACGAGACCGACCTCGCAGCGGCCTGGACGACCCCGGCCATAGTTAAGGCGCTGGAGAACTCGTCAAACCCCCTAGCAAGGGACGCCCTTCAGGCGCTCGAGGGCTGGAACTACACAATGGCCCCTGGCTCGAAGGCTGCGGCCGTCTGGTTCTACATATACTCAGAGATATACTTCAACGTGATAGAAGGCGTCTTCAACAGGACAGGGTTCTGGCCCGAGTTCAGCGACATTAGGCCTGGGCCCGCTGGGGGCTCCTGGCCAAACACTATAGGCATTCCGTCCTTTGACGAGGTGGTCATACGCATCATCGAGACAGGGGACGGCTGGCCAGTGTACAACGGGAGCGTGCAGCAGCTCATAGTCAACTCCACGGTTGAGGCCATGAAGCTCCTGTACAGCTACTACCCAAGCGGCAACTTCACCTGGGCTGACTTCTACGGCTTCTACTGGCCCAGCCTGACGGGGGCCTCGGCCCTCAGCTACGGCCCGGCCGCCATAGGTGGCGACTACTTCACGCTCAACGACGCTTCAGGGGGCGGGGGCGGGCCCCTGCCTGCCAGCCCCGCGACCGGGGGCCAGAGCTTCACGTTCATAGCGAACCTGGCCAACCTCAGCGACTCTTACGGGGTCTACCCTGGGGGGCAGAGCGAGAACCCTGCCTCCCCGCTCTACGACAGCTACATACCCGTGTGGGCCTCCAGGTCGTACCTGCCTCTCCTCTTCGTGCAGAACTACACGTACTTCGCTCCCTCCGAGACGATGGCCGTGATCACGATGACGCCGGGGTGATAAGGATGAGGGGCGCCAGGTGGGTCGTCGTCTTCGGCCTTTCCCTCCTGCTCGGGTTCTCGTTCATACTGACGGGCGCTTGGTGGCCGCTAGCGCTCGCCGGCCTTGTCGCGGGCCTCCTCGCCGACAGGTACTCCCAGTCCCTCGCCGCCCTGGCAGGCGGGGCGCTCGCGGCGCTGGCCAGGGTCCTTGCATATGCAGTAGCAGGTTACCCAGCCTTCGCCGAGGCCGCGGCCGCGGCTGAGGTGGCCGGGATACCGACCTACGTGATACCGCTGACCACAGTTCTCGTCGCGGCGTCCCTTGAGGCGGCGGGGTGCCTCATAGGCACCTTCATAGCCAGGGCCCTGACGGGGTGACCGAGGCCCTACACCTGTTTTTCTCCCTCTTCAGGGCTGGCCCTGGAACGGGTAGCAGGCTGAGTTGACAGCCATAAGGCGCTACCGGCCCGGCGACCTGAGGTCGCTACTGAGGGTAGAGGAGGAGTCCTTTGGGCCGCGGGAGAGGTACGGGCCCGAGGTCTTCCTCGCCCTCATCTCGCTCCCCGGGTCTGTCATCCTCGTGGCCGAGGAGGACGGCGAGGTCGTAGGGTACTCGGCCGGCTACCTGGAGGGGGATGGGGTCGGGCACATCGCCTCGGTCGCCGTGAGGCCCGGGTTCAGGAGGAGGGGGATAGGTAGGGCGCTGATGGAGGCTCTGGAGAGGGAGCTGGTGGCCCGCGGGGCCAGGAGGCTGAGGCTTGAGGTGAGGGCGTCGAACCAAGCTGCCAGGAGGCTCTACGAGTCCCTTGGCTACAGGGTCGTCAGGAGGCTGCCGGGCTACTACAGGGACGAGAACGGACTCCTGATGGAGAAGGCGGTCAGCCAGGAACCCTGACCCCGATCTCCTCGGCGACGGCCTCTATCTCCTGGATGAAGCCCCTGAGGGATATGGCTGGGACGACGGCGACCCCCTCAACCACCTTCGGCAGGTCCTCCCTCAGCACAAGGAGGGCTGGCACGATAAGCCTCGCCCTGGGGAGGCCGAGTGACCCCCACAGTGACGCCAGCCTCTCAGCCCTGGCCCTCTGTGCCCTCGCTGCCTCCGCGACCCTTGATAGCGAGCTGACCCTGTAGGACCACCTCTTGCAGTCGACGGCCACGCCGTAGGGGCCCCTGACGCCAACAATGTCAACCTCCATCCCTCCCTTTCCGGGGAGCCTGAGGTTCCTAGAGACCTCGAATCCCGCCTCCTCTAGGGCGGAGGCCGCGAGTGCCTCGAAGTCCCTCCAGCTCAGCAGCCTCGAGACCCTGTAGGGGTCGGCTCCGAGCCTTATGGAGTAGGCCGCCAGCAGCGCCTTCCCAGTGACGCAGGCGCCGTCGCCGAGGGGCTCAAGGCCGCCCGAGGGGGCCAGGTCCTGCAGGTGCCTCGCGATCGCGACCGGCTGGAGGCCGGTCTCCCTCACTAGGTCGTCAGTCGTTGGGCAGCCGCCGAGGCGCAGGAGCGCCTCGGTCACCTCAGTGATGGACCCGGATGTCCAGGTCCCCCCAGGGCGGCTGAAGCTCAACTGGCCCTCACCAGGCGAAGGCCCGTAACCGCGCGACCCTAGGGATATTATTTTGGCCCGGACCCATTTGGCTGGGCTGAGCTTGACGTTCTCGATAGTCGGCGCGGACCCCGAGAGGGGCGACGTGGGCGTGGCCGTGGCCTCAAAGTTCATAGCCGTGGGGTCAGTTGTCCCGTGGGCCAGGGCAGGGGTCGGGGCCGTAGCAACCCAGGCCTGGGCCAACGTAAAGCTAGGGCCTCTCATACTCTACCTCATGGAGAGCAGGTACCCGCCAGGGAGGGCTGTAGAGGTCGCCCTAGCTGCGGACCCCAGGAAAGACGAGAGGCAGGTCGGCGCCGTGAACGCCAGGGGCGAGGCCTTCGCCTTCACTGGGAAGAGGTGCGTGCCATACGCCGGCCATATAGTCGGGGACGGCTTCACAGTCCAGGGGAACATACTCGCCGGCGAGGAGGTGCTCGAGGCAATGGCGAGGGCCTTTGAGACCACCAAGGGGGAGCTCGTTGACAGGCTCCTGGCAGCCCTTGAGGCCGGAGACAGGGCTGGCGGAGACAGGAGGGGCAAGCAGGGCGCTGCGATAATTGTTATGAGGCCCTGCGGGGGCTACGGAGGCTGCGAGGAGGGGGTAGACAGGTACGTTGACCTTAGGGTAGACGATGACCCTGAGCCGGTCAGGAGGCTGAGGCAGATCTTCGAGGCGTGGGAGCTCACGATACTTCAGAGGGAGACCCCAACCGACGTCTACGATCTGGGCGAGGTGGCGGCGAAGCTTCAGCAGGCCCTCTCAAGGCTCGGCTACTACAGGGGGCCGGTGACGGGGGTTGCCGACGCCGAGACCCTGAGGGCACTCGAGGCTTGGGCGGGCTACAACAACCTCGAGAACAAGCTCAGGAGCGACGGGAAGATATGGGGGACCCTCTACAGGTACCTGCTTAGGCAGGCCGGGCTCGAAGGCTAGACCCCCTCAGGTCAACGCGGGCCCTGCCGGAGGCCACGGCCTCATAAGTGAGCCCTGAAAGCGCTGTGACGACCGACCTCAGCTCGTCCCAGACCGACAAGCTTGAGGCGTAGGGTCTCCTCACGCCAAGGGCGTTGAGCAGCCTTGAGAGGGCCTCCCAGGACCTCAGCGCGCCCCCGTAGACCTTCGTGCCCCTGGCGAGCGTGAGCCTCCCGTCGACGGCGACGTAGACACCCTCCTCCTCAACGTGGGAGGCCGTCGGCATGTGGACGTGGGAGGCGTGCTCCGTTCCCGCGCCGGCAACGGGGGCCAGCGACACCACGAGGGGCACGCGGTAGAGGGCCTCCAGCACGGCCTCCCTCATGGGGGATGGGGAGGCGAGGTCGCCGCCCACCACCACTAGGGCCTTCATCCTGCCGTCCCTGGCGGCCTCGACCATCTCCGCGGCGCCCATGCCCTCCCCCTCGGGCATCCTCAGGCCCAGGGCCCTGCCGACCTCGGAGGTCTCCTCAAGCCCCCTGCCGCCTGGGAGGGCCCTGGGGGTCACGCCGAAGTAGGAGGCCTCCACGTTGTCGAAGTAGGAGAGCAGGGGGACAAGGCCTGAGCCAGGCCTCCCGGTGACGCCGGTCAGCGCGGCCAGCCTCAGCGACTCCTGGGCGACTCCTGGGGTGCCGTCGAGCTCCAGGACCATGACGGTCCTGCCTGAGCTCGAGAGGGCGGCGGCCTCGGCCGCCTGCGCCGGGTCAACCCCCGCTTCCCTTGCCGCCCTGTCCAGGCCGACTGACCTGAGATACATGACGAGGGAGTGGACGTCAGGGATGAGCCTGGATGCCGACCCTAGGTCAGCCACGCCCCTCTCCACTGCCGCGGCCTCAACGGCCCTCAGCGCGTGCGCCTCTGAGCCCCTCCTGGCCTGCAGGTGGACGTCGGCGGCGCCCGAGAGCTTGTCGCCCTCGGGCGACACTAGCACGAGCCTCGACTCCCCCTGAAGTGACGCCCTCCTGATGGCGGAGGCGAGGGCCGGGTGCCACTCCTCGAGCTCCCCCACCACCACGAAGGTGTCCGCGGCGAGATCGTCAAGCCTCAGGGTTGGTAAGGGTCCCCCTATGGGGGCCAGCTCTGAGACGGGGGCACCCATAAGGGAATACGCGGCGTCAACGTTGTTGGTCCCAAGGCCCGCCCTGGCGAGGAGCTGGGACAGGTAGTAGGCCTCGGCCGGCAGCCTCGAGGACACTATGACGCCAACGGACGAGGGCCCTCCATCGGAAAGGGCCTTCCTGAGGCCCTCAGCGGCGTAGGACAGGGCCTCGTCCCATGAGGCCTGCCTCCACGGGCCGGGACCTCCCCTGGCCCTCGGCCCCCTCGGCCTCTCAGGGACGTACACAAGGTCCTCCCAGTGGTACCTGCCCCTGAGGCACTCGCCAGCGTAGGGCACGAGGTCCCTCCTCCCCTCAACGTAAATTGGCCTCCCGTCCTCGAACCCTACCTTCAGGGGGCATGAGAGCGAGCAGAGGGAGCAGGCAGTCTCGCCCCAGCTGGCCGGCCTGGAGGCGAACATGACCTTGTCCACGATTGCCCCGCTGGGGCACACGTCGACGCAGGCCCTGCAGCTGATGCAGGAGCTCGTGGACAGGCTCCCGGTCTCAGGCATGACAAGGGTCTGCTGGCCCCTGTAGAGGGCCCTCCAGATGAGCCTGCCTATGTAGCCCTCGCAGACCCTGACGCAGTTGAAGCAGAGGACGCACCTGTTTAGGTCTACGCGGATCCACGGGTGCCTGTCGTCGACGAGCCTCGGGTCCTCGCCGCCCCTTGGGCTCACGCCGTACCTCCTCAGGAGCTCGCCAAGCCTTCCTGGGGACCCGCCCTCGGCAGGGTACCTCTCCGCGAGCATGCTGAGTATCTGGACCCTGTGCCTGGCTATCTCAGGCGTCTCCGTCTCGACCTCCATCCCGTCCTCCACCCTAGTGGTGCAGGCCGTGACGAGGCCCCTCCCCTTGACGTTGACGAGGCAGAGCCTGCAGCTCCCGTAGGGCTCCAGCCTCTCGTCGTAGCAGAGGGACGGTATGTCGACGCCGGCCCTCCTGGCCGCGTTAAGTATCGTGGTAGGCTTGTCCAGGGAGACCTCCCTCCCGTCTATCCTGACCCTGATCGGCAACCCCCTCACCCCACCGACTCGTCCCAGAACTTCCTGAGGGTGACCGTGACGGCCTGCCCCGTCGACTGGCCGTGGCCGCAGAGGGAGGCAGCTGACATGGTCTCGGCGACCCGCATGACCTCCTCCGCCTCCTCCTTCGTCAGCCTGCCCCTGTCCTTGGCCTTGCAGAGGATAGCGTCTAGCCTCGACGTGCCCAGCCTGCAGGGGAAGCACTTGCCGCAGGACTCGAAGGCCGCGAAGTGCACCACCTCGTGGAGTATGTCGACCACGGGCGAGTCGTCGGAGAAGGCTATGACGTTGCCGTGGCCGAGGGAGGCCCCTATGGCCCTCAGCTCCTCGACGCCGACCTGGACGTCGAGCTCCTCAGGCCTTATGAGCGCCGCCAGGGGGCCGCCCACCATGACCGCCTTAAGTCTCCTGCCCCCCTTAAGCCCTCCCCCCATCTCATACACTACGTCCCTGAGCCTGGCCCCGAACTCCACCTCGTAGAGACCAGGCCTCTCGAAGAGGCTGTTCAGGCTGAGAACCTTGGTGCCCCTGCTCCTGTTCACGCCAAGGGATGCGTAGGCCTCTCCCCCGTTCTCAAGGATCCAGGGGACGCTGGCCAGCGTCTCCACGTTGTTGACCACGGTTGGCCTGCCGAAGAGGCCCCTCTCAGTCGGGTAGGGGGGCCTGGGGGTCGGCTCTGGCCTCCTCCCCATTATGGCGTTTATCATGGCGGTCTCCTCGCCAACCACGTATGAGCCCTTGCCAACGTGGACCTCGACTTCGACCCTTGGGCCCCTGCTGGCGGACTCCCCAAGGTAGCCGGCATCCCTCAGCTCCCTGACGGCCCTCCTGACCGACGCGGCGGCCAGTGGGTACTCCCTCCTCACGTAGAAGTACACCTTCCTGGCGCCAACGGCGTAGGCAGCTATCATGGCCCCCTCTAGGACCAGGTAGGGGTCCCACTCCATGAGGAACCTGTCTATGTAGGCGCCCGCGTCGCCCTCGTCCCCGTTTACGACTACGTACTTCTCGCTGGACTGCTGCCTGTACGCTGACTCCCACTTCAGCCCCGTAGGGAAGTAGGCCCCTCCCCTCCCCCTGAGGCCGGACCTCTTGACCTCCTCTATGACGGCCGCCTGGCCAATGCTCATGGCCCTCTCGAGGCCCGCCATCCCGCCAAGCGACAGGTACTCGTCAAGCGAGGTGACGGGGCCCTTAACCATGTGCCTCAGCACAATGGCCCTCCTTGACCTGACCTCGACAATTGGCCTCCCCCCTAGGAAAGAGTCAGACGGGCCGGCGTAGCACTTCCCGAGGCAGTATGTCGGCGGGTTCTGCGAAACTGCCCTCTTCCACCCCTCAGGGTTGAGGCTCCTGGCCGCGTAGCAGGCCAGGCCGCGGCAGTGCTCCTCAGCGGGCGCGCCCTCGGGGAAAGAGTAGAACGTGCTCAGCTCCCCCCTAGGCAGGTTGATCCTGAGCGTCCAGGGCACCCCGCTATAGGTTGCGGGGTTTTCATAAAAACCCTCCCCCGGGCTGGCGGCGGCTTTCGTCAAGCGTTCTTTTATTTACTTGCAGCAGATAGTGGCGGCCAGGGCGTCATGCGGCTCTCGGACATGCCGTACTACGAGAGGTGGTTCACGGCAGGCATTGTAATTGGGGCGCTGATAGGCCTGGCAAGCCTCTCGCTGTACTACCTGCAGTCGTTCGTCTTCGGCCGCCTCATCCTCCTTGACCTCCTGCACGTTAACTCGACAGCCATGACCCAGGGCCAGTACGCAGCTGAAATAAGGTGGCTCCTCCTCATGCCGTTCGTCCTTGCCGCCGCCTACCCGCTCTCCCTCCTGGCAGCCCTTGCCCTCAGGACCCCTGAGGTGGGAAGCGACGTCCCGGTCAGGGCGTACCACAGGAACCTGAGGCTCAGGCCTGAGGACGCCGCTGCCCCGATAGTGTCGTCAGCCATAACCATAGGGCTCGGCGGGAGCGCGGGCCTCGAGAGCCCCGCGGCCCACGCAGGCGCAGCCATCTCCCAGCTGGTGTCGCGGTGGCTGAACATGACCGCCGAGGACAGGAGGAGGGCGGTAGCCATTGGCCTCGGGGCGGGGATAGGGGCCATCTTCAAGAGCCCCTTCGCTGGGGCCATACTCTCGGGCGAGCTCCTGTACAGGAGGGACGTCGAGCCTGACGTGATATACCCCTCCCTTATAGCGTCGAGTGTCGCGTACGTGATCTACGGCTCCGTCACAGGTTACGCCCCCATAGTGGGGGCCTACGTAGGCCCCTTCAGGCCCCTCTACCTCCCGCTCATGGCCGCCCTTGGCGTCCTGGCCGGGGGCGTAGGCATGCTCTACGTGAGGACGCTTAGGGGTCTCACGGGCCTCTTCAGGTCGCTAGGCAACCCCTTCGTGAGGGCCGCCCTCGGAGGGCTAGCGGTCGGGGGCATTGCCATACTATTCCCAGAGGTCATGGGCGAGGGCTTTGGGTGGGTAAGGCTCGCCATGGCCGGCCAGGTCGTTAGCCTCCTCCCCCTCCTCGCGGCCCTCGCCCTCCTGCCCCTCTCCAAGCTCCTGGCCACCTCCCTCACGCTTGGCAGCGGGGCCAAGGGCGGCGTCTTCGCCCCCGGCCTCGACATAGGGGCCTTCACGGGCCTCGCCTTCGGGGAGGCCCTCCACATAGTGGCCCCCTCCCTTGCCCCTGACGTGGCGCCCTTCGTCGTCGTAGGCATGCTCTCGACGTTCGGCGCCGCGAGCTCGGCCCCCATAAGCTCAATGCTCATGACTCTCGAGATGACCGGGAGCCTGGCGCTGCTGCCGGACGAGATGGTTGCCATCGCCGTGGCCATGCTGATATACAGGGGGCCGACGCTCCTGAGGGAGCAGGTCGACACGAGGGCTGACTCGCCCGTGCACGCTGGCGAGTACGCCGCGGCCGTGCTCAGGAGGGTGAGGGTCAGCGACGTGAGGGCGAGGCAGCTCTACGTGAGGCACGACGCGAGCGTGTCGGAGGCCCTCTCCGCTGTCTCCTCCTCTGGCCTGCTCTCTCTGCCTGTCATAGACGGCGTTGGAAGGGTCCTCGGGATCGTGAGGGCCGTTGACCTCAGGGCCGGGAGGCCGGAGGAGCCCGCCATCAAGTACCTGAGGCCCGAGCCCGGCCACGTCAGGCGCAGCTCGACGCTGGAGGAGGTACTGAGCCTCATGTCTAGGACGGGGACGAGGTACGCTATAGTTGAGGAGGAGGGGGTCTTCCACGGGGTAATACTTATGGACGACGTGGCTGAGGCCTACGAGAGGGAGGCGCTCAGGCAGCTCATGGGGTACGGGGAGAGGTCGGGCTGACCCCCCTCAGCTCGGCCAGGGCCCTGGCAACCCTCCTCACCCCCTCCCTTATCATCTCCTCCGTCAGGGTCACGAAGGTCAGCCTCACGGCACTCCTGTAGGTGGAGCTGAAGGCCGTGCCAGGGGCAACGGTCACCCCGTACCTTGAGGCCAGGAGGGAGGAGAAGCCCTCTGAGTCCAGGCCGGCCAGCGGAAGGTCGACGAAGACGTAGAGGCCTGCAGCGGGCTCGATGAATCTCGCCTCGGGCAGCTCGCGCCTTAGGGCGTCCACCATCGCGTCCCTCCTGGCCCTGTAGGCCCTGAGGACGCCCTCCAGGTACATGCGCCTTCCCTCCCACCTTAGGTACTCGAGGGCTAGCAGCTGGGAGAAGTTCGAGGCGCCGAAGTAGGCGTGGGCTGAGAAGACCCTGAGGGCCTCGATGACCTCCGGCGGCCCGTACACGTACCCAACCCTGAGCCCCGGGACCGCGGGGTCCTTGGAGAAGGTCCCAAGGCCTATCACGTTCTCTCCATAGCGCCGGGCTGGGCGCCTGCCGCCCTCGTATACGACAGACCTGTAGGCCTCGTCGACAACGAGGTAGACCCCTGAGTCGTCCGCAACCTCGGCGAGGCCCCTCACGACGCCCTCCTTCAGGACCCTGCCCGTCGGGTTGTCGGGGTCCACCAGCACGATCGCCTTGGTGCGCGAGCTGACCAGGGAGGCGACCTCGTCCGGGTCCGGCTGGAACCCTGACTCAATCCAGGTGTGGTGGGCCACGACCCTGCCCCCGAGGCTCGTCACCACTGGCCGGTAGGCCATGAAGGTCGGGTCGGCGAGTATCACCTCGTCCCCCGGCTCCAGGAGGGAGGCGAGCACGGCGTAGATGCCGGCAGTGCTGCCCGGCGTGACGGCAACTTCCGACGCGTCGACGTCGACCCCCTCGCGCCTCAGGTCCTCCGCTATGGCCTCGCGGAGCTCGGGCATGCCGAGCGTGGGGGCGTACGCAAACACCGACCTTTCCATGGATGTCAGGCGCCTCGCAGCCGCCTCGACAACCTCGGGGGGAGGGAGGGCGCTCGGCTCGCCAGCGTGCATCCTTATCACGTCACCCCTCGCCGATGAGAGGAGCTCGTCTATCCTCACGACAAATGATGACCTGAGGGGCTCTAGCCTTGACGACAGGGGCCTGCGCACGCTATCAGCCGACGCCGCCTAAGAGGCGTGGCAATTTAACCTAAAGGTGGCAGCTAGCCGTTCTCCCTGGCCATGGGCCCACCGGCCTGGGCCTCCTCAACGCGGTCCCTCCTCACTATGTAGGCCCTGGCCCTCTCCACGAGCCGCTCGTAGTCAAGGCCCATGGCGCCCTCCGCCTCGTCCACGTCGGCGGGTCTCGCCCTGGTCGTGGAGGAGGCCGCCAAGGCGCAGTACTCGGGGACCCTGGCCGAGACCTCGTAGGTCCCAACCCTCCTCGCAAGCGCTACTATCTCGTCCTTCTCAAGCGCTATGAGGGGCCTTAGTATCGGAAGGCCGACGCCTCGCTCCTCAGCCTCAAGGTTCCACATGGTCTGGGACGAGACCTGCGACAGGGACTCCCCCGTAGTTATCGAGTGGGCGCCGGCCCTCCTGGCGAGGGCCTCCGCTAGGCGGTACATAACCCTCTTGAGGGCCACGGCCCTGAGCCAACGCCTGACGTTTGCAAGGGCTGAGAGGACTGGGGCGCCGTCAACGACGTAGACCTCTAAGTCGTGAGAGCCCGACCACCCCCTCAGGACGCGGGCCTCCTCAAGGACGGCCCTCACGTGCTGCTCACCCCCTATGGCCAGGTTCAGCAGGACGGGCACAACCCCCCTCCTCATGATCATCCACGCCGCAACTGGGGAGTCAATGCCGCCGGACACGAGGGCGACGGTCCTCCCAGCCACGCCCACTGGCAGGCCCCTCGGGCCCTCCTGCGGGTTGACGTAGACGTAGGCGACGCCCTGCGACCATAGGTAAACGTACACGGTGACCTCTGGCGAGCCGAGGTCGACGCCGGCCGATACAGGCTCAAGCGACCCTCCAAGCTCCCTCTGCACGTCAAGGCTAGTGAACCTCCTCTCGCCGACCCTTGTGGCCCTCACCGCGAACCTCCTACCCCTCACCGCGCCCTCGACCATTGGCGCGGCCTTCGAGACCAGGTCGCGTAGGTCGGAGTAGGTGACCTCGTGGGCCACTGCGTAGTGCGCCACGCCGAACACGCGCAAGAGCTGGGAGGGGTCGCCCTCCATGTCGAGCAACAAGGCTCCCCCCAGCGCCCGCCAGGACCTCACATCGACGTAGGCGGCGGCGTTCCTCACGAGCTCCCTGACCATGTGGGCCCGCGTGCGCCTGCCCTTGACGCCGATCTCGCCGGCGAGCGTGGCTATGACGAGCGTCAAGGGGCCCCCTGCTGAGGCCCTGCCCTAATCCCTATATGGCTTTAGCAGGACAGCCTCGCGGAGGCGCGTTTGGCAGAGGTCCCCTCCCGGCTCTACGAGGTCTCGAGGCGGCTGCCTGACAGGAAGGAGACCTCCTCATACTACACGACCCCAGACGGGGTCAGGGCCATAAGGCAGCTCCTCACCAAGCTTGGCCCGCCCATTGCCTCAGTGGTCGCCGACCCCTTCGCGGGGTCCGGGGTCCTCATCGTTGGCCTCTCGGGTCTCATCATGCCATCCAAGGTGATAGGCTTCGAGGTCAACGAGGCCCCATGCAGGCTCGCCGAGGAGGCGTCAAGGTCCGCCTTCCCAACAGCTGAGGTCGAGGTGAGGTGCGGCGACGCCTTCAGGCTCGGCTGGGGCTACGGGGAGGCAGTCGACCTTGTAGTTACCAACCCCCCGTTCACGAGGTGGCACCTCGTGAGGGGTAGGGAGGAGCTGCTCAGGAGGTTCGAGGAGGAGGGCTACGGCCACCTTATCACGAGGCGGGACCCCGGCCTGCACGTGCTGGGCCTGATACTGGCGCACCACATGCTCAGGGACGGCGGGCTCCTCGTAGCCGTCGTCCCCGCGTCTACGTTCTACACTAGGCAGGGGGAGGGGGTGAAGGACCTGCTGACCTCCGCCTATGACGTGCTAGCCCTCGTCGAGAACGGCCTCTCGCCGAGCTTCAGCGACGGGAGCGGGTTCAAGGAGCTGATCATGGTGGCGAGGAAGGGCAGGAGGGGCGCCGGGACTATGACCTACAGGCTGACCAGCGAGGGCCTTAAGGCGATAGGAGGCTACGACCTCAGCTCGCTTCCAAGGCTCGCCTACAGGAACTGGCTCACCCTCTTCGACGACACCGGCTTCGCGGTCGAGTTCTCGAGGAGGCTCGAGGAGGGGCTGAGGAGGGGGGAGATGAGGCTGCTGAGGAAGGGCGAGGTCGTGAGGGGCGTTGAGATGTACGGCCCCGAGTTCTTCTTCCTCCCTAACAGGACCTGGAGGGTCGTGAAGAAGGGCGAGGAGGGGCTCGTGATAACTGACGGGGACCGGGAGCTCCTGGTGCCCGCAGAGATGGCGGTCCCCTGCCTGAGGAGGCCGTCGCTCTACGTTAACTCCCCAGTTATAGAGAACCCAGAGCACTACGCCCTCTCGATACCACCCGTTGAAATTGACGAGCTGCCGGGCGACGTCAGGGCCTACGTTAACTGGGGGGTACACAGCGGGGCGGCCACGCCTGCGGTGAGGGCATTCGGGCCAAGGTGGTACAGCCACGTGAGGAGGCAGCTGGAGTCAAAGTCGCCCTTCGGCCACGTCTTCCTGCCAGACAAGGTGGCTCCGTCCTGGAGGCACCTGGCGCTGTACTCGCCGAGGCCGCTTTGCGCGACCAAGGACTTCTACGTAATAAGGACTGATGACCCAAGGCTTGCCCAGTGGTTCAACTCCGAGGAGTTCAGGAGGTTCTACATGGTAGCCAGCAGGGCCATATCGGGCTCGTGGACGAGGATGCTCGAGGAGGACTACCTTTCAATTCCGGTTCCACGGTGACACGACTTCTACCCATGTAGCGGCTTGCCCTCGCTTCTAATCCGCTCACAGGTATAGCATGGGCCGAACGACCAGCGGTGAGGGTCCAAACCGCTGTCGTGCAGGACCCTAACTAGGGGTTGGAATCGTTGTAGTCGGCCGAGGGCCTCAGCAGCTGCGGAGCCCCTCCTGCTCACGGACGCTCTCCTCTTCCACCTCCTCTGGCATTATCCTACCAATTTTCCTGCCGTAGAGGGCGAGACACACCGAGTCCCTGACGGCCTCTTTCACGGTCTTGTCCCACACCGCTGCTATCTGACCCCCTGCCGTTTTCAGTACGCCTTCGCACCCCATATTCGTTCGCGGTCGGGGGGCAGGGACCTCCGCCTCGCCCAACAGCCCTTTGGGCAGGGCCAGCGGGCTCTGTGATAAGCCTGAGGGTGGCTGTGAGCGGACATCAAAGAACATGAAAGGCCGCTCTCGGGCGAACGGTTGAGAAAAACTCCTGATAGGGAGGAACTTACTCTGAAACCGGCCCCTTTATCCCGAGCTTGTCCTTCACGGCCGCCTGCGCCGCCGCCAGCCTCGCTACTGGCACCCTGAACGGCGAGGCGCTCACGTAGTCGACGCCGGCCCTGTGGAAGAACTGTATGGAGGCGGGGTCGCCGCCGTGCTCTCCGCAGACCCCTACTTCAAGGGACGGGTTGGCCTGCTTGCCCTCCCTCGTGGCTATCTCCACGAGCCTCCCCACCCCCTTCTCATCAACCCTGTCGAAGGGGTCGAAGGGCAGTATGCCCTTGTCAAGGTAGACGGACATAAACTTGTTCTCAACGTCGTCCCTGCTGAAGCTGAAGGTCGCCTGCGTAAGGTCGTTAGTCCCGAAGCTGAAGAAGTCGACCTCCTGCGCTATCTCCGATGCCGTGAGGGACGCCCTGACGGTCTCTATCATGGTCCCTATCTTAACGTTAAGCCTCACCCCCCTCTCCCTCTCAACGTCCTGGAGGGCGGGGATGACGGCGTTGTTCTTAACGAACCTTATCTCGTTGACGTCTGCGACCTGGGGTATCATTATCTCGACCACGGGGTTCTTGCCCTCCTTTATCAGCTCGGCCGCGGCCTCGGCTATGGCCCTCGTCAGGTAGTAGTATATCACGGGGTACGTCACTCCGACCCTGACGCCCCTGTGGCCCATCATCGGGTTGGCCTCCTGCAGCGCCTTCACCCTCCTGTAGAGCCTCTCCGTCTCCTCCAGCCTCCTCCTGAGGTCGGCGGCCTCTGAGGCCCTCCCTGCCCTCTCGGCCTCAGCCATCCTCTGCCTCAGCTCGAAGGCCTGGGAGAGGAGCTCCTCGCTGGACGGCAGGAACTCGTGGAGCGGCGGATCGATGAGCCTGATCACGACGGGCTTGCCGTCCATTATCTCGAGCATCTCCTTGAAGTCCGGCCTTATCATGTCGGCGAGCTCCTTCATGTGGGCCTCCCTCTCCTGGTCGGCCTCGGCGAGTATGACCTTCCTCAGGGCCTCGAGCCTCTCGGGCTTCCTGAACATCCTCTCTATCCTGAGGAGCCCTATCCCCTCGGCCCCGAACTTCCTTGCCATCATAGCGTCCTCCGGGAGGTCGGCGTTGGCCCTGACGCCAAGCCTCCTCACCTCGTCTGCCCACCTGAGCAGCTCGTCGAGCCACCCGCCTATCTCGGGGGTTATCGTCGGGAGCTGGCCGAGGTACACGCTGCCGCTGTTGCCGTCGATTGTGACCCAGTCGCCCTCCCTGACGACGGTCCCGTTCACCTCGAACCTCCTGTTCTCATAGTCTATCTTGATCGCCTCAGCGCCGACGACCGCGGGCTTGCCTATCGCCCTGGCGACTATCGCCGCGTGGGACGTCATGCCTCCCCTGGACGTCAGGACCCCCTGGGCCGCGTAGAAGCCGTGCACGTCGTCAGGCTTCGTCTCCACCCTCACCAGTATGACCTTCCTGCCCTGCTTAGCCCACTCGACCGCGTCGTCAGGGTTGAAGACCACCTGTCCGCTGGCCGCCCCTGGAGAGGCAGGCAGGCCCTTGGCTATCGGGGTCGCCTTCACCTTGGGGTCGATCGTCGGGTAGAGGAGCCTCCTCACCTGCTCCGGGTCGACCTTGAGAATCGCCTCATCCTTGGTTATTAGGCCCTCCTTGGCCATCTCGACCGCGGTCCTGACCCTCGCGAGCGGCGTCATCTTGGCGACCCTGTTCTGGAGGAAGTAGAGCTTGCCCCTCTCGACCGTGAACTCTATGTCCATGACGTCCCTGTTGAGCTGCTCCAGCTTCTTCCCGGCCTCTATGAGCTGGTTGTAGACGTCTGGCATCCTCCTCTTCAGCTCGTCTAGGCCTAGCGGGGTCCTTATGCCGGCCACCACGTCCTCGCCCTGGGCGTTGGGGAGGAACTCGCCGTAGGGCCTGTTCTCGCCGGTCGACTGGTCCCTGGTGAAGTAGACGCCGGTCCCCGAGTCCCAGCCCATGTTCCCGAACACCATGGTGACGACGTTGACGGCTGTGCAGTCAGCCATCTCAGGCGTTATGTTGTTGGCTATCCTGTAGAATATGGCCCTGGGGTTCATCCAGGACCTGAAGACCGCCCTTATGGCGAGCTCCAGCTGGACGTAGGGGTCCTGCGGGAACTCGCCCCACATCTTCCTGACGAGCTCCTTGTACTCGCCGACGAGCTCCTTCATGAGCTCGAGCGACCTCTGCCAGAGCCTCGGGGCGAGCTCCTTGGGCGGCTGGGCGTCTAGCCTGGGCGTGTACTCCGGGTAGGCCCTCCTTATGGCCTCGAGCTCGTCCTTGTAGATGGTCTCGGCCTCCCTGGCGAACTGCTCGCTCTTGGCGTCGAAGGCCTGGTTGAAGGGCTTCTCGTCGAGGGCCAGCACTATCCTGGCGAACATCTGTATGAACCTCCTGTAGGCGTCGTAGGCGAACCACTCGTTGCCTGTAGCCTTGGCCAGGGCCACGACGCTCCTGTCGTTCAGGCCTAGGTTGAGCACGGTGTCCATCATGCCAGGCATGGAGAGGGCGGCCCCAGACCTGACGGAGACCAGGAGCGGTATGCCCTCTGAGGAGCCGAACCTCTTGCCCGTCCTCCTCTCGAGCTCCTGCATGTGCTCCCTTACGCTCTCAATTAGACCTGGAGGAAGGTCGCACTGGTCGATGAGCGACCATATCCTCTTTACTATCTCGTCCCTGACCTGGGGCGGAGGGTTTCTCCTGAGCTCGCGCTCGAGCGAGTCTATCTCTGCCCTCCTTGAGGAGTAGAAGTCCCTGCAGGCCTCCGTAGTTATTATGAAGCCGGGGGGCACGGGCAGGCCCATCTGCGTCATCTGCGCCAGCGAGGCCCCCTTGCCGCCCAGGAGCTTCTTGTCACGCCAGTCAGCCTCCTCAAACCACAGGACGTACCTCTTGGCGGCCAATCACTTCACCTTCAGGCTACGTGGGGCCGACCTATATTATAAGCACTTCTATGACAACCTGAAAGAGGGAGGGAGCAAGGCTAACGCCGCCCCGGCCGGCGCAGTCGGAGCGGACATCGTCCTGCCGACAGCCAACATGAGGGCCAGCGCTATGACCATCAATACCACCGCCAGCGCCATCGCTATTATGGCCATCTTCCAAGAGGTCCCGAACACTATCGGTATGGGGCCGATCATTACCACCCCTCCGACCTCGGCCTTAGACTGGCTGGCCTGCCTGTAGGCGTAGTAGATGCCGGCGGCCATTATTATGAAGACGCCTACCAGTACCACTAGGAAGCCTATCATGAACCACGTGAGGGCGCCCAGGGCGGCTCCCCCTAGCCTGACGTCCTTGCGGGCTTTTATGGCCAGCGGCGGTATTCGACCTACTGGGACCCCGCTTGCGCAGCCCACGGGTTCGTCATCGCGAACCTAAGCAGCAGGTGGGGCCTCACGTCTTAGCAGCCCCGCCGGCCTGGCCCAGCTCAGGCCACTTCATGAGCTGCCTGACCTCCGGCGGCACCCTGTCCAGCCTCGACAGCATCCACTGGACGTCCTCCTTGACCCTCCTGAACTTGTCGTCCAGCATCCTCGGTATGCCGTCAATTATCGGGTACCACCTGCCGCAGCTCCTGCAGACAAGCACGCCCTCGACGACGTCCTTGTCAACGCACCTGGCGCAGACGTCAAGGGGGACGTCCTTGGCCGGCTTCCTGAGGAAGTAGCAGGTCTCCCTGCACTTGACCTTGGCTGGGTCAACGTTCGCCTTGGACTCCTCCACCTTTAGCTCTACGAGGACGAGGTCAGGGCTCTTGCAGACAGGGCACGCAAGCAGCTCGAAGAAGAAGTACCTCAAGCGACCGACCCCCCGCATTTCGCCCTGTAGAGCTCCATTATCTCGTTAACTATAGCTTTCGCCCTCTCCTCTGACCTGGCCTCGACGGACACCCTCACGATGGGCTCGGTGCCGCTGGGCCTGACGAGCACCCAGAAGTCGTCACCTATGACCTTGACCCCGTCTATCGTTATCTGCCTCAGGCCTGAGAACCTCTCCTTGACGGCCTCGACGAGGCAATCGGCCTGCTCCCTCGTGGCTGGGGCCTTGGTCTTTATGGTGTAGTAATATGGCAGGGAGTCCAGCAGCTCCCCCAGGCTCCTCCCGGTGGCCGCGAGCATGTAGAGGGCCAGGGCGGTTGTCATCCCCCCGTCCCTGACCGGGTGGTGGGGTACGTGCATGTAGCCCCCGTTGTCCTCGAAGCCGCTTATCGCGCCCCCCTCCCTCAGCATGTTCCTCGCGATCGTCACGCTGCCGACAGGGTTCCAGACCACCTCTACGCCTACGGGCCTCAGGTACTCCTCCACGACTACGCTGCTCGACACGGCCGTGTAGGTCCTAAGCGGGTAGCCCTTCCACCTGCCGCTCTCGACAACGAACCTCGTCAGGAGGGCGCCGGCCCTGTCGCCCCAGACCAGCCTCCCCCTCTCATCTATCAGCATGGCCCTGTCGGCGTCCCCGTCGTGGGCGACCCCGATCACGGCGCCGGACTCTACAACGAACCTCTTGGTAAGGGCCAGGTTCTCCTCGTTCGGCTCTGGGTTCCTCCCGGGGAAGCCCGGGTCGAGGTTGCAGTTGACGGTCAGCGGCCTGGCCCCAAGCTCCCTGAGTATGAGCGGCGTCGTGACGGCCCCCACGCTGTTGGCGCAGTCTACGAGGACCCTCATCTCTTTCCTAGCAATAAGGTCAAT
Source organism: uncultured Desulfurococcales archaeon (assembly GCA_964343115.1). Classification (GTDB taxonomy): domain Archaea; phylum Thermoproteota; class Thermoprotei_A; order Sulfolobales; family Acidilobaceae; genus Acidilobus. The sequence goes on from CAYFGU010000004.1 coordinate 92,295, forward strand.
GTCGACCTGGGAGACGACGGCCCTCACGTAGCTGTCGACAACGGCCTGGGAGAGGTCAACTACGTCGTAGACCATGGACCTCCATGGTAGGTTCGTCTCGTGGCCGCTGTAGTAGTAGTCCTCTATTACGGGCTCCTTCTCGTGCGGGAGCTCAACGCCGTCCCTGTCTATTACCTTTATCCCGTTGTACTCCCTTGGGTTGTGGCTGGCGGTTATCATGACGCCGCCGTCGAACCCCATGGACTTGACGGCGTACTGGAGCGTCGGCGTCGGCACGAGGCCGGCGTAGTACACCTTGACCCCCTCGGCCATGAGGCCGGCTGACAGGGCCCTCGCGAGGGCGTCGCCGGCTGCCCTGGCGTCCCTGCCCAGGAGGACCCTTGAGCCCTTCCCGAAGTAGGCCCCTATGGCGTGGCCCATCCTGAGGGCGAACGTGGGTGTCATCAGCTCCCCGACTACGCCCCTAACGCCGTCGGTGCCGAAGAGCTTGGCCTTGGCCAAGGCTCCCCGCCCTCTGGGGCCTTGACCTGGCTATAAATCGTTCGCACGCGGAGGCGCTCGACGTCAGGTTCCCTGCCTGGGCTGCTGGGAGGAGACCCTGGACTCGACCTCGCCAAGGCCGACGTACGAGAGTATGAGGCCTATGAAGCCAGTGAGCAGCGTCGGTATCGCAACAAGGATGCCGCCCGCCTCAAGGAGCCCGTTGCCGTAGGAGGACCCGACCTCGAAGAGGCCTACGCCTATAAGCACGTAGCCTACGGCGGCCACGATGAGGCCAACCACGGAGACCATGAGGCCACCGAAGAGAGCTAGGGCGACGCCGAGGAGGCCTATGAGAACCCCGACCAGCACCAGGATAACCCCAACCGACCCTACGGAGCCGCCCCTCCCCGCGGAGGAGAGCGTTGAGAAGCCCTGGCGTAGGCTTGAGAAGGCAAGGGCCACCAGTACAAGTACTACGATCATAATCATGGAAGCTGCCAGGACGACAGCGAGGCCTAAGCCGACGGCGTAGCCGAGGGCGAGCCTGTGAGGCGGCATTGCGTACCAGGGGGCCGGCGCCACGACGAAGAGCGGTATCATGACCACTATCATGGCCACGAGGGCAAGGATAGGCGTCAATAGGAGAAGGAGCACCCCCCTCCTCAGCTGCCTGACCCCATCAAGCTCCTGGGCCGACAAGGCCTCATCCGCCCCTTCAGTCGCGGTGGGTCCTTATAAGTGATGGCAGACCTTGGCCCTCCGTCCGGCCTTGATAGGGGAGGCCGCTGCCCTGTCCGCGGCGCTCGTCTGGGCGTACGCCAGCGTTGCGTACAAGCCGTTCATTGAGAGGTACGGGGCCCTCAGGGTTAACGTTATGAGGACGCTCTACGCCTCCCTCGCCGCCGTCGTGCCCTCGGTCCTCCTCGGGCTTGAGAGGCCCGCCGCCCTCTGGGCTATGGCCAGCGGGGCCGTGTCCCTGGGCGCCGGGGACACCATGTACCTCGCCTCAATCGGCCTCGTGGGGGTGTCGGTCGCTGTCCCTGTCTCGTACACCTTTATCATCCTGGGCGAGCTTATGGCCATAGCCGTTGGCGAGAGGCTCACCCCCCTCCTCGCCCTAGGCGGCGTCCTGGTGCTGGCCGGGACCGCCCTGGTCAGCAGGGGCCCGAGGGGCAGGGCAAGGCCCGCCGGCATCGCCCTCGCCCTGGCCGCCGCCGTCGCCTGGGCGCTGGGGTGGGTCATGATAAGGGTCGCTGACGTGGGCGGCCTGAGCCCCGTCTCCTCGGCGTTCCTGAGGGCGGCCACGGCTGGCCTCATACTCGCCGCGCTCGGGTTTGCAAGGGGCGAGAGGCTTGGTGAGGCCTTCAGGTCAACAGTAACCACAAGGCTGCCCCTCGTTGCGGCCGCTGACCTGGCAGGAGGGTCAGCCCTGTTCGCCCTCGCCCTAGGGGTTGCCGGCGTCGACAGGTCAATGGTAGTGATCGGCTCGATGCCCCTCTTCGCCCAGGCCATCGCGTGGGCCTCGGGGAGCGAGAGGCCCTCCCTAGTTGAGGTGGCTGGGGCGACCCTGATCGTCGTAGCCGTCGCCATGGCGTTCTGGTAGGAGGGGGCGCGCGGACCCCCGCGCCGTCGCCGCGGGACGTGGCGGCATGACCCCCGTGGCCCCTCCAGCCCCGGGCACCGCGAACGCCTACGGCCGGGCTAGGTTGCTCCCTTCCGGGCCTGGCCGGGTTAGCCCGGCGAAGGCCGTGGGGCCCGCCCTCCAGCGGGTCCTCGGCCACCGCAGGCCCCGCGGGCCGGGGTATCACAGTACCGCGGGGACCGACCCCGCCCCGTCGAGCCCCGACGCGGAGTTACTGGCCCCCGCGTTGCGCCCTCGGGCCCCCTGAGGGGGGAGGGTGGCGAGCCCTCCGGCCCTTCCCGCGCGCCCCTTCCTCACTTGAAGTGAACGGTTAAAGGAGTAAGCGGAGGTCCTGTACAGGCTAGGAGGACAAGGGCTTGAACGTTGTAGAGACGAGGGACCTCAGGAAGGTCTACAGGAACGGGGTTGAGGCGCTGAGGGGAGTGAACCTGTCCCTTGCAACCAGGCTGCCGTGCATAATCGGGAGGAACGGGGCAGGCAAGACGACCCTCGTCAGGATACTCTCCACGCAGCTCAGGCCAACCTCAGGCGCCGCCAGGGTCCTCGGCCTTGACGTCGTCTCGGAGAGGGAGAGGCTGAGGAAGAGGATATGCAGCATACCACAGGAGGCGAGGCCCATGGGGGTCGCCTCGCCTTTCGAGCACGTCGTTATGTTCCTCGTGGCCAGGGGGTGGCCTCTGTCCGATGCGAGGAGGGAGGCCAGGAGGGCCCTAAGGGAGGTAGGGCTCGGGGAGTTCATGGACACGGCGACAGACGAGCTAAGCGGGGGGATGAAGAGGAAGGTGTTCCTTGCCATGGCCCTCGCCTCCCAGGCCGAGCTCACGTTCCTTGACGAGCCGACCTCTGGTCTCGACCCAGTCTCAAGGCTTGAGGCATGGGGCTCCATAAGGGAGCTTAAGTCCAACATACTCCTCACCACCCATGATATGGAGGAGGCCCAGTCGCTGTGCGACTACATAGTCCTCCTCGACTCAGGCAAGGTGGTCGCCGAGGGCACCTACGAGGACCTCATGGCCCCCCTCAGGGGGAAGGTAAGGGTCGAGGGGTACGGCGAGATATCGGTCGGGAGGCTCAGGGTCTCCTACATGACGCCAGAGGAGGCGAGGGACCTGATAGCAGAGGGGGTTAAGGTCGCCGTGAGGCCCGTGTCCCTTGACGACGTGTTCATCGTCAAGGGCCTGGTCCCGCCCAGCGCTGAGCCGGAGGGGGACGAGGACCATGAGGGTTAAGTTCAGCCCCCGCTTCGTCGTCACGTTCGCGTGGTTCTACGGCTGGTCCTCGGTCAAGAGGGGGCCGGGGTGGGTTCTATCTTACCTTGCCTGGCCCCTCGCCATACTCTTCATGATGTACATGGTGAGCAGGGGGAGGCTCGTTGACTACGCCCTCCTCGGCGGTGTCGTCTCCACCGTGACAAGCAACGCGCTCAGCGCGCTAGGCGACACCGCCTTCCTCAAGCTCGAGATCAAGCTCCAGGACCTCCTTGTGGCGGCTGACGTCAGCCCCCTCGAGTACATAGTCGGTATCGGGCTCGGCAACCTCATATACTCGTTCCCAGGCCTGGCTCTGTTCGTGGCCCTGCTCGCCTTATACCGCGTTGTCAGGTCCGCTGCCGCCTGGGGCCTACTCGCCCTGGTCCTCCTGATGCTCGTCGTCGGCGCCTCCGGCCTCGCGTACCTGGGTGGAAGCAGGCTGTCTCACGTGAGGAACTCGTGGGGCCTCGCGGCCTTCCTGTCGATATTCCTCACGATGATACCGCCTACCTACTACCCCTACACGTACCTACCGAGGGAGGCCCTCCTGGCCCTCATGGTTTCCCCCGCGACGCCAGCCGCCGTCGTCCTTCAGAAGTTCGTCTTCGGGGGCTCACTTGACCTTCCGCTGCTCGGCCTCCTTATATTGGAGAACCTTGCATACGCGACGCTGGGTATAGCGCTGGGCAGGTGGGAGGATTGACGAAGTGGAGGCTCAGGTGCGTGGAGTGCGGCAGGGAGTGGACGATGGAGACGGGCATGGACATAGGGAAGCTGAAGGACGGAAGGATCTACCACTACTGCCCCTACTGTAAGAGGAACACCTTTCACGTTGTCGTCGGGAGGGAGGACTAGGTCACTCCGAGGGGGGCCTCATCCTCCTCCCAGGCGAGGACGCTAGCAGCTGCCTAACCTCCGTCACTAGGTCGTCGAACCCCACGACCTCCTGCTCCCCCTCCCTCCACCTCCTCCTCACGCTCACCGTCCTCGTCGACGCCTCCCTCTCGCCCACGACGGCTATGATCGGGACCCAGGACCTCCCTGCAGCCCTAATCCTGGCCCCTAGGCTCCTCGTGGCTGGGTCAAGGTAGGCCCTGGCCCCTACCGAGGTCAGCTCAGACAGGAGCTCCTCTGCGTACTGGGCCTGCTGCTCCTTCACCGGTATCACTGCCACCTGCAGGGGGGCCATCCAGAAGGGCAGGGAGGGCGTCCTGCCAGCCTCTGCCAGCCTCAGCCCCGCGTCAACGGCGGTTGAGGCTATGTGCCTGAGGGGGCCGAGGCACGTGAAGGCGTTGCCCCTGACGACGCCGTGGGCGGCGAGAGAAACAGCTCCTCCGGCCCTCGTGAGGTAGAGGAGGACCCTCACGTCGTACTGGACATCGTACGCCAGCGAGAAGCCCGCTGAGCTGGACGACCTGACCCAGGTCAGGTGGGCGGCGGCCTCCTCAGAAACCTCGGAGACCAGCTTGACAAGGGCCTCGTCGCCTACGTCCTGGGCGTACACTATTAGGTCCGCGCCCGGCACCGGCGACCTGAGCCTCACGGCGCCCTCCTTGAGGTACCTGGCCGAGTCGAGGCACGACCTCAGAACGGACTCGAGGCCGGAGACCCCGTAGACCTCCTGCGGGCCCCCGCGCGACGTGTCAACTGAGGCGGCACCAAGCCTCTCGGCCGCCCACGCGGCCAGCTCCCCGATCATGACCTCGCCGAGATGGGTGAGCCCGTCGCTGGTTATGCCGAGCTTCTCCATGGCGCCGATCGCGTCGTTGTCCCACGGGTTCCCGGGCTCGACCTCCCTTGGCATCAGGCCCGCGGCCATGGCGTCCTTGACAGTCATCCTCCCCCCTCCCTCAGCCACGAACCACGGGCCCCTAGGCGCCGTTATCGTCCTTGAGAGCTCGCAGGCAGGGTGCCCGGGGCACGTTATCGAGAAGCCCTTGTACCAGCCGAAGGGCGCCCTGGCGACCTGGAGGCCCATGGCCCTGAGCTCGTCCTCGATCCTCCTCAGGACGGCCGAGGCCATCTCTGGCGGCGCGAGGCTGGGCGAGAGGTGCGCGAAGGGGTAGACCACGACGCAGCTAACGCCGTTCCTCCTCGCGTGCTCCGCCAGCTCCCTCGCCGCCTCAGGGGCCACGTCAAGAGGGTCCCCCTCCTCGACGCTCACGAAGCCGACGACGCAGTCCCTCCCCTCAAACTTCGAGGGCGGGTCTGGCGGGCTCTCTATGGCCTCCTCCACGGCCCAGAAGCTCACCTGGCTCACGTGGATCATGAGCATTCTCAAGGGCGACTCCCCGTCGCTGCTCAGCTGCGTCCACGCTTAATTAAAAGGGGCCTTGGGCGACTTGGCGCTCGAACCTCATGCCGGCCTAGTAGCCCCAGTAGCAGCAAGGCCACCGAGACAACGATGAGCAATACGTTATCGTAGGGGAACCGTATTACATTTACACCGGGGCTGCTCGGATAGGTGATGAACCGAGCCCAGGCAGGAGTTAACATGGCCAGCTCCGACCGCAGGTTTTTATGTTGCCCCTCCTACTGACAAGGGGTGGGAAACCTGTTATCCAAGAACCCGCTTGAGCCCGTGAGGGAGCTCCCATCCCCCGGCGACGTGGCCCAGGCCCTCAGGCTAGCAATAATAGCCGAGCTGGACGCGATAAACCTCTACAGCCAGCTCTCCTCTGCAGTCAAGGACGAGAGGGCGAGGAAGGTCCTCGACGACGTAGCTAAGGAGGAGAAGACGCACTTCGGGGAGTTCCTCTCCCTACTGAGGGACATCGACCCGCAGCAGGCCTCAGAGCTTGAGGCCGGCACGAAGGAGGTCGTCGAGCTCCTCTCCGGCGGGAAGGACCCCTCGCCGCAACAGGCGGCCCAGCCGCCCGAGGCCTCCCTGACAGACGCACTCAGGTCGGCCCTCGCCCAGGCGCAGAGGCTCAGGGGCGTGCTCACTTTCGTCAGGGCGGGCAGGGGCGCCATCGCCGTGCCGAGGGCCGCCGTGACAGAGGACGACGTCATTAGGGCCTCGTCCGACGCCCTCCCCCTCTCGAGGCTCAGCGTAGAGTTCTCGGTGACCAGGGAGGAGCTCGACTCCTACTCCAGGCTCGGAATAGCGGCCGCCCCCGCCGCCGCCCTCAGGGCCGCCTCAAGGCTCGCCGCCGCCGAGGAGTCCCTAGTTGCGTCAGCCCTCACCTCGTCGGCCGGCGTGAAGCTGTCTGGCCCTTGGTCCCAGCCCGGCTCCTTCGTCAGGCTCCTGTCAGAGGCCCTGTCGAGGATGACCGTTGCGCCCCCCGTGGCCCTCATAATTAACCCGGCCGACAGGGCGTACCTAGCCTCAGTGATAGACCAGAGCGGGGTCGACGAGCTGAGCAGGGCCTCGAGGCTCGTTGACGCTGTCGTCCCATCGGCTGGCCTGCCGTCGGGGACGGCCATCGTCACATCCCAGAGCGCTGGGTGCGTAGACGTGGTCCTCGGCGCTGACGGGGAGCTCGACTTCGAGGGGCCGTCCAAGGGGGAGCTGAGGTACTCCCTGTGGGAGACGCTGGCCGTGAGGGTGAAGGTACCCTCGTGCGTCGCGACCATATCAAGGGCCTAGGGGGAGGCTGAGCACGGTCCTGCCGCTGCCGTCCCTGAGCGCGAGGGACCGGCCCTCTATCACAGCGTAGCCCACCTCGTTGAAGGGCCTCGAGGGGGAGGGCAGGCTGAGGGAGCCCGCGAACACGACCCTGAACCGGCCTGAGTAGCCGAGGGCGTGGGCGTGGCCAACGACGGCAAGCCTCCCCCTTACCCTGACCCTGTAGGCGTAGGCCTCCAGGACGAGCCTCCTGCTCAGTCTCGAGGCCGCCTTCGCGACCCTCTTGGTGAACCACTCCCCGAGCACGTCGCCGGCGTGGCCGTGGAGGAGAATCACGTTGAGCCCGTCGAGCTCGTAGGCGTCCTGGGCCGGTATGCCCATCCTGGCCTCGTTGTCCCCCTTCACAAGGACGACCTGGGACCCAGCCGACGAGACTAGCTCCATGAGCTCAGGGAGGGAGTCTGGCCTGTCCACGGAGTCGCCCAGGAGCACGACAGCGTCGTGGTCCTCTGACAGCGCCCTCTCAAGGGCGTCGCGGTCGGTGTTGGGGTAGTGCACGTCGGCGAGCACTAACAGCCTCATCCTGACCACCGCCTAGACGTAGCTGAGGTACCTGGAGTATTTACCCGTCATGAGCCTCTCCCCCTCAGAGTCCACGAGCCAGGCGAGCCAGGTGATCTCGACAGGCCTCAATCCAAGGCGGGGGGCCGCCGACTCCACGAACCTCACGAACTCCTCCCCGCCCCTGGGGACCCTCACGTCAAGGCCCTCCGACAGCCTTGAGAGGAAGCCCACCACGACCCTGTCCGGCATCGTGGTGTCAACGCCGCCCATCATCCTGAGGTACTGGTAGGTCACAAGGCCGACGCCCCTCGCTGACCCCACGGGGTCTGCCCCCCAGCCGTCAAGCCTCGCCGCCGAGGCCCAGGCCCTGAGCCTGGACCTGTCGTCCGGGCCCTGGTACGCCAGGAGGGCCCTGGCAACCCCCCTTGCCACCTCCCAGGCCCTCCTGTTCCTCCAGAACCTCAGGAGGAAGTCGACGTCGGCACTGGCAAGCTCGGAGAGTGTTGTGAGCCGACCGGTGTCTACAAGCTCCTCCTTGAACTCCCAGACCCTGGGCACCACCGCCGTGAAGTAGCTGAGGCCCGTCGAGGTGAGCGCCGCGTCTACAACCATCAGCACGGCTGAGCCTCCCCACCTCATACTGTCTAGACAGCGCCTGGTGAAGACGGGGAGGTGGGGGGCGCTAGAGGAAGCTGACCTGAGCCTGAGGCCAAGCTCCTCCAGGCCGTCCAAAATCAGCCCCTCAGCAGGACGGCCAGGCCAAGCGCGATCGCGAGGGAGGCCGCAACGTAGTCGATCCAGGGCAGTTCAGCTGCAACAGCGCCAAGCACGTGACCCATGTACGCGAGCGCCGCGTTCCACGGCAGCGAGCCGACAGCTGTGGCAGCAATGAACCTCAGCCTGTCCATCCTGAAGACGCCCGCGGGAAGGGATATGTATGACCTGAGGGCTGGTGTGACCCTGCCGACGAGGACTATCGACACACCCCTGCTGGCGAAGAGCCCCTCTACAGAGTGCAGCGACTCCCTTCTGACGCCTACGAGGGAGGCGTACCTGTAGACCGCCGACCTCCCCCCTAGGAGGCCAACGTAGTAGAGGACCGTTGAGCCGACGAGGTTTCCCAAGGTGGACGCCAGCACGACGCCGACCAAGCCAGGTACCGTACCGTAATAGGCCCCTGCGAGGGGCACGACGACCTCGCTGGGTATCGGTATGGCCGCGCTCTCAGCGGCCATGAGGCCCATTAGGCCGACGAGGCCTGCCCTGCCCATGGCCTCGGACCCGACCCTTATCGCGTAGGCTGTCAGGGACCCCCCTAGCCCCATTGCCCTGTAAGCTGCAACACCGAGGCCGACCACTATGAGGACCACACCTATTGCTGTCGCCGCCCTCATCGCAGGCCTGGACCCGCGCGGCCCGTTTAAAAGAGCGCGTCGCCTCAAGCTCACTGCACCGTGATCTTCCTGACGAACTGGCACCTCTTAGCTAGCTGGAGAACGGGCACGCCCTTAGGGACTACGAGCTCGCCAACGAGCTTAATCGACCTAACCTTCGAGCTCAGGGTTTCCCAGTCCACGTCGGGCGTGAAGACGAGCCTCCTTATGTTAGAGAAGACTATTGGCTTGTCGGCGGCCATCAGGTCTGCCTTGGTCACGGTCAGCTCGTCGATGTCGCTTATCAGGTCGAATTCGGCGACCGCCCCAACGACCGACCTCACGGCTGTTGACTGGGCCTCCTTCAGCCTGGCGGCGAGCCTCGAGAGGGCGTCCGAGAGCTTCTGGCCGACGTCCCTGGAGGCCTCAAGGGTCACCAGCAGGTTGCTCATGGCCGTGTTCATGAGGTCCCCCACTGTGACCCCTAGGTCCCTGGCGGCCTTGCTGAACCTCTCGTAGATCTCCGGGTCTAGGCCGCGTATCGTGTAGGTCCTCCCCTTCTCCTCCCTCTCGCCCTGCCCCTGGGCCTCACCCTGGCTCACAGTCTCACCTGTATTACAGGTAATACAAGTAGTACTTATAGTTTGCGCATAACCTACATGCAGGGTATCTTTTATGCCGGCGTTCACGGTTATCAGTCGCCGCTGTGAGGAGAGGTTTCGGGCCTGAGAGGTGAGGAGGGCTAGATTGGCCGAGCGGCTCACCTCATCATGGACTTAAGCTCCTCCGCGGCCCTCCTCAGGGCGGCAACGGAGTCAGGGTTCTCGAGCACGGATGTCTGCTCCACCTGCCTTCCTATTACGGCGTCCCTCACGATCCTCCTCATTATCTTGCCGCTCCTCGTCCTGGGCAGGTCGGCGACCGGCACGACAGCCTCGGGCTCGAAGGGCTTCCCTAGCCTCTGGGCCACCATGGCCTTTATGTCCTCCAGGTCCTCGGGGCTGAGGGTCCTGCCGGGCTTAGCTACCGCGAAGCACACTATTACCTCTCCCTTGACGGGGTGAGGGTACCCTATGCAGGCGCTCTCGGCGACGCTTGGGTGGCCGTTCACTATGGTCTCTACCTCTGCAGGGCCTATCCTCTTGCCCGCGACCTTTATGACGTCGTCTGCCCTCCCCAGTATGTACCAGAAGCCGTCCTCGTCTATCATCGCGTAGTCGCCGTGGTACCACACGCCCGGGAACCTGGACCAGTACGTCTCGATGTACCTCTCGGGGTCCCTCCAGAGGCCCCTCGTCATGCTGGGCGCCGGCTTCTTGGCGACCAGGTATCCAGGCCTCCCCCTGACGGGCCTGCCCTCGTCGTCGAAGACGTCGACGTCCATGCCAAGGCCTGGGCCCCATAGCGTGGAGGGCTTGAGGGGGACCACAGGGCTCGGGAGGACGAAGCAGCCCATTATCTCAGTCCCGCCGCTCAGGTTTATCATGGGCCTCCTCTCCTGGCCAACGTCCCTCACCACCCACATCCAGGTGTCCTCGTCAATGGGCTCCCCTGTGTTGCCGAAGGCCCTCAGGCTGTCAAGGTCGTGGGCCTCGTAGGCCTCGCGACCGAGCGACTTGAGGAGCCTCGCGGCGGTGGCAGCGAAGCCGAGGTGGGTGACCCTGTGCTCCTCGATCACGGCCCACACCCTGTCCCTCGCCGGGTAGTCTAGGGCCCCCTCGATGGACAGGTGCGAGGCCCCCAGGGCCTGGGAGCCAACGACCATCCATGGGCCCATCATCCAGCCCAGGTCTGTGATCCACCACAGGGTGTCGCTCCTCTTCGTCCAGCCGGGCTTAATGTCGAGGTTGAAGAAGTGCTCCTTGGCAGGCTGAAGGAGCATGCCCGCGTGGCTTATCACAGCGCCCTTTGGCCTGCCCGTGGTGCCGCTCGTGAACATGAGTATCGCGGGGTCCTCTGCCTCCGTCTCAGCCGGCTCGAAGCTGGGCCTCTTCGACGCTATGGCCTTGTCGTACCACAGGTCCCTCTCGTCGTCCCACGGTACTTCGATCCCCAGCCTCCTTACAACGACCTGCCTTACCTCCAGGCCCGAGATCCTTATGGCCTCGTCCGAGCCTGGCTTCAGCTGCACGACCTTGCCCTTCCTGTAGTAGCCGTCGACGGTGACCACTACCTTGGCCTCCCCAAGCCTCAGCCTCTCCCCCACAGCCTCAGGCGCGAAGCCGCTGAAAATCGGGGTCGCAACGGCCCCTACCCTCATGGCCGCCAGCATCGCGACGACGGTCTCCGGCATTATCGGGGCGTAGATAGCGACCACGTCCCCCCTACCAACGCCCAGCTCAACCAGGAGGTTGGAGAACCTGTTGACATGGTCCAGCATCTCAGCGTAGGTTAGCCTGACAACCCTGTTGTCCTCCCCAATCCAGGTCATAGCCACCTTGCCGCCAAGCCCCCTCCTCACGACCCTGTCGAGGACGTTGTATGACACGTTTATCCTGCCGCCCACGTACCACCTTGTCCACTCCACGCCCTTGGAGGTGTCGTATACCTCCCTGGGCTCGCTGAACCACTCGAGCTCGAGCCAGTCGGGGAGGTTGCCCCAGAACCACCTTATGTCCTCAGCGCTCCTCCTGACCAGGTCAGCGTAGGACGTGAAGCCGTGCTCCTCCATGAAGTGCGTCACGTTAGCGTCGCTGACGACGTCGCTCGGGGGCCTCCAGACGTAGACCAAGCTATGCACCCCATGTTAAGTATCCAGCATTGTGCACGGTTTTTATTCCAGACCCCCTGCCTTTCTGCGTGCGGAGGCGTTATGGGTAGGAGGGTCGCCATCATTGGCGTCGGCTGGTACGGGTTCTCGCCTGCTACCCCTGAAGTGCACTTCCAGGGGATGATGTTCGAGTCTTCCCACAGGGCCTACGCAGACGCCAACCTGGACCCGCGCAGGGACGTTGACGTGTTCGTCGACTGCCAGGAGGACCTCTGGGAGGGCATCGCCATAACCGACGAGTTCGCCCCAGAGCCCATAGGGGGCGCCCTGAGGCCCACGTTCACCGTGTCAGGGGACGGGCTGCTCGGCGTCGCCCACGCGTACATGCTTATAAGGTCCGGCCTCGCCGAAGTCGTTGCCGTCGAGGCGCACGGCAAGCCCAGCGAGATAAGGACGCTCCAGGACGTCTACTTCATGGCCATGGACCCGCTGCACGTAAGGCCGCTCCCGACTGGGAACCCGTTCTTCCTCGCTGGCCTCGACGCCCAGGCTTACATGAGGAGGACGGGCGCGGGCAGGGAGCACCTTGCCATGGTCGCCGTTAAGAACCGCGGCAACGGACTGGCCAACGAGAGGGCGCCCTACGCTGCGAGGGTCACCCTTGACGAGGTCGTGTCAGCGCCCTACTCCGTGTACCCCCTCACGAGGTATGAGATCGCTGGCTTCTCAGACGCCTCGGTCACGGTCGTCCTCGCCTCTGAGGAGGCGGCCAGGAGGTTCACTGACAGGGTCGTGTGGCTTGACGGCATAGGCTTCTCAACGGAGACCGGGACTGGCGCGGTTGAGTGGCACGAGTGGGGCCGCATGAGGTCGATGAGGGACGCCTCGCTGATGGCCTATAAGCTTGCCGGGCTCGACGGTGGCCCCGCGGACAGGTTCGACCTGGCCGAGGTTGAGGACAGGTTCAGCTTCATGGAGCTGCTGACGCTCGAGGAGGCAATGGTTGCCAAGGAGGGGGAGGCCCACAGGCTCCTCGAGCAGGGCCACTTCAGCAGGGGCGGCCCGCTGCCCGTGAACCCCAGCGGCGGCTCCCTCGCCATGGGCGTCGCGCTTGAGGCGACCGGCCTCGCCCGGCTCCTCGAGGCAGTGCTCCAGCTGAGGGGCGAGGCCGCAGGGCACCAGGTGAAGGGGGCGAAGAGGGCCCTCGTGGCGAGCTGGAGGGGGGTGCCTACGTATACCAGCGCCGTCGCTGTCCTCTCGGCGGGGTGAGGGGCGTGGTGACGAACATCTTCGTTAAGGACAGGGCCGCGGTAGTTGGGGCTGGCGTAACCACGTTCATGAGGAGGGCCCTTGAGACCCCCAGGGAGCTGGCCTGGGAGGCAGCAAAGATGGCCCTTGACCAGGCGGGCCTGACGCTCAAGGACGTCGACTGCGTAGTAGTTGGCTCAGCCCCCGACACCTTCGACGGCGTGCACCTGAAGGGCGAGTACCTAGCGGACGGGTCGGGCGCCATAGGCAAGCCCATGACGAGGGTCTACGTAGGGGGAGGAACGGGCGTCTTCGTCTCTGTCTCTGCCTGGTGGCACGTGGCCAGCGGCCTCTGCAGGACGGTCCTGGCGGTCGGGGAGGAGAAGATGAGCCCCGCCCACCCGCACCCGCAGTACGTCTTCAGGTACATCTGGGACCCAATAATCCACAGGCCCCTGGAGCCCAACCTCATCTGGATATTCGCCATGGAGATGAGGAGGTACATGGCCAAGTGCGGGGCGAGGAAGGAGGACATAGCCCTGGTGAGCGTCAAGAACAAGAGGAACGCGCTTGACAACCCCGCGGCCCAGGTGGCCGCAAACATAACAGTTGACGACGTGCTCAAGAGCGAGGTCCTTGTGTGGCCCGTGCAGGAGCTCGACATTTCGCCGGTCTCAGACGGGGCGGCAGCGCTCGTGGTGACCAGCGAGAACGTGGCCAGGCAGGTCACGGACTCGCCGGTCTGGATAGAGGGAGTCGGGTTCACGCTCGACAACCAGCACTGGGAGAACAGGGAGCTCGCCTTCCCGAGGTACCTCAACTACGCCGCCAGGATGGCGTACAGGATGGCGGGCATAGAGAGGCCCTGGGCCGAGATAGACGTGGCCGAGCCGTACGACCCCTTCGACTACAAGGAGCTCCACCACATAGAGGGGCTTATGCTGGCCAGGCCCTGCGAGGCCTGGAAGCTGCTGAGGGAGGGCTACTTCGACAGGAGCGGCCAGCTGCCCACTAGCCCGAGCGGGGGGCTGCTGGGTGTTGGCAACCCGATAGCCGCCGCTGGCGTGATGAAGGTGGCCGAGCTGTTCTGGCAGCTGAGGTACGAGGCTGGGGCGAGGCAGGTCAAGAAGCCCGTCCACAAGGCCGTCGCCAACGCGTGGGGCGACCTGATGCAGGCGGGGACGGTGATCGTCCTTGGCAACTGAGGGGGTGGGAGGATGAGCGTGAGGCTGCCTGGGAGGAAGCTAAGCGCGAAGGAGATGTACTCCCTTCCTGGGCTCGTTGAGGCAACCCCTGCGGCGAAGTACGACTTCTCCGCCGGGCCGACGATATCGAGGTTCCTGCAGGGGCTCAGGGAGGGCAGGATCCTGGGCAGGAGGTGCCCGAGGTGCGGCAGGGTATACGTGCCGCCTAGGGACTACTGCGAGTTCTGCCACGTAGCCCTCACGGACTGGGTAGAGGTGCCCGACACTGGGACTGTTCAGACGGCCGTGGTGAGCTACATCTCCGTGAGGAGGGAGAGGCTTGAGAGACCTGAGGTGGTTGGGGTGATAAAGCTCGAAGTGCCAGGCTACCCAGAGGACGGCTACGAGTTCGCCGGCCTGTTCCACAGGATATGCGTACCGCCTGAGATAGCGATGACTGACAGGGTTATAGGTATGAGGGTGAGGGCCAGGTGGAGGCCGAGGGAGCAGAGGACCGGGTCGATACTGGACATAGAGTGCTTCGAGCCTGTGGGGTGAGAGCATGAGCTGGGACAAGCACGGTAGGCTCCACGATATAGTCGTCTGGCCCGAGAGGGAGGAGGTTGACAAGTACGTCTACACGCCAGGCGTGCACGGGCTAGAGCTTGCCAAGGCCCTGATGGAGGGGAGGATACTAGGCGTGAGGTGCAGCGACGGCAAGGTCTACGTCCCGCCGAAGACCTTCTGCCCGGACTTCCAGCAGGGTGAGCTGGTCGAGGTAAGGGGTCCCTGGAGGGTGCAGGGTTACACGGTGGTCTATGAGGACATGTACGGCAACAGGCTCCAGAGGCCCGTCGTGGTAGCGATAGTGAAGCCTGACGACGCCGACGTCGGGATGATCCACATAGTTAACGCTGACCCGTCCTCCGTTAGGCCCGGCATGACCGTGAGGCCCGTGTTCAGGCCCAAGGAGGAGAGGAAGGGCACGATACTTGACATAGCCTACTTCGAGCCAGCCTTTGAGCCGGCCTGACCGCTAGGACCCGAAGTTCCTTTTTTGCTCGCCGAACCAGGCGAGCGCCTCCTGCAGCTCCCCCTTGCTGAAGTCCGGCCACAGGGTGTCGGTGAAGTACAGCTCTGAGTAGGTCGTCTGCAGGGGGAAGAAGCCGCTCAGCCTCCTCATGCCCCCCGTCCTTATGACCAGGTCTATCTTGGGCACCCCGGCTATTATCGACGGCGCGGGCAGGCCAGAGGCGACAAGGGACCTCTCCCACTCCCCGCTATAGCATACGCCCAGGTGGAGGCTTCCCCCCGAGTAATTGGCCGTCTCGCCCTCGAGGGACCACACCTCCTCCCTGGCCCTCTGGGAGACCAGGGAAAGGTCGCCAACAACCCTGACCCTTATCCTCTCGCCGTGGATCGTCTCGTCCTTCCTCAGGTCGCTCAGGCCCTCGACCAGGAGCTCGCTCAGGACGGCCCACTCGTAGGGCGCCCTGTTGGTGCAGTTCTCCCTGCTCAGGACGTAGACGACGGCCTCCCGCACCCCCTCGTCGAGGACCCACCTCAGGGCCTGCCGTAGCCTCTGGTACCCCTCCCTGTAGGCCTTAGGGTATGATAGCCCGGCCTTCCTTGCCCACCTCCTGTTGCCGTCAGGTATTATCCCTATGCTGGCAGGCAGCAAGTCGCAGGTCAGCCTTGGGGAACAGTAATTAAATCCACTTTATAAAAGTATCCTTCATGCTATAACTGGAGACGAACGTGCGCGAGGAGGAAGAGGTAACAAGGAGGCTGGCAGAGGCCGCCGGGAACACAGACCTCCTCGACGTCGACGCGTGGGGGCCGAGGGGGCTGCTGGTAAACATAGATGGCTACTCGGCCTCCAGGAGCAGGCTGCCCTTCATGAGCTGGGAGGACTGGGGTTACAAGGCCGCCGTTGCCGCGGCCAGCGACGTTATAGCGGCCGGAGGGAGGCCGACGGGGATCGCGTTCAGCCTTGGCGCCCCGTCGCTCGACGTGCTCGTCTCAGTCGCGAGGGGGGTAGGCCAGGCCGCCACGGCGATGGGGGTCAAGGTTTACAAGGGCGACGCCAACAGGGCCGACTCCGACGCGTGGATTGACGTAGCCGTGATAGGGGTAACCGAGAGGGCCGTGAGGAGGTCAGGCGCGAGGCCAGGCGACGTGGTTGTCCAGGTCGGCTACGTGGGGTACGGCTATGTAGTTTCCCTCCTGCTAGAGTCCAGGCTGAGCCCTGGCCAGCTGCCGGGGGTCGCGGTCGAGAGGGCGAGGAGGCCCAGGCCCCTCCTTGAGGCCGCGGGGCCCATATCCCTCTACGCCACCTCTGCCTCCGACAACAGTGACGGGTGGGCGCAGACGCTCTACAACATCGCCGAGGCGAGCGGTGTGAGGATTGACCTGCAGAGGGTCGTTGTCGACCCAGGCCTCGGCAACCTAGTTGACGAGGAGAGGGCCCTCTACAGCTGGGAGGACTACTCGATAGCGGTCACGGTCCCCAGGGAACGCGCCCAGGACTTCGTGTCGGCCTGCGGCTCCGAGTGCTGGATCGTTGGCTCCGTGGCGGAGGGCTCAGGCGTCTACCTGAGGGAAAGGAGGGTCGAGGAGAGCGGGTGGTCCTGGTGGTAAGGGTCTCCTACGAGAGGCTCTCGTCAGTCTCTGAGGCCATCTCAGGGCTAGGCCTCGAGGGGGTGTTGAGGCTTGAGGAGGAGTACGACCCCCAGTACGCTGCGCTCCAGAGGCTTTCCCGGTCCGTCGGCAGGGGGGCAGCCGCTGTGTACGCCGCGCTCGTTGCGTCGGTGAGCTACAGGCTGGCCATGAGGGGTGAGGAGTGGTGGGCATGCGCCTCTGACTACCTCTCCTCAAGGCCTGGGCCCAGGGACGTCGGAGAGGCCCTACACAACGTGGAGAGGTTCCTGGCGGACTGCCGCGGCGCCGCGATAGCCAGGGAGGCGAAGATCTCAAGGGTCAGGAGGCTGGCCTCAGGGGCACGGGAGCTCCTCGGGAGGGTGATGAAGGAGCCCGACCTACCCCTAAGGGACCCTGGAGCGGTACATGACGGCATCGCTAGGGCCCTCGGGTCGAGGAGGGAGCTGAAGACAGTGTCGTTCGCGGTCAAGATGGCCTACTACGCTGCAAGGCCCCAGGGCGCCATGCAGCCCCTGAAATACCCCCTTCCCATGCCTGTCGACGTTAGGGTCGCCTGCGTGAGCGTCACGTCAGGCGTTGTCGTAGTTGAGGGCACCTACAGGGACCTCGTGAGGAGCCCAGGGCCGGCCCAGACCGCCTGGTCCGAGGTCTCGAGGCTGAGCGGGGTCCCCACGGCCCACATAGACTCGCTCCTATGGGTCGTAGGCTGGGCTCCGAGGGACCTTCCCCAGCCGGAGGCGGTTAGGGCCATAGAGGACATCCTCTCGAGGGTGTCGCCGAGGGAGGTCGCGTCAAGGGTCGCAAGGGAGCTTGCTTACGCCCCATGCCGCTAGCCCATTAACGTTTAAATCAGGCCCCCACGTAGGCAGGTCGGGAAAGCGCATGGGCGTCTACCAGTTCAGGGACCTCAAGAAGCCGAGCGGGGGCGCCAGGTCGCTCCCCCACAAGAGGAAGAGGAGGTACGCCATGGGGGAGCCGTACGTGCCTGCCGTGCTCGGCGAGGGACACGAGATCGTCCTGAAGAGGGGGAGAGGCGGCAACCTGAAGGCCTCCCTGAGGGCCGTCAGCGAGGCCGTGGTCTCGAACCCAAGGACCGGCGAGACGAAGAAGGCCAAGATACTGGCCATAGTCAGTACCCCGGCTAACAGGGAGTACGCCAGGAGGAACATACTGACAAAGGGGACCGTGATAAGGACCGAGCTAGGCCTCGCGGTCGTCACGTCGAGGCCGGGGCAGGATGGCGTCGTGAACGCCGTGCTGGCAGAGGAGGGGAAGAGGCCCTCAGGTTAAATTCTCGCCCAAGCTCCCCCCCTCGGTGCACAGGATGTCAGTGAATTACCCTAACTGGCACTGGATATACGAGTGGAGCACCCCAGGCACCGTCCACGCCCACGCGGTCAAGAGGGTCTACACCTTCGGAAGGTCTAAGTACCAGACGTACCTCGTCGTGGAGTTCGAGGACCTTGGGAAGGCCCTCGTCATAGATGGCAAGACCCAGTCCGCCGCCGTCGACGAGTTCGTCTACCACGAGTCCCTAGTGCAGCCCGCCATGCTTTTCCACGGCTCGCCGAGGAGCGTGCTAATACTGGGGGGCGGTGAGGGCGCGACCTCCCGCGAGGTGCTCAAGTTCCCCAACGTTAGGAGCGTCGTTATGGTCGACATAGACGAGGAGGTGGTCCGGGCCTGTAAGGAGCTGCTGCCGGAGTGGCACAGGGGGTCCTTCGAAGACCCGAGGGTCAGGCTCGTAATAGACGACGCGGAGCGCTTCCTGAGGGGGACCCAGGAGAGGTTCGACGTGATCATAGCAGACCTAGTGGACCCCGAGGCCGGCGGGCCGGCCTGGAGGCTGTACACCAAGGAGGCGTACGAGCTGGTCAGGTCGAGGCTAAACCCGGGCGGCGTCTTCGTGACCCAGGCCACGAGCCCCACCCTGACCCCTCACGTGCACGCAACGATCTACAAGACTGTGAAGGCCTCCTTCAGGCACGCGGTGCCCTACTACGTTTACATGAGAAGCTTCGAGGGCCTGTGGGGTTTCGTAATGGGCTCTGACGACGTCAGCCTTGAGGAGATGAAGGACCTTGACGTGAACTCAAGGCTGGCCTCTCTGGGGGTCAGGGGCAACAGGTTCTACGACACGGAGTCTCACCTGAACATGTTCCACCCGCCCAGGTTCATAAGGGACGTGCTTGAGTCCCAGGGCTCCGTGTCGACGCTCAGCAACCCCGTGTACGTCCCGGCTTGAAGGGTTTCGGGGGCCTCCCCCCTTTTCAGGCCCCGAGATTCCCGGTGCCAGCCTTGGGAGTGGTGTCGTTCATAGAGAGCCTGACTCAGGAGATATCGGCCGCCGCGTGGGCCCTCTTCGTGCTAACCTGGACGATTGGTTGGACGCTAAGGGGGGCCCCGATACCACTGTCGAGGCTGAAGAGGGCCGGGTCTGGCCTCATAGAGGACTCCATATGGGCCGCGCTCTGGCTCGCCCTCGGCTCCACCATATTCACCTTCATAGCGTACGTCGTTAAGGCGGTGGTATCTGGCTCATGACGCCTTACGGCTACCTCTTCTACGTCGCGGTCAAGCTCGCCCTGTTGACGTTCTACATCGGCGTCCTGGTGTACGCCCTGCCTCTGCCCCTCGGGGGCCTGAAGAGGTGGGGAGGGGTACTGGTTAGGGACTCGATGTTCTCATTCGCCCTCGCCCTCTCCCTCACCGCGCTGCTCCAGTTCTCAGACGAAATAGCCAGGCTCCTGGGCGGGTCGTGGGCATTCTTCGACCAGTGGGTCTACAACGGCCTGAGCCTCCTCGTGTCCCTGAAGGTAGTGGCGACCGAGGTCTCGACGGCCCTCTCCTATTCGCCCGTCACTTCTTCCCTGAGGGCCCTGCTGGGCCCCCTCAACGACGCGTTGACCGCGGACATACTCTTCCTGATAACGCTGCTAGTGCTCGAGTTCATGGTGCGCTACGCTGGCAGCCTTGTGGCCCTCATAGGGCTCGTGATGCTGTCGATGCCCTTCAGGCTGGGGAGGGAGGCCGGCGCCTGGTTCATAGCCTTCGTGCTGACGTTCAACGTGGGACTGCAGGCTCTCCCAGCGTTCGTTTCCTACGTGGCGGAGTCGCAGCCGGTTAACATTACAGCGCCCGGCGCTAACTGGGGGGTTACGTACGTCTACGCCCAGGTCGACTCGTCCGAGGGTCAGCCGGTCGGCGACTCTGTCCTGCAGCTCTACGTTGCGTCAGGGGGGTCGCAGACGCTCGTGGCCCAATATGTCACGGACAGCGAGGGTCTCCCCCTCGACCCCTACACTGGCGAGCCGGGGGTCATCTCAATGCCGAGCGAGGTCCCCGTGTACGCCTATGTGGTAGACGACGGCGTCAGCTTCCAGCTTGAGCCATACCCGTTCTCGCCAATGAACTCAAGCCCCTCGGTCACCTTCACGTCCCCCTACATACTGTACTCTAATGGCTACAACGTGATAGCCTTCACTAACGCCCCGGGGTCGGTTAACGTTACGCTCACGCGGGACGGGGCGAGGTTCAACCTATCCCTGTGGTACGCCCAGATGTTCGAGATAATGGCCCCCTACAACTGCTCTGTTTACGTGAATTCGTCGTTCCCCCCAGGCACGTCTAACTGGTACTGGGACGGCATATACGGTAGGTCCTGGTTCCTCGTCGGCCCCATGAACGCCACGGTCGACCTCGTCGTCTACATGTGCGGCGAGGTCAAGGTGAGCGGCGTGAAGACCATCGACTACGCCTCTAAAAACCTAGGCCTTCAGGGGCTCTCCGCGAACCTAATAGAGGACCTCCTTGTCTACTACTTCACGGTCCCGTTGATGTACGTCGCCGTCCTGACCTCTATAACGTACGCCCTGGCCAGGCTCATGGGCGGCAGGAGGGGCTTCATGCCGAGGCTGACCTGAGGTTGGCCAGCGCCTCCCTCGCCTTCAACGCGCTCCTTGCAGCCGTGGCGGTAACGACTGTGGCTCTAATGATCAGGAACCTCAGGTCGTCGAGGGAGCTCTCGCTGTCAGTGGAGGTGAAGAGGGGCGGCCTAAACGAGCTTGAGGTCCACATAGACGGCAGGAGGCTCGTCGGTATCCCGTACGTCGCTGAGGAGCTCCCTAGGGAGGGCAGCGACCTCCCCATCAGGCTAGCCAGGCTGGCGAGGTCAGCCCGCCTCTCAGTCACGTTCGTGAGCAGCATGTTCTCGGTGAGGAAGAGCTCCCTGCTGAGGCTCATCGAGGAGGAGATCAGGAAGGCGGAGTTCTCATATGCGACTACCAGGCACGTCAAGTACAGGGAGAGGCTGAGCTTCCTGGAGCAACTGTACAAGGAAGTGGCGAGGTCCCAGGTCCCCTACGTCGGCGGCTTCAGCTTCATAGTCTGGGTCGACCCGAAAGATGGAGACGGCATGTTAAGCGCTGAGGCCTTCAGAGACCTTGTCGAGGCCGAGGCGGGCGTGAAGGTCAGAAGGGCCAGGTCGTCAGACCTTGAGGAGCTGATTACGTCGCGCAGGCCGACGTGGCTTACCCAGGAGTCGTTGGGCCCCGTCACGGTAAACAGAGAGACAGTCAACGACGAGGCAGGAGTCGTCGTCGGCGAGGACGTTAACGAGCCGGGGAACCCCGTCATCCTTAGGTGGCCGGACGGCTTCAGGGTGCACGTAGGTGTCTTCGGGCCCACAGGGAGAGGCAAGACTGTCCTCCTCTCGGGCATCGCAGCGCAGCTCGCCTCGCTCTCGCACACGTTTGGGGACCCAATAGGCGTTGTCGTCATTGACCCCAAGGGCGACCTAGCCGACCTACTCAGGGGGGTGGCGGACTCATACGTAAGGCCGGACCAAGAGGCTTGCGTCCCATTCATAAGGTCCGACGGCATAGCTGAGAGGCTCATAGAGAGCGCTAAGGAGACTGGCTACATGGCCGAGGCCTCCGTGTGCCCGGGTAAGAGGCTAAGCAGGCCTGGGCTGACCATATATGACCTTAGGGGCCTCCCTAACGAGGTCAGGAACGTCTACGGGTCCCTCATAATAGCCTCTCTCGCCCTGGAGGCGAGCGAGGGCGTGCTGGGCGGGGGGGTCGTCGCCGTCATTGACGAGGCGTGGAGGTTCACTAGGGGCCCTGCCCTCCACCTCGAGTTCGCGCTTAGGGAGGGGAGGAGTAAGGGCCTCTACGTCGTGTACGCGAGCCAGCTCCCAGGCGACGTAGGCAGGCCCGTTGTTGACAACACGGGGACTAAGTTCGTGTTCGGGGGCTTCACGGCCAACTACGTGGAGACCGCGGCCCAGCTCGGGCTTCAGGACACTGGGGAGCTCGCGTCCCTCCCGGTCGGCCAGGCCCTGATGAGGGACGAGCAGGGCAGGACCAAGCACGTCAAGGTCCTGGACTTCGGCAAATCGCTTAAAACCCTCCCTCCACTCGGGCTAGGCGAGGGCGTCAGGACAGATGGGAAAGAGCTTAAGGCAGCAGAGGGCAGGGAAGGGCTCGCCGACGTTCAGGAACCCCGACCACATACACCCAGGCCAAGCGAAGTATCCGATTCCCAGCGACAAGACCCTTGAGGGTGTAGTGAAGGAGCTCGTCCACGACCCAGGTAGGTACGTACCCCTGGCCAGGGTCGTGCTGGCTGACGGCACTGAGTTCCTGATGCCTGCGGCTGAGGGCATGTACGTGGGCCAGAGGATCAAGGTAGGGCCGGACGCGGAGCCTACGTTCGGTAACGTGCTCCCCCTGTCCAAGATACCCGAGGGCACGCCTGTCTTCAACCTAGAGCTCAGGCCCGGAGACGGCGGGAAGCTCGCGAGACAGGCGGGGAGCTACGCTATCGTGCTCAGCAAGTCGGACTCCCTGGTTAAGGTGCTCCTGCCAAGCAAGAGGGAGAAGGAGCTGGACGGGAGGTGCAGGGCCACGATCGGCGTTCCCGCCGGGGCTGGCAGGCTTGAGAAGCCGCTGCTGAAGGCCGGGGCCTCCTACTATAAGTTCAAGGTCAAGGGGGCGAAGTGGCCCACCGTGAGGGGCGTCGCCATGAACGCGGCCAACCACCCGTTCGGAGGAGGCTCGCACCAGCACGAGGGGAGGCCCACGACAGTCTCGAGGAACGCGCCGCCGGGCAGGAAGGTTGGCCACATAGCCGCGAGGAGGACAGGCAGGAGGAAGCGCTAGGGCTTCCCCTCCAGCTCCAGCACCCTCTCGCCTATGGCGACCACCTTCCTGGCCACGTCCATGGCGTCGCGGCCGAACACTAAGGCGCCGGGCTCCTTGCCGAAGTCGCCCGAGTCCACTATCACGTCCAGGGGGCCCTGGGCCGACCTCAGGGCCTCGCCAATCCCCCACGGTATCGACGCACCCTCAGCCCTCTTCACCTCCTCGGGCTCCAGCCTCCTGTCGTAGGCGCTGACCCTCATGTTGAGGTCCCTCACCGCCTTCATGACAACGTCATCTATTGCTATATTCGCGGCTGCCCTGTACTCGGGGTACCACTTCATATAGGTGAGCAGGGCCCTGGCCACATGGCTCGAGGCGCCGGGCGCCGGCTCGCCGTGAATCACTATCGAGTTCCTGTACCTAGTTATCCTGCCGGGCACTGCCACCACGTCGTCCACGCTCCTGGCATAGGGCGGCTCCAGGGCCACCCCGAAGTTCATTGAAATCTCTGGTATCAGCCTAGACACCGCCCTCTCGTGGGCCTTGAGGTACTCGAGCGCGCCCCCGAGCTCTCTCACGGCCTCGTAAGTCTTGGCGGGCACGTATAACCAGGCGGTCGGGTTGACGGGGCCGTGCCCCTTCCCTATCGGGAGGCCCCTGTCTATGGCCACTGTGACGAGCTCCTTGGCTCTCCTCACAGCCTCGGGAACGTCTAGGCCGCGCGCCAGGTACCCGGCTATGGCGGCAGAGAACGAGCAGCCTGTTCCATGAGTCGCGGTAGTCTCTATCCTTGGCGCCCTGAACTCATAATAGCTGCCGCGGTAGTACAGCACGTCTACAGACTCGGAACCGCCGAGGTGGCCGCCCTTAACTACGACCGCCTCAGCGCCGGTCCTCTCGGCTATGGCCCTTGCCGCCCTTTTCGCGTCGTCGATGCTCTTGACTGGCTGCCCCGATATCACCTCCGCCTCAGGCGCGTTCGGTGTAACCACAGTTGCGCGGGGCACGAGCTCCTCGACTAGGGCCCTCACGGCGTCCTCCCTCAGGAGGCGGGCCCCGCTCTTGGCCATTATGACAGGGTCGACGACTAGTGGGAAGTCGTACCTCCTGAGCGCCCTAGCGACGGCGCCGACTATGCCGGCGTTGCTAAGCATTCCGGTCTTGGCGGCGTCTATGCCTACGTCATCGTAGACCGTCTCTATCTGGGCCACGACTGCCTCCGGGGGCAGGTCGTACACGCCCCTGACCTCGTAGGTGTTCTGGGCCGTCACGCTGGTGACGGCTACGGTCCCGTGCACCCCCACGGCCGCGAACGTCTTGAGGTCGGCCCCTATCCCAGCTCCTCCGACGCTGTCGACCCCTGCTATCGTCATGGCCACCGGGATTACCTTGCGGGACCCGCCCTGGCCTCTCATAGCTCACCCCTCCTGACTAGCTCGAGAACCCTAAAGAACGTCGGCCAGAAGGGGTCCTCCTCGGGCTGCAGGACCCTCTCGAGCGAGTCGCCGTCGTCTAGGTAGACGCCGCTGCCCTCCACGACCCTCCCTATCACCCTCGCCTCTACCCCCTTGGCCGCGAGGAGCGAGAGGGCCTCAGCTGCCCTCTCAGGCCTGACGGTCGCTATAAGGGTTCCCTCGCTTATGGCCGCGAAGGGGTCTATCCTCACCTTAGTGACCTCCCCGAAAGCGCTGAGCACCCTGGCCACGTCGTCCCTGACGAAGAGGGAGTCCCTGTCGACTATTATACTGACCCCACTCGCCTCAGCCACGTCTATCAGAGCGCCCCAGACGCCGTACTCGGTGGCGTCATGCATTGCCGTGACGCCGGTCCTCAGCCCCAGCTTAGACAGGGTGAGGGCATCCTCCACGACGGACTGGAGCCAGAAGATGTCCTGGGCCCTCTTGGCGAACTCCGTACCATACTTTGTCTCGAGCACCTTGGGGAACATGGAAGCTAGTATGCCTGCCGCCTCCACCGCCGCCCCCTTCGTCATTATCACCACGTCGCCGGGCCTCGCCATCGTTGGCGCCACCCACTCGTCTCTCCTGGCCACGCCGACCATAGCGGCCCCGCCTATCATGGGATAGTCAACTCCCTCGTACCTCCCCGTGTGCCCTGCGACCACCGAGATGCCAAGCCTCGAGCACTCCCTGTGGATGCCGTCCCACAGCAGCCTCAGCTCCTCGTCCGTCATGCGCGTGGGCAGGTTGAGGTCTACGAAGAGGTACCTCGGGGGGACTCCGGACACCGCGACGTCGCTGGCGAGTATGTTGACAGCGAACCAGGCGCTCTTGTCCCAGCCGTACTCGGGCACCACGTATACTGGGTCCACTTCAACTATCAGGTCGTGGTCGCCTAACCTCACAACTCCAAAGTCGACGCCGAACCTCGGGCCCAGGACGACGCTGTCGTCGGGCCGGCCGAGCCTCCTATATATAACATCCTCGAAGAGCCTCCGGCTGACCTTGCCGAGGCCAGGTGGCCGGCTCATGTTACCACTGCCAGGAGTAACGATCCTGGCCCGTGCTTAAAAGCCCGCTGGCGTCCCGGCCCAGGGATGAAGGCCAGGGCGCTCTTCATCAGCTCCAGCGTCGGCCTGGGACATGTAACCCGCGACTACAGGCTCTCGAGGGAGCTGATTGGCTGGGCCGATGTGACCTGGCTCACCGCCGGCGCCGCGGCAAGGTACCTGCTAGCCCGGGGCGAGAGGCTTCACCCGCTCTCGGGCGAGTTGAGAAGCATAGGCTCCTCGCTGATGAAGGTCATAAGGGGCTGCAGGGTTAGGGTGGGCCCCCTCTCAGCCTATGCCGTATACATGGACCTGGCTCACAACGCGAGGCTCCTGAGAGAGCGGCTCGACTTAGACGACTACGATATAGTGATAGGCGATGAGCCGTGGGAGCTCATGATGAGCGGCCTGTGGCACGAGAGGTCGATCCTCATAACGGACTTTGAGGCGTTCAGGGCCTCCGGCATAATCTCCAAGTTGGTCGTGTCAAGAATAAACTCGTGGCTCGAGAGCCTGTACGGAAGGTTTCGCTTAAGGTACAACGTTGGCCTCTGGGGCTCCGGCGGCCAGAGCTTCAGGAGGCCGGGCAACCTGTTCACGCACGAGGGGCGCTACGGGCCTGTGGAGGACGAAGGCCCGGTTGTGATTAACGTCGGCGGCACCGACGCCGCCCTTGGGCTCGCCCGCGACCTCGATGAGTCCCTTCGCGCGGAGGGGCTCGAGGCCGAGGTCCTAGGCTCCTCGGAGAAGTTTGTCGGGGACCCTATTAGAGCCATCTCGAGGGCTAGGGCCGTGATCACCCTGGCAGGCTATGGCAGCCTGGTCGAGGTAGCTGCCATGAGGAAGAGGGCAGTTATACTTGCAATAGACGGGCACTTCGAGCACGAGGAGAACGCCAAGGCCTTCATGGGAAGGAGAGGCTACAGGGTGCTTAGGTGCAGTGAGGCCTCCCCCAGCTCGGTCGCCAGGGCCCTCAGGGATGTCGAGGGTGAGGTCCCGGATCCGCCCCCTGTAAAGGATTCTGCGCCCCAGGTGGCCGCTGAGCTGAGGTCCCTTTTGGAGTAGACCATGCTGTAAGTACCCCTCTAGAGATCAAGGGATTTTAACACGACGCTGCTGCTATGATCAGGTGAATTTCGTGACCCTGACTGAGGAGACGCTCGTCGGGGCCTTCTACGACATGATAGCGACCGCCGCCACGTCGATACCCGAGGACGTGTACATCGCCCTTAAGGAAGGATATGAGAGGGAGACCAACCCCCTGGCGAGGAAGCAGCTTGAGGCGATACTGAAGGACATTGAGATAGCCTGCGCGCGCAGGGTCCCGATATGCCAGGACACGGGGACGCCCTACTTCTTCTTCGAGATGGGGGAGAACTTCCCCCTGAAGCTGGGGGCTGTGAGGGCGGCCACTGAGGCCGTGAGGAGGGTTACTAAGGACGGGTACCTGAGGCCGAACGCCGTGGACCCGTTCTATAAGAAGAACAGCGGCGACAACACTGGGAGGTACATCCCCTGGATCCACATAGACCTCGTCGAGGGGGACGAGCTAAGGGTCTGGTTCATGACAAAGGGGGGCGGGAGCGAGTTCCCCGCCACGCTGATAATGAGCGAGCCCATACTTGGATTCGAGAAGCTCAGGTCAGGCGTCATAGACACGATCGTGAAGTACGGCCCGCTCCCATGCCCCCCTGTCATAATCGGCGTGGCCGTTGCGGCCGGGGCCGACATGGCCCTCGCGCTCGCCAAGAGGGCCCTGCTGAGGCCGATCGGGGAGAGGAACCCTGACCCCAACATAGCCAAGCTGGAGGTGGAGCTCCTCAATGCAGTCAACAAGCTAGGGCTGGGCCCCCACGGCTTTGGGGGCGGCATCACGGCGCTTGACGTCAAGATCGACTACGCGTACAGGCACCCGGCCACCTTCGCCATTGGCATCGTGACCAGCTGCTGGGCCACGAGGAGGGCGTCAGCCGTCATTAAGCCTAACGGGGAGTGGCAGCTGACCAGCAGGCACATCAAGTACACTGGCGCGGGGTGCGCCTTGGTGAGGTGATTAAGATGAGCGTTGGGGCAAGGGAGTTCCACCTGAAGACACCCCTTGACGACAGGGTAGTGGGGGAGCTTAGGGTAGGCGACGTGGTCTACCTGAGCGGTATCGTGGTCACCGCGAGGGACGAGGCACACGAGCTAGCGCTTGAGGTGCTGAGGGGAGGAGGCTCCCTGCCAATAGACCTCAGGGGCCTGGCGCTATACCACTGCGGCCCTGTCGCGGTGAAACAGGCCGACGGGTCATGGAAGATCGTGGCGGCTGGCCCCACCACAAGCATGAGGATGGAGCCGGTTGAGCCGGAGTTCATAGAGAGAACGGGCGTCAAGATGATAATTGGCAAGGGCGGCATGGGCCCGAGGACCGCTGAGGCCATGAGGAGGCATAAGGCCGTGTACGCGGTGTTCACCGGCGGGGCCGGTGCCCTGGCGGCCGAGGCCATAAGGTCCGTCAAGGCGGTCTACTGGCTTGACAGGCTCGGGATGGCTGAGGCCATGTGGGTCTTCGAGGTCGAGGAGTTCGGCCCGCTCACAGTGACCATAGACTCTACGGGCGCCAACTACTACGAGCAGAGGCTCAGTGAGGTAGCGGAGAACGCAAGGAGGGTCAAGAGGGAGCTAGGGTTGCCCTCTGAGGAGGAGGGCTGACTAGGCCCTCGAGGGCCCTCCTGACGAGCCCCATAATGTAGTCCCTCGCTAGCTGGGCAGACGAGGACCTTACGCCGCTTGCCTCGACGAGTGACAGCGACCTGCCCTGGACTATCAGCTCCGTGGCCTCTGCCTCGCTCAGCCCTCTCGTCTCAAGGTAGAACAGCTGGTCCCCTGGGAGCCTGTACTGGGCCGCCCTGTGGGTGGCGACCTGGACCTCGCCGGTCTCTATCCTCATCATGGGCATCGTGTAGGCCCTGGCCCTCTCACCCAACATGAGAGCCTCGACAAGGAACGTGGAGGAGGACCCAGGGGAGTTGGGGAGCATATAGGCTGTGCCCCGTACCGCGACGAGGGACGAGCCAGAGGCGACCCCAAGGCCAGTGACGTAAGCTCTCGAGTCCCTACCAGCCTGCACGGTGTCTATCACGTTGTCGAGCCTCCCTGACGACAATGAGAACGTCAACGTTGAGTGCGTCAGTGCCCCTGACGTTGCTATGACCGTCCTCTCGTCCACCCTGGTCATGGAAGAAGACGAGGAGATAACCATCGACGAGAGCGACGCCCTTACACCCACGGCCCTCCTCAGCAGAAACGCCGTGGGGGCCTGAGAAGAGGGCTCGGCTATAACGAGCAGGCTGGCCCTGGAGCCCTCCTTGGCCCTCAGCTCGATGCCGGTGGACCCAGGGGCCGCCCTTGGAGCGTAGACGATGACCTCTGCCTCGGACTCTGGGGGGACGTTGATGGTCAAGTGCTGGGAGACCCACGAGGCCCCCTGGGGCCTGCAGAGGGCTATCCTAACGGTCCCCCTGGCCTCAATTATGTGGGCGCCGTCAAGCCTAGCTATGTGCTCCCCGTACAGCCTTGACTCCCTCGGGTCAAGGAGGGTCTCGTCGATGTCGTAGTTGTAGCCGACGCCGCAGGGGCCGAGGACTAGGTCCCACTCCCCCTCAGGTCTCGTGAACTCGGTCTCGCCCCTCGCGGACAGGGCCTCCTCGAAGGCCCTCCAGTCAGTGTAGTGCTTGGTCACGGGCGAGTCGGCGACCCTCTGCCACGGCGTTCTCGAGGCCTCCTCGGCCGCCCTCTGCCTCAGCGAGCTCAAGGACCTCACCCGACCGAGCCTAGCTGGCTGAACTCCAGCTCTATTACCTTGGTCAGTATGCTGACGGTCTCTAGCGGGAGGCCCCTCAGCACGTCCCTTATGAACCCATTGACGATCATTGCCTTGGCCTCCCCCTCCGTTATCCCCCTGGACCCAAGGTAGAAGAGCTGGTCCTCGCCGAGCCGTCCCACCATAGCCTCATGGGTGACCTCGGCTGATGGCTCGTCGACCTCGTTCCTCGGGAGCGTGTAGGCCCTGCTGTCCCTGTCAAGTATCAGGCTGTCGCACTGGACATGCGAGAAGCTGTTATGGGCCCCCCTAAGCACCTTCACTAGGCCTCTGTAGGTCGCCACGCCCCCACCGGCGCTTATGCTTTTTGACACTATCAGGCTCCTCGTGTTCGGCGCCGCATGAATGGCCTTGGCGCCAACGTCCTTAATTTTGCCCGGGCCGTTCGCGATGCCGATTGATACGTTCTTCGTGCTGGCGCCCTCCCCCTTCAGAACAGTGCTCGGGTAGGTGTAGGTTATCCTGCTGCCTATGCTCCCCTCCACCCACTCAACGCTCGCCCCGGCCTCAGCTATGGCCCTCTTGTTGTTGAAGTTCACGATGCTGCCGCTCCAGTTCTGTATCGTCGTGAAGTGGACCTCAGACCGCTCCTTCGCGTACACCTCGACCATCCCGTCGTGGAAGCTGAACTTCCTCAGCACAGGGGCGGCGCAGCCCTCTATGAAGTGTATGTAGCTCCCTCTGTCTGCGACTATCAGGGTGTGCTCGAACTGCCCCTCGAGCTCACTACCTATCAGGAAGAAGGCCTCAACGGGGTTCACGACGCGGGCCCCGGGAGGCAGGTAGACGAAGGCACCCCCGCTCCAGAGAGCGTAGTGCAGGGCGGCGAACTTGTGGTCAGCCATCGGAAAGACCTTCCCGAAGTACTCCTTTACAAGGTCAGGGTACTTCTTAACGGCCTCGTCCATGGAGAGGAAGACCACGTTCTTCTTCCTCAGCTCCTCCTTGACCCTTGTAATAACGTTCTCGCTGTCGAAGACCGCCGTCAGGCCTGACAGCACCTTCGCCTCGGCCTCGGGCAGGCCCAGCTTGGAGTAGGCCTCCCTGACCCAGTCCGGCAGCTGGTCCCAGCTCTCGGCCGGCTGCACGCCGGGCTTAACATAACTCGCTATCTCGTCTAGGTCTACGCTCTCGACGCCCTCAAGCCAGTTCGGCATCGGTAGCTTCTCAAACATCTCGAGGGCCCTGCGCCTCAGGAGCCTCATCCACTCGGGCTCGCCCTTTGACCTGGAGACC
This sequence comes from uncultured Desulfurococcales archaeon, assembly GCA_964343115.1. Lineage (GTDB taxonomy): Archaea > Thermoproteota > Thermoprotei_A > Sulfolobales > Acidilobaceae > Acidilobus. The sequence goes on from CAYFGU010000004.1 coordinate 122,734, forward strand.
TCATCTATGAGGTCAGCTGATATCCTTCCCCTGACCTCGACCTCCTTAGGGTACCTGGCTGCTATGCTCAGCGGCCCCTCCCTGCTCAGCGAGACTATGTCGCGGAGCTCCCTCTCCCTCAACAGGTTTACTGGCTCGCCCAACTCAGGCCACCCCCTTCAGGAAGGCCTCATAGCCTGACTTGAAGACCCTCTCCACCAGCTCCGTCCCGCCCTCGGCGACTACCTTGCCCTGGTGGATCACGTATGCCCTGTCCGGGGGCGCGAACTTTGTGACCTCGGCGTGATGGGTTATCACGAGCACCCCCACCCCAGAGTCCTTCAGCTTCAGTATGGTCTGCCCGACTAGCCTCACCCCGTCAACGTCAAGGCCGCTGTCCGGCTCGTCGAGTATCACGTACTTGGGGCTCATGGCAAGGACCTGGAGTAGCTCTGACCTCTTCCTCTCCCCTCCGCTGAAGCCGACGTTCAGCTCCCTATCCAGGAGCTCGTCCTTTATGCCGAGCTGCCTCGCCTGCGCCCTGACCCAGCCAAGGAACTTCGGGTCCACGTAAGTAAGGTCGAACCCCTTGACCCTCTTCGCGTTTATGACATTAAGGAGGTACCCGAGCCTAACCCCGGGGACCTCAACCGGGTTCTGGAAGGCCAGCGCGAGGCCCTTCAGGGCCCTCTCGTGAGTGGGCAGGTTCGTTACGTCAACGCCGTCGAGCTCGATGCTCCCACTAGTTACCTTATAGCGGGGGTGTCCCATGATAGCGTAGGCAAGCGTCGTCTTCCCGCTACCGTTAGGGCCCATGAGCACAACGGCCTCCCCTCTCCTCACGGTCACTGTGACTCCCCTAAGTATCTCCCTGCCGCTGACCTCCACGTGCAGGTCCTTTACGTCGAGGGACATAGCATCGGCCCTCACTTTAACAGCCGTTAAACGTTTAAAAGCACCAGTCCATTACCCCGACCCAAGCCAACCCCTCCTCATAGAGCAGGCCGGGCCGCGGGTAGACCTCATACGTCCGCGCAGGTTCCGACGGGGGTTATCTCAACTGCAGCCTTGAGATGAATATGCGAACATTTTTATTGACGCCAAGAAACTCTAGATAGTCGAAAGATCGGTGACCTAGATATGAGGGGCTACAAGGTGGTCCTGACAGCCGAGGGCGCCACGGCCAGCGACACGCTGGGGGCGAGCGTCGCAGGCTTCATCAGCGCGCTCCCAGACACTTACATAAGGCCCCTCATAGCTAGGACCTACTTCAGGATCAGGTCAAGGAATGGGAGGGCTCTGAGGGCCCCCTACGGCCTCGCCAAGGTCGAGGCCGCCCTCCTCGACAAGGGCGTAGTCAGCAGGGACGAGGTCGTTATAGCCAACCCTCGCGAGCTCAACAAGGTCATAGGGCCTGAGACAAGGGTCCTCGGGATATACGTGATGGACCCCCTAGGGCTCAGCTTCGGGAGCGGCATAACCTACTGGATACTCAGGCTGGCAGGCCTGCCCTACAGGGGCGTGCCGTTCATAGCCAGGTCATTCCTGGACGTGATAAACCACCCCGCAGTCAGGGCACACAGGGGGCAGCTGAAGATAGTGGTGGGCGGCCCGGCAACGTGGCAGCTCACCGACACCGGCTATCACAGGAGGCTAGGCATAGACCTCGTGTACGAGGGGGAGTTCGAGAGCCTTGGGCCATCCGTCTTCAGGAAGCTACTCCAGGGGGAGCCCCTACCGCCAGTCATATCAGCCCCGCCCGCCAGGATCGATGACATACCGGTCATAGTGACGCCAGCCAACGGGGGGCTTGTCGAGGTCAGCAGGGGGTGCGGGAGGGGGTGCACGTTCTGCACGCCAACCCTGAGCGGGTCGATAAAGTCGCTGCCCTTCGAGGGCCACATAGAGAGGGAGATAAGGGTAAACATTGAGGTAGGCAAGGTCAAGGACATAAACCTCCACAGCGAGGAGTTCTTCAGGTACGGGGCCAGGGGGATAGACCCGGTCCCAGAGAAGGTCATAGAGCTGACCAGGAAAGCATATAGGCTTGTGAAGTCGTACGGGGATGAGTACACCATCTCAACGGACTTCACGACGGCCGCCGTTGTGGTTCAGGCCCCGACCCTGGTGAAGGAGGTAGCCCAGTACATAAACGAGGGCGGCAGGAGGACGTTCATTGAGATGGGCATAGAGACCGGGTCCCCGAGGCTCATAAGGAGGCTCATGCCAGGCAAGGTCCTGCCGTTCAGGCCTGAGCAGTACCCTGACATAGTTGAGGAGGGGATAGGGATACTTAACGACAACGGCTGGGTTGTCGTGGGAACCATGATAGTTAACCTGCCTGGCGAGACCGACGACGATGTCATGATGGACCTGGAGCTCCTCGACAGGATCAGGAAGCTCAGGGTGATAACTTTCCCGCTGCCCTTCATACCCATGGGCGCCCTAAGGAAGACTTACTTCACGCTCCTGGACAGGATGATACTTGACCCGCTCAGGGGCGAGTTCATAATAAGGGCCCTGATGAAGGCCTTCGAGGAGGCTGCCAATGACATGGACATGGCCGTCGATAAGATGGAGAACCCTATAGCCAAGGCCCTGATAGGCCATCTGGGAAGGGCCCTAGCCTCCATGCTGGTGGAGAGGTACAAGGAGGCTCTCAGGGACCTTGCCTCTAGGAGGCTGAGGCCCAGGGAGGAGAAGGCCGTGAGCCCGAGCGCGTTTGGGTAACCTAGGCTCGCCCAGGTGATCAAGTTGAGGGTCGACGAGAAGATATCCAGGCAGATCGCGGACGTCATGAGGCTGCTCTACTCAAGGGGCCTCGTACAGGTGAAGGGCGGCAACGTGAGCTTCTTCGATAGGCGCGAAGGACTCGTTTACATAACTCCTACTGGCGTGCCCCGCCACGTGATCAGGGAGGACGACATAGCGATCATGTCGCTCGACGGCAGGACCCTCGTAGGCACGCCAAGCAGCGAGTACAGGCTCCACGTCTCGATATATAGGGACGTCGAGGGCTCCATCGCGGTCGTCCACGCTCACCCACCCAGCCTCATTGCGCTTTACGAGGCTGGACTGCGGCTTGACGTAGGCGTGCTGAGCGAGGCCTCGATCAGGGTCGGCTGCGTGGCCGAGGTCCCACCCATTACGCCAGGGACCCAGGAGCTCGCGGACGCCGTTGTAAACGCACTGAAGGCCGGCGGCTGCAGGGCCGCTGTGCTCCGTAGGCACGGTGTCGCCGTGTACTCTAACGTGGACGCCTATGACGCCCTAGACGCCGTGGAGGCCCTGGAGGACGCCGCGAGGATCATACTGATGGCCAAGGGTAGGGGTTAGCCGCCAGGCGTCCCGTGGTACACCGCGTCGCGCCAGACCGCGTCCCATATGTCCTGCTCGCTGAGCGTTATGTTCTTTATGAGCGCCGTGTAGACCTGCCTGAGGAGGGAATGGTGGAAGCTCTCGTCCCTCAGAAGCATGTCTATGAGGAAGAGCAGGGCCGGGTCCTTGCTCACGACGCCATTTGACCTTATGCTCTCGAGCTCCTTTATGCTGTCCGCCTCCATGGCTATGTGCGACTCTATGTCCTTGAGGACGGAGGTCGATTCCGCCTCGTCAATGAGGCTTGGGTTCAAGAGGAGCATGGCCATGGTCTCGTAAATCTTGGAGTGCTTCAGGGAGTCCTGGGACACCGCCTCCATGATCAGCCTGACCACAGGGTTCTGGGACCTGCTCGCGGTCTCAGTAAGCCTCTGGGCGTACTCAACCTCCCTCTTGGCCTCCTCCCTGAAGTACTCAGCCAGCCTCCTTCTCTCAAGGAACTCGTTAACGGCCAACCTGTACCCTAGTAAGTGCTTGTTTAGCGACTAGTATTAATACCCCAATGTCGATCCACCTTCTGGCGCTTCCAGTGAGGGTAGTAGACCTTCACGAGGACATAGGCTACTGGTACTCAAGGGGACTCAACTTCGAGTCAGGCGACGCCCCATCGACCCTGGAGAAGCTGTCAAAGCTCGAGGACGCAGTAGTCGTCTCAATAATCTTCCCCGCGACGGGCAGGGGGCGCTATGACCTCACCCTCCAGACGCTCATAACTCAGCTAAAGTACTTCCACGTGCTCGAGATGCAGGGCAAGGTCAGGATCGTGAGGGGGAGGGACGACCTTAGGTCGAGGGGGGTCAAGCTGGTCATAGGCGTCGAGGGGACGGACGCGCTATCGGACCCCAACGACCTCCTCTGGCTCCATGAGACCGGGGTCAGGGTCGTAGGCCTCTCCTGGAACTACGGCACCAAGTTCGCCGCCTCTTGCATGTCAAAGAAGGACTACGGCCTGACCGACCTCGGGGAGGAGCTCGTGAGGCTGGCCAACGAGATCGGCGTCCTCATAGACGTGTCCCACGCCTCCAGGCAGGCCTCCCTGGAAGCAGCGAGCGTTAGCAGGAGGCCCGTGATAGCCACCCACAGCAACGCCCTCGCGCTTAAGCAGCACCCCCGCAACCTAGACGACGAGACCCTCAGGGCCCTGGCTAGGACAGGCGGCGTTATCGGGATAACGTCGATTCCGGACACCCTCCCCGACCCCTCCGTGAAGGGGATGGCCGAGGTGGCCAGGTACGTGGGCGAGCTGGTCGGATGGGAGCACGTGGCCCTTGGCACTGACTTCCTAGGCCTCGAGAGGTACCCGGCTGGGTTCTCCGACCTCTCCGACCTTGGGGCCCTCGCCGAGCTGCTCGGGCCGAGGGCTGATGACGTCCTTTGGCGCAACGCTATGAGGGTGCTGGAGGAGTCGCTCCCGCAGAGGTGAGGCACGCCTATTACCCCTCGTACCCCAGACTGTACGACCTGGCCTTGAGGAACCCAAAGGCCAAGGGGACCAGGGCCGAGAACGAGCTGGCTAATTTGCTTTGGGAGAGGGGCTTCGCCGTGATCAGGGGCCCCTCCAGCGGTGGCGGCTCAAAGAGGAGGTTTCAGCCCGACATCGTCGCCATAAGGGACGGAAACGTTGTAGCCATAGAGGTGAAGGCTAGGTCAGACCAGGGGCCCGTCTACCTGGACGCGGAGCAGGTGATAGGCCTGGCCGAGTTCGCCCGGAGGGCCGGGGGAAGGGCCTTCATAGCATTCAGGGCAAGGGGGGGAGAGTGGAGGTTCCACCCTATTGAGGGCCTCCAGCCTACGGGCGCGTCCTTCAGGCTCGACGACCCGTCCGGCGGGCTGCGCCTCAGGGACTTCCTAGAGGCGGTGGAGAGGAGGCACCGCGACCTAAGGGACTTCCTTAAGGGCTGAGAGATAAAGTCATACCTTGTTCTATACGGCCCTTTCCTAACGCACTTAATGACGTACATAACCCAATATACCCGAGCGTGAGTAGTCTTGTCAAAGCAGGTTGAGTGCCAATATGAGGAGGGCCCCCTCGGGAGGAGGATCGTAGTCCCCAAGGGACTTGACAACGTAATTGTCGACGTTACCAACGTCAGCGGCGTCGACCCTACGGGGAAGGCAACGATATACCGCGGCTACACTATTGACGACATAGGTGAGCACGCGGACTTCTACGAGGCCGCGTACCTCATACACTACGGGCACCTGCCCACGGAGGGCGAGTACAAGGAGTTCAAGGCAAAGCTCGACAGCTACAGGGGCCAGATACCGGAGAAGCTCATCGACGCCCTCAAGCTCGTCCCCGCCACGCACCCCATGTACTACGGGCAGTACGCCTATAACCTGCTAGGCCAGTTCTTCGCGCCAGAGTGGCCCCAGAAGGCTTCCTTCGAGTTCCTCGAGGAGCACGCCATGAGGCTCATCGCCCTCACACCGTTCATCTTCGCGGCTGCCTGGCACCTGCCAAGGGACGGGGTGATGCTGAGGCCTGACCCAAGCCTTCCACACGCCAAGGACGCCCTGAGGATGATCCTCGGAAGGATGCCAACCGACGCCGAGGCCAGGGCCTTCGAGTCCACGCTTGTCCTCTACATGGACCACGGCTTCAACGCGAGCACCTTTACGGTGAGGGTTGCCGCGAGCACGCTCACTGACATATACAGCGCGGTTGCCGCGGGCGTCGCGTCCCTCAAGGGACCGCTGCACGGCGGGGCTAACGAGCAGGCCATAAAGTGGCTCCTGGACGCCAAGGCCCAGGCAGAGGCCAAGGGCGTGCCCTTCGATCAGTACGTTGAGCAGTACCTGATGGACAAGCTCGCCAAGAAGGAGGTCATAATGGGCTTCGGCCACAGGATATACAAGATCCACGACCCGAGGACCGACGTGGCCAAGAAGTTCATACTGCAGTTCAAGGACGGCGACCTCTGGGTCAAGGCCCTAGCCAAGGCCGAGGAGGTTATGTGGAGGGAGAAGAAGCTTCCCGCCAACATTGACCTCTACACAGCTGTCCTCTACTACCAGCTAGGCATACCTGTGCCGATGTATACGCCCATATTTGCAATGGGCAGGATAGTCGGCTGGTCAGCCCACTACATAGAGCAGTTCCTGAACAACAGGCTCATAAGGCCTGACGAGAAGTACGTCGGGCCCACGGGCCTGAAGTACGCGCCTATGAGCGAGAGGTCAAAGAAGTAACTTAAATTTATTTTTATTTTTTAATAGTTTTCTAACACCCTTAGGCTAGCGAACAGCCCTGCCACTATGAATACCGCTGAGACCCCCACAAGGACGCCCCACGCCTCGTAGTAGTTTATCGTCTGAAGCCCCAGCAGGTTGTACCTGACTATGTCAACGGTGTAGGTTAGGGGGTTATAGCGCGCTATGTCCTGCAGCCACCAGGGCATCTGCTTCAGTGGGAACAGGACGGGCGACGCGAACATGAGGGGCAGGTTTATGAGGTTGACTATCGAGAACATTATCTCCTGGTTGTCAACGTTGAACCCTATGCCCTCGAATATGCTGACGAAGCCTGACGCCATGACCGCAAGCGCTACCCCTGAGGCCAGGAAGCCGGTCACCGACCACGTAGGGCTGAAGCCTAGCGCAACCGCTATGATCAGCAGTATGGTCTCATAGAACAGTATCCTGACTAGGGTGGCGAGCATCTTGGCGACGAATATGCTAGCCCTGGGAGCGGGGGTGAGCCTTAGCCTGTTCATGCTGCCCAACCTCTTCTCGAAGACTATGTTGACGCCCCCGAACACGCTCTGGAAGAAGGCGAAAACCACGAACATCCCAGTGGTGAGGTAGTTGAAGTAGTTTGTTGTCCCGAAGAGGTTTACGAGAGTCCTGTCGACGTACTGCTGCACGAGCGAGGGGTTCAGGAACTGCGCGCTAGCCGCCCCTGAGGTGAACATGTTCACGAAGTTCAGGCTCTTCCCGAAGAGGGCAAGCCACGCCAGCGGAGTCACAAGGGACACCAGAAACGTGCCCCTCCTGCCAAGCCACTTCTTTAGCTCCCTGACCGTCAGGACGTAGGTCTCCCCTATCATGATCTCACCGCCCTCATCAACCTCCTGAACTTAAACATGTCAAAGCCCCCCTCCTCCTCACGGAGGCCGTGGCCCGTTAGCTCGAGGAAGACCTCCTCGAGGTTCGGCCTCACTATCCTGAGCTCCTTGACGTTGAACTGGGATAGGGCCTTTATCAGCGCTGGCATGGCTTCCACGGAGGACTCCACCTTTATCACGATGGCGCCGTCTGAGACCCTTATGTCCCCGAAGTGGGCTGAGAGGGTCCTCACGGCCTGCTCCGTCTCCTCTGAGCCCCCGAGCCTGACGTAGATCCTGTCGCCCTTCACCCTCGCCTTCAGCTCCTCGGGTGAGCCCTCAGCGATTATCTTGCCCCTGTCAATGATGGCGACCCTGTCCGAGAGCTCCTCGGCCTCCTCCATGTAGTGCGTCGTCAGGATTATAGTGACCCCCTCCTTCTTGAGCGCCCTTATGAGATCCCATATGTGCCTCCTTGTCTGAACGTCCAGTCCTACCGTGGGCTCGTCCAGGAAGAGGACCTTAGGCTCATGCACGATGCTCATGGCGATCTCGAGCCTCCTCCTCATGCCTCCGCTGTAGTACATGACCCTCCTCCTGGCGGCGTCCTCTAGCTGCATGAACTTGATGGCGTCCCACGCCCTCTCCTCCGCCTCCTTGCCCCGGTACCCGTGAAGCCTGGCCATCAGGACAACGTTGTCGAGCCCCGTCAGCTCGTCGTCAGCGGTGAGGTCCTGCGGGACGACGCCGATCACCTTCCTGACCTGCACTCTGTCCCTCACAATGCTGTAGCCCTCAACCAGGGCGTCGCCCTCCGTGGGGAGCCTGAGGGTTGCGAGCATTGATATGGTAGTGGTCTTGCCAGCCCCGTTCGGGCCGAGGAGGGAGTAGATCTCGCCCCTGTAGACGCTGAAGCTTACGTGGTCCACCGCTAGGAGGCTTCCGTACCTCTTAGTCAGCCCCTTGGCCTCTATTGACACGTCGGTCATCCTGCGTCCTCCGCCAGTTTTATCTCAGGAATTTATATATATTCATCCAATACATGGTCTCAGCTATGCGGTCTTCAGCCTCCTGTAGAGCTGCAGCGCCTCACTCAGGTGCTTCCTTCCTATCCTCATGTGCTCCCCCATCTCGACAAGGATGTCCATGCCTGCTATAACGCTCTCAACGGAAGCGTGGGACCCGTATATGCCCCTTATGTCGTCAGGGCCCGCGACGTACATCATCATAGCGGGTGGCCTCGACGTGTCGTAAACGACTAGCTCTGCGACCTGATTTGGCTCGACCCTGACCTCGGGGAGCCCCGCCATCCTCCTCAGCCTCTGGCTCTTCTCCAGCACGTCCCCTATCCCGTCGAGCTGGTAGCCTGCCCTGCCCGTGAGGACGAGGGCCTCCTCCTCGCCCTCCGTAACGTCACCCCCCGGGCAGCCCTCGCCCCCTATCGTAAGGGAGCCCCTGAGGATCGGCTGGACGGCGTACGGCTCGCTGCAGGAGGGCCTTGCAGCCCCGTAGAAGCCGCCTATCCTCCTGGCTAGCTCGACCGGCAGGGAAGGGGATAGGCTCTCGACAAAAATGGTTGTGACCCCCATTACGTGGAGCTCGTAGACACCCGGCAGCGACGCCGTGAAGAGCTCCCTCTCGCTCAGGCCCCGGTAGAAGACCAGCCTCCTGGATATGTTCGGCCTGCTGAACCTTATCGGGTAGGCCGCAACGTCAGCCAGCGCGGCCAGGCCCGGCACGACGACCCTGCCCTCACCGCCGAGGAGGAGCGTGGCGCTCTGAACCTCGTCCGGGGCGGGCTGAGGACCTATCTCCCTTATGACTCCGTCCTCTATGTACACGTAGGCGTCCTTGAGCAGCTCCTTGCCGGTGTAAACGGCTGACGCGTTAATCAGCACGGATAGCGTCACGCGACTTGCCCTAGTACTTGTGCGTGGGCGCGCATTTTACCTTCTTCGCTCAGGCTACGCCCTCGCACGCTAAGGAATATTTGGCCTGCCCCCCGCATATGCCACGATGATGGGGTAGGGTGGTGAGCGTAGACAACGCTGCCGTGTACGTAGTAGACCCGGACTCTGTGATAGACGGCAGCCTCAGGAAGCTCCTGGAGTCCGGCAAGTTGGCCGGAAAGGTTGTTATGCCGAAGGGCCTCATCGATTACTTCTACGAGGAGGCCAGGGCTGGCAGGAGCATAGGCTTCACAGGCCTCGAGGAGTTGGCTAAGGTCTTCAGCATAGCCAGAGGGCAGGTGGAGCTCGACGAGTCCATCGGGGTTAGCGACTACGCTCGGCTCAAGGAGGCCGTCAGGGACAGGGCCTACAGTGTCAAGGGCGTGCTAGTCACGAGCGACCCTATACAGGCCCAGGCCGCCAGGTCCCTTGGCGTCGAGGTCCTGTACACGGGCATACCGAGGGAGGGCAAGCTCAAGCTTGAGGAGTACTTCAGCGACAAGACTATGAGCGTCCACCTTAAGGAGGGGGCGGCGCCGCTTGCCAAGGTAGGGAGGCCTGGCAACTGGATCTTCGTCCGGCTCGACGAGAGGCCCCTGCAGAGGGCCGAGATAGAGGAGATGGCGAGGGAGATCATAGAGAGGGCCCTGACGACGAGCGACGGGTTCGTTGAGATAGACAGGGCTGGCTCGACCATAGTCCAGCTCAGCGACTACAGGATCATCATAACGAGGCCCCCGCTCAGCGACGGCTGGGAGATAACTGCCGTGAGACCCATAGCCAGGCTCAAGCTTGAGGACTACAACCTACACCCCAAGCTTATGGAGAGGCTCACCTCAAAGGCCGAGGGGATCCTCATAAGCGGCTCGCCCGGGGCAGGGAAGACCACGTTTGCACAGGCCCTGGCCGAGTACTACGCGGGCCTAGGCAAGGTCGTCAAGACCATAGAGTCCCCCAGGGACATGCGGCTCCCGCCCATAGTAACTCAGTACTCCAAGACCTACGCCGACCTAAGGGAGCTACACGACATACTCCTGCTCTCCAGGCCTGACTACACGGTGTTCGACGAGATGAGGG